>NZ_JBVIFM010000029.1:0-105134 GCF_055571335.1 Kitasatospora sp. NPDC030952
GTCTGAAAATCACCCGTCACGCCCCTCTCCGCACCCACCCCCTCCACCGCCCCCTCCCGCAGCGCGTCCCTCTCGCCTGGGTCGGGTGGGAGGGGGAGGGGTGTGGGGGAGGGGGAGGTGGGTGGGCGGGTGGGTGGGTGCGGGTTGGGGTGCGGGGGTGGCGTCAGCGTGGGGGCGGCCCCGAACGGGTGAACAGGGGCGGCGACACGCATCAGGCGGGGTTGACCGGCGTTGAGTGGAGGGACGAGTGCACGAACCACGTGTACGGGGGTTGCCGAGCTAGCGAAGGGGTGAGCCGGTGGCTGGTCTGCATCGGGCCGTGCTGCTGCGGGCGGCGGCGGCTGCGCTGGCCCTGGGGGCGGCGGTCGGGGCGCATACGGAGGTGGGGCAGGCGTTGGCCAAGCGGGGGGCCGAGCGGGCGGAGCGGGATGCGGTGGCCTGTGCGGAGGCGGCGCGGTGGGATGCGGCGGAGCGGGCGGCCCGGGGGCCGCGGGAGGGGCGGCCGGAGGTGTTCGATCCGGGCCGGATGCCGGGGTGCCGGTGACGGAGGGGTGTTCGAGGGAATCGGACGGAACGTCACTCGTCCGGCTTAATTCGTGAATCCGGAGGAACCGGGGTTCATCCCCTACGGTTCGTCAGGAAGTGAATGAGTTTCCCGAGGGGGGTTCCCTGATGGCCGGGCCGGCAGTGCAGTCCGGTGGCTCCGCGCCCGCGCCGCGGCGGGTGCCGGTCTGGAGCGAGTGGGTCGGTACTGTCGCGCGGCTCGGTCTGGCGGTGGTCTGGGGGTGGGCCGGGCTGGCGAAGATCGCCGATCCGGCGGAGGCCGCGCAGGCGGTCCGGGCGTACGAGATCCTGCCCGAGGGCCTGGTCAAGCCGATCGGCTACGGGCTGCCGTTCCTGGAGCTGGCGCTCGCCCTGCTGTTGGTGATCGGCCTCGGTGTCCGGCTGGTCGCCGGGGTGTCGGCGCTGCTGTTGCTCACCTTCATCGCCGGGATCGGCTCGGCCTGGGCGCGCGGCATCTCGATCGACTGCGGCTGCTTCGGCGGTGGCGGGCACGTCGACGCCTCGCAGACCGAGTACCTGCAGGAGATCCTGCGCGACACCGGGTTCCTGTTGCTGGCCGGGTGGCTGCTGTGGCGGCCGCGCACCCGGCTCTCGGCGGACGGCTGGCTGGCGAGCTGACCGCCACATCCCCATTCCCGCACCTGACGAAGGCCCCCCGACCGTGGATGTCAAGGCAATGAGCGAGAAGAACCGAGAAGGCAAGCGCACCGCCCGTGAGCGGATGCTGGAGCAGCGGGCGTCCGAGGAGGTGACCTCCCGGCGCAGGAAGAAGCTGATCGTCGGCGGGGCCGTGCTCGCGGTGATCGCCGCCGCCGTGGTCACCGGCGTGGTGGTGCAGAACCAGCGCTCCAAGCCGGAGACCCCGACCGCCGCCCCGGCCGGAACGATCGGTGACAAGAACCTGGTGGTGCCGGTCGGCGCGAGCAACGCGCCGTCGGTGCTCACGGTGTACGAGGACCCGCGATGCCCGGCCTGCGGGATCTTCGAGCGGGAGTTCTCGTCGACCGTCGATCAGCTGGAGGACGCCGGGAAGATCTACACGAACGCCCATGTGGTGTCGTTCATCGACCGGGCGGTGCCGGGCAAGGGGTCGAAGAACGGGGCCAACGCCCTGGCCTGCGCCCAGGACGCCGGGCACTTCCGGGACTTCCACGACGTGCTGTACCGGAACCAGCCGGACGAGACGAACGACGCCTTCGGCAACAAGGCCGTGCTGCTGAACCTGGCGAAGCAGGTGAACGGGCTGGACACACCGGAGTTCCAGGCGTGCGTCAACGACAACAAGTACGGCGGGTGGGTGTCCGCGGTGCAGCAGGACTTCGACAAGTCCAGCTACAAGTCGACGCCGACGGTGCTGCTCAACGGCAAGCCGATCTACCCGAAGAACGGCGACGAGGAGATCACCCCGGCGAACCTGGTGAAGTGGGTGGACGCCGCCAACCAGGGCAAGCAGTTGGGTACGGCGGGTTCGAACGGGCAGAGCCCGGCGCCCACCGCCGCCGCTTCGGAGGCCAACAACCCTTCGCCGACCGCCGGCTGAGGCAGGCCGAACGCCGCCGTCCCCTTCCGATCGGGAGGGGACGGCGGCGTTCGTTGTTCGGTTTCTGTGACCCCGGGGGTGTCCGATGGGGACGTCGGACCCTGTAGCGTCGGAACTGCCATGGATATCGCCTACATTCCCAGCCCGTCGCGGGGCGTCCTGTACCTCGGACCGATCCCGCTGCGCGCCTACGCCTTCTGCATCATCCTCGGGGTCGTCGCGGCCGTCTGGCTCGGCAGCAAGCGCTGGGTCGCCCGGGGCGGTGCCAAGCACACCGTCGGTGACATCGCCGTCTGGGCCGTGCCCTTCGGCCTGGTCGGCGGCCGGCTGTACCACGTGATCACCGACCACCAGCTGTACTTCGGCGAGGGGAAGAACCCCTGGAACGCCTTCAAGATCTGGGAGGGCGGCCTCGGGATCTGGGGCGCGGTCGCGCTGGGCGCGGTCGGCGCCTGGATCGGCTGCCGCCGCCGGGGCGTGCCGCTGCCCGCGTACGCGGACGCCATCGCGCCGGGCATCGTGCTCGCGCAGGCGATGGGCCGCTGGGGCAACTACTTCAACCAGGAGCTGTACGGGCGGGCGACCACGCTGCCGTGGGGCCTGGAGATCCACAAGACGATGCCCGACGGCGAGGTCGTGAACGGGGTCTTCCACCCGACCTTCCTGTACGAGTCGATCTGGGACGTCGGTGTCGCGCTGCTGGTGATCTGGGCGGACCGGCGCTGGAAGCTGGGGCACGGCCGGGCCTTCGCGCTGTACGTGGCCGCGTACACGGTGGGCCGGTTCTGGACCGAGTGGCTGCGGATCGACGAGGCGCACGTCTACTTCGGCCTGCGGCTGAACGACTGGACGTCGATCGTGGTGTTCATCGGTGCCGTGGTGTACCTGGTGGTCGTGGGGAAGAAGCGGCCGGGCCGCGAGGACCCGGCGAGCATCGACCCCGAGACGTACATCGGGGTGGTCGGGGGCTCGGACGGGGAGAAGGCCGAGGCCGAGAAGCCGAGCGAGACGGTGGACGGCGAGAAGGCGTCCCGGATCGTGGACGGCGACGCGGCGCCGGAGCAGGCCGCCGCGGTGGCGGAGAAGACCGGCAAGGACGCCAAGAACCCGATCTGAGCAGGCACGTTCGCTGACTGAGGCTGCCCTTCGCGAGAGCTGCGAAGGGCAGCCTCAGCATCGTTCGGGAAGCCTTACTTTGCTGGAAATGCCCAGGTCAAGGGGGCTACGGTCGGGGCGACGAACGAAAGACGGAGGGGAACGACCGTGACTGCGAGCACCCTGGAAACCGAGCCCGCCCAGCACCCGCGGATACCCGCGGCCGACCACCACCGGGACGTCAACGGCGGCTGGCTGCGGCCCGCGGTGTTCGGCGCGGTGGACGGCCTGGTGTCCAACTTCGCGCTGATGACCGGGGTGGTCGGCGGCGCGGCGTCCAACGGCACCGTGATCCTGACCGGGCTGGCGGGCCTGGCGGCCGGGGCCTGTTCGATGGCGGCGGGGGAGTACACCTCGGTGGCCTCGCAGCGGGAGCTGGTGCAGGCCGAGATCGAGGCCGAGCGGCTGGAGCTGAGCCGCAACCCGCAGGGCGAGCTGGCCGAGCTGGCGCAGCTGTACGTCTCGCGCGGGGTGGAGCCGGAGCTGGCCCACGAGGTGGCGCGGCAGCTGTCCCGCGATCCGGAGCTGGCCCTGGAGATCCACGCCCGGGAGGAGCTGGGGATCGACCCCACGGACCTGCCCTCGCCGCTGGTCGCGGCCGGCTCGTCCTTCCTGTGCTTCGCGCTCGGCGCGCTGTTGCCGCTGCTGCCGTACCTGCTGGGGGCGACCTCGCTGCTGCCCGCGCTGCTGCTGGCGGCGATCGGGCTGTTCGGCTGCGGGGCGGTGGTGGCCCGGGTGACGGAGCGCAGCTGGTGGTTCAGCGGGCTGCGGCAACTGGTGCTGGGCGGGGCCGCGGCCGGGGTGACGTACCTGCTGGGGTGGCTGATCGGCGGGCACGTGGGCTAGTTCCGGGGCGCAGCGCTGCATGACTATGCCGGGCAATGCGTGACGTTTCACACATGGACGTCGCGGGTTGCCCGGCATCGTCTCATCATCCGGGCCTCGGAGCCGCGGATTCGCATCCGTTGGCGGGGGTCTCGGGATGGAATCCCAGGCGTCCATGATCGGCTTATGTGGCGATCCGGTTTCGCCCCTGTTTCAGGCCGAGGGTCGTTGGGCACAATCGTCGGAGCGTGCACTGTGGCACGCCCTCTCTCCCAGCCCCCTGACCTGCGTGTCCGTCCGCCATGTGGACGGGATATTCCGCTTCTCGGGATCCTGGGCATCATGTAACTTGCACGACACCGCACCATCGCATCAGGGCCAACGTCGTCCCTACTTGCACCAACTTGCCGAAAGACGACGACGGGAGAGCCGATGCTGTCTGCATCCATGCACTCCGCCAACGAGCCTCAGGCCGGCGCCGCCCGCCAGCCGTACGCGCTCGTGCCGGATGCGCGACCTGCTGCTCAGGGCCTGTACGACCCGCGAAACGAGCACGACGCCTGTGGCGTCGGTTTCGTCGCCACGCTGACCGGCATCGCCGACCACACGATCGTCGAGCAGGCGCTGACCGTCCTGCGCAACCTGGAGCACCGGGGCGCCACCGGCGCCGAGCCGGACTCCGGTGACGGCGCGGGCATCCTCACCCAGGTCCCGGACGCCTTCCTGCGCGGCAAGGTCGACTTCGAGCTCCCGGCCGCCGGGGCCTACGCGGTGGGCATCGCCTTCCTGCCGGACGAGGACGACGCCGCTGCCGCCGCCGTCGCCCGGATCGAGGCGATCGCGGCGGAGGAGGACCTGACGGTCCTGGGCTGGCGCGACGTGCCCGTCACCCCGGACCTGCTGGGCTCCACCGCCCGCAGCGTGATGCCGCGGTTCCGGCAGGTCTTTCTCGCGTCAGCGCCTGTTGGACAGAGCCTGGGCAAGGAGGGCCTGGCCGGGATCGAGCTGGACCGGGTCGCCTTCGTGGTCCGCAAGCGGGCCGAGCGCGAGGCCGGCGTCTACTTCCCGTCGCTGTCCGCCCGCACCATCGTCTACAAGGGCATGCTGACCACCGGGCAGCTGGAGCCGTTCTTCCCCGACCTGTCGGACCGCAGCTACACGTCCGCCGTCGGCCTGGTGCACTCGCGGTTCTCCACCAACACCTTCCCGAGCTGGCCGCTCGCCCACCCGTACCGCTTCGTCGCGCACAACGGTGAGATCAACACCGTCAAGGGCAACCGGAACTGGATGCAGGCCCGGGAGTCGCAGCTGGCGACCGACCTGATCCCCGGCGACCTGAGCCGGATCTTCCCGATCTGCACGCCGGACCACTCCGACTCGGCCTCCTTCGACGAGGTCCTGGAGCTGCTCCACCTCGGCGGCCGCTCGCTGCCGCACTCGGTGCTGATGATGATCCCGGAGGCCTGGGAGAACCACGCCACCATGGACCCGGCCCGGCGGGCGTTCTACCAGTACCACTCCAACCTGATGGAGCCCTGGGACGGCCCGGCCTGCGTCACCTTCACCGACGGCACCCAGATCGGCGCCGTGCTCGACCGCAACGGCCTGCGCCCGGCCCGCTACTGGATCACCGAGGACGGCCTGGTCGTCCTCTCCTCCGAGGTCGGCGTGCTCGACATCGACCAGGAGAAGGTCGTCCGGAAGGGCCGCCTCCAGCCCGGCCGGATGTTCCTGGTGGACACCGTCCAGGGCCGGATCGTCGAGGACGAGGAGATCAAGTCCGCCCTCGCCGCCGAGCACCCCTACGGGGAGTGGGTCGCCGCCGGGCAGATCCAGCTCGCCAAGCTGCCCGAGCGCGAGCACATCGCCCACACCCACGCCTCCGTCACCCGCCGCCAGCAGACCTTCGGCTACACCGAGGAGGAGCTGCGCGTCATCCTGGCGCCGATGGCCAAGACCGGCGGCGAGGCGCTCGGCTCGATGGGCACCGACTCGCCGATCGCGGCGCTGAGCGAGAAGCCGCGGCTGCTCTTCGACTACTTCGTGCAGCTCTTCGCGCAGGTCACCAACCCGCCGCTGGACGCCATCCGCGAGGAGCTCGTCACCTCGCTGCTGTCCAACCTCGGCCCCGAGGGCAACCTGCTGGTCGCCGAGTCCGCCTCCTGCCGCTCGGTCGGGATCACCTTCCCGGTGATCGACAACGACGAACTGGCCAAGCTGGTCCACGTCAACGCCGACGGCGACCAGCCCGGGCTGAAGGCCGTCACGCTGTCCGGCCTGTACAAGGTCGCGAGCGGTGGCGAGGGGCTGGCCGCGCGGCTCGCCGAGATCGCCGCCGAGGCGGACGCCGCGATCGCCGACGGCGCGCGGATCATCGTGCTGTCCGACCGGCACTCCGACGCCGAGCACGCGCCGATCCCCTCGCTGCTGCTCACCTCGGCCATCCACCACCACCTGATCCGCACCAAGCAGCGCACCCAGGTGTCGCTACTGGTCGAGGCCGGCGACGTGCGCGAGGTGCACCACGTCGCGCTGCTGATCGGCTACGGCGCCGGGGCGGTCAACCCGTACCTGGCGATGGAGTCGGTGGAGGACCTGGTCGCCCAGAACGTCTTCATCCAGGGCGTCGAGGCCGAGAAGGCGATCAAGAACCTGATCAAGGCGCTCGGCAAGGGCGTGCTCAAGGTGATGTCCAAGATGGGCATCTCCACCGTCGCCTCCTACCGCGGCGCCCAGGTCTTCGAGGCCATCGGCCTCTCGCAGGACCTGGTCGACGGCTACTTCGCCGGCACCACCACCAAGCTCGGCGGGATCGGGCTGGAGGAGATCGCCCGCGAAACCGCCGCCCGGCACGCCAAGGCGTACCCGGCCTCCGGCATCCCGGCCGCGCACCGCGCGCTGGACATCGGCGGCGAGTACCAGTGGCGCCGCGAGGGCGAGCCCCACCTGTTCGACCCGGACACCGTCTTCCGGCTCCAGCACTCCACCCGCAACCGCCGGTACGACATCTTCAAGCAGTACACGGACCGGGTGAACGAGCAGTCCGAGCGGCTGATGACGCTGCGCGGCCTGTTCCAGCTGGACGGCCTCGGCCGGGAGCCGATCCCGGTGGAGGAGGTCGAGCCGGTCTCCGAGATCGTCAAGCGCTTCTCGACGGGTGCCATGTCGTACGGCTCCATCTCGATGGAGGCGCACGAGACCCTCGCCATCGCGATGAACCGCCTCGGCGGCAAGTCCAACACCGGTGAGGGCGGCGAGGACCCGGAGCGCCTGTACGACCCCGAGCGCCGCTCGGCGATCAAGCAGGTCGCCTCCGGCCGGTTCGGCGTCACCTCCGAGTACCTGGTCAACGCCGACGACATCCAGATCAAGATGGCCCAGGGCGCCAAGCCCGGCGAGGGCGGCCAGCTGCCCGGCCACAAGGTCTATCCGTGGGTCGCCCGGACCCGGCACTCCACCCCGGGCGTCGGCCTGATCTCGCCGCCGCCGCACCACGACATCTACTCGATCGAGGACCTCGCCCAGCTGATCCACGACCTCAAGAACGCCAACCCGGCCGCCCGCATCCACGTGAAGCTGGTGTCCGAGGTGGGCGTGGGCACGGTCGCGGCGGGTGTCTCCAAGGCGCACGCCGACGTGGTGCTGGTCTCCGGGCACGACGGCGGTACCGGTGCCTCGCCGCTTACCTCGCTCAAGCACGCCGGTGGGCCCTGGGAGTTGGGGCTCGCCGAGACCCAGCAGACCCTGCTGCTCAACGGGCTGCGGGACCGGATCGTGGTCCAGACCGACGGCCAGCTGAAGACCGGCCGCGACGTGGTCATCGCCGCGCTGCTCGGCGCCGAGGAGTTCGGCTTCGCGACGGCCCCGCTGGTGGTCTCCGGCTGCATCATGATGCGGGTCTGCCACCTGGACACCTGCCCGGTCGGCGTCGCCACCCAGAACCCGGTGCTGCGCGAGCGCTTCTCCGGCAAGCCCGAATTCGTGGTCAACTTCTTCGAGTTCATCGCCGAGGAGGTCCGGGAGATCCTGGCCTCGCTGGGCTTCCGCTCGATCGAGGAGGCCGTCGGCCGCGCCGAGCACATCAACGCCCAGAGCGCGATCGACCACTGGAAGGCCGCCGGGCTCGACCTGGCCCCGCTGTTCCACGTGCCGGCGCTGCCCGAGGGCGCCGCCCGGCACCGCACCACCGACCAGGACCACGCGCTGGACAAGGCCCTCGACAACCAGCTGATCACGCTGGCCGAGGACGCCCTGGAGCGCGGCGAGACCGTCCGGATCCAGCTGCCGATCCGCAACGTCAACCGTACGGTCGGCACCATGCTCGGCCACGAGGTGACCAAGCGGTACCGCGGCGAGGGCCTGCCGGAGGGGACCATCGACGTCACCTTCACCGGCTCGGCCGGGCAGTCCTTCGGGGCCTTCGTGCCCAAGGGGATCACCCTGCGGCTGGAGGGCGACGCCAACGACTACGTGGGCAAGGGGCTTTCCGGCGGCGTGATCGTCGTCCGCCCGGCCCGCGAGGCGGCGGCCATCGGCAACGACGCCCAGAACCACGTGATCGCCGGCAACACCATCGGCTACGGCGCCACCTCCGGCCGGATCCACCTGCGCGGCAAGGCCGGTGAGCGCTTCGCCGTCCGCAACTCCGGCGCCACCCTCGTCGTCGAGGGCGTCGGCGACCACGGCCTGGAGTACATGACCGGCGGCCGGGTCGTCATCCTCGGCGAGACCGGACGCAACCTCGCGGCCGGCATGTCCGGCGGCATCGCGTACGTCCTGGACCTGCGCCCCGCGAACGTCAACGACGGCCTGGTGGGCATCGAGGCCCCCACCGCCGCGGACCGCGACTGGCTGCGCGAGACCGTGCAGCAGCACTACGAGGAGACCGGCTCCACGGTGGCCGCCGAGCTCCTGGCCGACTGGGGCGGCGGGGTCTCCCGCTTCTCCAAGATCATGCCGACCGACTACAAGGCAGTGCTCGCCGCCAAGGACGCCGCTGAGCGCGATGGCCTCTCCGAGGCCGAGACCACTCGCAAGATGATGGAGGCGGCTAATGGCTGACCCCAAGGGCTTCCTGACCACGCCCAAGCAGCTGGCGGAGCGCCGCCCGGTCGACGTCCGGATCAGGGACTGGAACGAGGTCTACGTCGAGCGCAGCCTCCTGCCGATCATCACCAAGCAGGCCGGCCGCTGCATGGACTGCGGCATCCCGTTCTGCCACAACGGCTGCCCGCTCGGGAACCTCATCCCCGAGTGGAACGACCTCGCCTACCGGGACGACTTCACCGGCGCGATCGAGCGGCTGCACGCGACCAACAACTTTCCGGAGTTCACCGGCCGGCTGTGCCCGGCCCCGTGCGAGTCCGCGTGCGTCCTGGGGATCAACCAGGACGCGGTGACCATCAAGAACGTCGAGGTCACCATCATCGACAAGGCCTGGGACCGCGGCGGGGTCACCCCGCAGGTCCCGGAGCGGCTCTCCGGCAAGACCGTCGCCGTGGTCGGCTCCGGCCCGGCCGGCCTGGCCGTCGCCCAGCAGCTCACCCGGGCCGGGCACACCGTGGTGGTGTACGAGCGCGCCGACCGCGTCGGCGGGCTGCTGCGCTACGGCATCCCCGAGTTCAAGATGGAGAAGCGCCACATCAACCGCCGCATCGAGCAGATGCGGGCCGAGGGCACCCGGTTCCGCACCGGCGTGCACGTCGGCGAGGACATCACCGGCCAGCAGCTGCGCGAGCGCTTCGACGCCGTCGTGGTCGCCGCCGGCGCCACCACGGCCCGCGACCTGCCGGTGCCCGGGCGCGAGCTCAAGGGCGTCCACCAGGCCATGGAGTACCTGCCGCTGGCCAACAAGGTGCAGGAGGGCGACCTCGTCGACTCCCCGATCAGCGCCAAGGGCAAGCACGTGGTCGTCATCGGCGGCGGCGACACCGGCGCGGACTGCGTCGGCACCGCCCACCGCCAGGGCGCCCTCTCCGTCACCCAGCTGGAGATCATGCCGCGCCCCGGCGAGGAGCGGCCCGGGCACCAGCCCTGGCCCACCATGCCGATGACCTACAAGGTCACCTCCGCGCACGAGGAGGGCGGCGAGCGGATCTACTCCGTGAACACCACGCACTTCACCGGCGACGAGGACGGCAACGTCCAGGAACTGCACCTGGTCGAGGTCGAGTTCAAGGACGGCCGGTTCGAGCCCGTCCCGGGCAGCGAGCGCGCCCTCCCGGCCCAGCTGGTCACCCTGGCCATGGGCTTCACCGGGACGGACGTGCGGAACGGGCTGGTCGAGCAGCTGGGAGTGGACCTCGACGCGCGCGGTAACATTGCCCGCGACGGCCGGTTCGCCACCAATGTCGATGGCGTGTACGTCTGCGGAGACGCCGGCCGAGGCCAGTCGCTGATCGTCTGGGCCATCGCGGAAGGCCGTTCGGCCGCCGCCGCGGTGGACACGTACCTGGGCGGCAAGACCCCGCTTCCCGCCCCGATCCGGCCCACGGACCGCCCCCTGGTGGTCTGACGGTCCGACCGGCCCCCCGAACCCCCGGCGCCGCATCGCCGGGAGCTCAACCCGCTGCCCCCGCCAGCGTCGCCGGGCCAACGCGGTCTCCTGGCGCCTGCCCTCTTCCCCGACCAGTTGGAGGGCGGGCGCCGTCGCGTTCCCGGACGGGCGTCCCGAGGGGTGTCCCGGCGGCGTTCCCAGGTGGTTCTCACCTGGCGCCCCACCCGCCCCTCACGTCCCTGCCGCCAAGGCCCTCACCTGCCTCTTACCGACGGTCCCACCTGCGGTTCCGTCCGTGCACCGAAAGTCCGCTCACAGCGTTCTCCCAGGCTTCGCACCCCGGCCGGAATGCGTCCCGGGACGGGCTGTTGTTCGTCGGTGCCAGGTGGCAGACTGCGGCCGACGGCCGGGGGGCTGCGCGAGTGCGGAGGGTGACTTCGATGGGCACGACTCAGGCAGGCGGGGGTGCCACCGTACGGCGCCTGCTGCTCGGCAGCCAGCTGCGCAAGCTCCGTGAGGCCAGAGGCGTCAGCCGCGAGGAGGCCGGGTACTCGATCCGCGCCTCCGAGTCCAAGATCAGCCGGATGGAACTCGGCCGGGTCGGCTTCAAGGAGCGCGACGTCGCCGACCTGCTCACCCTGTACGGCGTCGACGCCGAGCAGGAGCGGGCCAACGTCCTCGGCCTGGTCCGGGAGGCCAACGCCACCTCCTGGTGGCACGACTACGGCGACGTGCTGCCCGGCTGGTTCCAGAACTACCTCGGGCTGGAGGAGGCCGCCGCCGAGATCCGCAGCTACGAGGTCCAGTTCGTCCACGGGCTGCTGCAGACCGCCGACTACGCCCGCGCCGTGATCACCGCCGGCGGCCACGTCGTCGAGGACAGCGAGATCGAACGCCGGGTGGAGGTGCGGCGCACCCGCCAGGACCTGCTCACCGCCGACCACCCGCCGCAGCTGCTCGCCGTCCTCGACGAGGCCGCGCTGCGCCGCCCCTGGGGCGGGCCCGAGCTGATGCGCGGCCAGCTCGACCGGCTGCTCGAACTCTCCGAACTGCCCAACGTACGGCTGCAGGTACGGCCGCTCGGCGGCGCCGCGCTCGGCGCCGAGAGCGGCGCGTTCAGCGTGCTGGGCTTCGCCGAGGCCGAACTCGCCGACGTCGTCTACCTGGAGCTGTTCACCACCGCGCTCTACGTGGACAAGCCCGCCGAGGTCGCCTCGTACCGGCAGGCGATGGACGGGCTGATCGCCGAGAGCCTCGGGCTCGAACAGACCCGCGATCTTCTGCACTCCGTACGCCAAGAGCTGTGACACATCAGTACGATGAGGTTCCATCAGGTCGGGCACGAGAGGGATCAGATGTCGTACTTCTCCGAGTTGGCGCTGCAGTACATCGACGGTGAATGGTGCAGCGGCAGCGGCTCCTGGGACATCGTCGACGTCGACCCCTACACCGGCGACAAGCTGGCCACCATCACCGTGGCCACGGTCGCCGAGGTCGACCGGGCCTACCGCGCCGCCGAGCGCGCCCAGCGCTCCTGGGCCGCCACCAACCCGTACCAGCGCCGGCTGGTGTTCGAGCGCGCGCTGCGGCTGGTCGAGGAGCGCGAGGGCGAGATCGTCCGGGCCATCATGGCCGAACTCGGCGGCACCGCGCTCAAGGCCGGCTTCGAACTGGGCCTGGTCAAGGACATGTTGCGGGAGTGCGTGCACCTGTCGGTGGCCTCCGAGGGGCGGCTGCTGCCCTCGACCGCGCCCGGCAAGGAGAACCGCCTGCACCGGCTGCCGGTCGGCGTGGTCGGCGTGATCAGCCCGTTCAACTTCCCGCTGTTCCTGGCCCTGAAGGCGATCGCCCCGGCGCTCGCGCTCGGCAACGGCGTGGTGCTCAAGCCGCACCAGGAGACCCCGATCGTCGGCGGCAGCCTGATCGCGAAGCTCTTCGAGGACGCGGGCCTGCCGCCCGGCCTGCTGAACGTCGTCATCACCGACATCGCGGAGATCGGCGACAGCTTCCTGGAGCACCCGGTGCCCAAGGTGATCTCCTTCACCGGCTCCGACCAGATCGGCCGGCACGTCGCCACCGTCGCCGCCGCGCACTTCAAGCGGTCCGTGCTGGAACTCGGCGGCAACAGCGCGCTGATCGTGCTGGACGACGCCGACGTCGACTACGCGGTGGACGCGGCCGTGTTCAGCCGCTTCGTCCACCAGGGCCAGGTCTGCATGGCCGCCAACCGGGTGCTGGTCGACCGCAGCGTGCTCGCCGAGTTCACCGAGAAGTTCGTCGCCAAGGTCGCCTCGCTGACCGTCGGCGACCCCAGGGACCCGGCCACCCACCTTGGCCCGCTGATCAACGCCGTCCAGGCCGACGCGATCAACGCCCAGGTCGACCAGGCGATCGCCGGCGGCGCCACCGTGCTGCTGCGCGGCGCCACGACCGGCAGCCTGATGGCGCCCACCGTGCTCACCGGCCTGGCCGAGGACGCGCCCATCCTGCAGCGCGAACTCTTCGGCCCGGTCGCCCTGTTGGTGCCCTTCGACGGCGAGGAGGAGGCCGTCCGGCTGGCCAACCACACGCCGTTCGGGCTCAGCGGTGCGGTGCACACCGCGGACATCGAGCGCGGGGTGCGGGTCGCCCAGCGGATCGAGACCGGCATGATCCACGTCAACGGCGGGACCATCGCGGACGAGCCCGGGGTGCCGTTCGGCGGGGAGAAGAACTCCGGGGTCGGGCGGCTCAACGGGGAGTCCACGGTGGACGCCTTCACCACGCTGAAGTGGATCTCGGTGCAGCACGGGCGGGCGCCGTTCCCGTTCTAGGGGCTGTTCCCGAGTTCGTGCTCGGGGCTGTTCTCGGGTCCGTGCTCGGGGCCGTGCTCGGGTTCGTGCTCGGGGCCGGTCTGCGGGGTCAGGCGGTGCGGGCCTCCCGGCGGTAGCCGCCGGGGGCCAGGCCGAACTCCCGCTTGAACGCCTTGGCGAAGGCGTACTCCGAGCCGTACCCGGTCCGCGCGGCCACCGTCGTCAGCGGTGCCTCCGACTCGCGCAGCAGCTGGGCGGCGGTGGTCATCCGCCAGCGGGTCAGGTACGCCATCGGCGGCTCGCCCACCATCGAGGTGAAGCGGCGGGCGAAGGCGGCCCGGGACAGGCCGGCCCGGTCCGCCAGGGACTCCACCGTCCACGGGGTGGCCGGGGCCTCGTGGATGGCGGTCAGGGCGGGGGCGACGGCGGTGTCCCGCAGCGCCGCCGCCCAGCCCGCGGCGGCCGCGGCGGGCTGGTCCTCGAACCAGGCCCGCAGGATGTACAGCAGCAGCGAGTCGATCAGTGCCGGGACGATCCCGACCGAGCCGATCCGAGGGTTCTCCAGCTCCGCTCCCAACAGCTGGACGGCGGCGGCCAGTTCGGGGTGGCGGCCGTGCCGGGTCGGCAGGTGGATCAGGGTCGGCAGCTGGCGGACCATCGGGTGCGGGCGGCCCTGGTCCAGGTGGTAGTTGCCGCACAGCAGGCTGGTGCGGGCGCCGTCGCCGCCGACCGACAGGGTGCCGATCGGCGAGCCGTTGTCGACCCGGCAGGCGTGGGAGTCCACCGGCGGGGTGTCCGGGTGGTCGGCCAGTACGTGGCCGCCGCCGTCGCGCAGGAAGACGATGTCGCCGGGGCTGAGCGGCACCGGCTCGTGCTCCCCCGGCCCCAGCGGGAGCAGCCAGCAGGTGCCGTACAGCACCACGTGGAACCCGGCGCCGAGCACCGGGGGCAGGCGGAGGGCCCACGGTGCCCGGCCCTCGGTGCGTACGGAGGACGGATGTGCCGTCCGCATCGAACCCAGCGCCTCGGTCAGGATGTCCATGGTCCGCCCCCGCCCCCGTGCAGTCGGCTCCGGTCAGTCAACGGTCAGTACGACCTTGCCCTGGACGGTACCGGAGCCGACCAGCTCGTGCGCCCGGCCGGCCTCGGCGAGCGGGAACACCTCGGCGACGTACGGGCGGATCCGGCCCTCGTCCACCAGGGCGGCGATCGCCTCCAGCCCGGCGTAGTCGGGCTCGACCGAGACGCCCGCGAAGCGGCGCCCGGCGGCCTCGATCTCGGCGGCCAGCTCCTGGTTCCAGTGCTCCATGATGGTGACCAGGGTGCCGCCCGGCTTCAGCACCTCCAGGGCGCGGGTGCCCTCGGAGGAGGAGTCGAAGACGACGTCGACGTCCCGGACGGCCTCGGTGTAGTCCGTGGTCCGGTAGTCGATCAGCTCGTCGGCGCCGATCTCCTTGAGGAAGGCGTGCTTGGGCTCGCTCGCCAGCGCGATCACGTACGCGCCACGGGCCTTGGCGATCTGCACCGCGAGGTGGCCGACGCCGCCCGCCGCGCGGTGGACCAGCACCCGGTCGCCCTCGCCGACCTTCGCCAGGTCCACCAGGCCCTGCCAGGCGGTCAGCGCGGCCAGCGGCAGCGCGGCGGCCTGGGTGTGGTCCAAGGTGGCGGGCTTGCGGGCCAGTTGGCGGGACGGCGCGGCCACGTACTCGGCGTAGCCGCCGGCCGCCCGGGGGAAGAACGGCATCCCGTACACCTCCTCGCCCACCCGGTACCGGGCCCCCGGGCCGACCTCCTCGACCACCCCGGACACGTCCCAGCCCACCGTGAACGGCGGCTCGCCCAGCAGCGGGAACGCCCCGGCCCGCACCGCCACGTCCACCGGGTTCACCCCGGCGGCCTTCACCCGCACCAGCACCTCGCCGCTGAGCGGCTTCGGGCGCTCCACCTCGGCCAGCTGCATGACCTCGGGGCCGCCGAACTCCTTCTGCACGATCGCTCGCATCGAACTCTCCCTCATCCGGTCAACACCGGCCCCCCGTGGGGCCGTTCTCGATGTGTTCAACGGTAGGGGGGGTGGGCGAGCGGCTGAATATCCTCAAGTCTCGGCTGGATGTCCGATCGTCTCGCAGAGGGAGCGGCTCAGGCGGGATAGCGGACGAGACCGTTGGTGACGAGCTCGAAGTCGAAGGGGGCGGGGATCGGCACGCGGTCGCCGAACTTGCCGTTCCACTGCTGGTGGTAGCCGCTGTCGGACGGCTCGGAGTAGAGCGTGATGTCGCCCTCGCGCGGGTCGATGAGCAGGTACAGCGGGATGCCCATCAGCGGGTAGTCGCGGACCTTGCCGACCAGGTCGTTCTCCGGGTTCGACGGCGAGACGATCTCCACGGCGATGGCGGCCTGTTCGGCGGGAGTCTGGTTGCCAGCCGACTCCAGAGGGATGTAGGTGAGGTCGGGGTTGCGCAGCTTTCCCACGTTGGGGGAGGTGAGGTCCGTGTTCTCGCTCGGCATCATGTTGGCAGGCTCGTGCGCCTCGAACTGCCTGCGGATCAGCAGGAGGTTGCGCTGATGGATCGCGGACGGTCCGGCCGTGATGATGATCTCGTCGCCGGAGATCTCGATCTTCCATCCGGCCGGGGGCGTCAGGCTCTGCGCGTACTCGAGCAGTCGGGCGTGGCGGTCGGGAACCTGGAACTCGCGCATGGCTCCATTCTTCCCCCGAGAACGGCACGAAGGCCGTCTGCCCGGGGGCAGACGGCCTTCGTGGAAAAGTGCGACTAGAACACCGGCTGGCCGGCGCGGACGAGGCGCCAGGAGTCGGTGAAGAAGTCGGCGGGGTCGATGACGCCCTTGGCCTTGACCCAGGCGATCATGGTGTTGCGGATCTCGTCGGAGTTCGTCCAGACGACCTTGGCAGTGGCGACATGCGGGAAGTTGCCGCCGCCGTTGGCGCGGTAGTTATTGACCGCGAGGACGAACTGGGCGTTCGGGTCGATCGGCTTGCCCTGGTAGCCGAGGTTGACGATCCGGCTGCCCTTGGGCTGGGAGACGTCGATGTCGTAGCTCAGGCCGTACACCGAGTCGTAGTTGTAGTCCGGGGTGTCCTCGGCGTTGGTCAGGGTGTCCTTGTTGACCGGGGCGCCCACGGCGAGCTGGTTGTAGTACTTGGCCGAGAACTCCAGGTAGTCCTTGAGCTGGGCGCCCGTCAGGATGCGGGCCTCCAGGGTGTTCTCGTAGATGTACAGGCCGGCCGCGTCGCGCAGCTTGACCTGGCCGGAGGGGATCAGCGCGGTGCGGTTGAACGGGGCGGCCTGGGCCAGGACCGGGAGGTTGGCGTACTGCCCGCCCGCCAGGGCGGCCTTCACGGCGTCGGCCTGGACCTTGCCGATCAGGTCGACGATCGGGGTGGCCTTGAACCGGGCGTCGGCGATCGACAGCTCGATCTTGCTGGTGCCGATGTTCTGGTTGACGTACGCCACGACCTTCTTGTGCTGGTCGACGATGGCGTCGCTGATCTCCGGGTTCTCCGGCACGGTGTTGGAGTTCAGCACCCGGGAGGAGACCGAGGCGACCTTCCAGTGGCCGTCGGCGAACTCGACCTCGAAGTCGAAGCAGCTCAGGCGCTGGCCCCAGCACAGCGGCTCGGAGAGCACGACGGTCCTGCCGGTCTTCTTGTTGACGATGAGGCGCTGCGCGACCTCCTTGTGGGTGTGGCCCACCAGCACCGCGTCGATGTCCGGGACGGTCTCGGCCATCTCGCCGGAGGCGTCCTCGGGCCAGGGCAGCTGGTCGCCGTAGGTGGTGGCCTCGTCGATGCCGGAGTGGGCGGAGACCACGATGACGTCCGCGCCCGCGGCCTTCATCCGGGGCACGTACTTGGCGGCGGTCTCGACGATGCCCGGGAAGACCATCTGGCCGGCGACGTTGGCCTTGTCCCAGATCGCGATGCCCGGGTTGGTGAGGCCGAGGATGCCGACCTTGAGCGGGGTGTCCTCGTCCAGCCACACCTCCTTGATCACGTACGGCTTGAAGGCCGGCTTCTCGTTCTTCGCGTGCAGCGCGTTGGCGCCCAGCAGCGGGAACTCCAGCTGGTCCTCGAAGGCCTTCACGGTGGGGATGCCGTAGTTGAACTCGTGGTTGCCGAGCGCGGCGGCGTCGTAGCCCATGAGGTTCATGGCGACGGCCATCGGGTGGTCCGGCACGTTGTCGCCGTCGGTGGCGATCGGCTCGATCCGGGCGTAGAAGTAGGTCAGCTGGGTGCCCTGGATGATGTCGCCGGAGTCGATCAGCAGGCAGCGGTCCCAGCCCTTGTCCTCGCGGACCTGGTTGGCCAGGGTGGAGATCTTGGCGAGGCCGACCGCGTTGTGGGCCTTGTCGACGTACTCGGCGTCGGTGAAGTAGTCCCAGTTGAGCACCCGGCCGTGCAGGTCGGTGGTGCCCATGACGGTGAAGGCCTGGCGGCGGGGCTTGCGCTTGTTGCCCTTGGCGGCCGCCGTGTCCGGCTCGGCGGCCGCGGCGGCGGGGGCGGCGGCGACGACGGCTCCGCCGGCCAGGGCGGCACCGGCGGCGGTGGCGGCGGACCGGGTGACGAAGTCACGGCGGTTCAGCGACATGGACGACTCTCCCGAGTGGGGAATGACGGCGGATGGGCCGTCAATTTGTGTGCTTATGAGGTGCGTGGCGCGTCCGCGGATGCGGTGACGCGCGTAGAAGGACGCGCGTAGAAGTGTGCCGTGCGGGCCGGGCCGCTGGATAGCCCTCCGACGTTTCCAGCAGGTGAGATCTTGGCGACTCGTTCGTGACCGGGGCGGGGGAGGAAGAGGGCGGTATGGGGGCGGGACGGTCGATTTCCGGCCGCCCCGCCGGGTTCACGTCGAGTCCGACGCGCAGTCGAGTCCGGCGGACAGCTGCTTCACCCGCCGGCCCAACTCGGCCGCCGGGTCCGGCGTGCCCTGGTCCGCCCAGGGCAGCCAGGTGCGCGCCCGCAGGTAGCCGTCGACCGTGACCGGCAGGCCGTGCCGGACGATCGGGTCCGCCGTCGGACCGGGCCCGGCTTCGCGTAGCGCCGCCAGCAGGGCGTCCACCCCGGCGGAGGCCGGCAGCGGGACGGAGTCCAGGTAGGCGGCGAGCCGGTCCAGCTCGGGGTTGGGCCGGGGCGTCGGCGGGGGCGGTGGTGTCGGCGTCGGCGTCGGCGGGGTCGTTGGCGTCGGCGGCGGGGTCGGGTTCGTCGGATCCGTCGTGCCGGGCGTCAGCAGGGCGCCGGCGCCGTACAGCCCCGCCACCACCGCCGGCCACCAGGACCCGCCCAGCCCGGCGAAGTGCAGCGCCAGCCCGACGGCGCCGCCGCCGCAACCGACCAGGTTGCGGGTCGACTCCAGGTAGCGCAGCAGCCGCCCGCCGTACCCGTCACTGGTAGCCACGGATCTCCTCGAACACGCCGTCCAGCGAGCCGCCGCCGTCGAACAGCTTGCCGCCGCTGGCGTCCGCGATGCCCTGCAGCTGGCTCACCGCCGCCTCGCCGAACTTGATCGGGAACACCGGGACGGACTTCTCCGCCGCCGGCAGCCCGTCGTGGAAGCGCTTGAAGTCGGCGTCGCCGGCGCCCTCGTTGCTCTCCCCGTCGGTCATCAGCACGATCGAGGTGAAGCGGTCGTCACCGGCCGCCTTCTGCTGGTCCTCGATCACCCGGTACGCCTGCTCCAGCGAGTCGTACAGCGCCGTGCCGCCCTCGGCCCGCAGGGACTGGACGTCGGTGTTGATCGACGCCAGCTCGGTCTCCGGCCCCGGCCGGCTGCCCGAGGCCGGGACGACATGGGTCTTCGTCCACTTCACCTTCGAGGCGAACGAGATCAGCGTGACCTCCTCGCGGTCCCGGAACCGGCGCAGTCCGCGGGTGTCGTCGGTGCCGGTCAGCCGGCCCAGTGCCGCCTTCAGCGAGTCCAGCCGGCTGCCGTCCATCGAGCCCGAGGTGTCCAGCACGTACACCGTCCTGGACGGGCGGCGCAGTTCGTTCTGGTACGAGGACAGCAGGCCGTCCGCCACCGCCCTGGTGCCGGGGAACGGCAGCTCGCGGCGGCGGTCGGTGGGCAGGCCCGCGGCCGGGGCCACGCCGGCCGTCACCGGGCGGCGCAGCGTCAGCTCGGAGATGCGCTTCTGCACGTCCTCCTTCAGCAGGTAGGCGGCCAGCCGCTGGAAGGAGTCGCGTTCGCTCGGCTGCGCCGAGGACAGTAGCGACAGCGGGTAGTCCGCCGACACCACGCCGTCCAGCGGGCGCACCACCGTCAGCCGCTGGTCCGGCGGAAGGGTCTTGTTCAGGGACAGCAGCACCGACTCGTAGTTCACCAGGGCGCCGACCTTGCCCGGCTCGGCCCGGGTGTAGGCCTGCGCCAGCCAGCCGGAGGAGCCGGAGGTCAGCTTCTGGCCGGTGAAGAACTGCTTCAGCTGCGGCGTCGCCTTCTGCACGTCCGCCTCGGTCAGCGCCGCCCCCGCGCCGGAGAACGCCGAGGCCACCGCGACCAGGGTGGAGAAGCCCGAGTTGGAGCGCGACGGGTCGGACATCCCGTAGGACAGCTTCCCGGCCGCGGCCGCGTCGCCGATCTGCGCCCAGGTGACCTTCGAACCGTCGCCCCAGCCGAGGTCGTTGAGGACGGACGAGCGCACCCCGACCGCCACCGGGGAGACCATCACCGGGGTCTCCGACAGCACCTTGGACTTGCCGGCCTGGTCGAGCCGCAGGTACTGGTTGGACGGGAACCAGATCGCGTCGTACTTGCCGTCCGCCCGGCCGGTGGAGACGGTGTCCGCGCCGTCCAGGGTGCCGCTGAAGGCGAGCTGCACCGTCACCCCGGTGGCCTTCCGGGCGTCGTCCAATACCGGCTGGAGGTCCTGGAGTTCACTGCCGGCCAGGACCCGCAGCACCCCCGGGATGGGGGTGGTGGCGATCGCCCCGGTCGGGTTCGGACGCGGCGCGGGGGCCGGCGAGGAGGTGCAGGCGGAGGCCGCCGCGAGGACGGCCGCCAACCCGGCCGCGGCCCAACCGCGGCGCTTCGTGCGGATGTTCACTTCTGGGCCCCCTTGGCCGCGGCGGTCAGTTTGAGCAGGTTGTCCAGGGACGGCACGGTCGCCTGCTTCACCTTCGCCGCGTTCAGGTCCTGGGCGAAGACCGGCTGCTTGATGCCCCTGACCTGCCCGGCGAAGGCCTCGCTGCGGGCCTGCGGGCGGAAGCCGAACCGGACCTCCAGGCTGCGCAGCGCCTCGTCGTTCTGGAGCAGCCCGGCGAGCTTCCGGCCGTTGTCGGTGCGGGCGACGATGGTGTGGTCGGAGTACGCCGTGGTGTCCGGGTACATCACCACCATGTCCCCGGTCGACTGGCCCTGCACCGCCATCGCGGCGACCTGCGACTCGTAGCCGAAGATCAGCGGATTGCCGACGCCCGCCTGGAAGTCCCGGAACGGCTCGTCGCTGCTGCTCTTCTGGCCGCCCTGCAGGGCGGTCGCCGTGTGCAGCACCTGCCGGGCGGCGTCGACGCCCGGGTCGTCGGAGACCACCGAGTGGTTGTTCAGGATGTACGACAACAGGGCGACGTACAGGGCGCCCGAGGAGGAGCTCTCCGGGTCGGTGGTGGTGACGAACAGCGGACCGGCCAGCTCGCTGTGGTCCTCGGTGCCCTTCAGCTCCTGCCACTTGCGGTTCAGCCTCAGGTCGTTGACGTACTCGTCCATCTTGAACGTCCAGACGCCCGAATCGTCCGGCGTGGCCAGGCCGTTCTTCTTGAGGATGTTCGCCACGTCCCCGTGGGTGACGATCACCAGTGGCGAGTAGAACGGCACCAGCGGGGAGTCCTGCTGCCCCCAGTTGCGCTGGATCTCACGGGCCGGCGCGGTGCTCGCCGGGAACGCGAAGTCCAGGCCCGAGCTGCTCTTGGCCTGCTCGCTCATCGTCCAGGAGCCGGTGGAGTCGGCGTGCACCTCCAGGCCCTGCTTCGCCAACTCCTCCTTCACCTCGGGGCTTTCGAAGAACGCCCGCTTCTCCGAGCCGATCAGCCCGGTGACCGTGACCGTCTTCCGGCCCGGCTCGTCGTCCGGGACCAGCGCGTACGTCACCCCGCCCAACAGGGCCAGGGCCGCGAGCACTCCCAGGGCGCGTCGTCTCATCGCGAGCGCCTCCCCCCTCGTCGCTGCGTCACCCCCGGGTGCGACACCCGGGGGTGACGAGCGTCCCGCCGGGGAGGGAGCGCGGTCGGAAGGTGCGGTGAACCGGGGGTGAACACCGCTTCACGGAATCGCATCGGCCGGGCGTCCCCGGTGCTCCGGACGGCCCTCGCGGGGCCCCGGCACGGGCCTCGGTACGGGCTCCGGCACGGGCTCTCGCACGGGCTCCCGCACCGGCTCCGGAGCGGTCCTCGCACACCGGTCCGAGCCTGTGTCAGATTGTTCAACTCACCGTGGCACAACGGTCATCCCGCGGACCGGACCCACGTCGAGGTTACGCGCCGGTAATGCCTACCCTCAGCAGTATGCGCCGAGCAAAAATCGTCTGCACCCTCGGGCCTGCCACCGACTCGTACGACCAGATCAAGACGCTGGTCGACGCCGGGATGGACGTCGCCCGATTCAACCTCAGCCACGGCACCCACGCCGAACACGAGGAACGCTACCGTCGCGTCCGCAAGGCCGCCGACGAAACCGGCCGGAGCGTCGGCGTCCTCGCCGACCTTCAAGGCCCGAAGATCCGGCTCGACACCTTCGCCCACGGACCCGTACTTCTCGAACGCGGCGACGAGTTCACCATCTCCACCGACAACGGCGTCGTGGGGGACAAGGACATCTGCGGCACCACCTACGCCGGCCTCGCCGGCGACGTCAGCCGCGGCGAACGCATCCTCGTCGACGACGGCCGCGTCACCCTGGAGGTCGTCGCCGTCGACGGACCGCGGGTGCGATGTCTCGTCATCGAAGGCGGACTCGTCTCCGACCACAAGGGCCTCAACCTCCCCGGCGTCGCCGTCTCCGTCCCCGCGCTCAGCGACAAGGACGTCGCCGACCTGCGGTGGGCGCTGCGCACCGGGGCCGACCTGATCGCACTCTCCTTCGTCCGCAGCGGGCGCGACATCGAGGACGTGCACCGGGTGATGGCCGAGGAGGGGCGGTACGTCCCGGTCATCGCCAAGATCGAGAAGCCGCAGGCCGTCGAGAACCTGGACTCCATCGTGGACGCCTTCGACGGCATCATGGTGGCCCGCGGGGACCTGGGCGTGGAGATGCCCCTCGAACAGGTCCCGCTCGTCCAGAAGCGCGCCATCAAACTGGCCCGGCGCAACGCCAAGCCGGTCATCGTCGCGACCCAGATGCTCGACTCGATGATCAACGCCTCCCGGCCCACCCGCGCCGAGGCCTCCGACGTCGCCAACGCGGTGCTCGACGGGACGGACGCGGTGATGCTCTCCGGGGAGACCTCGGTGGGCAAGTTCCCGATCGAGACGGTCAAGACCATGGGCCGGATCATCGAAGCCGCCGAGAACGACATCCTGGCCGCCGGACTGCCCCCGCTGACCACCGGCAGCAAGCCGCGGACCCAGGGCGGCGCCGTCGCCCGCGCGGCCGCCGAGATCGGCGACTTCCTGCACGCCAAGTACCTGATCGCCTTCACCCAGTCCGGCGACACCGCCCGGCGGCTCACCCGCTACCGCTCACCCATCCCGGTGCTCGCCTTCACCTACGAACCGGCCGTGCGCAGCCAACTCGCCCTCACCTGGGGCGTGGAGACCTTCCTCGGCCCGTTCGCCCCGACCACGGACCAGATGGTCGAACAGGTCGACGCGGCACTCCTCTCGCTGGGCCGCTGCCAGAAGGGCGACACCGTGATCATCACGGCCGGCTCGCCCCCCGGCCTGGCCGGCTCCACCAACCTGGTGCGGGTCCACCACGTGGGGACCCTGGACGTCTGAGCGGAACGGCGTCGGGCGGCATCCCTCGTGTGAGGGATGCCGCCCGGTTGCATGTGCGGGAGAGGATCAGCGGGATGAGCGACCGCGCGAGGCGGGCGCTGCGCCGCTGCGTGGTCGAGCGGCACACCGTTGACGAGGACGAGGAGTGGGCGAGATGAGCGAGCGCCCGTCCTGGCGCGCCATGCGCGAGGAGATCCTGAAGCGTCCGGGTGCTGGTGCGGCGTACGAGGCCGCGCGGATCCGGTTCGAACTCGGGGAGAAGGTCCGGCTGCGACGGGAGGCGCTCGGCATGACCCAGACCCAGCTGGCGGCGGCGACCGGCATGCAGCAGCCTGCCGTGGCACGGTTCGAGGCGGGCGGCACGATGCCCACGATCGTGGTCCTGGAGCGGTTCGCCGGGGCGCTCGGCATGCGGCTCACGGTCGAGTTGGAACCGCTGGACAAAGCGGGTTGACGAGGGCGTCGGAGGGGAGAAGGGTGCCGGGTGCGGGATTCGAACCCGCAAGCCCTTTCGGGCAGATGTGTTTGAGACATCCGTGTATGCCGTTCCACCAACCCGGCGGGGCCAGTCCCGACAGAGCATACCGGCTGTGTGTGGTCGGCCGCTGCTAGGTACCCTCGATTACTGCAGGACCCCGCCGGAACTAGGAGCCCCGTGAGCACCGCCGACGAGCAGGCACAGCCGCTTGAGACCGAATCGCCCCAGATCACCCGGATTGTGATCGCCGAGGACGAGGCGCTGATCCGCCTCGACCTGAAGGAGATGCTCGAAGAGGAGGGGTACACGGTCGTCGGCGAAGCCGGGGACGGGGCGACGGCGGTGCGGCTGGTGGAGGAGCTGAAGCCGGATCTGGCGATCTTCGACGTGAAGATGCCGGTGCTGGACGGGCTGTCCGCCGCTGAGCAGATCCACGAGCGGCACCTGGCGCCGGTGCTGATGCTGACGGCGTTCTCGCAGCGGGAGCTGGTGGACCGGGCGCGGGACGCGGGGGCGATGGCGTACATCGTGAAGCCGTTCTCGAAGTCGGACCTGGTGCCGGCGATCGAGATGGCGGTGTCGCGGTACACCGAGATGCGGGAGCTGGAGAAGGAGATCGGGGATCTCACCCAGCGGCTGGAGACCCGGAAGCTGGTGGACCGCGCCAAGAGCGTGCTGCAGACCAAGTTCGGGCTGAACGAGCCGGCGGCCTTCCGGTGGATCCAGAAGACCTCGATGGACCGCCGGATGACGATGGCGGCGGTGGCCGAGGCGGTCATCGAGGAGGGCGAGGCCCAGGACCGTAAGAAGGCCGAGGAGCCCGACAAGGCGGAGTAGCGAAGACGAGAGGGGCCCGGCAGATCGGATCTGCCGGGCCCCTCTCGCATGGGGGTCAGTCCTCGCCGAGGTAGGCCTTGCGGACGGACTCGTCGTGGAGGAGGTCGGCGCCGGTGCCGGAGAGGACGATGCGTCCGGTCTCCATGACGTAGCCCTGGTCGGACAGCGACAGGGCGGCCTGGGCGTTCTGTTCGACCAGCAGGATGGTCGTGCCGGCGGCCTTGAGTTCGAGGATGGTGGACATGATCTTCTGCATCATCAGCGGGGAGAGGCCCATCGAGGGTTCGTCCAGCATCAGCAGTTTGGGCTGGGACATCAGCGCCCGCCCCATCGCGAGCATCTGCTGCTCGCCGCCGGAGAGGGTGCCCGCCGCCTGCTTGCGGCGTTCGCCGAGGATGGGGAAGAGACTGTAGGCGCGCTCGACGTCGGCGGCGATGCCGGCGGTGTCGCTGCGCAGGAAGGCGCCGAGGAGGAGGTTCTCCTCGATGGTCATGCGGGGGAAGATGTGCCGGCCTTCGGGGGAGTGGGCGAGGCCGAGGGCGACGATCTTGTGGGCGGGGACGGTGGAGAGGTCCTGGCCCTCGAAGGTGATCCGGCCGGCGGTGGGCTTGAGCAGGCCGGAGAGGGTGCGCAGGGTGGTGGTCTTGCCGGCGCCGTTGGTGCCGATGAGGGTGGTGACCTCGCCCTGGTCGACGGTGAAGCTGATGCCCTTGACGGCCTCGATCTTGCCGTAGGCGACGCGGAGGTCCTGGACTTCGAGGAGCGCGGTCACTTGGGGTCCTCCGGTGCTGCGGGGGTTTCGAGCGGGGCGCCGAGGTAGGCGGTGATGACGCGTTCGTCGTTCTGGACGGTCTCGCGGTCGCCCTCGACGATCTTCTGGCCCTGGACGAGGACGGCGGTGCGGTCGCAGAGGTTGAAGATGAACCGCATGTCGTGCTCGATGACGAGGATGGCGATGCCCTGGTCCCGGATGGCGAAGACGAGTTCCTCGGCGGCGTGGGTCTCCTGGGGGTTCATGCCGGCGGTGGGCTCGTCGAGCAGCAGCAGGCCGGGGTCGGAGGCGAGGGCGCGGGCGATCTCCAGCTTGCGCTGTTCGCCGTAGGGGAGGTTGCGGGCGAGGTGGTCGGCCTTGTCGGCGAGGCCGGTGAAGGCGAGGAGTTCCATGGCCTTCTCGCGGCTCTCGGCTTCGGCGCGGTGGTAGCGGGGGCCGCGGAGGATGGCGGTGAAGATGCCTTCCTTGGTGCGGCTGTGCCGGCCGACGAGGACGTTCTCCAGGACGGTCATGTTGGCGAAGAGCCGGATGTTCTGGAAGGTGCGGGCGATGCCGGCCTGGGTGACCAGGTGGGGCTTGGGCGGCAGTTGGGTGCCGCGGTAGCGGACGGTGCCCTCGGTGGGGACGTACAGGCCGGTGAGGCAGTTGAAGAAGGTGGTCTTGCCGGCGCCGTTGGGGCCGATGAGGCCGATGATCTCGCCCTCGCCGACGGTGAGGGAGACGTCGTTGACGGCGGTGAGGCCGCCGAAGCGCATGGTGACGCCGGTGACGTCGAGCAGTGGCGTTGCGGTGGTCATCTGGTCGGTCACGCCCCTGCCTTGGTGAGTGCGCCCGGTTCGCCGGTGGACTGGGCCGGGATGGCGGCTTCGTGGAACTCCAGCTGCCGGCGACGGTTCGGGATGAGGCCTTCGGGGCGGACGCGCATCAGGATGATGAGGGCGGCGCCGAAGGCGAGGAGCTGGTAGTCGGAGAGGAATTCGAGCTTCTTCGGGATGAGGAAGAGCAGGGTGGCGCCGGCCAGCGGGCCGCTGATGGTGCCCATGCCGCCGAGGATGACGGCGGCGAGCAGGAAGGCGGAGTTGGGCGGCAGGGCCTCGGCGAAGGTGTACTGGTCGGGGGTGACGGTGTAGCTGACGTGCGCCTGGACGGTGCCGGCCAGGCCGGCCAGGCACGCGCCGAGGGCGAAGGCGAGCAGCTTGAGCCGGAAGCCGTTGATGCCCATGGCCTCGGCGGCGGTCTCGTCCTCGCGGATGGCGACCCAGGCGCGGCCGATGCGGGAGTTGCCGACCCGGGCGAAGATCAGCACGACCACGGCGGTGACCAGCAGCATCAGCAGGTAGTAGTTGGAGAAGCGGCCGAGTTCGATGCCGCCGATGGTGTGCGGCTTGCCGAGGTCGAAGCCGAGGATCTCCAGGTCGGGGATGCGCGGGATGCCGTTGGAGCCGTTGGTGATCTTGGGGCCGGTGGTGCCGTTGAGGTTGAGCATGGTGATGCGGAAGATCTCGCCGAAGCCGAGGGTGACGATGGCGAGGTAGTCGCCGCGCAGCCGCAGGGTGGGGGCGCCGATCAGGACGCCGAAGACCATGGAGACGGCGGCGCCGGTGAGCATCGCGGCCCAGAACGGGAACTGGACGTGGATCGGCGAGGCGGGGGAGCCGGAGACCAGGGCGGCCGCGTAGGCGCCGACGCCGAGGAAGGCGACGTACCCGAGGTCGAGCAGGCCGGCCAGGCCGACGACGATGTTCAGGCCGAGGGCGACGGTGGCGAAGATCAGGATGTTGGTGGCGACGGAGGTGTACTGGTCGCTGTTCTGGGTGAACGGGAAGCTCGCGGCGGCGGCGAAGGCGGCGCCGGTGGTGACCGGGCGGTACTTGACGGTCAGGGCGCGCAGCCGGCCCAGCAGCCCGGACTTGGCGAGGGCGCCGATGGTCGGGCCGGCCAGCAGCAGGTAGCCGACGAAGAGCTCGCCGTACTCGGTGTCGATGCCGAAGGTGATCGCGAACAGGCCGATCCCGAAGGCCAGCACGATGAGCAGGACCTCGACCCAGGACGGGAGTTCGCGCGCCGCGGGCAGCGGGCGGTCGATCTTCCCGAGGCGCAGCCAGGTGTTGGCGAGGTGGCCGAGCTGGAGCAGCAGGACGGCGCCGGCGGCGATGGCGAGGGCGCCGGCCAGGGCGGTCATCACCGGGGCGACGGGCTTGTCCTCGGGGATGGCGTGGGCGCCGAGCCAGCCGAGGGGGGCGGCCGGGACGAGCAGGAACAGTCGCTTGTCGAGGATCCGCAGCGGGACGGCGGTGCGCCGGTCGAGCGGGAGGCCGAGGGCGCCGAGGACGCCGAGCAGCCCGCCGGCGGCGAGGACCCAGCCGCCGGGTTCGAGGTTGGCCAGTCCGCCGAGTTCGACCGAGATGGCGGCGACGGAGTAGGCGGCGACGGCCAGGGCGCCGGTGGCGGCGTACAGGACGGCGTTGTCGCTGCGGCTGGGGGCGGCCCAGCGCAGGCCGGGGACGCCGCGGCCGGCGAGCAGCAGGACGAGGGTGACGACGCCGGCGACGATCGCCAGCCACTGGAGGCCGGCCGGGGAGCCGAAGTAGGTGAGGTCGCCGGGGAAGTCGCTGGTCCAGGTCCAGGACATGGCGGCGGAGCCGGCGGTGAGGAGCGCGCCGAGGCCGGTGAGGGCGGTGGCGGCGGTGGCGGGCAGGGGGATGACCGGGGTGGTCTCGGTGCTGGTGGTGGTCATGGTGGTCACGCCCTGTCCGCGACGCGCTCGCCGAGCAGGCCCTGCGGCCGGAGGAGGAGCACGAGGATGAGGAGTACGAAGGCCCAGACGTCCTTCCAGGCGCCGCCCCCGAAGAGGTGCATGCCGGGCAGGTGCTGGATGTAGCCGGTGGCGATGGTTTCGGCGAGGCCGAGGGCGAGGCCGCCGAGCATGGCGCCGTAGATGTTGCCGATGCCGCCGAGGACGGCGGCGGTGAAGGCCTTGAGGCCGAGGATGAAGCCCATCCGGAAGTCGATCTGGCCGGTGCGCAGTCCGTAGGCGATGGCGGCGACGGCGGCGAACGCGGCGCCGATGGCGAAGGCCAGGACGATGATGCGGTCGGTGTCGATGCCCATCAGCTTGGCGGTGTCCGGGTCCTGGCTGGTGGCCTGCATGGCGCGGCCGGAGCGGGTCCGGGTGACGAACCAGCCGAGGGCGAGCATGCACAGCGGGGCGGCGATGATCAGGAAGAGGTCGCTGCGCTGGATGCTGACGGAGCCGAGGCTGAAGGGGTCGCCGGGGATCTTGGGGAAGACCCGGGCCTTCTTGGCGTCGGGGTAGAAGGAGAAGACGAGCTGCTGCAGGAAGATGGACAGCCCGATCGCGGTGATCAGCGGGGCGAGCCGGGGGGCGTTGCGCAGCGGCCGGTAGGCGAAGCGCTCGGCGGCGACGGCGGTGAGGGTGGAGACCAGGATGCCGGCGATCAGCATGAGGGGTAGGGCCAGCCACAGGGTGGTGCCGCCGGGGAGGGCGAGGTAGGCGGTCAGGGCGCCGAAGCCGCCGACCATGACGATCTCGCCGTGGGCGAAGTTGATGAGCTGGACGATGCCGTAGACCATCGTGTAGCCGATCGCGACGAGTCCGTAGAGGGCGCCGAGGATCAGGCCGTTGGCCAGCTGCTGCGGTAGGTCGTGCACCGCTGGGCCTCCGTAGTGCGTTCGGGGGTGTCCGCGTGGGTGGTGGATGTGGGCGCGCGCGGGGGCACTCGTGGCGCCCCCGCGCGGGTGCTGCGGTGGGTCGGAACGGCGGCTGTGGGGTCGGCCGTTGCGGGCTTCGGGCCGTCAGTCCGTGAGCTGTCGCGGCCGGTTCAGCCGTTGAAGGTGCCGGACTTCTCCACGGCCCACTTGGCGTCCTTGACGGTGTAGACCGTGAGCTGCTTGTTGGTGGTGTCGCCGAACTCGTCGAAGGAGACCTTGCCGGTGACCCCGTCGAAGGAGACCTTCTGGACGGCGTCGCGGACGGTGGCGCGGAGGTTGCCGCCGCTCGGGAGCTTGCCGTTGTTGTCCTTCACGACGTTCTTGACGGCCTGGATGATGGCCCAGGCGCTGTCGTAGGAGTAGCCGCCGTAGGTCTCGTAGGCGTCCTTGTAGCCGGCGGTCTTGTAGTCGGCGATGAACTTCTTGGCGGTGTCCAGGGACTCGACGGGCAGGCCGACGGCGGTGGCGAAGTCGCCCTGGCTCTTGGGGTTGAGCTTGATGAAGTCGGCGCTCTGGATGCCGTCGCCGCCCATCAGCGGGATGTTGACGCCGGCGTCCTTGAGCTGGAGGGAGAGCGGGCCGGCGGCCGGGTACTCGCCGCCGTAGTAGACGGCGTCGGCGCCGGAGGCCTTGACCTTGGTGACGATGGCGGAGAAGTCGCGGTCGTCCGGGTTGACGTGCTCCTCGCCGGCCAGGGTGCCGCCGAGCTTGGTGAACTCGCCCTTGAAGGTGGAGGCGAGGCCGGCGCCGTAGGTCTTCTGGTCGTCGATCAGGAAGACCTTGGTCTTCTTGGCGTCGTTGTAGAGGAACTGGGCGGCGAAGGGGCCCTGGACGGCGTCGGTGGTGGCGGTGCGGAAGTAGGACTTGAAGGGGCGCTTCTTGTCGCCGCTGGCCCACTTCTCGCCCTGGCTGAGGGCGACGCCGGTGTTGGCGGGGGAGATCTCGGTCAGGTTGGCGTCGTCGAAGATCTGCTGCATCGACTGCGCCACGCTGGAGTTGAGCGGGCCGACGACGCCGAGCACCTTGGCGTCGCTGACCAGCTGGGTGGCGTTCTGCTGGCCGGGGGCGGGCTTGGCGGTGTCGTCCAGGGCCTTGACCTCGAACTTGACGCCGGGGACCTCGTTGTTGGCGTTGGCGTTCTTGACGGCGAGGTCGACGGAGTTGCGGATGCCGAGGCCGAGGGCGGAGAGGTCGCCGGTGAGCGGGGCGTCGACGCCGATGACGACGGTGGTGGAGGAGTTGCTGTCCTTGCCGCCGGCGTTGTCGCCGGACTTCCCGCCGCGGGAGCCGCAGGCGGTGAGGCTGAGGGCGCCGATCACGGCAATGCTCACGACAACGGCTGAACGATGACGCACGAGGGTCCCCTTCGGTTCAGGAGGCGCCCGCGCCTGAGTGGCGGGAGCCGGGGTGCGCGGAGGGCCTGGCCCAATCCGGTGGCGCGGTGACTGGCCGTGACTCTAGGCGTCGTTGGGCGGCTCGGGCAGTGCTGCGAGCAGGCTGTGATTCTCTTGTTATGAGCACACGGAGCAATTGTCTCAGCATGTGGAAGTTTCGGCTCGACCGATCCTGAACTCCCGGGCGTTTACTTGCTGGTAGAGAGATGTAAGGGCCAGAAATGCGGGTTGCAGCTGGCACGGTCGATAATCGGACACTGCCGTCCGGCGTGCTGCTTTCGACCGTGAACGTCCGCATTTCGGACGAGGAGGGCGCGGCGAAGGGGCCCCGGGGCGCTCTGGGCCGCGGAGCCGCTGCTTGCTTGGATTTCCTACCTGTTACGCAGTGTCACAGGCGCGGGGAGAGTGCCGGGCGCACCGCCGAGCAGCGGCCGGGCATGCCGACGCCCCCTTGTCCAGACCAACGCCTGCCCAGGGCGGCGGACGGTCAAACAAGGGGGCGGGAAAGGGATTTGATGTTGTCCGCACCGCAACTGTTCGCGGGCGCAGGACTGTTGGGATCCGACCAGGGAGTTCGAGGGCACGCCCTACAGGTCGCGCAGCATGCAGGTGAGCCGGCAGCTGGTGACCCGCTTGCCGGTGTCGTCGGTGATCGCGATCTCGTACGTGGCGGCCGTGCGGCCCTTGAACACCGCCGTCGCCACCCCGGTGACCAGGCCGGAGGTGGCCGAGCGGTGGTGGGTGGCGTTGAGGTCCACGCCCACCGCGTACCGGCCCGGACCGGCGTGCAGCATCGCGCCGATCGAGCCGAGCGTCTCGGCCAGCGCGGCCGACGCGCCGCCGTGCAGCAGCCCGTACGGCTGCTGGTTGCCGTCGACCGGCATGGTGCCGACCACGCGGTCACCGGAGGCCTCGACGATCCGGATGCCGAGCTTCTCGCCGAGGTGGCCGCCGGAGAAGGTCTCCGGGTCGACCCCGAGCTTGGCGAAGTGGTCCAGCACGTCCTGCGGGACCTTGAGGACGGAGGCGTTGCCGGGAGCGCTCTCGGTGGCGTTGCCGGGGGCGTTGCCGGGGGCCGCGTCGGTCATGGGGGGAGCTCCTGCCGTTCGGGGTTCGCGTGGTCGTGCTGCCGTCGTGCTGCCTGAGATCGTACGACCGTCCTACTCGCTGGTAGCGGGCCCGGCCGGACCGGCGCGGCGCCCCTTTTGTCGGTGCCGGGCCATAGGATCGGGGGCCGGTAGTGGAATCGGCAGGAACGGACGTTGACGTGGCTACGCAGAGTACGGACAAGGGCGCGACGGGTGGCGGCGGGGCCGGCCCGCGGCCCCGGCTGATGCTGCTCGACGGGCACTCGATGGCCTACCGGGCCTTCTACGCCCTGCCCGTGGAGAACTTCAACACCTCCACCGGCCAGCCCACCAACGCGGTCTACGGCTTCGCGTCGATGCTCGCCAACACCGTCCGGGACGAACAGCCCACCCACCTCGCCGTCGCCTTCGACCTCTCCCGGCAGACCTTCCGCTCCGCCGAGTTCCCCGACTACAAGGCCAATCGGGCCAAGACGCCGGACGAGTTCAAGAGCCAGATCGGCCTGATCGGCGAACTGCTCGACGCCATGAACATCCCGCGGATGACGGTCGAGGGCTTCGAGGCCGACGACATCATCGCCACCCTGGCCACCGCCGCCGAGGCGGCCGGCTACGACGTCGACATCGTCACCGGCGACCGCGACTCGCTCCAGCTCGTCACCGACCACGTCACCGTGCTCTACCCGACCAAGGGCGTCTCCGAACTCACCCGCTTCACCCCGGAGAAGGTCACCGAGAAGTACGGCGTCACCCCCCGCCAGTACCCCGACCTCGCGGCCCTGCGCGGGGACCCGTCCGACAACCTGCCCGGCATCCCCGGCGTCGGCGAGAAGACCGCCGCCAAGTGGGTCAACCAGTTCGGCTCCTTCGACGAACTCGTCGCCCGCGCCGACGAGGTGAAGGGCAAGATCGGCGAGAAGCTGCGCGACAACCTCGACTCGGTCAAGCGCAACCGGGTGCTCACCGAGCTGGTCCGCGACGTCGAACTCCCGCTGGGCGTCCCCGACCTGGCCCGGCAGCCCTTCGACCGGGCCGCCGTCGGCACCCTGATGGAGTCGCTGGAGTTCCGCAACGCCAACTTCCGCGACCGGGTGTTCGGGGTCGACCCGTCCGCCGGCGAGGAGGAGGCCGCCGAACTCGCCCCCGGCGTCGAGGTCGACGGCGAACTGCTCACCGATCCGGGCACGCTGGCCGCCTGGCTGCGCGAGCACGCCTCCGACGGCAAGGCGCCGGTCGCGCTGGCCGCCGTCTACCAGTGGGCCCTCGGTGCCGGCGAGGTCACCGAAGTCGCCCTCGCCGTAGGGGAGTCGGCCGCCTGGTTCGACCCGGCGCAGCTCGCCGAGGAGGACGAGCGGGCCTTCGCCGGCTGGCTCGCCGACCCGGCCGCCCCCAAGGCCCTGCACATCGCCAAGCAGGTCATGCGCGCCTTCGCCGAGCGCGGCTGGACCATCGCCGGCGTCGCCGCCGACACCGCGCTCGCCGCCTACCTGGAGAAGCCCGGCCGCCGCACCTTCACCCTGGAGGTGCTCGCCGAGGAGTACCTGGCCCGCTCCCTCACCCCCGCCCCGGCGTCCGAGAGCGGCCAACTCGCCTTCGACGCCCCCGAGGAGGACCCGACCGCGCACGCCCAGGCGCTGATGCTCCAGGCCCGCGCCGTCCTCGACCTCGCCGCGCTCTTCGACACCCGCCTCGCCGAGGTCGGCGCCGCCGGGCTGCTGCACGACATGGAACTGCCCATCGCCGCGCTGCTCGCCCGGATGGAGCGCTACGGCATCGCCGCCGACCGCGACTGGCTCACCCGGCTCGAAGCCCAGTTCGCCGCCGAGATCCAGCGCTGCGTCGAGGAGGCCCACGCCGCCGCCGGGCGCGAGTTCAACCTCGGCTCGCCCAAGCAGCTGCAGGAGATCCTCTTCGGCGAACTCGCCCTCCCCAAGACCAAGAAGATCAAGACCGGCTACACCACCGACGCCGACGCCCTCACCTGGCTCGCCACCCAGACCGACAACGAGCTGCCGGTCATCCTGCTGCGCCACCGCGACCAGGCCAAGCTGCGCACCACCGTCGAGGGCCTGCTCAAGACGGTCTCGCCGCAGGGCCGGATCCACACCACCTTCAACCAGATGGTCGCCGCCACCGGCCGGCTCTCCTCCCAGGACCCGAACCTGCAGAACATCCCGGTCCGGACGGAGGAGGGCCGGGCCATCCGCCGCGCCTTCGTCGTCGGCACCGGCTACGAGTCGCTGCTCACCGCCGACTACTCGCAGATCGAACTGCGGATCATGGCGCACCTGTCCGAGGACGAGGCCCTGATCGAGGCCTTCGCCTCCGGCGAGGACCTCCACACCACCGTCGCCTCCCAGGTCTTCGAGGTCCCCGGCGGCTCGGTGGACGCGGAGATGCGGCGCAAGATCAAGGCGATGTCCTACGGCCTCGCGTACGGGCTCTCGGCGTACGGGCTCTCGCAGCAGCTCAACATCAAGCCCGCCGAGGCCCAGGGCCTGATGGACACCTACTTCGAGCGCTTCGGCGGCGTGCGGGACTACCTGCACCGGGTCGTCGAGGAGGCCCGCGCCACCGGCTACACCGAGACCCTGCTCGGCCGCCGCCGCTACCTGCCGGACCTCAACAGCGACAACCGCCAGCGCCGCGAGATGGCCGAGCGGATGGCCCTCAACGCCCCGATCCAGGGCTCGGCCGCCGACATCGTCAAGATCGCCATGCTGCGGGTGGACGACGCGCTGCGCGCGGCCGGGCTCGGCTCCCGGATGCTGCTCCAGGTGCACGACGAAATCGTGCTGGAGCTGGCCCCGGGCGAGCGCGAGCCGGTCGAGGCGATCGTCCGCGAGCAGATGGCCGGCGCCTACCCGCTGCGCGCCCCGCTGGACGTCTCGGTGGGCGTCGGGGCGAACTGGGAGGCCGCCGCGCACTGACGCGGTGATCACTGACGTGGTGATCACTGACGCGGTGATCACTGATGCGGTGATCACTGACGTGGTGATCACTGACGTGGTGATCTTCGGACGGGCCCGGGCGCGAGGAGTGTCCGGGCCCGCCGCTACGATCTGGCGGTCCGTCGCGCAGGGGCGCGGTGCGGAGCGGAGCCGGGGGAGTGGCGATGGGTGGAGCGGTGGCGCCGGAAGCGGGTACGGCGGAGCGGCGGGGATTCCTGCGGGCCCGGGTGGTGGGTCCGGCGGCACTGGCGGCGGTGCTGGTGGTCGGCGGGTCGGTGTGGGCGCTGTCGGGCGGCGGTGGCGGGGGCGGAGCGGCGGGGCCGGCTGCGGTGGTGACGCCCGGTGCGGCGGTGAGCCCGACGGCTACGGCCACTGCGGCGCCGACTGCGGCTCCCTCTGAGACACCGGCTGTGACGCCGGCGCCGACCGAGACGCCGACCGTGACGCCGGAGCCGGTGCCGGCCTCCCCGGAGGCGGACGAGCCGGAGACCAGCGCTCCGGCCGCGCCCCCGAAGCCGGCCGCGAAGGGCACCGCAGCTCCTCCCACCAAGCCGCAGGGCAGCGCGGCAGCCGCGAGGCCCAAGGCGGAGTCCGGGATCGAGCCGCAGAACGAGCCGCCGGTGGCGTGTACCGACTGTGCGACCAAGCGGCAGGGGCCGGACCCGGATGCGACCTGCATCCACGACGCGGCCGGCAGGGTTCTGACCTGCAGCCCCGTCCAGACTCCCACCCCGATCCTGCGCCCGGGGCAGTCGATGGGCACCCCCACGCCGCCCTCGCGCACCCACTGACGGCGCGACCGACCGGGGCGCCGCACGGGAAGTCGGCGGAGTCGACTTCCTGTGCGGCCGGGTTGGCGGTACCGCTCAGTCCCAGTGGCCTGCGGCGGCGGCCTCGGTGACGAAGGACTCGAAGGAGCGGGCCGGCCGGCCGAGGGCCCGTTCCACGCCGTCGGAGACGTCCGCGACCCGGCCGTCGCGGATGTGCAGCAGCAGGCCGGTGAGGAAGGCGGCGACGTCGGGGGGCGTGCCGTCGGCGACCAGCCCGGCCGTGAAGGCGTCCGGGTCGACGTCGAGGTGGCGGACCGTCCGGCCGGTGGCGGCGGTGATCAGGTCGGCCGCCTCGCCGAGGCTGAGCGCCCGTGGGCCGGTCAGTCGGTACGTCCGGCCGCTGTGGCGCTCGTCGGTGAGTGCCGCGGCGGCGACCTCGGCGATGTCCTCGGCGTCGATGAAGGGCGTGCGCCCGTCGCCGGTGGGCATGGCGAGGGTGCCGGAGAGGACGCCGGAGAGCCAGAAGGACTCGGTGAAGTTCTGGGCGAACCAGCCGGGTTGCAGGACGGTCCAGTCGACGCCGCTGTCGCGCACGGCCCGTTCGGTGGCCTTGAGCGGGTGGCCGTCGTCGGCCTCGTCGACGCCGTGGGCGGAGAGCAGCACCAGCCGCCGTACGCCGGCCGCGACCGCCTCGGTGACCAGCTGCGGGATGCGGGCCCGCGGGTCCCGGCCGGGCCTCGGCTCGGGCTCCAGGAGGTAGGCGGCGGTGGCGCCGTCGAGCGCGGGCGCCCAGGTCGCGGGGTCGGCCAGGTCGAAGCGGACGTCGCCGCCGGTGCGGGAGGCCGTACGGACCGGCCGGCCCTGGGCCGTCAGGCGGCGGGCGATGCGGCGGCCGGTGGTGCCGGTGCCGCCGAGGATGAGGATGTTCGTCATGCCCTCCAGACAACTCCGGTGCGGGCAGACGATCCATGGGCGAACGTCGCCGATCCCTTTGTGATCGTCTAGCGTGGGCCGGTATGGACGTCCTGAGCGATCTGCTGCACCGGGCCCGTGCCAGGAACGCGCGGATCCGGCAGTTGATCCAGCGGCCGCCGTGGTCGATGACCTTCGCCGACGCCCCTCCGCTCACGGTCGTGGCCGCCCTCGGCGGGCAGGCGTCGGTCCGGCTCGACGACGTGCCGGGGGTCGCGCCGGTGCGATTGGCGGCCGGGGACATCGCGCTGGTCAGCGGCACCGGCCGGTACACCATCGCCGACGCCCCGGACACCCCACCGCAGGTGGTGATCCGCGGCGGCACCAAGCACTTCGTCCACGGGCCGGGACCGGTCCAGCAGAGCCTGGCCCCCCGGACCTTCGGTGACGGGCTGCCGGGCGCCACCACCCTGCTCCGCGGCGCGTACGAGCTCCGCGGCGACGTGGGCGAGCGGCTGCTCGGCATGCTCCCGCCGCTGGCCGTGGCGCCCGCCGGTCCCCGCACCCGGGCGGCGCTGGACCTGCTCGCCGCCGAGGTGGCCCAGGAGGAGCCCGGGCAGGACGCCGTGCTCAACCGGCTGCTGGACCTCGTCCTGGTGCTGGCCCTGCGCGCCTGGTGCGCCCGACCGCAGGCCGAACTCCCCTCCTGGTGCAGTGCGTTGGGCACCCCGGCGGTCGGCGACGCGCTGCGCCTGCTGCACGAGGACCCGGCGCACCGCTGGACGGTCGCCGAACTGGCCGCCCGGGTCGGTCAGTCCCGGGCCGGCTTCGCCGCACGCTTCACCGCCGCGGTCGGCGAGCCCCCGCTCACCTACCTGACCGGCTGGCGGATGGTCCTGGCGGCGGACCTGCTGCGGGACACCGAGGCGACCGTCGCCGCCGTGGCCCACGAGGTGGGGTACGCGGACGCGTTCGCGTTCAGCGTGGCGTTCAAACGGGCCCGCGGGGCCAGCCCGTCGGAGTGGCGGCGGCAGCTCGGGGCCCGAGTCTCCGGGGCGGAGTCGGCGGGCTCGCTCAGGCGGAAGCCGGAGCGGTCCGGAAGTCCGGGTAGCCCAGGATGATGAGCTGCTCGGCGGGGTTGGGGCCGAAGGGCACCACCTTGCCGGTGGGTTCGAAGCCGAGCCGCCGGTAGAAGGCGAACGCGCGCTGGTTGTCCTCGCGCACGCCGAGGGTCAACCAGCGTACGGCGGTGTGCTCCTGGGCGTGGCGGATGACCGCCCGCATCAGGTCGGCGGCCGGGCCGGCGGGCCCGCGGTGCTGCGGGGCCACGTAGACCGAGTGGACGTGGACGTGGTCCGGGACGTCCGGGAGGGGCCCGACGCCGGCGATGCCGATCCAGTCCCCGGTGGCGTCGGTGGCGTCGGTCGCGTCGGTCGCGTCGGTGGAGTCGGTGGAGTCGGTGGAGTCGATCGCGACGGTGGCGACGAAGGTGGCGGACTCCTCGGCGGAGGCCTCGACGGCGGCCTGCCGGCGCCAGGCGTCGTCGGGGAGGGCGGCGGTGTCGGCGTAGGAGGAGCTGAAGGCGGTGGGGGCGTCGCGCAGCGCCGCCAGCCTGATCGCCCGGAGCCGCCGGTGCTCGCTGCTGTTGATCCGGCGGATGACGTAGGGCATGGGCTCTCAGACCTGTTCGAAGTGGAACGACTTGATGAAGCAGTCGCGGGGCTGACCGACGGCGAAGAGGACGCAGTCCACGAGCGACTGCGCTGTGAGGGCGTCCTCGGCCCCGCGCGGTGTGGTCTCCCACTCCTCGCTGAGCGGGTCGGGGTTGTCGAAGTCGGGCGGGTAGAGGGAGATCACCCGAACTCCCTGCGGCCGCAGGCGCTTGGAGAGGATGTCGACGAACCCCGCCTGGGCGCTCTTGGCCGCGTAGAAGGCGTCGTGCGCCTCGGACCGGTGGTGCCCGGCGGTTCCGCAGGCGGAGACCATGGTCACCACGTCCGGCTTGTCCGAGTTGAGCAGGAGCGGGAGGAAGTTCTTCACGGTCAGGACGGTGCCGGTGGCGCCGGAGGCGATGGTGTCGATGACGTCGTCGTCGCCGGCGGACAGGAGGTCCGGGCCGGCGAGGTAGCGGGAGCCGTTGTTGATCAGTACGTCGATGTGGTCGGTGTGCCGGCCGACTTCGGCTGCGAAGTCGCGGATCGAGGCGGGGTCCGTCAGGTCGCAGGCGAAGGCGTGGACGCGCTGGTTCCCCCGGCCACGGATCTCGTCCCGGACCCGCTCGGCGGCGGCGGAGGTGCGGGCGGAGAGATAGACCTCGGCGCCGAGGTCCGCGAGCCGGATGGCCAGGGTGCGCCCGAAGTCGCGGCCGGCCGCGGTGATGACGACCCGGTGGTTGGCGAAACTCGGGTCGAGACCCGGGCCGGATCTCAGGTCGGATCTCATGTCGGAACTCCTGGTCGTGCGTCCGGACTTGGTGGGGCGATGCGGTGTCACATCCTCCCGGAGGGCGCCGGCCACCCCTTCACCGGGGGAGGTGGCGAAGATCCGGCCGGTGGTGGGCTGGAAGACTCGGCCCATGACGGCGAGCATCGTGGTGCAGTACACCGAACTCCTGCGGACCAGCTCCTTCGACCTCTGGGTCCGGCTGCGCGAGCTGCTGCGGGAGCAGGGGCTCGACCCTGACGAGACCGTCGTGGTGGACCTCCTGCAGGGCGGCCTCGACCACGAGGACGGCCGGGTCGTCTCCGCCGAGGGCAGGGTCTACACCTTCACCCTCTGGTACGACCAGACGGTGGAGGGCAGTGCCCTCGATGCGCGCCTGGAAAGGTGGACCGACATCACGGACTCCTGGCGGACCGGTGCACTGGCGCGGCGGACGGAGGACGCCTTCAGCTGGATGTCCCAGCAGTCGGCCTGAGGCTTCCGGCTGCGGCTGAGCGCCGGAAATGCCGCACGGGAAGTCGGCGGGGCCGACTTCCCGTGCGAGTGGGGCGTCTTCGGGTGTCCTGGAGCGTCTTGGGACGGCGCGGGCCGGGTCGAAGGGGGTGGCCACGAGTGCGCTGTCGGCCCGCGGGCTCAGACGAGGGCGGCGGCGAGCAGGGCGAAGGCGGCGATGATGACGGCGACGCGGGCGTAGTGGTAGCGGTCCCAGCGCTCCGACTGCTCCTTCCAGTCCGCGGGCCGGTTCTCCGGGGTCCAGGTCTTGCTCCGGTTGTTGATCGGGACGAGCAGCAGGACCGACATGAGCACGCTGACGATCAGCAGCCCGGCGGCGGTGAGGACGAGGCCGGTGCCGTGCTGGTGCCAGCCGGCGACGGCCCAGACCGCGGCGAGGACGAGCGAGCCGATGTACCAGAACGGCATCAGGGCGCCGAGCATCCGGCCCCCGTGGGCGCGGCCGAGTTGGCCGCTGTCCTCGGGGAGTGCGTTGAAGATCCGGTTGATGATGAAGGCGACGGAGAACTCCACCCCCACCATCACTCCGACGACCACGACGGTGACGACCTTGAGTGCGTCGAGCATGATGACCCCTCCAAGAATCTAGCGCTGCTAGCTGGTGAGGCAATGCTAGTCCTGCTGCCGCTCGAATGTCTAGCAGTGCTAGAATCGAGTCATGTCGGTACAGGAACGAAAGCAGCGCGAACGGGCCGAGCGGGAACGCCTCATCGTGGCGACGGCCCGCGAACTCGCCGAGCAGCAGGGCTGGGACGCGGTCACCACCCGCCGGCTCGCCGAGCGCATCGAGTACAGCCAGCCCGTCCTCTACAGCCACTTCCGCGGCAAGCGCGAGATCATCGGCGCCGTCGCCCTCGAAGGCGCCACCGAGATGGCCGCGGCACTGCGGGCCGCGACCTCCGCCGCGGACGGCCCGCGCGCCCGGGTCACCGCCCTCGCCCGCGCCTACCTCGACTTCGCCGCCCGCAACCCGGCGGTCTACGACGCCCTGTTCCAGCTCGACGGCGGCCTGGACTTCGCGCAGGAGTCCACCCCCGAGCCGCTGAAGGACGCCTTCGCCGCCCTGCTGGAAAGCCTCGGCGAGGTCGCCGGGGAGGGCGTCCACCCGGGGGTGTTCACCGAGATGTTCTGGGCCTCCCTGCACGGACTGGCCACCCTGACCCGGGCGGGACGGCTCCCGTCGGAGTACGCCGAGCAGCGGGTGGGGCTGCTGGTGGACCGGCTCGCCGTGGTCTGACGCACCGCCGCTGGTTGCGAATGGTGCTGCACAGAAAGTCGGGAAGGCCGACTTCCTGTGCAGCACCATGGCGCCTGAACGGGTGCGCCTCGCCGTGTGCGCCTCACGTGCGCGCCTCACGTGCGCGCCTCACGTGCGCGCCTCACGTGCGCGCCTCACGTGCGCGCCTCACGTGCGCGCCTACCTGGCCCCGGCCCCCGGCCCGAGGGAGAGCATCGCCCCGGCGACCTCGCCGACCGCCGCGGCGGCGATCGCGGTGGCGGCCCCGTCGAGGACCAGCAGCCGTGCCCCGGGGACCTCGCGCGCGATGGCCTCGGCGTTGCCGACCGGGAAGAACCGGTCGTGGCGGCCGTGGACGACGAGCGTGGGGACGTCGATCCCGGGCAGGCGCTCGCGCCAGCGGGGCCGGCAGTCCAGCCGGGAGAACACCAGGCCCAGCTGGTTGGCCAGTTGGACCGGCGGCGCGACACCGGGCGTACGGTCCCAGATGCGCGCGGCCAGTGCGCGCGCGGCGGCCGGGTCGTCGCCGCGGATCTCCGCGCCGACCGCGGCGAACTCCATGACCGCTCCGCGGTCGCCCCAGTCGGGCATCGGGCGCGCGAACAGCCGGCCCATCGTCGCCCGGTCGTGGTCGGGGAGGTCGTCGTCGGGCGGGCCCGGGGCGACCGGGCGGGTGCCGACCAGGGTGAGCGCCGCGAACGCCCCCGGACGGTCGAGCACGGCCACCTGGGCGACCATCCCACCGACGCCGATCCCCGCCAGGTGCGCGGGCGCCCCGCCGAGCACGTCGACCAGGGCCGCCGCGTCGGCGGCGAGGTCGCGCAGGGTGTAGTCGGGCGCCTCCGGATCCTTCGTCGTCGACTCCCCGCTGTCGCGCAGGTCGTAGCGCACCACCCGGCGCCCGCCGGCGGCGAGGCGCTCGCACAGCGCGTCGGGCCAGGAGAGCATCGTCGGCCCGCCCGCGAGCAGGACGAGCGGCGCGTCGTCGGCACCGAACGACTCGATGCCGAGGGCGACCCCGTTGGCGTGGACGGTGGTCATCGGATCACCGGGCGCCGTCGGACCCGAGGCCGCGGTCGGGCAGGCTCATGTCGCCCGTCCTCGGCGTGCCCTCGGCGAGCCCGTACCGCAGGTACACGGTGCCCTGCGGACCGGCCACCGGCGGCGCGAGGAGCGTGAGGTTCGAGGGCACCGCGCCGCCGTCGAAGACCTTCTTCCCGACGCCGAGCACGATCGGGTGCACCCAGAGGTCGAGCCGGTCGAAGAGCTTCTCCCGCAGCAGGGACTGCACCAGGTTCAGGCTCCCGACGACCCTCACCTGCTCGTGCCGCTCGCGCAGCTCGCGCACCGCACCGGCGAGGTCCGGGCCGAGCTGGGTGGACCCGGCCCACGGGAGCTCGGGCGTGCCGTGGGAGGCCACGTACTTCGGGACGCGGTTGAAGAGCTCGGCGATCTCGCCCTCCTTCTGCTCCGGCCAGTAGGAGGCGAAGAGGTCGTAGGTGCGCCGGCCGAGCAGCAGCGCGTCCGTGCCCTCGTACGCGGCGAGGATCTGCGCCCCGGTGGCCTCGCTCATGAGGGGCGCCTGCCAGCCGCCGAACGGGAACCCCTCAGGGTCCTCGTCGGGGCCGCCGGGCGCCTGCCCGACGAGGTCGAGGGTCGCGAACAGTTCGATCTGGATGAGGCCCATGTCTGTGCTCCCGATGAGTCGGTCGTCCGGTCGTGTCCCGGTCGTTCCGGGTGTTCCGGGTGTTCCGGTCGAGATGTAGACCGGTCCGGGCCGGAAAACTCATCGCCACGCCGACATCCGGTTTTCGGCGGGGTGTGCCTCGCGCGGGGCGGCGGCCGCCGGGCGGCTGCGGATCGACCCGTCGAGCCGGTCCTGGATCCTTGGAAGCTGGACGGGGTAGCCCTCTTTCCTCGCGGTACGGTGCTGCCATGTCTCCATCAGTCGAAACGGGATCAGCGTTGTCTCCCGTCACCGCGGACGACGTCGACCTTGCCGTGCGGCTCGCGGTGGGCATCCTTGCGGACGCACCCGCAGAGGGGTGGGGCGGTAAGGCCGGTTCGCTGGACTGGGACTGCTGGGAGACCGTCGAGCACCTCGCCAACGACCTGTTGTACTACGCCGTGCAGCTGGGACCGCAGAGCCCGCCGCTGGACACCCATGTGCCCTTCGCGTTGCACCGGAAGAGGCCGGACGGACCCGCGTACTTCCTCTTCGCGGAGCGTGACGCGGGTCCGGTCGGCCTGGTGCAGGTGCTGGAGGCGTGCGGCGCGCTGCTGGTCGCCATGGTGCGTACGACGCCGCCCCGGGTCCGAGCCCACCACGCCGCCGGGGTGTCGGATCCTGAAGGCTTTGCGGCGATGGGGGTGGTAGAGACGCTGGTACACATGCACGATGTGGCGGAAGGCTTCGGGCTTGCCTGGACCCCGCCCTCCGCTCTCTGCTCGCGGGTGCTCGCCCGTCTGTTTCCTGAGGCTCCGGGCGGCGCGGATCCCTGGCTCACCCTGTTGTGGGCCACCGGCCGCGCCGAACTGCCGGGGCACCCTCGTCTCACCACGTGGCACTGGCACAGCACACCGCGGTCATAGGAGGGGATGGCAGTCACAGTCGGGCATCCGCGCGCCGGCCAGATCAAGATCAAGCAACCTCGCCAGAAGCGGTAACCGGGTTGGTGCCGCACCGGAAGTCGGCGGGGCCGACTTCCCGTGCCTGGTGGTCAGGGGGCGGAGTCGATTCGGACGGAGCCGATCGAGGCCGGGGGGTTGAAGAACATGGGGCTCTGGCCCTGCCGGATGACGTTGCCGGTGCAGTTGCGGGACTGGAAGACGGTCATGCTGCCGCTGCCCGCCCGGCTTCCCACCGCGATGCTGTGGATGTGGGTGGTCAGCGAGGGGTTGACGCACTGCCCGACGGTGACCTGCCGGGAGCTGACGGTGGTGCCGTCGTCGATCTGCAGCGACGGCACGGCGGCGGAGGCCGTGGTGGCGGTCGCGAGGACGGCCGCCAGGGCGAGTGATGCAAGGGTGCTGCCGGTGCGGACGAGCCGGGACGGGGAGGTGCGCATGGGTGTCCTTCCTCCGGTAGGGCACACGGGCCCGCGGAGGGGCCCGGCGCCACTCTGCCCGACTGCGCGCGGAGCTGCCCGGAAACCGGCCGAGCAATCCCCCGAAAGGGTATCCGGCGCAACGGAGTTGAGGTGCTGCGTAGGAAGTCGGACGGGCCGACTTCCGGTGCTCTTCTGCGGGGCGGGGGGGTCGATAGGTTCTGGGGGGTGATTACTCAGATCGTCACGCTGGCAGGCGTCCTGTTGGGCGCGCTCACCTCCTTCATGGCCACCGGGTGGGCCGAGCGGACCAAGCACCGACGCCTCATGGTCACGCGGTGGGACGAGCGGAAGCTCGACACCTATGTGCAGTACGCGACCTCCGTCAAGGAGATCGCCACGGTCGCCAAGCGGGCCTTGGACGCCGAGGAGGGGTCGACGGCGAGGGCTGAGCTGCTGGCCACGATGGAGCGGGCCGAGATCCAGCGGTCGGCGCTCTTCGAAACGCTCGTCCTGCTGGCGAGCCCCGGTGCGGTGGAGGCGGCGAAGGCGGTCAACGCCGCGCTGTGGGAGTCCGAGATCGCAGCCCGCGAGTACGCCGGGGAGTCGAACGGCCCGGTTCTGGTGGAGTTGCTCAACGCCTACCACGCGCAGGCGCGGCTCGACCTCGGCGTGGGCGGCCCGTCCTACGGCCGATGAGCCCTGGCTGCGTAGCGGCGGGTGGGCACAGGAAGTCGGACGGGCCGACTTCCTGTGTTCAGGGGCGGGTTGCGGGGGTGGCTCGGGTGCGGCAGTGGGTGAGGGCGGGCTTGAGGCGGGGGTCGGGGGTGGGGAGGGTGAGGAGGAGCTCGCCGGCGGTGACGAGGGTGGGCCAGTACCGGGCCGGGTCGCCGGTGGTGGGGAGCGGTTGGGCGGCGGCGAGGGAGAGGTAGGCGGCGGTGAGGTTGCCGGTGGTGAACCAGCGCCCCAGGCCGTGCTGGTGACCGGCGCGGATGCCGCCCATGGCGTCGATGGCGGTGAGGAAGAGGTCGATGACGGCCAGGTCGGTGGCGGTCAGGGTCTTGGGGATGTCGAACACCCCGAGGGCTTCGAGGAGTTCGCCGGTGTCGGCTTCGGCGCCCGGACGGGGGCCGGCGAGGAGGGCGTCGTAGCAGTCGTTGAGTCGGCGGGCGGCCTCGGCGAGGGGGATGTCGAGGGCGAGGCAGACGGCGCGGGCGGCGGGCAGGGGCTGGTGGCCGTGGCGGGCGAGCACCGCGTAGGTCTCGGCCGGGGTGTGGCCTCGGTCGAGGGTGCGGCGGGCGAGGGTGCGGAGGGGAGGCTGCATCGGGGTGCGGGCTTTCAGGCGAGGGCGGGGGCGGGGGTGACGAGGGCCCAGACGAACTTGCCGATGCCGCCGGCCCGGGGGCAGCAGCCCCAGCGTTCGGCGAGTTCGTTGACGAGGAAGAGGCCTCGGCCGTGTTCGTCGGTGGTGGTGGGCGTGCGGAGGTTGGGGCGTCCGCCACCGGCGTCGTGGACTTCGAGCCGGAGGAGGTTGTTGGTGCAGGCGAAGCGGATTTCGATGAGGCGGTCGGTGGGGGCGTCGCTGTGCTGGACGGCGTTGGCGAAGAGTTCGCCGAGGAGGAGTTCGGCGATGTCGCGGTAGCGGTCGCCGGCGGGGAGTGCGGCGAGGTAGGCGCGGAGCAAGTGCCGTGCGAGGGGGGTGGATTCGATACAGGAGTCGAGCCGGGCGGCGAACGCGCGGGGGGAGAGCATGGCGGTACCTCGGAGGGGGCGGAATGGGGAGCGCGGAGGTAGTGCGCAATCACGCTGTGCACGCGAATGATTGCGTTCCGGTGTCAATCATCGGGGTTGCGGAGGTACGGTGACGCCAAATGGGCGTGCGGTACGCGCGGTGCACAACTGGGGGCAGTCATGGCACAGGGAAAGACCAGGCGGGGGGCGACCGTCAGCTCCGCGATCATGTTCGGCGAGGAGATCCGCTTCGCCCGGGATTCGGCGGGCTACAGCCAGGAAGACGTGGGCAAGCTCCTCCACTGCGATCGGACTGTGGTTTCGCGGACCGAGAGTGGGAAGAGAAGGCCGCCGATCGAGGAGGTCGAGGAGCTCGACCGCCTGTACGGTACGGGCGACTTGCTGAAGCGGTTGTACGGGCGGGTCGACTGGAATGCGTCGGTCGAGTATCCGGACTGGTTCTGGAGGCACGTGGACCTGGAGGCTGCCGCCAGTGCGGTGCGTACCTACCAGCAAGGCGTGGTGGCAGGTCTGTTGCAGTGTCGGCAATACGCGCGAGCACTATTCTCCAGTGGCGATGCGGCCGGCAATCCGGAGGAGATCGAAGGGTTGCTCAAAACCCGACTCGGTCGACAGAGCCGCTTTCTGGCACCCGATGGGCCACTGCTGATCGTTGTACTCGATGAGAGCGCCATCCGTACGGTCATCGGCGGGCCTGACGTGATGAGCGTCCAGATGGAGCACCTGTTGAGGGTGGCGCAGCTCCCGAACATCGTCATTCAGGTGGCGCCGTTCTCGAATCGGCGGTTCACCATCAACACGACTATGGTGTTGCTGGAGCTGCCGGATGGGCAGAACTTGGTCTACTCGGAGGCCCTCGATCGTGGGGATCTCATCGAGGATCCTGTCAGGGTGGCCAGGCATCACCATCGTTTCGACCAGCTCCGTGGTGAGTGCCTGTCAGAGAGCGACTCGCTTCGGCTGATCGCCGAGGCGCTGGAGGGGTTCAGGGATGATGAGCAACGAGCTCGCCAAGGCCGTGTGGCGAAAGAGCAGCTACAGCGGCAGCAACGCCGACAACTGCATCGAGGTGGCCCCCGGATTCCCCGGCCTCGTCCCCGTACGTGACTCCAAGGACCCCCGTGGCCCGGTCCTCGTCTTCCCGGCCTCGGCCTGGACGTCCTTCCTCTCGTCCGTCCAGGCCGGTGACTTTCCGGAGTAGCTATTTCCGGGAGTTGAGGCGACGGGTGGGCTCTGCCGTCGTCGGGTCCTCGGGCCACGGGTGGCGGGGGTAGCGACCTCTCAACTCGGCGCGGACGGCTCGGTAGCCGTCGCGCCAGAAGCTCTCCAGGTCGCCGGTGACGGCGGCGGGGCGGCCTGCGGGCGACAGTAGGTGGATGGTCAGCGGGACACGGCCGCCGGCCAGCGCGGGCGCCGCCGTCCAGCCGAAGAGTTCTTGCAACTTCACCGCCAGCACCGGGCGTTCACTCGCGTAGTCGACTCGTATCTTCGAGCCGGACGGAACGGTGATGCGCTCGGGGGCCAACTCGTCCAGTCTGCCCGCCTCGCCGGTGGCCCACGGCAGCAGGCGTTGCAGCGCCGACGTGGTGTCGATCCTCGCCAGGTCGGCGCGGCGGCGGGCGCGGGACAACTCGGGCTCCAGCCACTCCTCGGCACGCTCCAGCAACGCTTCGTCGGAGACGTCGGGCCACGGCTCGCCGATCGCGCCATGGAGGAACGCGAGGCGTTCGCGCAGGCCCGAGGGGAACGTCAGCAACGTACTGACGCCTTCGCGGGCGAGGCCTTCCAGCAGCGCGCCCCGGACCAGCGCCGGGTCGGGGCGGTTGAGCGGCTTCTCGGCGAGTTCGATGGCGCCGAGGGACTCCACCCGGCGGGCGGTGACCTCGTCGCGGCGGGTGTCCCAGTGGACTTCCTCGCGGCTTGCGAGAAGGGGTGCTCCCGCCAGCCGGGCCGTGGACTCATCCAGGGCCGCGGCGTGCAGGATCCGGGCCGAGTGCGACCCCGCCGGGCGGTCGGCGACCGCGACGGCGAGCCACGGCAGGGCGCCGAGCCGGGTGTCCGGGGCGAGTTCGGCGGCCGTGCCGGAGGACATCAGGTACGGGCTGCGCTCCCCGGGGGCGGGCCGCTCCACCCTCGCCCGGGCGATGCGCTCCGGGAAGGCGAGGGCGACGACCAGCCCGGCGGCCGTGGCGTCGGACAGCTGGGTGGCGGGTTCGTCGGAGGTGCCGCGCCGCAACCGGCGGACTTCGTCGCGCCAGCGCCCCGCGTACGGGTCCCGGGAGTCCTTCACCGTCCGCCAGACCGCACCGAGGTCGTCCCCGAGGGCGCGCGGCGGCTCCTCGGAGAGCAGCGCGACGACCTCGGCCGCTCGCCGCGCGCCGACCGCCGCCGCGCCGTCGACCAGGGCCCGGCCCAGCCGGGGGTGCAGCCCGGTGCGGGCGAGCCGGACCCCGCGCTGCGTCGCCCGACCGTCCGCATCCACCGCACCCAGCGCCTGGAGCGTCTGCCGGGCGGCGGCCATCGCCCCGGAGGGCGGGGCGTCGGGCAGGGCGAGCCCGGTGGCGTCCGGGTCGCCCCAGCAGGCGGCCTGGAGGGCGAACGAGGTGAGGTCGGCGAGGGCGATCTCGGGCGTCGGGAACCGGGCCGCGCGCGCGTCCTCGGCCTCGTGCCAGCAGCGGTACACCGCGCCGGGGGCCTCGCGCCCGGCACGCCCCGCGCGCTGCCGGGCGGCGGCGAGCGAGGCCCGTACGGTGACCAGCCCGGCCAGTCCCCGGGCGTGGTCGGTGCGCGGTTCGCGGGCGAGCCCGGCGTCGACCACGATCCGTACCCCGGGCACGGTGAGGGAGGACTCGGCGACGGCGGTGGAGAGGACCACCCGCCGCGCCGTGGACGGCGTGAGGGCGGCGTCCTGCACCGTCTGCGGGGCGCGCCCGTGCAGTTGCAGCACCTCGGCGCCGACCCCCGCCAACTGTCCGGCCACCCGGGAGATCTCGCCGACGCCGGGCAGGAAGCAGAGCACGTCCCCGTCCCGCTCGCCCAGCGCCCGCCGGATGACGGAAGCGACGTGGTCGAGCAGCGCCGGGTCGACCCGCGTCCCGTGCGCGGGCCGGACGGCGCGCGGCGGCGGCGCCCAGACCACGTCCACCGGGTGGGACGTCCCGTGCGCCGCCACCACCGGTGCGCCGCCGAGGAGTTCGGCCCAGGCCGCGGTGTCGGAGGTGGCCGAGGCGCAGACCAGCCGCAGTTCGGGCCGCAGCGCCGCCCGGACGTCCAGCAGGAAGGCGAGGGCGGTGTCGGCGTCCAGGTGCCGTTCGTGGCACTCGTCCAGGACGACCACGTCGACGCCGGGCAACTCCTGGTCGCGCTGGAGCCGTTGCAGCAGCACCCCGGTGGTGACCACCTCGACGACGGTCTGCGGCCCGACGTGACGCTCTCCGCGCACGGTGTACCCGACCTCGCGGCCCACCGACGAGCCGAGCAGCCAGGCCATCCGCCGGGCGGCGGCCCGGACGGCGAGCCGCCGGGGCTCGGCGACCAGCACCCGCCGTACCGGCCGGCCGTCAGCGAGCAGCCCGGCGAGCGCGAGCGGCACCAGCGTCGTCTTGCCGGTCCCGGGCGGGGCGGCCAGGACGGCCGTGCCGACCCCGTCCAGGGCCTCGTGCAGCGCGGGCAGGGCGGTGCGGACGGGCAGTTCGCGCCACGACGGATGCAAGGCGTCAGCCCCGCTCGGCGACGAAGATCGCGGTGCCGGGGATCAGCCGCCCGCGCAGCGGGGACCAGCCGCCCCACTCCTGCTCCAGCCCGGCCGGCCACTCGGGCTCGACCAGGTCGACCAACCGGAAGCCGGCGGCGACGAGTTCGCGGACCCGGTCGCCCACGGTGCGGTGGTGCTCGACGTAGGTGGCGTGGCCGTTCTCGTCCTGCTCGACGTACGGGGTGCGGTCGAAGTACGAGGACATCGCGGTGAGGCCCTCGACGCCGGGCTCGTCGGGGAAGGCCCAGCGGATCGGGTGGGTGACCGAGAACACCCAGCGCCCGCCCGGCCGCAGCACCCGGTGCACCTCGCGCATCAGCCGCTCGGTGTCGGCGCTGAACGGGACGGCGCCGTAGGCGGAGCAGGCGAGGTCGAAGGAGCCGTCGGCGAAGGGCAGGACGGCGGCGTCGGCCTGGACCACCGCGACGGGCTCGACGCCCCGGCCGAGGTCGATCCGGCGGGAGTGCTGGAGCTGGCGGTAGGAGATGTCCAGGGCGACCGGGCGGGCGCCCTGGGCGGCGAGCCAGCGGGAGCACTGGGCGGCGCCGGCGCCGATCTCCAGCACGTCCTTGCCCGCGACCTCGCCGAGGAGGTGGGCGTCGGCCTCGTCCAGGCCCTCGGGGCACCAGGTGAAGCGGTCGTCGCCGAGGAACTCGCCGTGCTCGTCCTGGTACTCGTCGGCGTTGCGGTCCCACCAGTGCCGGCTGGCCCGGCTGCTCTCCCCGACGCCGGCCTCGCGCCGTACCGCGTCGTCGCCGTCCTCCTCCTCGGACTCCTCGACCTCCTCGAACTCACCGGTCCCTGCCGGGGAGGTGTCAAGATCGTGAAGGGAGGACTGGGGGGTGGTGGCCACGGTGACAATGCCCATCGCGTAGGGTATGGAACTGCGGAAGCGCCGCTGCCGCGAACCGACTCGTTCAGGGTCGGGTCCTGGCGGTGGCATCCGGGGAGAAGGGCCCCTGCGAGCGCCACCGCGAGGTGCGCAATCGGAGGATATGGCCTGATCCGTACCGGGCTCCACCGTCTTGCCTCTTCTGGCGTTGACCGTGCCTGGCCGTCCCCGTATGCTACAAGTTGCGCTGCGGGCCTGCGCGCCTCGGACGGAGCAGGTCGCGCTCGCATCTGTCGAAGACCCCACGGTCGCAAGACGGACGCCGGATTCCTCGTTTTCGACGGGATCCCGGTGCGCCGTGTTCTTGGCTGTCCGGCTTTCGGTGGGAGCGATACGGGCCCTCCGCGTGGCATTACCTACGACTTCATGTCCGTACCGGAGCCCTTTTCCTAATGACGAGCCCCACCGACTCCTCCCTCAGCACCACCCCGCAGGTCGCGGTCAACGACATCGGCGACGCGGAGGCCTTCCTCGCCGCCATCGACGAGACCATCAAGTACTTCAACGATGGCGACATCGTCGAGGGCGTCATCGTGAAGGTCGACCGTGACGAGGTCCTCCTCGACATCGGTTACAAGACCGAGGGCGTCATCCCGTCCCGCGAGCTCTCGATCAAGCACGACGTTGACCCGCACGAGGTCGTCGCCGTCGGTGACAACATCGAGGCCCTGGTTCTCCAGAAGGAGGACAAGGAGGGTCGTCTCATCCTGTCCAAGAAGCGCGCTCAGTACGAGCGTGCCTGGGGCACGATCGAGAAGATCAAGGAAGAGGACGGCATCGTCACCGGTACCGTCATCGAGGTCGTCAAGGGTGGTCTCATCCTCGACATCGGCCTCCGTGGCTTCCTGCCGGCCTCGCTGGTCGAGATGCGCCGCGTCCGCGACCTCCAGCCCTACGTGGGCAAGGAGCTCGAGGCCAAGATCATCGAGCTGGACAAGAACCGCAACAACGTGGTCCTGTCCCGCCGTGCCTGGCTGGAGCAGACCCAGAGCGAGGTCCGCCAGACCTTCCTCACCACCCTCCAGAAGGGTCAGGTGCGCTCCGGCGTCGTCTCCTCGATCGTCAACTTCGGTGCCTTCGTGGACCTGGGTGGCGTCGACGGCCTGGTGCACGTCTCCGAGCTGTCCTGGAAGCACATCGACCACCCGTCCGAGGTTGTCGAGGTCGGCCAGGAGGTCACCGTCGAGGTTCTCGACGTTGACATGGACCGCGAGCGCGTCTCCCTGTCGCTGAAGGCGACCCAGGAGGACCCGTGGCAGCAGTTCGCCCGTACCCACCAGATCGGCCAGGTCGTTCCGGGTAAGGTCACCAAGCTGGTTCCGTTCGGTGCGTTCGTCCGCGTGGACGAGGGCATCGAGGGTCTGGTCCACATCTCCGAGCTGGCCGAGCGCCACGTCGAGATCCCGGAGCAGGTCGTCCAGGTCGGCGACGAGATCTTCGTCAAGGTCATCGACATCGACCTCGAGCGTCGCCGCATCAGCCTGTCGCTGAAGCAGGCCAACGAGGCCCTGGGTGCCAACCCGGCCGAGGTCGAGTTCGACCCGACCCTGTACGGCATGGCCGCCTCGTACGACGACCAGGGCAACTACATCTACCCGGAGGGCTTCGACCCCGAGGCGAACGACTGGCTGCCCGGCTTCGAGAAGCAGCGTGAGGAGTGGGAGCGCCAGTACGCCGAGGCGCAGTCCCGCTTCGAGCAGCACCAGGCCCAGGTCATCAAGAGCCGCGAGGCCGACGCCGAGGCCGCTGCCGAGGGTGGCGACGCCGTCGCCGCCGCTGCCGGTGGCTCCTACTCGTCCAGCAGCGACGAGGGCTCGGGCGCCCTGGCCTCCGACGAGGCCCTGGCCGCCCTGCGCGAGAAGCTGGCCGGTGGCCAGAGCTGAGGCTCTCGCCCCCCGCTAGCTGACAGCTAGGGAACGGGCCCCACCCGGATTCGTCCGGGTGGGGCCCGTTTCGTGTTTCCGGTTCGCGGTTTCCATCCCCTGCTGACGGGCCTTCGTTTTCCGGTTTGACTTATGTGTGGTTTATGTGATGGGAAGTGTGAGATGGGGCTCATCGCCCTGCTATAGGCCGGAGTTCGGGTTGCACCTACATTGAGTGGAACTGCCCGAAAGGCTCCTCATGGTCAACCCCACCTCCGCCGTCCCCACCGCTGTGGTCGGCGGCCGGCTCGCCGCCATCGGCCGGTTCTGCTTCCGCCACCGGCGCTGGGTGCTCGGCTTCTGGGCCGTCGTCCTGGTGGTCGGGGTGCTGATCGGCGGGCGGGTCTTCGAGGGCTCGGTGGCCGGGGCCTCCTCCGCCACCGCCGAGGCGGACCGGGGCAGTGCCGTGGTCACCGCGGCCGATCCGGTCAAGGGCACCGTGACCGCGGTGGTGGACGGCAGTCCGGTGGACGACCCGGCGGTGCGCGCCGCCGTGCAGAAGGCCACCGCCGAGATCACCGCCCTGCCCGGGGTGGCCGGCGCGCAGGACGGCTACGGCGCCGGGCCCGGCCCGGCCGCGCTGCGGGCCGCCGACGGGACGGCGAGCCTGATCAGCGTACGGATGGCCGACACCGCGACCTCCGCCCAGACCGACGGGGTCGTCCACCGCCTCACCGCGTTGAACGGTGCGGGCGGGGCGCACGTGACCGTCGGCGGGGACCTCGTCCTCCAGCAGGAGGTCAAGAAGCAGACCGAGCAGGACACCCGCTTCGGCGAGATGGTGACCCTGCCGCTCACCCTGGTCGTCATGGTGCTGGTCTTCGGCGGCCTCGCCGCGGCCTCCCTGCCGGTGATCGGCGCCGTGGCCTCGGTGGGCGGGGCCCTGCTGGCGATGTTCGGTTTCAGCCGGATCATGGACATCGACACCAGCGTGCTGCCGATCGCCACCGTGCTGGGGCTGGGGCTCTCGATCGACTACGCGCTGCTGATGGTGAATCGTTTCCGCGAGGAACGGGGCCACGGCGCGGACATCGCCGCCGCCGTCGAGCGCACCGCCGCGACCGCCGGGCGCACCGTCGCCTTCTCCGGACTGACCGTGGCCGTCGCGCTCGCCGGCCTGTTCGTCTTCACCAGCCCGGTGCTGGGCGCCGTCGCCGCGGCCGGGGTGAGCGTGGTGGTGATCGCGGTCGCCGCCGCCCTCACCCTGATCCCCGCGCTGCTCGGCTTCGCCGGCGGCCGGATCAGGACACCGACCGCGCCCGTCCCGGACGAGGGCTTCTTCAGCCGGACCGTCCGCCGGGTCCGCAAGCGGGCGGTGCTGGTCACGCTCGCCTGCGTGGGGCTGCTGCTGGCGGCCGGCGCCCCCTTCCTGCACGCCGAGATGCGCAGCTCCGGCGCCGCCGTGCTGCCCGCCTCCTCGGCCGGTCGGCAGGTCGCCGAGACGATCGACCAGCGGTTCCCCCAGGTCGCGGCCGCGCCGATCACGGTGGTGGTCGAGGGCGGGGCGCCGGTGGCGCAGGCGTACGCGGACGAGGTGGTCGCCAAGCTGCCCGGGGTGAGCGGGGTGCGGGCGGTCACGCCGGTCGGCGACGCGGTGTCGACGGTGGACGTGCTGGTGCACGGGGACCCGCAGGGCGCCACGGCCAAGCAGGTGGTGGACGAACTGCGGGCCGACCGGGGCGGACTGAAGACCTACGTCACCGGCGGCGCCGCCTCGGTGGTGGACTTCCAGGACGAACTGATGTCCCGCGGGCCGTGGGCGCTGGGCCTGGTCGCGGCCGGGACGCTGGTGCTGCTGTTCCTGATGACCGGCTCGGTGGTGATGCCGGTCAAGGCGCTGCTGATGAACCTGCTCTCGCTGGGCGCCTCGCTCGGCGCGCTGACCCTGGTGTTCCAGGACGGCTGGCTGAGCGGGCTGCTCGGCTTCAGCTCGACCGGCGGGCTGGAGACCTTCATCCCGGTGCTGGTCTTCGCCTTCGCCTTCGGGCTGTCGATGGACTACGAGGTGTTCCTGCTCTCCCGGATCAAGGAACTGCACGAGCGCGGGCACGGCTGCGTCCGGGCGGTGGAACTGGGTGTCCAGCGCAGCGGTCGGATCATCACCTCGGCGGCGCTGCTGATGGTGATCGTCTTCGCGGGCTTCGCGCTCGGGGACATGCTCATGGTCAAGCAGATGGGCATCGCGCTGGCCGTGGCCGTCGCGGTGGACGCCACCCTGGTGCGCTGCCTGCTGGTGCCCGCCGCGATGAGCCTGTTCGGCGAGTTCAACTGGTGGGCGCCGGCCCCGCTGCGGCGGCTGCACCGGCGGTTCGGGCTGAGCGAGCACGTCGACCTGCCGGAGCTCGGGCGGCCGGCCGTCCCGGCGCCGCGGCCGGAGCCGGTCGGGTCGGCTCAGGTGCGGTAGCGGCGGGCCGGTTCGGGCGTTGGAGCGGCGGGCCGGTTCGGGCGTTGGAGCGGTGGGTCGGTTCGGGCGTTGGAGCGGTGGGTCGGTTCGGGCGCTGGAGCGGCGGGTCAGCTCAGGCGCTGCAGCAGTTCGACGCTCGCGCGCAGCTGCTCCCGTTCGGCGGTGCTGAGGCGGGACTCGATGGCGGTCGCGATGTGGTGCTCGCGGCGGGCGCGCTGATCCAGCAGGGCGAGCCGGCCGGCCTCGGTGGCGGCGATCAGCTGTTTGCGGCCGTCGGTGGGGTGCGGCTGCTGGGCGACCAGGCCGGCCTCGGACATCAGGGCGACGGTGCGGGCCATCGACTGGTGGCGCACGCGCCGGCGGTCGGCGAGTTCGGCGACGGTGTAGGAGCGTTCGTCGCGGACCAGCAGGCCGAGCACGGCGGCCTGGTTGGGCGGCAGGTCGTCGCTGTCGCGCAGGGTGCGGACCAGGCTGCCGAGGGCGGCGCGCAGGTCGGCGGCGAGGTCCAAGGTGTCCCGGTGCGGGGCGTCGCTGGTCATGGGAGAAGTCTATCCGGAAGATGTACAGCAAAACTGTACAGCTATGCTGTATGGTTTTCCCCATGCGAATCACCAAGTTCGGACACGCCTGCGTACGCATCGAGCACGACGGCACCACCCTCGTCATCGACCCCGGTGCCTTCACCGACCCCGCCGCCCTGGCCGGGGCGGACGCCGTCCTGATCACCCACGAGCACATGGACCACTTCGAGCCGTCCCGGCTGCGCGCCGCCCTGGACGCCGACCCGGCGCTGCGGGTGTGGACCAACGGCGACGTCGCCGGCCAGCTGGAGGGCCTCGGACAGCGGATCACCGCGGTCGGCGAGGGCGACGCCTTCGAGATCGGCGGGGTCGGGGTGAGCGTGCACGGCGAGTGGCACGCGGAGATCCACCGGGACATCCCGCGCGTGAAGAACATCGGCTTCCTGCTGGACGGCCGGCTGTTCCACCCCGGTGACGCCTTCACCGTGCCGCCGCACGCCGTCGACACCCTGCTGCTGCCGCTCGCCGCGCCCTGGAGCAAGGCCGGTGAAGTGGTCGACTACGTCCGGGAGGCGGGTCCGCGGGTGGCGGTGCCGGTGCACGAGGCCACGCTCAGCCCGATCGGGCAGATGATCGCCACCCGACTGCTCGGGCCGGACGGACCGGGCAGTCCCGCCGAGCTGACCGTACTGGGCGAGGGCGAGAGCCTGGACCTGGCCTGACGCCCGCGGTGGTGCGCCGGTAGCCTGACGCCATGCTGAAGATCGGACTGACGGGCGGTATCGGCGCCGGCAAGAGCGAGGTGTCCCGGCTGTTCGCCGCGCGCGGCGCGGTGATCGTGGACTCCGACCTGATCGCCCGTGAGGTGGTCGCCCCCGGGACGGACGGCCTGGCCGCCGTGGTCGCCGAGTTCGGCCCGCAGGTGCTGCGGGCGGACGGCGCGCTGGACCGCCCGGCCCTCGGGGCGATCGTGTTCGCCGACCCGGAGAAGCTCCGGGCGCTGAACGCGATCGTCCACCCGCTGGTGCGGTCCCGCTCCGCCGAACTGGAGGCGGCGGCCGCGCCGGACGCGGTGGTGGTGCACGACGTGCCGCTGCTCGCCGAGAACGGGCTGGCGCCGCTGTTCGACCTGGTCGTGGTCGTCGACGTGGACGACGAGGTGCGGCTGGACCGGCTGGTCCGGCTGCGCGGGATGGCCGTGGAGGAGGCCCGGGCCCGGATGGCCGCCCAGGCCGCGCGGGCGGACCGGCTGGCAATCGCCGATCTGGTGATCGACAACGGCGGGTCGCTGGAGGAGCTGGTGGCGCGGGTCGACGAGGTGTGGGCGGAGCTGGTGGAGCGGGCGGCTTCGTAGGGTCGGATCATGTGACCGATCCGGTGGTCGGGAGGGGACTCGGAGGCCGGTCCGCGGGGAAGGGAGCATGGAGTGATGAATGATCGTTTCTCCGCTGAACCGCTGGCCGTCGAACGCTTGGAGCGCTACACCCGCGCCGAACAGGAGCAGATCCTCGGCCCCGGCGAGGACCCGTACGGCGTCGCCTACACCGGGCTGACCTTCCGCTCCAAGGACGTGCACTTCGGCATCCGGGCCGCCGACGGCCGGCTCGTCGCCCACACCGGGCTGCTCCCGATCCCGCTCACCGTCGGCGGCACCGACCTGGCGGCGGTGGGCGTCGGCGGGGTCTGCGTCGCCGCCGACCGGCGCGGCGAGGGCCTGGCGCACGCCGTGGTCGAAGCCGCCCTGGACCACGGGCGCGCGCTCGGCCTCCGGTACGCGCTGCTGTTCTGCCGCCCGCCGCTTGCCGCGTTCTACCGGGGGCTCGGCTTCCGGGAGGTCGCCGAGGAGGTGACGGTCGAACAGCCGGAGGGGCGGCTCGCGGTCATGCCGCTGCGCACCATGTGGCGGCCTCTGGTGGAGGGCGCCGGGTGGCCGGAGGGGCCGGTGCGGCTGCGGTCGCTGCCGATGTGACGGGTGAGCGTCGGCTCCCCGGTGGGGTCGTCGCTCAGGCGGGCGTCGGCTCTCCGGTGGGGTCGTCGCTCAGGCGGGCGTCGGCTCCCCGGTGGGGTCGTCGCTCAGGCGGGCGTCGGCTCCCCGGCGGGGTCGTCGCTCAGGCGGGCGTCGGCTCGCCCTCGGCGGCGTGGGCGACGGCGGCCGCGGCCAGGGACCGGATCATCGGGTGGGCCCGGGTGCCGTCGCCGGACAGCTCGGGCTGGAACAGCGAGGCCAGGAAGAACGGGTGGTCCGGCAGTTCCAGGACGCGGACCTGGCCGGACTCGTCCGCCCCGGTGAAGTGCAGCCCGTGGGCGCGCAGCCGGTCCAGGTAGTCGGCGTTGAGGCCGTAGTTGCAGTGGTAGCGCTCCAGGGTGCGGGTGGCGCCGAGGGCCCGCTCGGCCAGGGAGCCGGGGGTGATCACGACGGTGCCCTCGTGGCCGACCAGGGAGCAGGACAGCGGCACGATCACCTGCTGGTCGCGGTCCGGGTCCTCCTCGCCGTGGACGGCGTCGGTGATGCCGCAGACGTCACGGGCGTACTCCAGCACCGCGTGCTGGAACCCGGCGCAGGTGCCGAGGAAGGGGATGCCCCGCTCGCGGGCGGTCCGGATCGCGGCCAGGGCGCCCGCCTCGCTGCGGTACGGGCTGCCGGGCAGCAGCCAGACGGCGTCGAAGCCGTCCAGCGCGCCGGGCGCTCCGGCGTCCTCGGTGGGGATCCAGTAGGCGTCCAGGACGAGCCGGTCGCGGTCGGCGAGGGAGTCGAGCAGGCCGGGGATGCGGGCGTGCGAGCGGACGGCGGGGGAGCGGTCGCCGACCAGGGCGATCCGCGGGGTCAGGTAGGTCATGCGGCTATCCTGACCCCGCACCCGAGATCAGCGCCAACGATGATTTCTTACCCATCGATCAGATCGGTTGATGACCGCCGTGGATCCGCAGCAGTTGCGCACCTTCGTCACCGTCGCCCGGCTCGCCTCCTTCTCCGAGGCGGCCCGGGACCTCGGCTACACCCAGTCCGCGGTCTCCCAGCAGATCGCCGCACTGGAGGCGGACCTCGGCACCGCGCTGCTGGTCCGCCGCCCGGTCGGGCCGACGGTGGCCGGGCGGCGGCTGCTGGAGCACGCCGCACCGCTGCTGGTCCGGCTGGAGGCGGCGCGCGCCGACGTCGCGCGCCTCGCTGACGCACCGAGCGCCCGACTGGTGCTCGGCGCCACCCCGCTGGCGGTCGGGGCGACATTGGGGCGCGCACTCGGCGAAGTGCGCCGGGTGTACCCGCAGGTCGAACCGGTCGTCCGGGTGCTCGCCCAGGACGTGCTGCCCGCCCAGGTCGCCACCGGCGAGGTCGACCTCGCCCTGATCGACGGCCTCGCCGCGCCCAGCGACCCGCTGCCGCTGCCCGAGGTCGGCCCGCTGACCACCGTCGCCGTCGACGAACGGCCCGTCGCCGTCGCCCTGCCCGTCGGACACCCGCTGGCCGGCCGCACCGGCATCGCCCTCGCCGACCTCTCGGCCGCGCGCTGGCTCGACGCCCCCGACCTCACCCCGACCGCCGCCCGGCTGCGCGCCGCCGCCGGCACCGACGGCTTCCGGGCCGCCACCCGCTACCGGGGCACCGACCTGCACGGGCTGCTCGCCCTGGTCGCCACCGGGCACGGGCTCACCCTGCTGCCCGAACCGGCGGTGGCCCGGGCCCCCGGCATCGCCCACGCGCCGATCGCCGCACCGCGGTTGGTGCACCGCACGGAGCTGGTGCACGGCAGCCTGCCGGAGGGGCCTGCGGCACTGCTGGCGCGGCTGCTGGTGGAGTAGGGGGCCCTCGCCGGTCGCTGGTCGCTGGTCGCTGGTCGCCGGTCGCCGGTCGCCGGCCGTCGTGTCGTGCCGGTGTGGAGGCGTGGACACCACTCGTTCACGTCCCGGGCCTGACGAAGGTCGAGCTAACGGTGCTGTCATGGGCACAGTCGCCCGGCGATCGGCCGGGCCGGCCCAGGAGAGCGCCACCATGATGCTCCGTCAGCGTCTCACCGTCGTCGCCGCGGCGGCCACCCTCGCCGTCACCGGCCTCGCCGCAGGCACCGCGCAGGCCGCCGTCGCGGGGAACCACGAACCGCTCAAGTCCCGCACTCTCGCGGCGAGTTGTTCGCAGGCAAACCTGCCGCTGCCCGACCCGTCCTGCACCCCCGGCGCGTACAACCCGGCGGTCACCCAGGCCACCATCGGGCAGACCATCTGCGTCTCCGGCTGGACCGCCACCGTGCGCCCGCCGACCAGCTACACCAACGCGCTGAAGGCCCAGCAGATCGTCCAGTACGGCTACTCGGACACCAACCTCTCGGACTACGAGGAGGACCACTTCGTCCCGCTGGAGCTCGGCGGCGCGCCGCGCGACCCGCGCAACCTGTGGCCCGAGCCGCGCTACGGCAACGAGCCGGCGCAGAGCAAGGACTCCGTCGAGACCAGACTGAAGAACGCGGTGTGCGGCCACAAGGTGACCCTGGACGCCGCCCGCAGTGCGATCGCGAGCGACTGGACCACGGCGCTCAGCCGCCTGGGGCTGTGAGCGGCTGAAATGGTGCCGCCAGGTCCGTCCGGTCCCCTGTGCCGGACGGGCCTGGCGGCCGTCTGTGGGTGTGTCAGCCGTGGCTCGCGCGTCGGCGGTGGCTGGTACGTCAGCTGTGGCTGGTGCGCCGGCTGCGGTTCGTGCGCCGGCCGACGCGGGTGCGCGGGCCGACGCGGGTGGGCCGGCCGACGCGGGTGGGCCGGCCGACGCGGGTGCGTCAGCCGCAGCCCGGGAAGGCCTCGCAGAGCGGGGCCGTCATGCCGGTGGCGACGTACTTGTCCTCGGGCGCCTTCCAGGCGTCCTTGGGCTGGGCGCCACCCTTCGTGGTCGCCCAGACGGACAGTTCGCTGACCGCCCCGCCGCTCAGCACGACGTACTCGTGCAGGGTGGCGGTGGAACCGTCGGGCTGCGGGGCCGTCACGGTGGCGGCGAAGTACGGTGCGTCGCTCGCGCTGGTCACCTTCACCGTGGCGCCCGGCGCGGTCTTGGCGCAGTTCGTCACGGCGTCGGCCAGGCCCCGCTTGAGTGCGGCGGCGGTCTGGGCATTGCCGCTGCTGTGGGTCGGGTCGCCCCAGACGTCCACGGTCTGCTGGGCCGTCCAGCGGTCCCCGCCGAAGCCGACCGCGGCCTTGGCGCGCGCCGCGCCGTCGGTGTACATGTACTCGTCGCCCTTGGGGGGCGCGGCGTGGCACAGCTCCATGCCCTTGAAGTCGACCGACCCGGTGACCGGCTTGGCGTTGGCCGCCAGCGGGGCGAAGTGGTAGGCCTCGTCCATCGGGATGCTCTTGGTGTCCATCCAGGCCTTGGCCGGGACGCCCTTGTCCTTGTCGGCGCCGGCGGTGGGCTTGCCGGTGCCGGTGCCGGTGCCGGTGCCGGTGTCGGCGTTGGTGCCGCCCGCGGTGGGTGCCGCGGTGGCGGGCGCCGACGGGGCGGCGCTCTTGCCGCCGTCCTGGCCGCTGTTGTCCGGGCCGCAGGCGCTCAGGGCGCCCGCGCAGAGCAGGGCGGCGGCGGTGGCGGTGACCAGGCGGGTGCTGTTGCGCAACTGACGATCCCTCGGGTGTCCGGTGTCATGGGTCTGGGCCGGGGCGGGGGCCGGTGGCGCGTCGGCCGCCCGTCCTCGCCGGCCGGTCGACCCGTGGCTGCGGGCACTCGGCATGGCTGTTCCTCCCCCGTTGGTGCTGCCGTCAGGCCCCCTGGCTCCGCAGCTCACCGCAGGTCTGAGGCACGGTCAGAGCGGTTGCTGCGTCGACGGCGGACGAAACCTATGACACGGCGGCGCCCGGAGCAAAGCGGGATTTCTCCCGGGCGCCGGGGGGCGTGCGGCAGTTGCAGCGAGCTGGTGGTGAACATGTGTGCGGGCGCCGAGGAAGCCATGCGCGACGGGAGAGCCGGAGCCGGCGGACCGGCCGGCGCCCGGAACCCGCCGTGCGCAGTGGATCTCCTTGCCGCGCGGGCGGTTCGGCGGTGGATCGTGCCCGTTCGGGGCGGTGCCGGCCGGCTGTGAACGGGCGGCCGACACCAAGGCTTTCCCCCGGCGGCGGGCGGATGTGATCCCACCCACGGTCCGGCTCCGGACGGTCCGCGCGGGGGGTGCGGTTCGGGTACGGCCGGGGGCCGGCGCGGATCCGGGGGCGGGACCGGGGGCGGCCGGGGGCGGGACCCGGGGGCGGGGCCGGGGGCGGGACCGGGGTCGGAATCGGGGGCGGGGCCGGGGGCGGGACCGGGGTCGGAATCGGGGGCGGATCCGTACCGAATCCGGACCGGACCGGGACGGGCCCGTGACGGTTACACGTGGGTGCCCGGGACGCCGAGCTGGGCGGCGAGCCAGGGGAGGGCCTGGGCGAAGGTGGCCGAGCCGGTCTGCCAGGTGTGCTTGCCGGAGCCGACCACGCTGGTGGTGCGGATGCCGTCCTTCTTGGCGGCGGCCTCCAGGGCCTTGGCGGACTCGATCTGGCCGTGCTCCTCGTCGCCCTGGCCGAAGTAGCCGGAGACGCCCTGGTACTTGGCGTGGTGGGCGAGCACGGTCAGCGGGTCGTGGGCGGCCCAGGCGGCCGCGTCGCCGCCGTACAGCTCCTGGATGGTGTGGTCCTTGTCGCCGATGTACGGGCCCTTGTCACCGGAGAAGTCGCCGAAGTGGGCGAAACGGCCGGGGTGTTCGACGACCATGTCGAAGGCGCAGGTGCCGCCCATCGACCAGCCGGCCAGGCCCCACTTGTGCGGGTCGGTGGCGGCGTTGAAGGTCTTCTCGATGTACGGCGGGACGTCCTTGAGCAGGTGGCTCTCGGAGTTGCCGTGCGGGCCGTCCACGCACTCGGTGTCCACCCGGAAGCCGCCGGTGGCGTCCACGAAGACCAGGATCGGGGCGAAGCCGTTGTGCTTCGCGGCGAACTCGTCGGCGGTCTTCACCGCGTTGCCGGAGCGGATCCAGTTGTCCGGCGCCGCGAACTCGCCGCCGATCATCTCCAGCACCGGCAGCTTCGGCCGGCTCTGGCTGCGGAACCAGGCGGGCGGCAGGTAGACCAGCTCCTGGCGGTGGGCGAAGCCGCTCGCGGTGTCCGGGATGTCGACCTGGACGATGCGGCCGGTCCTGGTCTTGCCGTGGATCGACGACACCTCGGCCACGGTGATCTGGTCCGGCAGCGGCTGGCCGCTCAGCTCGCCGATCGCGTCGTCCACCGTCGGGTAGTAGCCGGTCGCGATGTTCACGCTGTTCGCGGCGCAGAACAGCGCCAGCAGTACGGTCGGCGCGACCAGCGCCCGCCGCCACCACCGCGCGCCCCGCCAGCCGAAGCCGAGCACGGCGAACGAGGCGATCGCCACCCCGCTCCACAGCCACACCCCGAACGGGATCGGATCGGTGATCCCGGCCAGGGTGAGCACGGCGACGGCGACGACCGCGGTGATCGCCAGCGCGGTGCCCAGCGCGATCGGTCCCCACTTGCGCTGCCAGCTCCGGTCCCGCCAGCCCACCGCGGTCAGGAACAGGGCGAGGGCGGCGGCCTGGACCGTCCAGGGGAACCAGCCGTCGAGCAGGGAGACGTTCATGCGCGGAGGCTAGGTCCGGTGGATGAGAAGGGGCTTAAAGACTGGTTGTTCGCTGAGGGTGGCCTGGGAGGCGGCTGGGAGCCGGGCCGTCGTCAGACGGTGAAGTCGGCGTGCGGGACGCCGCGCTCGGAGAAGTCGGGCACCTGCTCGGTCATCGGACGCCTTCGGTGGGGTCGCCTTCGGTGGGGACGCCTTCGGTGGGGTCGGGGACAGGGTGGTCGGGGATCGGGTGGTCGGGGATCGGATCGTCGACGAGCGGATCGTCGGGGAGCGGGTGGGCGCCGGCGGTCAGGCGGTGGAGGGCGGCGTGGGCGGGCGGGCCCCAGGTGGCCTTGCCGCCCGGGCGGTTGCGGCGGCCGGCCTCGCCGACGTGGATGCCGCCGAGGGCCCGCATGACGGCCCAGCCGCGGGCGCGGCGCAGGGTCGCGGAGTCGAGGGCAGGGCGGTAGGCCTGGCGGAAGAGGTCCGCGGCGCCGTCCGGGAGGAGGGACCAGGCCGCGGCGAGGTCGCAGGCCGGATCGCCGGCGCAGAGCTCGCCGAAGTCGATCACGCCGCAGAGGGTGCCGTCGGCGGTGAGGACGTTGGCCGGGTGGAGGTCGCCGTGGATCCAGAGGGCCGGGCCCGTCCAGACGGGGGCGGTGACGGCGTCCTCCCAGACGGCGCGGACGGCGTCCGGGTCGGGGAGCAGGCCCAGCTCGACGGCCGAGGTGATCCCCTCGGCGACCCGGTCGGCCAGGGCGGCGAGGGGCTGGCCGCGCTCGCCGGGCGGGGCGGAGGCCGGGGCGGGCTGGTGGAGGGCGGTCAGGAAGGCGGCCAGGGTTTCGGCCGCCGCGGCGGCGCGGGTGACGGGGGCGCGGTCGGCGGGGGTGCCCGGCACCCAGGTGGTGACCAGCCAGGGGCGCGGGAAGCGCTCGGAGGGCTCACCGAGGCGGCGGGGAGCCGGGATCGGCAGGGGGAGATCCGGCGGCAGGGCGGGCAGCCAGGCATGTTCCTTGCGCAGCATGGCACTTGCCGGCTCGGTGGCCCAGGGCAGCCGGACGGCGAGGTCGTCGCCGAGACGCCACATCTGGTTGTCCCAGCCGCGGGCGCCGAGGCGGAGGGGGAGATCGGCCAGGTCGGGGTGCTGGTCGTTCAGCAACTGCCGGATCAGGTCCGCGGTGATCTCGATCTCGCTGTGGGGCATGGGGGAAAGGGTAGTTGGGTGTGGTGCTCCAAGGGTGCGTGATCTGCTGCGCGGGGACCTGCTGCGCGGGGACCTGCTGCGCCGGGATCCAGCGTGCCGGGATCTACTGCGCCGGGACCGCGGGGGCGGTCCAGCTGGCCAGGACCTGGAGGGACCGGGCGGTCTCGGAGCCCGGTTCGACGTTGTAGACGCACAGGGTCTGTTCGGCGTCGCCGGGCACCTGGAAGGACTCGTACGAGAAGTGCAGCTCTCCTACCAGCTGGTGGTGGTAGTGCTTGGCGCCGTGGGTGCGGCGCAGCACCCGGTGGTCGTTCCACCAGCCGGTGAACTCCGGTGACTGGAGGGTGAGTTCGCCGACCAGGTCGGCGAGCTGGCGGTCCTGCGGGTAGCGGCCGGCTTCGAGTCGGAGCATCGCCACCGTCTCCGCGGCGATCCTCGCCCAATCGCCCACGCTCTCCCGGGCCTTGGGGTCCAGGAGGTAGTAGCGGGCCAGGTTGCGACGGTTGGCGGGCAGGGCGTCGAAGTCGGTGAGGACCTCCCTCGCCAGCCGGTTGGCGGCCAGGACGTCGGTGCGCCGGCCCAGGATGAAGGCGGGTACGTGGTCGAGGGTCGCCAGCATCAAGTGCAGGCCGGGGCGCACCCGTTGGACCCTGGCCGGGGAGCGGCGAGGAGGCCGGGAGTCGGAGCGGAGGAGGTCGGTGAGGTGTTCGCGCTCGGTGTCGTCCAGGTGGAGGGCGCGGGTGATCGCGTCCACCACCTCGGGGGAGGGGTTGCGGGCCCGCCCCTGCTCCAGCCGCGTGTAGTACTCCGTGCTGACGCCGCCCAGGCGGGCCACCTCGTCCCGACGCAGACCGGGCACCCGGCGCACGCGGCCGTCGGCGGGCAGTCCGGCCTCCTCGGGGGTGACGCGGGCGCGGCGTGAACGGAGGAAGTCGGCGATTTCCTTGGCGCGGTCCATACGTCCATTGTCGGTGCGGTGACGGCGTGGGTGGGCGGTTCCGGGTGGCCCTGGCAGTACCTGCCTCGGCAGGGCCGGTTATGGCGTCCCGAAGGGGTGGCGCACGGCTTGTACTGGAGCTGCGGCCGACGGAGATCGGCCGACAGGAACCCAACGCCCTTGGAGGGTGAACAACATGTCCACGAGCACTTCGGTCCGGCCCCTCGCCGGTCGCGTCGCCGTCGTCACCGGGGCGTCGAGCGGCATCGGTGAGGCGTCGGCCGAGAAGCTGGCGTCGCTGGGAGCCCAGGTCGTCGTCCTGGCGCGGCGCGCGGACCGGCTGGCGGAGCTGGTCGAGCGGATCGAGAGGAACGGCGGCCGGGCGGTGGCGATCGCCGCCGACGTGACGGACGCCGAAGCGCTGAAGGCCGTCGCCGAGCGGGTGGAGGACGAGTTCGGCGGGGCCGACCTGCTGCTGAACAACGCGGGCGTCATGCTGCCGGCCCCGATCGAGGAGCTGGCGACGGACCAGTGGAAGCAGCAGATCGACCTGAACATCACCGGCCTGATGAACGCGATCGGCGTGTTCACCCCGCAGTTGGTGAAGGCGGCCGCCGAGCGGGGCGTGGCCGACCTGATCAACACCTCGTCCATCGCGGCGCAGAACATCTTCCCCAACTTCGCGGTGTACTCCGGCACGAAGGCGTACGTCAGCCACCTGTCGCGCCACCTGCGGGCGGAGCTGGGCGCGAAGAAGGTCCGGGTGTCGGCGGTCGAGCCGGGCATCGTCGCGACGGAACTGCAGAGCCATGTGACGGATCAGGGCGCGCTGGAGTGGCTGGAGGGCTCGAAGGACGCGATGGAGTGGCTCACGCCGGAGGACGTCGCGGAGACGGTCGGCTTCATCGCGGCCCTCCCGCCCCGGGTCAACCTCCAGCAGGTCACCATCATGCCGACGGGCCAGCCCAGTTGAGCGTGATGGACCACGGAATCGGGCGGCCCAGCGTGCAATGCGCGGGGCCGCCCCTGCTGCCCCCATCGCCGGGGTGTTTCGAACGTGTCGGGGACGGACCGCAGTGATCACTCCCCAAGAGTGCCGACCGGGTTGCCGGGGTTGTCCAGCCAGACCGTGTTCGTCTCCGGGGTCACTGTGAGCCCGTAACGGTCCAGCCTGGGGCGTCCGTTGGACAGCCATGTCGAGGCGGTGGCCTCCAGTTCGGTCCAGAGGGCGCGTGGGCCGCCCTGGAAGGCGTGCGTGCTGCCGCCCGACCGGGTTTCCAGTACCGCCCATGATCCGTCGGGGTGGAGGAACCACAGCCCCGCGATGCCGTCGGCCATCGGGCGCAGCCGGGTCGTGCCGGGCATGACGAGTTGGGCGCTCCACAGGAATGCCGGGTCATCGAGGACGGCGGGACGGATGGCCGTGTCGAACCCGGAGGCGTCGTGGCGGGCCTTGACGGCGGCGCGCATGAGGGGGCCGATCGTGGGTCGTCGGGTTTCGCGGGAGAGCATGAAGGAGACGTCGGAGTCGATGAACCGGCCCTGGGCTTCGCCGTCGCCGACGTGCAGTTTCGCGTAGCCATAGGCGTCGAGGCCGCCGACCAGCGACACCAGGATGACCGCGCCGGGGAGTGCCTGGGCCAGCCATTGGGGCGGGACGCGGTCGGGTGAGTAGGTGGCGATGATCCGGCGGTACGGTCCGCTGCCCGGGTGGCCCTCGGCGCCGTCGCCGGCGACCAGGCGGGGCCGGTAGCCGATGGAGGCGAGTCGTTCGCCGGCTGCGGCCGAGAGGGTGGTGTCGTGCTCCACGCTGGTGACGTAGTGGTCGCCGAGGCGGGCGCACAACAGCGCTGTGGAGTAGCCGGTGCCGGTTCCCACTTCGAGCACGTTCGCGCGGTCCGGGACGTCGAGGTCTTCGAGCATCCGGACCACGACGCCGGGTAGCGTCGAGGAACTGGTGGGCGTCCCGGTGCGGGGTTCGCCGTTCGGCTCGGTGGTGCCGTGGTCGAGCTGGGTGACCCACGTCGTGTTCTCGTAGGCCAGCCGAAGCCAGGCCTGTTCGTCGGTGTCGCGGCTGACGGCGATGTAGCGGGTGATGCCGTCCGGGCCGTCGGTGGCGGTGTAGAACGTCGGCAGGAAGACGTGACGGGGCACTGCCAGCACCGCGTCCCGCCACTGTGGGGTGCGCAGCGAGCCGTCGCGCTGCAGTTCCTGCGCGAGTGCGGCGCGCAGCCGACGCGCCGTTTCGTCGGCCGCGTCCAGGATGTCACTCACCTGTGGTGCCCTTCTCCAGAAGATCCGCGATGGCGCGCGAGATGGGCACGCCGGTCCTGTGCTCGATCCACGACCACTGGCCGTTGGGGTTCACTTCCAGGAACCGCCATTCGCGGTCCGGCGTCACGATGAAGTCGAAGGCGCCGAAGACGAGTCCGAAGCGATCTCGGCCGGCTGGGTGATGGTGAGGTGGGCGGAGATGAGTTCGACGTTCACCTGTACGTCGTCGTACATCGTGAAGGACTCAACCGGCCAGCCCGATCCCCTGGTTGAGCCGAGCGGGATCACTCCGAGGCTTACTGTGGGAAGGGTGCCCACCGCGATCAGATGGGCGAGTTGACCGATGAGGATGTCCGGGGTGCCGATGACCGTCCGAAGTACCCATTCCTCGACCAGGACGGCGAAGCGGTGACCCCCGGTGTGCAGCACCTTCTGCCGCTCCATCCGAACCGCAACGGCCTCGTCGACGTCGTCGGGAGTGCTGCGCAGCGACACGATCGTGTCGAGCACGGCGCGCGTATATGCCTCCGTCTGGAGCAGACCGGGGACGACCCACGACTGGTACACACGGAATCGGCGCGTTCGTTCGAAGAGGGGACGCACGGATTCCTGTGCCCGTTTGAGACCGGTCCGCTCAAGGCGACGCCATTGGATGTACATGCCGTCGATGTTCCGGGCAGTTGCGATGAGGTCCGCTGCCTGGTCGGGGACGCCGCAGATGGCGGTCCAGGCTCTTATGTCGGCCTCTGACGGCATCACCCGACTACTCTGGAGCTTGGAGCATTTGGACTCGTGCCACCCCGCAGCTTCGGCCAGCGCCCGTGCGCTGAGTCCGGCATCTCGCCGGATGTCGCGCAGACGCTGGCCGAGGGCCTGCCTGGCTTGTTGGACGCTGGATGACGCGGACACGGGTCAGATCAGCCGGAAGTCCTCGTGCGGCACGGCGCGTGCCCAGACGGCCTCGAACGCAGAGGCGCAGAGGCTGATGGTCCTGGGGTCTGTGGTGACTTCGTCATCCACGAAGTCACCCTCGCCGCTGAAATGGTGGACCAGGAGGTGCTGGCCGTCGATGAGCCAGAAGTCGTTGCCGGGCAGTGAAAGATCAGTCGCCTGCCGGCGGGGGAGCCATCTGATCTGCTCGCCGGAAGCGATGTTCCGGAACGTGATCTCGTGCTCGAACCGGATGTACTCGCTGGCCGGTTCGGAGATGATGCGGGCGCGTCGTACGTCGACTCCGCGGCTGGTGGTCTCCTTGATCAGCTGCAACCAGGGGCTCCACCATGATGATTGGTCCGCCGGATCGTCGCGCCGCCCGCTGAGCCAACGGAGGAACAACGGGTCGTCGCGCATGTATCCGTCGCGCATCTCAAGGTGGAGCGCCGAGCGGGTGCAGGTCCGCAGCAGCTCCTCAAGCGTGGGGGCCGCCGCCACCGTTCACCTCCGGGAAGAACCGCATCATGCGCTGGGGGAATTCGATTACGGTCTCGTGTTCGGGGATGTCCATCTGTGCGAGATGTTCCGGGTCGAGCACCTTCCAGCCCTGGAGGACGTAGTTGCCCGACACGTCGTCGAAGTAGACGGTCGGGGACTTGCCTTCAGGGCTCTCGGGGTCCTGGCCGAGCTTGTGCAGTGCCATGGTGGGCCTCCTAGCGGCTGCAGGTGGTTGCCTTGGACGATCTTTCCGCTCCGGTGGCTTCGGGGCCAGGAACTTGCCCGAACTTGCTCGCAGTTGACGTCAGCGGCCAAACGGGAAGCGGGCGGCCCCGCGGCGCGGCCCCCGGCGAGTCCGGCGTCGAACAGCGCGAGCGCCTCGGCGTCGGACATGGTGGTGAGACCGCCTCCCCGCCCTCTCCTCGCCCGCCCCCGACGGCGTAACTGGGCGCGGCCTCCAGCTCGTCGACTCCCTCACCAAGCGCTGGGGCTGCTGTCCGCGCCGCCCCATCGGCAAGATCGTCTGGGGCGAGGTGGCCGCGTGAAGACCGCTCCTGAAATCCGCGTGGAGATCCCTGGCGTCATGCCGTCGGCCGTCCGTGCCCTCAGCCGGGAATCCCTCGCCACCATCTGGGCGTTGTGCTGCTTCCGGCCGACGCCCTGGTCGCAGCGCGAGCGCCTCGATCGCGTCCTCGCCGGCCCCTGTGCCGAGCGTGACGTCGTCCGTCACCTCGCCGGGCGGCCCGTCCTCGTCCTGCCCATCGGTGAGCACGAGCTGCGCATCGCCTGGGCCGCGGCCGCCGGGGAGTCCGCGTGATCGACCGCATCCGGGACTGGTGGTTCCTGCACTGCTCCCGCACTCGCGTTGCCCGCCTCCTCCGCGCCGAACGGCGCCGCGTCGAAGCGGAGTTGGCGCGGTGGCTCCCCGAGGCGTCGGCCGCTGCCCGTCGACGCGTGCTCGCGTCCATCGTGGCGGACGGGTCGGCTCGGTAGCGGCGTCTGCCGCATGCTAGGTTTGAACGTGTTCAAACTGACGTTCGGGGGTCCGTGATCGCAGTGCCCATGAGTGCCCGGTGGCTGGCTGGGCTGGCGGCCGCCGTGTTCGTGCCGTCACTCGTCCTCATCGGGACGGTGCTCGGGTTCGACTGGCCGTACGTCCATTACCTGGTCGGGCTGGTCCCCGCCGGCGCATGCGCCGTGCCGATCTGTCTCCGGCGGCGGGTCCGCTTCCGGGTCGCCTGCGCGGCGGCCGGGTTCACGGTTGCGGCCGTGTGGGTGCCGCTGATCACCCTGGCCCTGGCGGCCGTGGTGGTGTTCGGCGGCTGGGTCTGGTTCCTGACCTGCCTCTCCGTACCGATCGCGGCGATCGCCGCCCTGATCGCCGCCTTCCAGCGGGCCCACGGGCCCGAGTACGGCCGGGTGGCGGCCGCCGTCGGATGGTCGGCGGCGGCCGTCTCGGTGGCCTGTTGGGTTCTGCTCGCCGTTCAGTGGAGCTGACGCCGAGCCCGGGGCGGGGCCGGTCTACCGTCAACACGCTCGACCAGTGGCCAGGCGCCCGTGGATCGAGCTGCAACTGGCGTGCATCGGAACGACAATTGGAGCAGAGGGCCAAGCAGACGCTCGGGTGGTAGCACCCGTCGGATACGGGCGGTGACAAGGCGAACCTGGAGGCAGCCATGGTCAGCTATCGCATGTGGGTGCCGCAGCGGCAGGGACGCTCGGTACTGCACTTCAACGACTCCGAGATCACTTTCCAGTCGGTGGTGCAGGTGGCCGCCAGCGAGGCAAGCGACCTGGGAGCCCCGACGTTCACCGCGCAGAATTGGAGCACCTTCATCGGGGCCGCATCGATCACGGTCGAGAACGTGAGCCCGCGCGACGGTGGCGTCGACTTCGTCGTCAACGTCGACTGGGGATCCCCGCTCAACGTCTCCACGGACATCACAATCCTCGATCCCCCTGCGCAGATCATCGTTGGGAGCTGATCCGGAAGGGTGGGTTGGCAACTGCCCTGCACGAGGCAGGGAGCCGAGCGTGGCTGCGTGAGAAGTCGGGCCCGCCGACTTCTCACGCCTGCCTCGCCGAGTGGTTCGGGAGGCTTCAGAGGCTCAGCCCGCGAAGCGATCCCGTAGGGCGGCCAGGCCGGAGGTGAAGACCCCGTGCACGCGCTCGGTGGAGTCCTTGCGGTGCTCGGCCTCGATGTCGTACCTGACGCTCCACTCCACGAAGCTGGCGCCCAGCTCGGTCACCGGGGTGACCCGGAGGGTGGCCCGGTAGTTGTCGAAGTGGAAGGTGCCGTCGGGGAAGCTGTAGGTGTAGCTGCGGGTCTCGCCGTCGTAGGCGAGCAGCGTCTCGTCCAGCACGACGCCGTCGGGCAGTTCGAAGACCCGCACCGAGCCGATCGCGTTGCCGACGAGCCCGTTGCCGAGCGTGCTCGACGGCAGGTGGGGGTGCCAGTCGCCGAGGGCGTGGAAGTCCCCGACCAGTTCCCAGACCCGCTCGGCCGGGGCCTCCACCACCGTGCTGACCGTGATGACCGCCATCGTCGTCGCCGCCTCTCGTCCGCTGATCCGTCAGGTCGGCACCATCCTGCTGCCGCGGCCGACCCACACACCAGAGGGCGTGCCGGGGCGGCGGGCTCAGTCCGCCAGGACGATCCCGGCGGCGAGGAGCCGCCCCTCCTCGTCCTCGAAGCGCACGGACCCGGCGGCGCGCTCCCCGGTGAGGAATCCGATGGCCCGGGCGCCCGTCGCCCCGTCCGCCGGGTAGGCGAACCAGCCGTCGCGGTAGGCGGGTTCGTCGCCCCCGGCCGGTAGCCGGGCGGCGAACTCGGCGAACTGCGCCTGCTGCCAGCCCAGGTTGTCCTCCCGGGACAGGCCCCGTCGCCGCAGTTCCGGCAGGGCGGCGGCGAGCATCCGCTCCGCCACGGCCTCGGTGGGACCGCCCCAGGTCAGGTACATCATCCCGGCCCCGGGCAGCAGGCCCGCCGAGCCGCCCGCCGGGCGGACGTGCTCCGGGAGGTCGCGGAACAGCACGGTGGCCGCACTCGCCACCGGCCCCTGCTCGGACGGCGAGAAGGTGATGACCACCGGGAACCGCCCGGCGATCGGCTCGTCGATGATCTGCCCCTCGCCCTCGCCGTACGGGACGTCCGTCCACAGCGTGTCGCCGGACCCCTCCGGCACGAGCAGGTCCCCGGCGTAGCGGTGGACCTCGCCCGGCTCCGGCGGGAACAGGCGTCGGACGGCGGCGATCGGGTCGGGTATCTGCACCATGCCGGGTACGGTACCGCTGACAGCCGGGCCGACCGGACGGGCGCCGCGTAGGATCGCCGATCATGGACACCCGCACCGGACTGGTCGCCGTTCCGCCCGGCCTCGTCACGCTCTCCGACCGCCGCACCCGGCGGAGTTGGAGCGTCGAGGTGGAGCCGTTCGAGCTGGCGTCCTGTCCGGTCACCCGCGAGGAGTACGAGGGTGCCGCCGGCGACCGCCGGCCCGCGCACAGCGTCTCCTGGCTGGACGCCGTCCGGTACTGCAACGAACGGTCCCGGCGCGAAGGCCGTACGCCCGCCTACGAGGTGGACGGCGAGGACGTCCGCTGGGACCGCGCCGCCGACGGCTACCGGCTGCCCACCGAGGCCGAGTGGGAGCACGCCTGCCGCGCCGGGACGGATGGTCCGCGCTACGGCCCGCTGGACGAGATCGCCTGGCACCGCGGCAACTCGGACGAGCGCCCGCACGCCGTCGGCGGGCTGCGGCCCAACGGGTACGGGCTGTACGACCTGCTCGGCAACGTGTGGGAGTGGTGCTGGGAGCTCTACGACCCCGAGGTGTACGGCAGTTACCGCGTGCTGCGCGGCGGCGGCTGGTTCGACGAGCACTGGAGCTGCCGCGCCTCCGTCCGCCGCCGCAGCCACCCGACGCTGCGGATCGACGACGTCGGCTTCCGGCTCGCCCGGTCGACGCCAGGCTGAGGAACGGTCAGGCGGTCGGGCACGTTGGCGGCTTCGTGGACCCAGCGAAGCTGGGCGAGTTCCAGTGGTACGGCTGGGGGGCCCTGAGCGGTTCCGGCGCCGGTGGGCCGAGAACGGGCTGCTCGGCGAGGAGCAGTGGATCTTCGCGGTGGCCGCCGAGGGCGAGTTCCTCGGCTTCGTCGCCGCCACCCGCAAGGGCGCCCGGCCGACCGCCCCGTACTGGAGCCTCGGCGCCCAGCTGCTGCCGCGGGCCCGGGGGCGGGGCGTCGGCACCCGGGCCCAACGGCTGCTGGTGGACTACCTGTTCGCGCACACACCCCGGTGATGCGGCTGGAGGCGGACACCGAGGCGGGCAACCTCGCCGAGCAGCGCGTCCTGGAGAAGCTGGGCTTCACCCGCGAGGGCGTCCACCGGGCGATGGCCTTCCGGGGCGGGGAGTGGCGCGACATGGTCTACTACAGCCTGCTGCGCACCGACCCCCGCCCCTAGTCGCTAGCCGACCCCGACCCCGACCCCGACTCCGACTCCGAACCACTCCTCGGCGAGGTCGTCCAGAGTCCGGGCCGATGGCTTCAACTCCCGCAGGTACCACGGCAGATCGCTGTACACATGGAGCAGGGTGTACGCCATCAGCAGCCGCGGCTCGAAGGGGCGGCCGTAGGCGGTGAGCAGCTGTCCGAGCAGGCGGGGGTCGGCGCGGGTGGTGAACAGGCCGACGGCGACCAGGTCGTAGGCAGGGTCCCCGATCATCGCGGGCTCGAAGTCGATCAGGCCGGTGAGCCGCCAGTCGCCGGCCGGGTCGGTGATCAGGTGCTCGCGCATGAACTCGGTGTGCAGCAGGGAGCGTTGTTCGGTGCGGGGGAGCGGGGCGGCGGCGAGGAAGTCCGGGATCTGCTCCGACCAGGCCTCGGGCAGGCCGCGTTCGCGCTGGCGGTCGACGGCGCCGGCCCGCTGCCCGTCGAGGAAGGCGGGCCAGTCGCCGGGGCGGAGCACGTCGGCCAGCGGTTCGGCGTCCAGGGCGTGCAGGGCGGCGAGCGCCTCGCCGCAGTCCCGGGCGATCCGCTCGCGGTCGGCCGGTGGGATGCCCGGCCAGGCGGGGGCGAGGCCCTCGCCGTGCAGACGGGACATCAGGACGTAGCGCCAGCCGTTGACGTACTCGCCCGCCGCCCGGAGTGCCGGGGTGGGGATCGGCAGCGCGCCGTCCAAGAAGCACAGGACGCGTTCCTCGGTGCGGCCGTCCTGCGCGCCGGCCGCCGGGAACAGCTTGAGCACGTGCTCCGTGCCCACCGCGTAGACCGGGACGGACCCCTCCGCGAAGCGCTCCAGCGGCTGCCCGCCGACGCCCAGTCGCGCGCACAGCGCCTCGGCGCCCGGGCGCATCACCGACTCGTCGGGGACGACCGCGTCCCACTGCTCGTCCGTCTCCACCAGGGGCAGCATGCCCGCACGGTAGGCACGCCAACGGTCCGGTGGCAACGGCATTTTCAGTGCCCCGTGGCGCGCCCGGGCCCGCGGCCGCTCGGGAGGTCCGCCGGGACGGGCTCCGGGCCGGTGTCCGGGTCGCGGGTGAGCAGGTAGCGGGCGCCGGGGCCGGCCTGGGCGGCGCGGTCGTCGGCGTTGTAGAGGGCACAGCGGGTGAGCGAGAGGCAGCCGCAGCCGATGCAGCCGCTGAGCTTGGCCTTGAGCCGCTCGAGTTCGGCGATCTGCTCGTCGATCCGGTGCTGCCAGGACGCGGCGACGCCGTCCCACTCGGTGCCGCTGGGGGCGGGGCGCTCGGGCAGCCGGTCGAGGGCGACCCGGGCCTCGTCCAGGGAGAGGCCGACCCGCTGGGCGGCCCGGACGAAGGCGATCCGGCGCAGGGTGCCGCGCGGGTAGCGGCGCTGGCCGCCGGCGGTGCGGGTGGCGTGGATCAGCCCGAGGCTCTCGTAGTAGCGCAGGGCGGAGGCGGCGAGTCCGCTGCGGGCGGCGAGCTGGCCGATGGTGAGGAGGTCGCCGGGGCGCGGGCCGCCGGTGCGGCCGGCGTCGGGTATCGCGGTCATGGGAACTCACTGTAGCCGCTTGACCTCAAGTCGGCTTCAAGTTGCACGATCGACGCATGACGACGCACACCGACATCGAAGCCCCGGCGGAAACCGCAGCTCCGGCCCGCTTCGAGGACCTCCAGCCGCTGATGGCCCTGATGACCGGCGACGAGAAGCACGACGTCGCGGCCACCTCCACCCTGGACGCGCTCTGGGTGCTGTACGACCGGGTGCTGCGGGTCGCCCCGGACACCGCCGAGGCCCAGGACCGCGACCGCTTCCTGCTCTCCAAGGGCCACGGCCCGATGGCCTACTACGCCGTGCTGGCCGCGAAGGGCTTCCTCGACCCGGCCGTGCTGCCGAGCTTCGGCGGCTACGACTCGCCGCTCGGCTACCACCCGGACCGCACCCTGCTGTCCGGCGTGGAGATCTCCTCCGGCTCGCTCGGGCACGGCCTGCCGCTGGCCGTCGGCTCCGCGCTCGGCCTGCGGGCCCAGGGGCTGACCGACCCGGCGGTGTGGGTGCTGGTCGGCGACGCCGAGTTCGACGAGGGCTCCAACCACGAGGCGGTGGCCTTCGCCGGCGCCTACGGGCTGGACCGGCTGCACGCGGTGGTGATCGACAACTCCTCGGCCACCCACGGCTGGCAGGGCGGGATCGCCCAGCGCTTCGCCACCGCGGGCTGGTCGACCGCGACGGTGGACGGCCGCGACCACGAGGCGCTGCACCGCGCCTACACCACCGCGCACCCGGGCCGCCCGCACGTGGTGGTCGCCCGGGTCGAGCCGAAGAACTCCTGAATCACACCCCCCGAGTCAGCGCACACGAAAGGCACTTCACCGATGGACACCATGCGCGAGCGCTTCGTCGACGTCACCTCCCGCCTGCTGGACGAGGACCCCCGGCTGGCCGTGGTGCTCGCCGACATCAGCGCCGCCGCCTTCGAGGCCGCCCACGAGCGCCACCCCGACCGGGTGGTCAACGTCGGCATCCGGGAGCAGCTGCTGGTCGGCGCGGCCGGCGGCCTGGCGCTCAGCGGGATGCGCCCGATCGCCCACACCTTCGCCAGCTTCCTGGTCGAACGGCCCTTCGAGCAGATCAAGTTGAGCCTGGTCCACCAGGGCGTCGGCGCCGTCCTGGTGAGCGCGGGCGGCTCCTACGACAACCCGGCGGCCGGCCGCACCCACATGTCCCCGGGCGACGTCGCCCTGCTGGACACCCTCCCGGACTGGACGGTGCACGTCCCCGGCCACCCGGACGAGGCCGAGCAACTGCTGCGCCACGCCGTCGCCGACGGCGACCGCAACGTGTACGTCCGGCTCTCCAACCACCAGAACACCGCGCCGCTCGCCGTCGAGCCCGGCCGCTTCACCACCGTGCGCACCGGCACGCGCGGCGCGGTGCTGGCCGTCGGCCCGATGCTGGACGCGGTGCTGGCGGCCACCGAGGGCCTGGACGTCACCGTGCTGTACGCGGCGACGGTGCGGCCCTTCGACGCCGCCGGGCTGCGCGCCGCGCTGGGCGACCGGGCGGACGTGGTGCTGGTGGAGCCGTACCTGGCGGGCACCTCGGCGAACGAGGCGCACGCGGCGCTGGCCGACCGCCCGCACCGGCTGCTGGGCCTGGGCGTGCCGCGCGGCGAGCACCGGCAGTACGGCTCGATGGTCGAGCACCTGGCCGCCTACGGCCTGGACGCCGGCTCGCTCAAGGAGCGGATCGGCACCTTCCTCTGGTGAGTCCTCCGGTTCGTCCGGTGAGCGCCCAGACGCCTCCGGTGAGTCCTCATCTTCAGCCCGTGATCCCTCAGGCGACCAGCACCACCGCCACCGAGTCCGCCGCCAGCCACACCGCCGTGCCCTCCAGCGCGGCCGCCCCGAAGGCCGCCACCACCTCCCGCCCGGCGCCCCCCAGCGGCAGCGCCGCTTCGGCCGGGCCGAGGTTGACGGCGACCCGGTACGGCCCCCGGTGCACCACCAGCCGGCCCGCCGCCTCGTCGTACTCGACCCGCACCGCGCCGAGGTCCGGGTCGGCGAGCTCCGGCCGCTCGCGCCGCAGCCGGATCAACGTCCGGTACCAGTCGAGGAGTTCGCGGTGCGGCCCGCGCCGGAGCTCGGTCCAGTCGAGCACCGACCGCAGCAGGGTGGCCGGCTCCTGCGGGTCCGGGACGGCCTCGGCGGCCCAGCCGTGGTCGGCGAACTCCCGCCGCCGGCCCTGCCGGACGGCCTCCGCCAGGGCCGGGTCGGTGTGGTCGGTGAAGTACTGCCAGGGGGTGGCGGCGCCCCACTCCTCGCCCATGAACAGCATCGGGGTGAACGGCGAGGTGAGCACCAGGGCCGCGCCGCAGGCGAGCCGGCCGGGGGGCAGCGAGGTGGAGATCCGGTCGCCGAGCGCCCGGTTGCCGACCTGGTCGTGGGTCTGGAGGTAGCCGAGCAGCCGGTGCCCCTCGCCCGAGCCGAACGGCCGCCCGTGGCTGCGGCCCCGGAATGAGGACCAGCCGCCGTCGTGGAAGAACCCGTGCCGCAGCGCCTTGGCGAGTGCGGCGAGCGGTTGGCGCGCGAAGTCCCCGTAGTAGCCCTGGGATTCGCCGGTGAGCGCGCAGTGCAGGGCGTGGTGGAAGTCGTCGCTCCACTGGGCGGTGAGGCCCAGGCCGCCGGCCTCCCGGGCGGCGGTGGTGCGCGGGCTGTTGAGGTCGGACTCGGCGATCAGGAACAGCGGACGGTTCACCGAGACCGCCAACTTCTCGACCTCGTACGACAGTTCCTCCAGGAAGTGGACGGCCCGGTCGTCCGCGAGGGCGTGCACGGCGTCCAGCCGCAGGCCGTCGATCCGGTAGTCGCGCAGCCAGGCCAGCGCGCTGCCGATCAGGTAGTCGCGCACCTCGTCCGAGCCGGGCGCGTCCAGGTTGACCGCCGAGCCCCACGGGGTGTGGTGCCGGTCGGTGAAGTACGGGCCGTACGCGGGGAGGTAGTTGCCGGACGGGCCGAGGTGGTTGTGCACCACGTCGAGCACCACCCCGAGGCCCTTGCGGTGCGCGGTGTCCACGAAGCGCTTGAGGCCCTCCGGTCCGCCGTAGGGCTCGTGCACGGCCCACAGGGAGACCCCGTCGTAGCCCCAGCCGTGCCGGCCGGGGAACGGGCAGACCGGCATCAGCTCGACGAAGTCCACGCCCAACTCGACCAGGTGGTCCAGCTGTTCGGCGGCCGCGTCGAAGGTGCCGCGCGCGGTGAAGGTGCCGATGTGCAGCTCGTAGAGCACCGAGCCGGGCAGTGCGCGGCCGTGCCAGCCGGTCCGCGACCAGCGGAAGGCGCCGTGGTCCACCGCCCGGCTGGGGCCGTCGGGGCCGTGCGGCTGCCGGGGCGAGCGCGGGTCGGGCAGCGGCGGGCCGCCGTCGAGGCGGAAGGCGTAGTCCCCCTCCGGGGCCTCGCCCGCCCACCAGCCGTCCCGGTCCGGACAGCGGGCCAACTCATGCGCCACGCCGTCGACTTCGACGGCGACCTGGCTGGCGGCGCTCGGCGCCCACACCTCGTAGCGCGACACCCTCAACCCCTCCTCGTCAGCAGTGCCACCGGGTACGTCGCCAGCAGCTCCGCCACCGGCACCGGGCCCGCCGGGAAGGTGCGCAGCGACAGCCGGTCCGTCCAGGGGCCGCCGGCCGGCAGGTCCAGCACGGTGTCCCGCCAGCCGCCGGCCTTGGCCAGCCCGTACGGCAGCCGGGTGACGGCGGTGACCACGTCCTCCCCCCGGGCGAAGGCCAGCAGGTGGTCACCGGCGAGGTCCACGGCGGCCAGCGGCCGGTAGGCGCCGAGCGGGCCGGAGCGGCGCAGGTGCAGGGCGGTGGCGGTCAGGTGGAGCTTCTCCCGGGCGAGGTCGCCGGGGCGCGCGGTGGCCGCGTCGGTGAGCCGGACGGCGAGCGCGCCGAAGTCGACCACGCCCCGGTTGTCCGGGTCCACCAGGGTGTACAGCGGCTCCTCGCTGCCCTGGTAGAGGTCGGGCACGCCCGGGACGGTCAGGTGCAGCAGCGCGGCGGCCAGGGTGTTGGAGCGGGCGTACGGGGCGAGCGCGTGCACCAGGCCCTCGATCCGGGGGAGCAGCCCGGCGTTGCCGAAGACGGCGCGGGCCCGCTGCTCCAGGGCCTGCTCGTACCGGGCGTCGGGGGCGGTCCAGGAGGTGTGCAGCTTGGCCTCGCGGACGGCCTTGAGCAGGGCGGCGACCAGCCGGTCGGGGCCGATCGGCCAGCCGGCGACCAGGGTGTGCCAGAGCAGCCAGTCGGCGTCCCGGTCGAGGCCGGGGGCGGGCGGCCCGGCGGCCGCGGACCAGGCGGCGGCCTCGGCGGCCCAGGCCTCCGGCTGCTCGGCGAGGACGGCGAGCCGGGCCCGGGCGTCGGCGCTGCGCTTGGTGTCGTGGGTCGAGAGCACCGTCATGCTGTGCGGCCAGCTGCGCTCCAGGTGGCGGCACCAGTCGTGGAACTCGGCCGGGGGCAGTCCGGGCCGGCCCGGCTCGCCGCCGACCTCGTTGAGGCCGGGCAGCGCGTTCCAGCGGTAGAAGGCGGTGTCCTCGACGCCCTTGGCGGCCACCGCGGCGGCGGTCTGGGCGAACCGGGCGCAGAACTCGTCCCGGTCGGTGCCGGGCCCCAGCTCGCCGAGGGCGAGGGCGGCGACCAGGCGTTCGGTCGGATCCTCGAAATCCGCCCCCAGCACCCCGCCGAAGTCGAGCGCCGCCTCCCCGGGCCGCGCGTACGGCCGGTACACCGGGTAGTCGGTGAGCAGCCGGCGCAGCGCCGCGCGCAGCTGCCAGGGCGCGTGGTCGGCGTGCGCGGGGTCGGCGGCGCCGATCCGCAGCGCGATCCGGACCAGCCGTTCGATCTCGGCGGCCAGCTCGCCCCCGGGCCCGGTCATGTCGGCCCGGCCGCGCCGGGCGGCGGCCACCGCCGGGTGCGGGTCGGCGCAGAGCCCGGCGGCGGGCCCGCCGTGCCGGAAGGCCTCGTACGCCCCGGCGAGTCGGCAGGCGCCCGCGTGGTCGGTGAGCACGCCGTCGATCCGGCGCAGCGCGTCGTAGCCGGTGGTGCCGGCCACCGGCCAGTCCTCGGGCAGCCGCTCAGCGCCGGTGAGGATCTTCTCGACCACCGTGTAGGCGCCGCCGGTGGCGTCGGCCAGGCGGCGCAGGTAGCCGCGCGGGTCGGCGAGCCCGTCCGGGTGGTCGATCCGGAATCCGTCCAGGACGCCGTCGGCGTGCAGTCGCAGCAGTACGGCGTGGGTGGCGGCGAAGACCTCCGGGTCCTCGACCCGGACGGCGATCAGCTCGTTGACGGTGAAGAACCGCCGGTAGTTGAGCTCGGTGCGGGCCAGCCGCCACCAGGCCAGCCGGTACCACTGCCGGGCGAGCAGGTCGGCGAGCGGGAGCCCGGCCGTCCCGGGGCGCAGCGGCAGCTCGTGCCGGTGGTAGCGCAGCACCTCGCCGTCCACCACCAGCTGGTCGAGGACGGCGCCGAGCCGGTCGCCGAGCAGCGGCAGCAGCACCCGCCCGCGCCCGGGGGCGTCGGCGGGGCCGGGCTGCGCCGTCCAGTCGATGTCGAACCAGCGCGCGTACGGGGAGTCGGGCCCGTCCCGCAGCACCTGCCAGAGCGGCCGGTTGAGCCGCTCGGGGACGGGCACGGCCATGTGGTTGGGCACCACGTCGGCGATGAGTCGCAGGCCGTGCCGGTGGGCCTCGGCGGCCAGGGCGCGCAGGGCGCTCTCGCCGCCGAGCTGCTCGCTGATCCGGGTGTGGTCGACGGTGTCGTAGCCGTGGGTGGAGCCGGGGGCGGCCTCCAGCAGCGGGGAGAGGTGCAGGTGGGAGACGCCGAGGGCGGCCAGGTAGGGGACGGCGGCGGTGGCGTGGTGGAGGGTGAAGCCGGGCTGGAGCTGGAGGCGGTAGCTGGCGGTGGGGTGGGTGGCGGTGGCGGTGGCGTGGGTGGCGGTGGGGTGGGTGGCGGTGGGGTGGGTAGCGGTGGGGTGGGTAGCGGCCGGGCGGGGCTGCGCGGGCTCGGCGGCGGAGGTCATAGGTCCATAGGTACCCGGCCCGGCCCGCCGCCAAGACCCGCTGCTGATCCGAACAGGTGAGCGCCCGGGGGATCAGGCGGGTCGCTGCAGCACCAGCAGCGAGCGGTCGGTGAGCCACAGCGCGTCCCCGGCCTTGACCCGGGCGCCGGTGCCGGGGGCGGGCAGCCGGGGCTGGGCGGTGTCGACCACGACCTGCCACTCCTGCCCGTGGTCGGCGGGCACGGTGAACTCCAGCGGTTCGAAGTGGGCGTTGAACATCAGCAGGAAGGAGTCGTCGACGATCCGCCCGCCGCGCCGGTCCGGTTCGGAGATGGCGTAGCCGTTGAGGAAGACGGTCAGCGACTTGGCGTAGCTGGCGCCCCAGTTGCGCTTGGTCATCTCCTCCCCGGCGGGGGTGAACCAGGCGATGTCGGTGAGGTCGTCGTAGCCGCTCACCGCCCGCCCGTGGAAGAACCGCCGGCGCCGGAACACCGGGTGGTCGCGGCGCAGCCAGATCATCCCCTGGGTGAACTCCAGCAGCCGGGCGGCCGGCCCGTCGCCGTCGGGCCAGTGCACCCAGGACAGCTCGTTGTCCTGGCAGTAGGTGTTGTTGTTGCCGAGCTGGGTGCGGCCGAGCTCGTCGCCGTGGGAGAGCATCGGCACGCCCTGGGAGAGCATCAGGGTGGCGATGAAGTTGCGCTGCTGGCGGGCGCGCAGCTCCTCGACGGCCGGGTCGGTGGTGGGGCCCTCGACGCCGCAGTTCCAGGAGCGGTTGAAGGACTCGCCGTCCCGGTTGTCCTCGCCGTTGGCCTCGTTGTGCTTGTCGTTGTAGGAGACCAGGTCGCGCAGGGTGAAGCCGTCGTGGCAGGTCACGAAGTTGATGGAGGCGATGGGGCGGCGGCCGTCGTCCTGGTAGAGGTCGGAGGAGCCGGTGAGCCGGGAGCCGAACTCGGCGAGGGTGGCGTTCTCGCCGCGCCACAGGTCGCGCACGGTGTCCCGGTACATGCCGTTCCACTCCGTCCACAGCGGCGGGAAGTTGCCGACCTGGTAGCCGCCCTCGCCGAGGTCCCAGGGCTCGGCGATCAGCTTGGCCTGGGAGACCACCGGGTCCTGCTGGACCAGGTCGAAGAACGAGGACAGCCGGTCGACCTCGTGGAACTGCCGGGCCAGGGTGGCGGCGAGGTCGAAGCGGAAGCCGTCCACGTGCATCTCGGTGACCCAGTAGCGCAGCGAGTCCATGATCAGCTGGAGCACGTGGGGGCTGCGCATCAGCAGGCTGTTGCCGGTGCCGGTGGTGTCCTCGTAGAAGCGCTGGTCCTTGGCGAGGCGGTAGTAGGAGACGTTGTCCAGGCCGCGCAGCGACAGCGTCGGCCCGAGGTGGTTGCCCTCGGCGGTGTGGTTGTAGACGACGTCCAGGATCACCTCGATCCCGGCCGCGTGCAGCGCCTTCACCATGGACTTGAACTCCTGCACCTGCTGGCCGCGGTCGCCGGTGGAGGAGTAGGAGGAGTGCGGGGCGAAGAAGCCGATGGTGTTGTAGCCCCAGTAGTTGGCCAGGCCGAGGTCGCGCAGCCGGTGGTCGCGGACGAACTGGTGCACCGGCATCAGCTCGATCGCGGTGACGCCGAGCTTGGCCAGGTGCTCGATCACCGCCGGGTGGGCCAGCGCCGCGTAGCTGCCGCGGATCTCCTCGGGGATGCCGGGGTGCAGCCGGGTGAGGCCCTTGACGTGTGCCTCGTAGATGACGGTGCGGTGGTAGTCGGTGCGCGGCGGGCGGTCGGTGCCCCAGTCGAAGTACGGGTTGATCACCACCGAGTGCATGGTGTGCGGGGCGGAGTCGAGGTCGTTGCGGCGCTCGGGGGCGCCGAAGTGGTAGCCGTAGACGGACTCGTCCCAGTCGATGTGGCCGCTCATCGCCTTGGCGTACGGGTCCAGCAGCAGTTTGGCGCTGTTGTGCCGCTGGCCCAGGCCCGGGTTGTGCGGGCCGTGCACCCGGAAGCCGTAGCGCCGGCCGGGCTGGACGCCGGGGAGGTAGGCGTGCCGGACGAAGGCGTCCGTCTCGCGCAGTTCGACGGCGGTCTCCGAGCCGTCCTCGTCGATCAGGCACAGCTCGATCCGGTCGGCACTCTCCGAGAACACCGCGAAGTTGGTACCGGCCCCGTCGTAGGTGGCGCCGAGGGGGTAGGGCTTTCCGGGCCAGACCTGCATGAGTCCTCAACTTCCTTGTGACATACGGAAACTGACGTCTAGTCCGACAAGTAGTCCGACAACCTGCCCGGACCCGGACGCTCTCTTCCCGGCCGGGCGGCCGGGCATGTGCGGCGCCCGCGCGCCGTGACGCACGGCACAGCCCGCACACTCCCGGAGATACTCCCCGAGCCCTTCCCCGACGGCCGGGAGGTACCGCCGGGGTTGGTCCGAACGGGTGTCCGGCGGGCATTCGTGTGAAGAGTGGGGTCGGGGCCCGTCCGGCGGGGCAGCGGTGCGCGCGAGCCGGGCCGGTGGTGCGCGGGAGCCCGTCGGCCATCCGGCTGCGGGCGGCTCGCGGCGGGCAGTACCCTTGATCGTCCGGCCGCCCCGGCCGACCGGTGCTAGTCAACGGCCCGTCAATGGTCCCCGCGCCCGCGGGGGTCAGCCGCAGATGAGGTGGCGCATGGTGTTCCCCGCTGGCGGCGGCCGTGGCTCCGGGCCCGACGGCCCCGACCGGGGCGGTGCCCGCAGCGAGGCGCCCACGGTGGTCATGCGCCCCACCATGACCGGCCGCGCGCTCGTCCCGGCCCAGGGCGGCCCGGTGGAGGTCCCCGCGCTCGCCTGGTCGGCCGGCGAGTGGGAGGACGCCTACCAGCGGGTCCGGCTGTCCGGCCGCGCGTACGTCTGGCTCAACCTGGTCGAGCAGCGGCTGCGCTCCCTGGTCGACGAGGTGCTGCACCCCATCTACGCCCCCGCCCACGGCGAGGACTGGGTCACCGCCGCCGCCGGTCCGGCCGGCGAGGAGTGGGCCCACCGGGCCGGCGCCGTGCGCGAGGTCAGCCGCCGCAAGGGCTACCTCCTCGACCCGGCCGACGACGACCCGCTGGTCTTCCTCACCCTGCCCCAGCTGCGCGAACTGATGGTCCAGCACTGGCCCTGCTTCGAACCCTTCCTCGCCGACCGGCGCGAGATCGAACTCGCCCTGGACGAGCTGGAGGTGGCCCGGCACGTGGTCTCCCGCAACCGGGTGCTCACCCAGACCGTGCTGGCCCAGACCGAACGCGCCGCCGCCCGGCTGCTCGCCGTCCTGGACGGCGGCGCGGGCGGGGTGCCCGCCGATGTGGTGGAGTCGCTGGTCGCCGGACGCTACGCGGACGTGGTCGCGGTGCACGCCGACCGGGTCCGGCTGCAGCGCGACCTGCCGGTGGAGGACCTGCTGGACGGCGCCCGGCGCCTGGACGCGCTCGGCATCGGCCTCGGCATGCTCTGCCAGAACTACACCGGCAAACGGCTGGTCCGCCTCGCCGGCGAGGGCTGCCGGGTACGGCTGCTGTTCCTCAACCCGGCGAGCAGCGCGGTGCGCCGCCGCGAACGCGAACTCGGCCTCTCGCGCGGCGAGTTGTCCCGGTCGATCGAGATGAACATCATGCACGTGCGGCGGGTCCGGGCCCGGCTGCGGGACCAGGGCGGCTTCGAGATCCGGGTCTTCGACGAGACCCCGCGCTTCACCGCCTACCTGGTCGAGGGCCCCCGGCCCACCGGCCCGGTGGCCGGCCGCCGGCAGAGCCGCGACCTCGGCGTCATCCAGCCCTACCTGCGCCGCTCCCGGGGCATGGAGTCCCCGGCACTCATCCTGCGCGGCGGCGCCGGCCAGCAGCCGGGCGGCACCGAGCCGGGGCTGCTGGAGGTGTACCGGGAGGAGTTCGAGGGGGTCTGGGCGGACGCCCGGAACGTCTCCTGACAGTCCGCACCATGAGATAACCGCTGGTGGAGGCCGTGCGGGTGCTGGAACACTGCGCACCGTGAACAGCCTCCCCGCCTGGACCCTGGAACCCGCCGGCCCCAAGGACCTCGAACCCATCGTCGAGCTCAAGGCCCAGGTCATGCGCACCGACCTGGAACGCCTCGGACGCTGGGACCCGGACCGCTCCCGGGACCGCGTGCGGAAGTCCTTCTCCACCCGGCACACGTCCGTGCTGCGGGTCGAAGGAGCCTTCGCGGGCTCGGTGACGATCCGACCCGACGAGCGCGGCGGCCGCCACCTGGAGCTGTTCTACCTCGCCCCGCACCTCCAGGGCCGCGGCCTCGGCTCCGCCGTCCTGCGCCACCTCCTCGCCGAGGCGGACGCGGCGGGCGAACCGGTCCGCCTGGTCGTCCTCCGGGGCAGCGCCGCCCAGCGGCTGTACGAGCGGCACGGCTTCACGATCGTCCACGAGGACCCGATCGACGTCTTCATGGTCCGGGAGCCGGCCCGGTGACCCCCGCCGAAGCCCGCCGGAGCCGGGAGCAGCTGGACGAGGACGTCCGCGCCGAGGCCCGGCGGCTGACGCAGGCTCATCACGTGGAGTAACGATTCTCCCAAAACACCTGGTCGACGCGGTCATGGCCGTGGTAGGTGTAGGCCCCGTGAAGATCACGGGGGATGACGGGGCCGTACTGCGCCTCGAAGACGTACACCGCACCTACGGCACCGGCCCGGAGGCCGTGCGGGCGCTCAGGGGGGTGGACGTCACCTTCGAGCGGGGCACCTTCACCGCCGTGATGGGCCCCTCCGGCTCCGGCAAGAGCACCCTGCTGCAGTGCGGCGCCGGCCTCGACCGCCCCGACAGCGGCCGGGTCGTCCTGGACGGCACCGACCTCGCCGGGCTGACCGAGACCCAGCTGACCGTCCTGCGCCGGCAGCGACTCGGCTTCGTCTTCCAGGCGTTCAACCTGGTCGGCTCGCTCACCGCCGAGCAGAACGTCGGCCTGCCGCTGCGCCTGGCCGGGCGCCGGCCGGACCGTGCCGAGGTCCACCGCGCGCTCGCCCAGGTCGGTCTCGGCGAGCGCACCGGCCACCTGCCGTCCCAGCTCTCCGGCGGCCAGCAGCAGCGCGTCGCCATCGCCCGCGCCCTGATCACCCGGCCCCGGGTGCTGTTCGCCGACGAGCCGACCGGCGCCCTGGACAGCTCCAGCAGCCGCGACGTGCTCGCCCTGCTGCGCGAACTGGTCGACCGCGAGGGCCAGAGTACCGTCATGGTCACCCACGACCCGGTCGCCGCCTCCTGCGCCGACCGGGTGCTCTTCCTCGCCGACGGCCGGATCGTCGACGACCTGACCAGCCCGAGCGCCCAGCGGATCGCCGAGCGGATGACCGCCCTGGAGACGGCGGGGACGCCGGCATGACGCCCTTCGGCACCCTGCTGCCCGTCGCCGCCGCGAGCCTGCGCCGCCGCAAGGCCGCCTTCGCCGGCTCCTACGTCGCCCTCACCCTCGGCGTCACCCTGGTCGCCACCACCGGCACCCTGCTGGGCGACACCGCCGGGGACGACTCCCCGCTCGGCGCCCCCTCGCTGCACAAGGTGCTCCAGTTCACCTCGGCGATGGCCGCGTTCGTCGCCGTCTTCGTCGTCGCCGGCACCTTCGCCTTCGCCGTCGCCCAGCGCCGCCAGGAGATCGCGATGCTGCGCGCCGTCGGCGCCACGCCCCGCCAGATCGTCTGGCTGATCACCGGCGAGGCCGCCGTCGTCGCCCTGGCCTCCGCCGTCAGCGGCTGCCTGCTCTCGCTGCCCGGCGCGCCCGCGCTGGCCGCCTGGCTGGTCGCCCGCGGCGCCGCCCCCGAGGGGTTCAGCGCCCGGCCCGCCGTCGGGCCGATGCTGCTGGCCGCCGCCGTCGGCCTGCTGGTCGCCCTGCTCGGCGCGGTCACCGCGGCCGTCCGGGCCGGGCGGGTGCGGGCCGTCGAGGCGCTCGGTGACGCCGCCGTCGACCGTACGGTGATGACCAAGCCGCGCTGGGCCTTCGCCCTGCTCTCGCTGCTCGCCCTGGCCGGCGCCGCCGCCTACTACCTGTCCGCGGCCACCATGCCGCCCGCCCCCGGCGACCAGCCGGACGACCCCCAACTCGCCTCCCAGTGGGTGCTCGGCGCCGACCTGATCACCATCACCACGCTCGCCCTGTTCGCGCCCGTGGTCGTCCCCGCCCTGGTCCGGCTGCTCAGCGCCCCGCTGGCCCGGCTCACCGCCGCCGCCCCGCTGCTCGCCCGGCAGAACGCGCTCACCGCGGTGCGCCGCACCGTCTCCACCGCCATCCCGGCCTTCCTCACCATCGCGCTCGCCGGCACCGTGGTCGGCTCCACCGCCGCCTTCGCCGACGCCATGACCGCCCAGGCCAGGGCCACCGCCGCCGCCCGGTACGTGCTGCGCCCCGGCGGCCGGCCGCTGCCCGCCGACGCCGCCCACCGGCTCACCGCCGCCCAGCCCGGTCTGCGCGCCACCGCCACCACCGCCACCGTGGTCACCGGCCTCGGCGCCGACCGGCCCGCCTTCGACGACCACGGCGAGGACTCGCCCGCCACCGTGCCGTCCGCCGCCACCGTCGTCGACGGCGACCTCGCCACCGCCTGGACCCTGCCCGCCGTCCAGGGCAGCGCCGCCGACCTGCACGGCGCCACCCTCGCCGCCTCCACCGACCAGGCCCGCGGCCACGGCTGGAAGCTCGGCGACCAGGTGAACCTGCGCCTCGCCGACGGCACCGTCACCGGCCTGCGGCTCGCCCTGGTCTACCGCACCCAGCTCGGCCTGGACGAGGTCCTGCTCAGCGGCGAGGCCGTCGCCGGCCACCTGGGCGACGCCCGCCCCGGCGCCGTCCACCTCAGCGCCGAGCCCGCCGACCGGCTCGGCGGCGCCCTCACCGACGCCCACGACCCCGGGCCCGACCCCAACGCCCACTACGCCTGGATCGCCACCACGACGATCCTCGGCCCCGCCCTGCTCTACGCGCTGATCGCGATCGTCAACACCATGGTGATGAGCGCCGCCGACCGCCGCCGCGACTTCACCGTGCTGCGGCTGACCGGGACGGTGCGCCGCCAGGTGCTCCAGATGGTCGCCCTGGAGGCCGTCCTGGTGGTGGCCACCGCCGCCGCGCTGGCCCTCGCCGTCACCGCCCTCACCCAGTACGGCACCACCGCGCTGCTCAACCACCGCATCCTGGCCGGGCAGGCGAGCGTCGCGCTGCGGCTGCCCTGGCTGCCGCTGGGCGCGGGCGCGGCCCTGTGCCTGCTGCTCGCCGTGGCGGCCAGCGTGCTGCCCAGCCGGCTCGCGCTGGCCGGACGGCCGGGGCGGGTCTGACAATTCGCCTCGGACCAGCGGGAGTTGTCGGACACGCCGCTGACCCTGGCAGGGCGGCCGGGGCACTGACGGCCGCCCTGACGGCCGGGTTGTCGGTGGGGCGGGTGATGATAGGGGCTGTTTCGCTGGCGGACGGAAGGACAGACCTGATGACCTGGTGGCAGCAGCCACTGGTCGGCTTCGACCTGGAGACCACGGGCACCGACCCGGCCGTGGACCGCATCGTCACGGCCGCCCTCGTGGACACCGTCGGCGCCGTCCGGGTGGAGGCCGCCCACTGGCTGATCGATCCCGGAGTGCCGATCCCCGCCGAGGCGGAGGCGATCCACGGCATCGGCGACGCGGTCGCGCGCAGCAGGGGCCGGCAGCCCAAGGAGGCGGTGGAGGAGATAGCCGCCGCGCTGTGCGCGCGGATCGCGGACGGTCGGCCGGTGGTGGCGTTCAACGCGCCGTTCGACCTCTCACTGCTCGACGCCGAGCTGCGCCGCTACGGGCTGCCCACGCTCGCCGAGCGCCTCGGCGCCCCGGTCGGGCCGGTGCTGGACGCCCTGGTGATCGACCGGACCGTGGACAAGTACCGCAAGGGCTCCCGCACCCTCCAGCGGGTGTGCGAGGTGTACGGGGTGGAGCTGACGGACGCCCACGAGGCGGGCAGCGACGCACTGGCCGCCGTCCGGGTCGCCGTCGCGCTGGCCGCCCGCTACCCGGCCGAGGTCGGGGAGGTGGCCCCGGCCGAACTGCACCGGCGGCAGATCGGCTGGTACCGGGAGTGGGCCCAGGGCCTCCAGGACTGGCTGCGCCGCGGCAAGGACCCGCTCGCGGTGGTCGACCCGCGCTGGCCGTCCAGGCCGGACCCGGCGGACGGGTGACGACCGTACGCCTCGCCCGCCCCGAGGACCTGCCCGGCTTTCTCGCGCTCGCCGCCGCCGTCGAGCACTGGTTCGGCCCGATGGTGGCCGAGCCCGGCTTCCACCGCGCGGTGCGCAGGACCGCCGCCCGGGGCCTCGCCACCGTGGCGGAGGACGAGCGGGGCCCGCTCGGCGGCCTGCTGTTCGGCACCGAGCCGGGCGGGCCGCACCACCTGCACTGGCTGGTGGTCGCCGAACGCGCCCGGGGCACCGGCGTCGGCCGGGCACTGGTCGAGGACGCGCTGCGCCGCCACGTCCGTGCCCCGGCCACCGTCGAGGTGGTCACCTTCGGCCCGGACCACCCCGGGGCGGTGACCAGCGGCGCCCGGGTGTTCTACGAACGGCTGGGCTTCAGCCCGGCCGAGCCCACCGACCCCGGCCCGGAGGGCGGCTCCCGCCAGGTCTACCGGCTGCGCCTGGGCTCACCTGGCCCGGCCTCAGCTGACCTGACCTGACCTGACCTGACCCGTCCTGACGGCCCGGGGGCGCTGTCCGGACCGGCGGCATCCGGGCGGCCGGTCCTACTGGAGGTCCAGCCCCACCGGGTGCGCCACGTCCACCGGGCAGACGAACACGTGCAGTTCGCCGTGCCGCCCGACCGACAGGTCCGGGTCGTCACCGCTCTCCACGGTCAGCAGGTGCGTCATCCGCTCGCCGCAGCGGCCGCAGTCGACCGGGACCAGGTCGGTGAGGTGCCAGGACGGCCAGCCGCCCAGCTTCCAGCCGTCCGCGCGGCCGTGGTCGCGCTCGTACTCGACGCCCTGCCGCTCGGCGAACTCCGCGACGGCGCGGGCGAGTTCCCCGGGCAGTTCGTCCCGGTCGGGCAGGTCGAGGAGCTGTTCGGGACGCACCGCGCAGGGCTCGGGCAGGTACTCCTCGGCGCTGCGCAGCGGCGGCGGGGGAGTGGCCGGGGCGAGTGCGGCGGCGCGCTGCCAGTGGAGTTCGACGGCGGGGCCGTAGTAGTAGCGCTCGCCCTGGAGGTCGTCGTGGTCGTTGGGGCACCAGAGCACCTGGAGGAGGTCGGTGCCCTCCGGCCAGGGCAGGTGCGGGGCGTCCTCGGCGTGGATCAGGGCGATCGGGACGAGGGCGGTGGCCGGGGACTCCACGGGGGCGGGCCGGGGGTATCCGAAGTCGTCGTCCGGGTGGTGCGCGGTGCAGTGCGGCCAGGGGGCGCCGGCCGGCCACTCGGCCGGGCCGCCGATCCGGCTCGCCCCGGGCAGCGGCGGGCCGGGGTGGGGGTGGAGCAGGGTGGCCGGCCGCAGGTAGCCGGCGAGGCCGGGGACGGCGGCCACGAGGTCGGCGGCGCTGGGCGCGGTGGCGGTCACGGCGCCCACCCTACGGTCGCTGCCCCGGACTCCGTCGGGCGGCCCGACCGCCTCAGGAGGCAGGGAAGTCGAAGGTGTACCCCTGGGAGACCAGCCAGGGCAGCAGCTGCTTGAGCGCGGCCACGGTCTGGCTGCGGTCGCCGCCGCCGTCGTGCATCAGGATCACCCCGCCGGGCTTGAGCTGCTTCTGCACGGTGGAGACGATCGCCGGCACGCCCGGGCGGGACCAGTCGCGCGGGTCGACGGACCAGCCGAGCGAGTCCATCCCGAGGCCGGCCGCGATGTGTTCGTTGTCGGTGTTGAAGCCGCCGCCCGGGGCGCGGAACCAGTCGATCCGGGTGCCCGGCCCGCCGGCCTTGACGATCATGTCGCGGGCGGCGCCGATCTCGTACACCGCCTTGTCGTGCGGGAGCTTCTCGAACGGCTGCGGGTGGTGGACGCTGTGGTCGCAGAGCCGGTGGCCCTCGGCCAGGATCCGCTTGACCAGGGCCGGGTTGGCGGCGGCGTTCTGGCCGATCTCGCAGAAGGTGGCCTTGACGTGGTACTGGGCGAGCAGGTCGAGGACCTGCCCGGTGGCCGGGCCGGGGCCGTCGTCGAAGGTGAGCGCGACGGTGCGGCCGCCGGAGGCGGTGGAGCCGATCACCTTGGTGGCCGATCCGGGGTGGGCGGGCGGTGCGGGCGGCGCGGGCGTGCCGGTGGGCTGGGGCCAGCCGGACGCCACCGGGGCCGCCGGGGTGCGCGCCTTGGCGCCGGCCGGCGGGGCGGCGTGGTCGGAGCCGGTGCCGGTGCCGGTGCCGGTGCCCGAGCCGACGGCGTCCGAGCCGGGGGTGGGCGCGCCGGTGGCGGCACCCGCGGTCGGCTGCTGCGGGGCGGCGCTACCCGTACCGGTGCCCGACGTGGTGCTGCCGGTGGCTCCGGCGGCCCCGGTGGCGCTGGTGGAACCGCTCGGCTGGAGCGCCCCGCTGGCGGTGCCGCACGCGGCCAGCCCCAGGACGGCGGCCACCGCGACGCAGCCCGCGATCAGCCGGCGGCGACCGGTGGCCGTACGGGTCGGGTGGGAGGGGTGGCGAGGGGCGGTCCGGTGCATGGCGGCGGCTCCTGAGGGCGAGAGGGGTGCCGATCCATCGGTCAGGATGACTGTGCGATAGGACGCCGATCGTACGTGTCCCGGTTGCGCGCCGGACCGATCCCGCTTAAGAGTCTTCTCACACTCGACCGGCTTGGCGGCCGTCGCTCAGGCCGGGTAGGGCCGCCCGTCAGAACGGGTACCAGCGCACCCCGGTCGCCCCGTCGCGGAGCGAGTCGACCCGGCGCCGGAACTCCGCGAGCGCGGCCGGGTTCCCGGCCGCCTGCTGGGCGACCCAGGAGGCGCTGGCGGTCTCCCGGGCCCCGCGCAGCACCGCGAAGCCGGGCCAGTCGCGGACGTCCCAGCCGTACGCCCCGGTGAACGCCCGGTACTCCTCGCCGGGCACGCCGTAGCGGTCGTGGGCGAGCGCGAGGACCACCAGGTCGTGCTCGCGCAGGTCCTGCGAGAAGGTCTCCAGGTCGAGCAGCACCGGCCCGTCCGGGCCGACGTGCACATTGCGCGGCAGCGCGTCGCCGTGGATCACCCCGGGCCGCAGCCGCGGCTCCAGGCCGGGCAGGGCGGCCGCGAAGGCGTCCCGGCGCTCGCGCAGGAAGGCGACGTCCGCCGGGTCCACCTGACCCTCGGCGGAGGCCAGCCAGCGCTCGACCGGCGCCAGCAGGTCACGCCGGCCGAGCGGGAACGGCGGCAGCGGCAGCGCGTGCAGGGTGCGCAGCAGCGGGGCGAGGTCGGCCGGGCGGGCCGGGCGGACGGCGGGGGCGAGCCGGTGCCAGAAGGTGACCGGGTGCCCGTGCGCCGACTGCGGCCCGGGCGCCACCGCCCGGTACGGGCGGACCACCGGGAGGCCCTGGTCGGCCAGCCAGTGGGCGAAGGCCAGTTCGCGCCGCGCCCGCTCGTACAGTTCGGGGCCGCGGCCGACCTTGGCGACCACGGCCGGGTCGCCGAGGTCGAAGACGGCGTTCTCGCCGAGCGCGAGCAGCCGGGCCCCGTCCGGGGCGGGCAGTCCGGCGTCCTCGCAGGCCCGGGTGAGCAGCAGCCGGGCGCGGCCCTCGTCGAAGGGGATCATGGCTGGGCTCCGTTCCGCCGTCGTTCATCCGCTCGTCCGGGGGACTCCGGACGGTGATCATCATGACGCACGCGATGACGGACGGACCCCGGGGCCCGCGGCGGTCCGGGGTCGGGGCGGAGCCGGAGCGGGGTCGGGGTGGGGTCATCCCCCACTCGGGACCCTGAGCCCTCCTCCTCGGAGGTAGGGGGTCGGCTCCACCCTGAGGGGGAGGAGACTCCACCCGGAGTACGAGGTCAACGGGGTACGGCCCGGGAGAGACTGGGTCGGGGCTGCTTCGGGGCGGCCCGCAACGGGGGTTGGACCACGGGGGCGCCTTGCCGAGGGCGAGCACGTACTCGTAGGACGACGCCCAGACCTACTTACCTGCCGACCGGCAAGGGCGCGCCGACGCGCGTGACCCGCCGGTCCTGCCGTCGCCCAGCGTCCCGTCCCCCAAGGGCTGCGGTGAACCATGCCCAGGAGGCATCGAGCATGTTCCACCGACTAGGACAATTCGTCGTTCGCCGCGCCTGGTGGGTGATCGCCGCGTGGATCGTCGGGGCGGTCGTCATATCGATCAGCGCTGCGAAGGTCGTCGACCAGACCGACCAGTCGAAGTTCCTGCCCACCCACTACGAGTCCATCCAGGCCTCCGAACTCCAGTCCCGGGCCTTCCCGTCCAGCTTCACGCCGTCCGCCCTGCTGCTCTTCGAGCGCAACGACGGCGGCCAGCTGACCAAGGACGACCAGGCCTCGATGGACAAGGTCGTCAAGGGCCTGACGGACGCGCAGATCCCGCTGGTCCAGCAGATCCTGCCGGTGCTCGACCAGTCGAAGTCCAAGGACGGCAAGTACGCGCTGTCCCAGGTCGCCATCGACCAGACCAAGCAGCAGGACCCGCAGTTCACCGACGCGGCCAAGAAGCTGCGTGACGACGGCACCAAGCTCGCCGAGGGCACCGGGCTGAAGTTCCGGGTCGGCGGTGACGCGGCGAGCCAGCTGGACCAGAAGGACTCCTCGGGCTCGACCGACGCCATCGTGCTGTTCGGCGGCCTGGTGCTGGTCATCGTGATCGTCGGCATCATCTTCCGCAGCATCCTGGCCGGCCTGCTGCCGGTGCTGCTCTCGCTGGTGGTCGCGATGCCGGTCTCCAAGGGGCTGATCAACGACGCGATCAGCGCGTTCGACCTGCAGACCACGCCGATGACCTCGGCGATCCTCATCATCGTGGTGCTCGGAGTCGGCACCGACTACTTCCTCTTCCTGGCGTTCCGCTACCGGGAGCGACTGCGGGCCGGTGACGACCGCAAGCAGGCCGTGGCCAGCGCGGTCGGCCGGGTCGGCGAGGCGATCGCCTCCGCCGCCGGAGCCGTCGCGGTCGCCTTCGCGGTGCTGATCCTCTCCAGCCTCGGCATGTTCACCGCGCTCGGCCCGGCGCTGGCCATCGCCGTCCTCGCCACCGCGCTCGTGATGCTCACCCTGGCCCCGGCCGTGCTCGCCGTGATCCCCTCCAGGGCCGTGTTCTGGCCCGGCCGGAAGTGGATGCGGGAGCCCCAGAACGCCCGCTTCGCCGCGCTCGGCCGGATGACCGGCAAGAAGCCCGGCCTGGTCGCCCTGGTCTCCGGCGGTCTGCTGGTCGTCCTCGCCCTGGCCGGCATCAACTACACCGGGACCTACGACCTGGCCGGCAGCTCCATGCCCAAGGACAAGGAGTCGATGGTCGTCCAGGACAAGCTGATGACGGCCTTCTCGGCCGGTGCCACCGACCCCAGCCACGTCTTCCTGACCAGCACCAACGGCGCCAAGCTGAACGACGCCGAGCTGAAGGACTTCGCCGGCCGGATCGGCGGCGTCGCCGGGGTGGCCAACGTGGTCATGCCCACCAAGGAGCGCGGCCTCAGCAAGGACGGCGCCACCGCCGACTTCTCCGTGGAGCTGAAGGACGCGCCGGCCACCAACGAGGCCATCGACACCGTGGTGAAGCTGCGCGACGCCGCGCACGCGGCGGCCCCGGCCGACACCAAGGCCCTGGTCGGCGGCATGACGTCCGTCTTCAAGGACATCAACGCCGCGATGGCCCACGACTACAAGCTGGTCTTCCCGATCGCCGCGCTGCTCATCATGCTCATCCTGGGTCTCCAGCTGCGCAGCCTCGTCGCACCGTGGTACCTGATGGCCTCGGTCGGCCTCGGCTTCGGAGCCACCCTCGGCGCCACCACCCTGCTGTTCCAGAACATCAAGGGTGAGGAGGGGCTGATGTTCATGCTGCCGATCTTCATCTACCTCTTCGTGGTGGCGATCGGCACCGACTACAACATCCTGATCATCGCCCGCCTCCGCGAGGAGGCCCGTGAGGGCCGTAGCCCGCGCGAAGCGGCCCGCGAGGCCGTCAAGCACGGCGGCCCGACGGTGGCGGCGGCCGGCTTCATCCTGGCGGCCTCGTTCGCGACCTTCATGCTCGCGGGCAACGTCCTCTTCATGGAGCTGGGCTTCTCGCTGGCCTTCGGCATCGTGCTGGCGGCCTTCGTGATGGCGATGTTCTTCACCCCGTCCGTCACGGCGCTGCTCGGCCGGCGCGCGTGGTGGCCCGGCCACGGCGGCGACGCCCGTCCGGGTGCGGGCCACGCCCCGCGGGTCGGCGCCACGATGCCGCCGGAGCCGGTCGGCCGGCGTTGATCGTGGGCTGAACACCGGCCGAACACCAGGCGGCGCCCCGCTCCGGCGGGGCGCCGTCCCCGTTTTCCCGGGGCGTCAAACGTGATCTGTCGGGCAGAAAAGTCCCCGGTCAATCGGGGTGTCGCCGTGCTACAGTCGAGTCAGTTGCAGTTTTGGTTCCCATGAACGCTTGTGTGCGCCTGCTGGTTCCAACCAACAGGCGCATTTGTTTTGTCCGGTGTTTCAGTCTCCGGATGGGGATCGCGGCTACTTGGGGATTCACGAGGTGTGAATCCCTGATGCCCCAATAGGAGGAGACGGTTATGGCTACCGGCACCGTGAAGTGGTTCAACAGCGAAAAGGGCTTCGGCTTCATCGAGCAGGACGGCGGCGGCCCGGACGTGTTCGCCCACTACTCGAACATTCAGGCGAACGGCTTCCGTGAGCTCGTCGAGGGCCAGCGCGTGGAGTTCGACGTCACCCAGGGCCAGAAGGGCCCGCAGGGCGAGAACATCCAGGTCATCGCCTGACGTCAGCCTCCGAGCTGACGCGTGATCTTGTGATCTCGTGAAGCGGGGGCCCGCACCGGAGCACGGTGCGGGCCCTCGTTCATGCCGCCGTACGGCCGGGGCGGCGCACTTCGAGACGACGGCCGACCAGTCCGCGACCGCGGGCTGCCGACCGACGTACGGAGACCCCTTGACCACCCCTGCCCGCACGCCCCGCGACCGTGGCGACCGCACCACCGGCGACCGCTCGACCGCCCGCTCGGCCGAGCGCACCGCCGAAGGCCGCACCGGCCGCCCCCGCCGCAGCGGGGACAACCCCGAGCGCGCCCGCCGCAACGGCGAGGGCGCGGACCGCGCGCGCAAGCCCCGCAACCGCGCCGGCGCCCCGAAGGCCACCCGCACCGCCACCCCGGAGCCCGCCGACTTCACCGTCGTCGAGGGCACCCCGGCCCGGCCCCCGGCGGCCACCTTCGCCGAGCTCGACCTGCCCAAGGCGATCCTGTCCGCGCTCACCCGCGAGGGCGTCACCGAGCCGTTCCCGATCCAGGGCGCCACCCTGCCCGACTCGATCGCCGGGCGCGACGTCCTCGGCCGCGGCCGTACCGGCTCCGGCAAGACCCTGGCCTTCGGCCTGCCGCTGCTCGCCCGCACCGCCGGGCGCCGCGCCGACTCCCGGCACCCGCTGGCGCTCGTCCTGGTGCCCACCCGCGAGCTGGCCCAGCAGGTCACCGACGCGCTCACCCCGTACGCCACCGCCGTCAACCTGCGGATCACCACCGTCGTCGGCGGCATGGGCATCAGCCGGCAGGCCAACGCGGTGCGCCGCGGCACCGAGGTCCTGGTCGCCACCCCCGGCCGACTGGACGACCTGATCGGGCGCGGTGACGTCAACCTGTCCGACGTGGCCATCACCGTCCTGGACGAGGCCGACCAGATGGCCGACATGGGCTTCCTCCCGCAGGTCAGCAAGCTGCTGGAGCAGGTCGCCGAGGGCGGGCAGCGGATGCTGTTCTCCGCGACCCTGGACCGCAACGTGGACCGGCTGGTCAAGCGCTTCCTGACCGACCCGGTCACCCACTCGGTCGACCCCTCGGCCGGCGCGGTCACCACCATGGACCACCACGTCCTGCAGCTGGAGCCCGCCGACAAGGCCTCCGCCACCGCCCACATCGCCTCCCGCGACGGCCGGGTGATCATGTTCGTGCACACCAAGCACGGCGCCGACCGGCTCGCCAAGCAGCTGCGCGCCACCGGCGTGATGGCCGCCGCCCTGCACGGCGGCAAGTCCCAGCCGCAGCGCAACCGGGTCCTGGACCAGTTCCGCGAGGGCGAGGTCACCGCGCTGATCGCCACCAACGTGGCCGCCCGCGGCATCCACATCGACGGCCTCGACCTGGTCGTCAACGTAGACCCGCCGATCGACCACAAGGACTACCTGCACCGGGGCGGGCGCACCGCCCGGGCCGGCGAGTCCGGCACGGTCGTCACCCTGGTGCTGCCCGAGCAGCGCCGCGAGGTCAACCGGCTGATGACGGTCGCCGGGATCCGCCCGACCGTCACCAAGATCCGCCCCGGCGACGCCGACCTGACCCGGATCACCGGCGCCCGCACCCCCAGCGGCGTCCCGGTCGCGCTGGCCGTCCCCGTCGTCGCCCAGCCCGCCGCCCCGGCCGGCTCCGCCGGCGGCAAGTCCGGCAACGCGCGCCGCCGCTCCGGCAAGCGCTCCGGGCTGCCCACCGACGTCGACATGAACGGCAACCCGCGCCGCCCGCGCCCCAAGCAGCGCCTCGGCGCCGCCGCCCAGGGTGAGCGTCCGCAGGCCGCCGGGTTCATCGGGCGCTCCTCCGGCCGGGCCCGGCCGGGCAGTGGCTCGCAGTCCGGCGGTAACTACGGGACGGGCCGCCAGCGCCGCAAGTTCGACTGACGGCCGCCCCGGCTCCCGGTCCCGACGAACGGGCCCCGCGACCTCCCCGTACAAGGGGAGCGCGGGGCCCGTTCCGCGTTCGCGGGCCCGTCCGACCGGCCGGTGGTCAAACAGCTGGCGTGAATCCATCGAAGCTCGCCTTGAACGAGAGCTTGACGGTGGCCCGGCGAACCTCGATTCTTCTACACGGCCCACACAACTGCCGCACAGTCACCATCCGTGCACAGCTGTTGAGTTGACGTGATTCGCCGAACCGGAAGGACCACCGTCCCGATGCGCCGAACCTCCGCCCTGCTGACCACCGCCCTGCTCGCAGGGGCCGCCGCCCTGGCCGCACCCGCCACTGTCGCCCAGGCCGCGCCCTCCTGCGGCGCCTACGTCGCGGGCTGGAACGCGATCGGCAGCTGCAGCGGCCTCGACCCGATGCAGACCTGGACCGTCACCGCCACCTGCTACTACTGGAACTCCACCCACACCGTGCAGTTCACCCGCCCCGCCATCGGCGGCATCGCGATCGGGGACGGCAGCCTCTCCGCGGCCTGCGGCGTCGGCGACAGCGTCATGTTCCCGCGCGTCATCCTGGGCGCCACCCCGCCGGCCGGCCCGACCGGCCAGATCACCGGCTACGTCGGCAAGTGCGTCGACGTGAAGGGCGCCAACCTCGGCAACGGCACCCCCGTCCAGATCTACGACTGCAACGGCAGCCTGGCGCAGAAGTGGCGGATCGGCGTCGACGGCACCGTCCGCGCCCTCGGCAAGTGCATGGACGTCGCCGGCGGCGGCACCGCCAACCACACCATGGTCCAGCTCTACGACTGCAACGGCACCGGCGCCCAGCAGTGGCAGGCCCGCTCCGACGGCTCGCTGTACAACCCGCAGTCCGGCCGCTGCCTGGACGACCTCGGCTTCTCCACCGCCAACGGCAACCAGCTCGGCATCTGGGACTGCAACGGCGCAGCCAACCAGAAGTGGCAGCTGCCCGCCTGACGATTCGTCGGGTGAGTGCCCCGGTCCGCCGCCCGCGCCCCCGTCGGGCGGCGGACCCGGGCTGCTCGCACCCGCGCTACACCGTCGCCGCCGCCGTCGGGGCCGCCGTCGCCGCTGCCGTCGGGGCCGCCGTCGGGGCTGCCGTCGGGGCCAGCAGGCGCAGCCGCTCCGCCGTCTCCGCGTCCCGCGGCGCCATCACGATCAACTGCAGCCCCTCGGCCGCCAACAGCACGTGCTGGTCGATCCGCAACTCGCCCAACTCCTCGTGCCGCAGCACCTTCTCGGCCCCCGAACGCTCCGCCACCTGGTGCTCGTCCAGCCAGCGGTCCGCCTCCGGATGCTCGTCCCGCACGTGCTGGATCATCCGGCCCAGGTGCCGGCCCACCGCCGTGGCCTCGCCGCCGCGCTCCGCGTAGGCCGAACGCAACTGGGCCAGGAACCGCCGGGCGTGCTCCTCCCAGTGCTCCACCCGGTCGCGGTGCACGGCGTTGCCGAACACCACCCAGGCCAGGTTGCACTCCTGCGGCGGCCGCCCGGTCAGCCCGAACAGCGCGTCCGCGCCCGGATTCCACGCCCGCAGGTCCCAGTTGGCGTCCATCACCCAGGCCGGCGCCGGCCACTGCGCGTGCATCAGCCGCAGCAGCGCGGCCGGGACCTCCGCGGGCGCGCTCACCTCCCCGTCCATCGGGTGGCCGCCCGCCAGCCGGAACAGGTACGCCGTCTCCGCCCGGTCCAGCCGCAGCGTCCGGGCCAGACTCGCCAGCACCTCCGGCGACGGGTGGATGTCCCGCCCCTGCTCCAGCCACGTGTACCAGGTCACCCCCACCCCGGCCAGCAGCGCCAGCTCCTCCCGCCGCAGCCCCGGCGTCCGCCGCCGCACCCCCGGCGCCAGCCCCACCTGCTGCGGCGTCAACCGGGCCCGCCGGCTGCGCAGAAAGCCCGACAGCTCCGTGCGGCGCTCCTCCGACTCGTCCATCCCCCCCGTCCTTCCTGGTGGTCGAACTACCAGTATCGCCACGCACTGCCGCCGCCCCGGCGCCCGCGAGAGGCTCGATCACGTCACCGAACGCGCCGGCTCCGAGGAACACCCGATGAATCGTCAGAACCGCACCGTCCGCCGTACCGTGGTCGCCCTCGCGGCGGCCGCCGCCCTGCTCGGCACCGCCGGTACGCTACCCGCCGCCGCCGCCGCGGCCGCCCACCGCCCGGCCCCGGCCGTGATCAACGGCCACGCCCCCACCCTCGTCCCCGAGAGCGCCGTCTGGGACCAGGCCCACCACCGCTTCCTGGTCGGCTCACTGCGGCACGGCACCGTCTCCGCCGTCGGCCTCGACGGCGGCGTCCGCACCCTGATCGACGACCCCGGCACCCTGATCGAGATCGCCGGCCTGCGGATCGACCAGGCCCACCGCCGCATCCTGGTCACCAACCTCGACAACGGCATCGGCGAACGCAGCGGCCCCGCCACCCTCGGCCGGGTCGCCGGCATCGCCGCCTACGACCTCGACACCGGCCGCCGCCTCTACTACACCGACCTCGCCGCCGTCGCCGGCGACGGCGGCAGCCACCTGGCCAACGACATCGCCGTCGCCCCCGACGGCACCGCCTACGTCACCGACTCCTTCGCCCCCGTCGTCTACCGGGTCGACCCCGACGGCACCGGCTCCGTCCTGCTGCGCGACGACCGCCTCACCCCCGCCCCCGGCGCCTACGGCCTCAACGGCATCGCCTACCGCGACGGCCGGCTCGTCCTCGGCAAGTGGGACGACGGCTCCCTGTGGCAGCTCCCGCTCCGGGACCCGTCCGCCGTGCGCCGCGTCGAGATCGCCGACGGCGGCGCCCTGCTCCACCTCGACGGCATCACCGCCCGCCCCGACGGCACCCTCGCGGGCGCCACCAACGCCTTCTTCGGCAGCGGCCGCGACGCCGAGGTCGAACTGCGCTCCGACGACCACTGGCACACCGCCCGCCTCACCGCCGTCCACCCCTCCGCCGACCCCACCCCCACCGCCGTCACCACCGGCCCCGGCGGCACCCTCTACCAGCTCTCCGGCGGCCTGGCGGCCGCCAACGCCGGCCACCCGGGGGACACCTTCGTCCTGCGGCGGGTCTGACACCTTCCAGCCCGACGGCGCGCACGGCCCCGGCCGCGCGCGCCGCCGGTGCGTCCGCGCGCCGTCACCCGTCGGGATGGGCGTGGCTGGTCCGATGCCTGGCGTCGCTGACAGGCTGCCCCTGACGGCCGGCCGGCCGGCCGGCGGGCGGTGGCGGGAGTGGAGGGGCTGATGGCGGGCGAGGCCGCGGACCTCGAAGCGATTGCCGAGTACTACGAGACGCACGAGCTGACCGAGGACGAGATCATGAGTGCCGAGCCCGGCGAGCAACCGGCGGCGGAGTCGGTGATGATCACCACCTCGCTGCGGCTGCCCAAGCCGGTGATGGACGAGGTGCGGCGTCGGGCGCGGGAGCGTGGGCTGAAGCCGACCGCGATCATGCGGGAGTGGATCGAGGCAGCCGTCGTGGACCCGGACGGGTCCGTGCCGCTGAGCGTGATCGCTGCGGCCATCACGCGGCACCAGGAGCGGGAGCGCGCGGCCCGCGTCGAGCCGCACTTCGAACGGGCGCGGCACTGGGAGTCGCCCGAAGCCGCCGAGCGCGTCCACCGGGCGGAGAAGACGACGGTTCGGTGAGCCGCCTCGGGCTCAGGCGGTGAGCGCCGGGAGCGCCCGCACCGCCAGGCGGGCCCGGTCGTAGCGCTGAAGCAGCAGGGTGGCCAGTTCGGGGGCGGGGCCGAGGACGTCGGCGACCAGGTCCGCCCCGTCCGAGGCCGCGGTGATGCGGTCCGGCAGCAGGCCCGGGGCCAGCAGGTACGGGGCGACGGCCGTGTGCTCGGCGCCGGCCGCTCGCAGGGCGGCGAGGGCGTCGGGGACGCGCGGGCCGGCCGCCGAGGCGTAGGCGACCTCGACGGCGGCCCAGCCGCGGGTGCGGCGCCAGTCGGCGGCGACGGCGCGGGTGGCGGCGTCGGCGGCAGGGTCGGAGGAGCCCGCGGCGGCCAGCACCACGCCGGTCCGGGCGCGGACGTCGGCCGAGCGGACGTCCAGCCCGGCCTCGGCCAGCCGGCGGTCCAGGGCGGCGAGCAGCAGCGGGGAGGGACCCAGCACGTCGGCGACCGGCAGCCCGGCGCCGGTGGCCCGCAGCGCGGCGGGGATGTCGTGCTTGGCGTGGAAGGCCCGGTTGAGCAGCAGCGGGACGGCCACCGCGTCCGGGAGCCGGCCGACCACCTGGGGGATCCGCGGCGCGCAGTGGTCCAGGTAGGCGGTGGCGACCTCCAGGGCGGGCCGCTGCGCCCGCACCTCCCGGACCAGCGCGGCCACGGTCGCGGCGTGCCGCGGGTCGCGGCTGCCGTGGGCGATCAGCAGGAGGGCGGGCACCGGCGGCCGCCTCACTTGCCGGAGGCCAGCAGGCCGCGGTTGCGCAGCACCCGGCGCTCGACCGGGGTGAACACCAGCAGCTCGATGGCGATGCCGACGAACAGGATGAGGATGATGCCGAGCAGCACCCCGGACATGTCGGAGAACTCGCGCTGGTCCTCCAGGAACCGGCCCAGGCCGCGGCCGAGGTCGGGGGAGGAGGCGACCAGTTCGGCGGCCATCAGCGAGCGCCAGGAGAACGCCCAGCCCTGCTTGAGCCCGGCCAGGTAGCCGGGCAGCGCGGCCGGGATGAGCACGTGCCGGGCGCCGGTGAGGCCGGTGGCGCCGATGGTGCGCCCGGCCCGCAGGAACAGCGGCGGCACCTGGTCGATGCCGGCCACCAGCCCGTTGGCGATGGAGGGGACGGCGCCGAGCAGGATCACCGCGTACATCATCGAGTCGTTGATGCCGAGCCAGATGACGGCGGCCGGCACCCAGGCGACCGAGGGCAGCGACTGGAGGCCCTGGAGCACCGGGCCGATCGCGGTGCGCACCGGCCTGACCCGGGCGACCACCAGGCCGATCGGGGTGCCGATGACGACGGCGAGCAGGAAGCCGGACAGGCCCCGCCACACGCTGGTCCAGATGATCGAGAACAGCGTGCCCTGGTACCAGAGGTCCTGGAGGGAGTGCCACACGTCCGAGGGGCTGGGCAGCTTGTACGAGGAGGTGAGGTGGAAGCTGTACGCGCCCTGCCACAGCGCCAGCACCACCAGCACACCGATCAGCGGCGGCAGCGCCTTGGTGCGCAGCACCTCGCCGAGCGAACTGCGCTGCGCGGCGACGGAGTCGAGGGCGTCCAGGCCGGCGCCGACGTCGGCGCTGTCCGACCCGGGGCTCTTGTCGAGGACGGGGGCGGTGTCAGTGCTGGCCATGGCGACGGATCTCCCCACGCAGTTCTTCGGTGATCTCGATGGACAGGTCGGCCACGCCCGCGGACTCGATGCGGCGCGGCTGCGGCAGGTCGATCCGCCACTCACGGGCGACCCGGCCGGGCCGGGAGGAGAGCAGGACGACCCGCTGGGCCAGCCGGACGGCCTCGCGCACGTTGTGGGTGACGAACAGGACGGACAGCTGCCGTTCGGCCCAGATCCGGGTGATCTCGTCGTGCAGGACGTCGCGGGTGATGGCGTCGAGGGCGGCGAACGGCTCGTCCATCAGCAGCACCTTGCTGCCCTGGGCGAGGGCGCGGGCCATCGCGACGCGCTGGCGCATGCCGCCGGACAGCTCGTGCACCCGCTTGCCGTACGCGCCGTTCAGGCGGACGAGTTCGAGCAGACGCTCGGCCTCGGCGCGGCGCTCGGGGCGGGGGACGCCGGCCAGCTTGAGGGCGAGTTCGATGTTCCGGCCGGCGGTGAGCCAGGGGAACAGCGCGTGTTCCTGGAACATCAGGGCGGGGCGGCCGCCGGGCACCTCGATGCTGCCGCGGCTGGGCTCGTCCAGGCCGGCGACCAGGTTGAGCAGGGTGGACTTGCCGCAGCCGGAGGCGCCGAGGAGGGTGACGAACTCGCCGGGCGCGACGTCGAGCGTGATGTCGTCGAGCACGTGGGTCCGGGCGCCGGGGCGGCCGAAGGACTTGTGGACGTGCGAGATCCGGACGGCGGGCGCGCCGCCGTGGGCGTCGGCGCCGGGGGCGTCCGCCGAGGTGGTCAGTGCCGGAGTCATCCGCGCACCTCCTGCGTGAGTGGTCGGGCTGGCTGGCTGGCGAGTCGGAGCCGGGGTCCGGGCCCCGCCCACCTGGTGGGCATCGATCGGGGATCGACCGGGCGGGCGGGACCGGACCACGGAGTTACTTGGTGCCGAGTCCGGCGTCCGCCACGGGCGCCTGGCCCTTGGCCGCGAGGACCTTGTTCAGCGGGGTGAGGTCGTAGATGCCGTTCAGGTCGGGCTTCTTGAGGAGCCCGGCGGTCACCGCGTGGTCGGCCTCGGCCTGCAGGGTGTTCGCCAGCGGGTCGTCCAGGAAGTCGATGTCGGCCCAGGCCGGGTCGAGGACGGCCGGCTCCAGCGCGTTGCCGGCCTCCTTCTTGATGGCCTCGTTGGCGTCGGCCTTGGCCTTGTCGGGGTTGGCCTTGATGAAGGCGTTGGTGTCCACCGAGCCGCGCAGCACGGCCTCCACCACGTCCGGGTGCTCCTTGAGGAACTTCTGCGAGACGATGATGTTGGTGATCACGAACTTCTTGTCCGGCCAGACGTCCTTCTCGTTGAGCAGGACCTTCGCGCCGAGGGTGACCAGCTTGGAGGCGGTGGGCTCGGGCACCCAGGCGCCGTCGATGGAGCCCTGCCGGTAGGCGTCGGGGGTGACCTTGTTGTCGGTGCGCACCACCGAGACGTCGCCCGCGCCGGACGCCGCGTCCACCTTGAAGCCCTTGCCCGCCAGGTAGTTGAGCAGCGCCACGTCCTGGGTGTTGCCCAGCTGCGGGGTGGCGATCTTCTTGCCCTTGAGGTCGTCCAGGGAGGAGACCTTGTTCGGGTTGACCACCAGCTTGACCCCGCCGGAGGCCGAACCCCCGATGATCTTCAGGGACTTGCCGTCGGACTTGGTGTAGCCGTTGATCGCGGGGGAGGGGCCGATCCAGCCGATGTCGATGGAGCCCGCGTTGAGCGCCTCGATCTCGGCCGGGCCCGCGTTGAAGACCTGGGTCTTGACCTGGGTGGCGCCCAACTGCTGCTGGAAGATGCCCTCCTGGAGGCCGACCAGCGGGGTGCCGTGGGTCAGGTTGGCGAAGTAGCCGATCCTCACGGTGTCCGCGGACAGCTTCGGGCCGGACGCGGAACTCCCCACGGTGGCCGCGGTGTCGGCCTTGTCGTCGGACTTGTCCGCCTTGGAGCCGTAGCCGCAGGCCGACAGCAGGGCGACGGCGGTCAGGCCGGCGACGGCGGCCGCGGCGGAGCGTCTGATCCGCCCGGCGTCGGGGCGTGCGGAGGTATGGGAGGAGGACGGGTTCGGTGCCATGATGGTGGGTCCTGTTCGCGGACGGACCGTCAGGAGGCGGTCTCGGGGCTGGAGTTCGGAAGGTGGTGCGCGCGGCAGCGGAGTGCCGGGGGCAAGCCGGGCGGCTGTGCGGAAAGGCAGCCCGGTGACGGGGCGTCCTCAGCCCCGTCGGCCCGCACATCGGGTCAAGCCGCCCTGGCCGCTGCCGAGGACGCCGCTGCCGATGCGGCCGCCTTCCTTGTCCATGCCCGAGAACGCCTCGCTGGGCATCAGACCCAGTCCTCCTCTGCGGGTACGCCGGGAGCGTCGCCACCGGGCGCGGCCGCGAAGGCCTCGCCCGCCATGCCGGCGGTGAGGGTGGTGCCGTCGGCCGGGTCGATCAGCAGGAACGACCCGGTGCGGCGGTTGTCGGTGTAGTCGTCGAGGGCCAGCGGCTCGGCGGTGCGCAGCTTCACGTGGCCGATGTCGTTGACGTTCAACCCCTCGGCGCCGCTGCGCCGTTCGAGCGTGTCGATGTCGATCCGGTAGGAGATCTCCTTGACGAGGGCGCGCACCGTACGGGTGGTGTGCTTGAGCAGCACCTTGTCCCCGGCGCGCAGCGGCCGCTCGTTGAGGTGGCTGACGGTGGCCTCGATGTCCTTGGTGGGGGCGGCGGCCGCCCCGGCGGCGATGAGGTCGCCGCGGGAGATGTCGAGGTCGTCGGCGAGCCGGACGGTGACCGACTGCGGGGCCCAGGCGAGGTCCGCCGGGCGGCCGAGCGCGTCGATCGCGGCGACGGTGGTGGTCAGGCCGGAGGGCAGCACCGTGACGGGGTCGCCGACCCGCAGCACC
>NZ_JBVIFM010000030.1:0-102282 GCF_055571335.1 Kitasatospora sp. NPDC030952
GCTTCGGTGCGCAGGGGGTTGATCTCGGAGACGGCGCCGACGAGCGTGGTCTTGCCGACACCGAAGCCGCCCGCGATGACGATCTTCGCGGAGGTCGTGGCGCGGGCGGGTCCGTTAGAGCTTGCGAAGTCCACTGAGGACCCTTTCGAGCAGCGTGACATCGGGCGTTCCGCCCGACTCGCCCGCGGCGGCGGGCTGGTGGATGGCGACAAGACCGGCCTCGGCAAGGTCGGCCACGAGGATGCGGGCCACACCGAGCGGCACACCGGCCAGTGCGGAGATCTCCGCGATGGACTTGACCTCACGGCAGAGGTTGACGATCCGGGCGTGCTCGGGCAGCAGCCCGGTGGTGCGCTCGGCCGAGCCCGTGGTCGAGATCAGGGCCTCGATCGCGAGCTGGTACCGGGGGCGCGTCCGGCCGCCGGTCATCGCGTACGGGCGGACCAGCGGCTGCTGCTCGTAGCCGTCGGACTGCTGCCCGCCGTAGCCGCTGCCGTACCCGCTGCCGTACGGGCCGGCGGGTGTCGAGGGCGGGGTCATGGGTCCTCCTTGTGCTGCGGCCTTGGGCAGCCGGTTCCAGCTGGGGCGGTGCCAGCTGAGGCGGGATCAGCTGCCTGAGGGTAGCTGAGGGTGGTGCGCCGGGGCCGGTCGGGTCGGACCCGGTGCGGGGTGGAACGGTGGGTGATCCGCGTGGGTTCCGGTCAGTGCAGGAGACTGCCCTGGAGTTCCGCGCGGAGTGCGGGGGTGAGGACGGCGCCGGCTCGGTCGACGAGCAGGGCCATCTCGTAGCCGACGAGGCCGATGTCGGAGTCGGGTGCGGCCAGGACGGCGAGGGCGGAGCCGTCGCTGACGGCCATGAGGAAGAGGAAGCCGCGCTCCATCTCGACGACGGTCTGGTTGACCTCGCCGCCTTCGAAGATCCGGCTGGCGCCGGAGGTGAGGGAGGTGAGGCCGGAGGCGACGGCGGCGAGCTGGTCGGCGCGGTCGCGCGGGAAGCCTTCCGACATGCACAGCAGGAGGCCGTCCGCGGAGACCACCACGGTGTGGGACACCCCGGGGGTGTTGTCCACGAAATTGGTGATCAGCCAGTTCAGGTTCTGTGCGGCCTGGCTCATCTGGTTCAACTCAACGCTCCTGGTGATCTGCGCCGTTGCCGTCGCTCCGGCCACCGAAACTATCGAATCCGGGCTGCTGGGCACCATGCTGGAAGCCCGGCGGGTTGGCGGCCTGCTCGGCCCCGGCCCGGCGGCCCTGCTGGATGCCGCGGCGCAGGTTGGTCAGGCGGCCGCGGACCTCCTCGGGGGCGCGGGAGACCTGGGGACCGGTCAGCGGGGAGGACTCGGCGGTGCCGGAGACCAGGTTGGCCTGCGGGGTGCGCCGGGGGAGGCCGGACATGGTGACCCCGCTGGTCGACGGCTCGCGGACCTGCTCGGCCCGGCGCCAGCGCTCGTCGTTCGCGGACGGGCGCCAGGGCGCGTCACCCTGACCGGGCTGACCGGGCTGCGGCGGGCCCTGGGGGGCCTGCGGCTGCGGCGCCTGCTGCTGGGGGGCCTGGGCCTGGGGGGCCTGCCGGGGCTGCTGCTGCGGGGCCCGCTGCGGCTGCCCGGGCTCCTGGAGCTCCGGCGCCGAGGTGCCGGGCCGGCGCGGCTGGTACGGCTGGGGACGGCCCTGCTCCGGGTCCTGCATCCGGCCGTCGGCCTGCTGTGGGTACCAGGGCTGCTCGCCGGCGGCGTCGGACGGGCCGGTCGGCAGTGCCATCGGCTCCTGACGCTGCTGCTGCTGCGGGTGCTGGGGCAGCGGCTGCTGCTGCGGGGCCGGCTGCGGCTGGGCCGGGGTCGGCACGTTCGGCAGCACCGGCTCCACCAGGCCGAGGCCCAGCGGGTCACGCGGGTCGATCTGGCTGGCCTCGAAGCGCGGCCGGGCGAACTGCTGGGTGCTCTCCAGCGGCGCCGGCTCGGCCGACGGCAGCGGCTGCGGCTGCTGCTGCGGGGGCAGCTGCGGCTGACGGCCCTGCTGCGGCGCGTCCGGGCCGGGGTGCTGCGGACGGCGCTGGCCCGGCTGGCCCTGCGGAGCCGGTCGGCCCTGCGGACCCTGCTGGCCGGGCGCACCGGGGCCCTGACGGCCGGGGGTGCGCTGCGGCAGGCCGGCCTGCGGACGGTTGCCCGGACGGGCACCCTGCTGCTGCGGGGCGCCGGGTCCGCCCGGACGGCCGTGCTGCGGCTGCTCGCCGCTCCGCGGGGCCGGAGCGCCCGGACCACCGTCGAACTCGCCCGCGGGGCGCGGACGCTCCTGGCCGGGGCGGCCCTGGCCGCGGCGCGGCAGACCGTTCGGGGCGCCCTGCGGCGAGCCCTGCGGCGGGCCTTGGCGGCCGGGGGCGCGCTGCGGCAGGCCGCCCTGAGGGGACTGCTGCGGCTGGCCCTGCTGGCCCTGCTGGCCGGCACCCGGCTGGGCGGGAGCCTGCGGCGCGGGGCCCGGCTGGCCCTGGCCGCGGCGGCGCGGCTGGCCCTGACCCGGCTGGCCGGGGCCCTGCTGGCCCTGACCCTGCTGACCCTGGCCCGGACCCTGCTGGCCCGGAGCCGGCTGGCCCGGCACGACGGGGTTCTCGCGCAGCGACTGCCCGACCTTACGGGTCGGCAGTCCGGCCAGGCCGCCGGGCGCACCCGGGCCGGTCGGCGCGGCAGGAGCGCCGGGAGCACCGGGCGCGGTGGGAGCCGCCGGGGCGCCCGGTCCGCCCTGGCCGAGCTGCGGACGCCCGCCCTGCGGGGCACCGCCGCCCGGGCCCTGGCCGAGCGCGGCCGGACCGTTCTGGCGGCCGGGCGGCATCTGGCGCTGCTGGCGCGGCGTCGGGGCGACCCCGCGCTGCTGCTTGCCCGGGCCGCCGGGGCCGGGGCGGCCGGCGCCGCGGCGGTCGGCGGAGTTGGTGACGTCGACGGGGAGCATGACCAGCGCGGTGGTGCCACCCGAGTCGCTGGGGCGGAGCTGGATCCGGATGCCGTGTCGCAGGGACAGGCGGCCGACCACGAAGAGGCCCATGCGGCGGGAGACCGAGACGTCCACCGTCGGCGGGTTGGCGAGGCGCTCGTTGATCTCGGCGAGGTCGTCCGGGCTGAGGCCGATGCCGGTGTCGTGGATCTCGACCAGCACCCGGCCGTCCGGCAGGGCGTGGCCGGTGACCCGGACGCGGGTCTGCGGGCTGGAGAACGAGGTGGCGTTCTCCAGCAGCTCGGCGAGCAGGTGGACGAGGTCGTTGACGACGCGGCCGGCGACCTCGGCCGACGGCACGGCGGCGAGCTCGATGCGCTCGTACTGCTCCACCTCGGAGGCGGCGGCGCGGAGCACGTCGACCAGCGGGACGGGGCGGGTCCAGCGGCGGCCCGGGTCCTCACCGGCGAGGACGAGGAGGTTTTCGCCGTTGCGGCGCATGCGGGTCGCGAGGTGGTCGAGCTTGAACAGGTTGGCCAGCTGGTCCGGGTCGGCCTCGCGGCTCTCCAGCTCGGAGATCAGCGACAGCTGGCGCTGGATCAGGCCCTGGCTGCGGCGCGACAGGTTGGTGAACATCGCGTTGATGTTGCCGCGCAGGAGGGCCTGCTCGGCGGCGAGACGGACGGCCTCGCTGTGCACCATGTCGAACGCGTGCGCCACGTGACCGATCTCGTCGGTCGAGTCGACGGCGACCGGTTCGACGGTGGTGTCGACGTCGTGCGGGTCGCTCTCGGAGAGCGTCTTGACCAGCTCGGGCAGGCGCCGCTCGGCGACGTCCTCGGCCGCGGTCTGCAGTCGGGTCAGCGAGCGCACCATCGAGCGGGCGATCAGACCGGCGCCGCCGAGGGCGACGAGCAGGGTCAGGGCGACGGCGGCACCGATGATCAGGGCCTCGGTGTCGGCCTGGGACTGGAGGTCCTGGGCCTTTCCGTCGAGGTCCTCGATCAGCTTGGACTCGATCCGGCGCTCGGCCGTGATCTTGGTGGTGGCCTTCTCGTACCAGTCCTTGTACGAGACCGGCTCGGTCTGGTGGATGCCGCCCGGCTGGAGGATCGAGCGCGAGTAGCGGTCGGCCTCGGCGACCACGTTGTTGTAGCTCAGCTGGCCGCGCAGGTTGTCCAGGTCGTGCGCGGTGTAGATGTTGTTGAAACTGGTGAGCGCGTTGTCGTACGTGGTGCGCAGACGGATGCCGAAGGACTCGTCGCTCGCGCTCAGGTCGGGGGCCTTGGGGTTGGCCAGACCGGCGCTGATCAACGCGCGCTGCTGCGAGGTGGCGTCCTTGGCCAGCGAGAACTGCTGCAGGGCGCGGGTGGCGACCAGCAGGTCCTTGTTGTTCGAGGCGAGCGCGATGTCCTGGGTGATGCCCAGCAGGTCGCGGATGATCACGTCGTAGGCGGTGATCGTCGCCTGGATGTTCTGGTTGTTCTGGTACGGCGTGTTGCGGGCGTCCGCGATCGAGTTCAGGTCCTTGCGGATCTGGAACAACAGGGCCTTCCCGCCGGAGAGTTCGAGGTTCTCGAACTTGTCGGAGGAGGCGGTGAAGGTGCGGCTGAGGTCGTCGGTGGACTTGCGGGCGGCGACGATCTCGTCGTCCAGCGGGTCGTTCGGACGGTTGGTGATGTAGCCGGCGCTGAGGTCGCGCTCGGTCTGCAGCGCGTCCGCGAGGTTGGTCGCCTTCTTGGCCAGATCGGACAGGTTGGCCATCTGGGCGAGTTGCTGGGAGTTCTCCAGCGAGGTCTGGATGCGCAGGCCGCCGAGGACCAGCGAGACCAGGACGGGCAGCGCGAGCAGGGCGATGAGCCGGGTGCGGATGCGCCAGTTGCGCATCGCGAGCCGGCTCAGACCGGTGGCGCGGCGCCTGGTCAGGGTGGTCCGGAGCTTGTCCCGGGCGGACTTCCGTTCCTGGCCGTCGTCGTCCGGGCCGGCGGGGGCCTCGGGCGTCACGGGGTCGGTCGGGCCACCGGGGGCCGCCGCCTGCTGAGGTGCTGCCCCGGGCTCGCGCGACTCCGGGTCACCCGCGGCGCCGCTACCCCTTTTGAAACGTCCCTGCACTGGCGTCGCAACCTCTGGACCGGGCGTCCCGCCGCGTCGCCACGGCCTGGACGGTGTCGAGTTTCGTCCGCACCCCGGCCGGTCCGGGAGAGCGGGTCGCCGGGGTGGACTGCTCCCTACCCACGGTCCGTGGCATTCCAGCACAGCCAGGGAATCCCAACAAGGGCCGCTGGAACCTGCCGCCGGGTACTACCGACCGCATGCGGGATCTCACTGACTGTGCGGTAACCGGACCGGAATACCGCCTTTTTCGGACACTCGCCGGATACATGCCAACGTGACCCGAGATCGACAAGAGTCGCAGACCTGCCGAAATGCCCGTTGTGTGCGGAATGCCGGGAAATTCCGATCCGGCGATATGTCGGATATTCGTGATTTGTGCGTCAATTTGTGAGCAAAATCACAGGCTAATGTGTAGCTTTGGTCACGGCCTCTGTGGAATGAGATCTCGTAACCTGGCTGTCTCCGGAGCACGGCTCGATCAGCCTGCCCAGAACCCCTCCGAATCAATCGGAATCACGCAGGCCGGCGCGGAATCCCTGGCGATCCGCCCGGCCACGAACACGAGGTGCTCTCGATGTCCCTGGCGAAGAAGGCCACCAAGTCCACGCTGTCCTGCCGCTCCACGGCGAACCCGCGCCGGACCACGCTGGCCTCGGTCGAGGACTTCAGCAAGATCCCGGGCGCCCGCAAGTCCGAGGACGTCGTCACCTACGCCACCGAGCTGCCGGCCAGCACCGCCAACCCGCGCCGCACCCAGCTGATGGTCGCCCCGGTCATCGCCCCGCTGGACTGACCCGACCGAGCTCCACCCCAGGGCGCCGCGAACCCGCTGGTTCGCGGCGCCCTCGGCTATTCGCCCGCTCGCCTCCGGGGCGCTCTTGGCCCGGTGCCGACGGTCGGCGGGCGCTGCGCCACCTCCTTCGTCGGCGGCTTGGCCCTTCTCCCTTTCGGCACCGGCGCGCCCCTTCGGCTCGGGGCGGTGATTCGCCCGCTCACGTCCGGGGCGCTCTTGGCCCGGCGCCGACGGTCGGCGGGCGCTGCGCCACCTCCTTCGTCGGCGGCTTGGCCCTTCTCCCTTTCGGCACCGGCGCGCCCCTTCGGCTCGGGGCGGTGATTCGCCCGCTCGCCTCCGGGGCGTTCCCCCCTCGAACCGCACTGAACTGGGGCAAAGCGCCCCCGACGGGCCCCACGCGATAGCCTGGGCCACGATTGACGGGGCCGCGCCCGTGGCGGGCGAGGCGCCCAGCAGCGCCCGGGGGCGCCCCGGGCGGCCGACGAAGCGAGGGGTAGCCCAGCCGTGCGCATTGCCAGGTTTTCCGTCCGGGAGGGGAGCCCTGCCGCCGGCAGCGTCTCCTTCGGCGTGGTCGAGGGGGACCCCTCCCAGCCCGACTCGCTGGTCGTCCACGAGCTGGCCGGCCACCCGTTCGGCCAACCCCAGCCCACCGGCGAGAGCTACCGCTTCCAGGACGTCCGGCTGCTCAGCCCGATGCTCCCCAACAAGATCGTGGCGGTCGGCCGCAACTACGCGGCGCACGCGGCGGAGCTGGGCAACGACGTCCCGGACGTCCCGCTCACCTTCTTCAAGCCGTCCACCTCGGTGATCGGCCCGACCGAGAACATCGCGTACCCGCCGTTCTCCTCGGACGTCCACCACGAGGCCGAACTCGCCGTGGTGATCGGCCGGATGTGCCGCGAGGTGCCGCTGGACCGGGTGCCCGAGGTGATCCTCGGCTACACCTGCGCCAACGACGTCACCGCCCGGGACGTCCAGCAGCGCGAGGGCCAGTGGGCCCGGGCCAAGGGCTTCGACACCGCCTGCCCGCTCGGGCCGTGGATCGAGACCGACCTCGACCCGAGCGACCTCGCCGTCACCTGCACGGTCAACGGCGAGCTCCGCCAGACCGGTCGCACCTCCCTGATGATCCGCTCGGTCGCCGAACTGGTCGTCCACATCTCCGAGGCCATGACGCTGCTGCCCGGCGACGTCATCCTCACCGGCACGCCCGCAGGGGTGGGCCCCCTCAACGTCGGCGACGAGGTCGCCGTCTCCATCGAAGGCATCGGCACTCTCACCAACAAGGTGATCAAGCGTGGCTAACACTGACCCGGCCGTCCGGGTTCGCTTCTGTCCGTCCCCGACCGGCAACCCCCACGTGGGCATGGTCCGCACGGCCCTGTTCAACTGGGCCTACGCCCGCCACACCGGCGGCAAGCTGGTCTTCCGGATCGAGGACACCGACTCCGCCCGCGACTCCGAGGAGTCGTACGGCCAGCTGCTCGAGGCCATGAGCTGGCTCGGCCTGGACTGGGACGAGGGTCCGGAGGTCGGCGGCCCGCACGCGCCGTACCGCCAGTCGCAGCGGATGGACATCTACGCCGACGTCGCCCGCCGCCTCCAGGAGGCCGGCCACGCGTACCACTGCTACTGCAGCACCGAGGAGTTGGACGCCCGCCGCGAGGCGGCTCGCGCGGCCGGCAAGCCCTCCGGCTACGACGGCCACTGCCGCGACCTGACGGACGACCAGGTCGCCGTCTACAAGCTGGAGAAGCGCGAGCCGATCCTGCGCTTCCGGATGCCCGACCGGACCATCTCCTTCGACGACCTGGTGCGCGGCACGCTCACCTTCGAGCCGGAGAACGTCCCGGACTACGGCATCGTCCGGGCCAACGGCGCCCCGCTGTACACCCTGGTCAACCCGGTGGACGACGCCCTGATGGGCATCACCCACGTGCTGCGCGGCGAGGACCTGCTGTCCTCCACCCCGCGGCAGATCGCGCTGTACGCGGCGCTCGCCGAGATCGGTGTCGGCGAGGGCACCACCCCGCGCTTCGGCCACCTGCCGTACGTGATGGGCGAGGGCAACAAGAAGCTCTCCAAGCGCGACCCGCAGTCCTCGCTCAACCTGTACCGCGAGCGCGGCTTCATCCGCGAGGGCCTGCTCAACTACCTGTCCCTGCTGGGCTGGTCGCTCGCCGAGGACCGCGACCTGTTCGACATGGACGAGATGGTCGCCGCCTTCGACGTGGCCAAGGTGAACTCCAACCCGGCCCGCTTCGACCTGAAGAAGTGCGAGGCGATCAACGCCGAGCACGTCCGCCGGCTGGCCCCGGAGGACTTCGTCCGGCGCCTGGTGCCGTTCCTCCAGGACCCCGGCCTGCTGCCGGCCGAGCCGACCGCCGAGCAGCTGGACCTGCTGGCCCGGATCGCGCCGCTCACCCAGGAGCGGATGGTCGTGCTCAGCGAGATCGTGAACATGGCCGGCTTCCTGTTCGTCGACCCGGCCGACTTCGCGGTGGACCCGGACGACGCCGCCAAGGTGCTGACCGCCGACGCCGGCCCGGTGCTGGAGGCCAGCGTCAAGGCGCTGGAGGAGCTCGCGGACTTCACCCCGGAGCCGATCCAGGCCGCGCTGCGCGAGGCGCTGGTGGAGGGCCTGGGCATCAAGCCCAAGTTCGCCTTCACGCCGCTGCGGGTGGCCGTCACGGGCCGCCGGGTCTCGCCGCCGCTGTTCGAGTCGATGGAGCTGCTCGGCCGCCCCGAGACGCTGCGCCGCCTCCGCTCCGCCCTGGACGCCCTGCCGGCCGCCCAGTAGTGGCCCGGTAGCCCCCCAGGGCCCGCCCCGGCGGGCCGCTGAGCAGCCCGCGGGCCCGGCTCCGTGCCGGGCCCGCGGCGCACCCGGAGGTCACCGGACGGCCTCCTGGCCGCTGCCTGCGGTTATCGATTTTGGAGCCAGGGCAGACGTCGGGTAATGTTCTTTCTGCGCCGCCCGGGAGGGAACGGACGAGGGAGCGAAAGCCCCTCGGAGCCGGACCGACCGAGAGGCGCGACGCCTGAGAAGGCCCCGCCGGGGTTCAACTCTGGTGGGGTATGGTGTAATTGGCAGCACGACTGATTCTGGTTCAGTTAGTCTAGGTTCGAGTCCTGGTACCCCAGCGCAGTACGATCGGTAACGGTCGGACGGCAGTACAAATGAAGATCCAAGCCCCCGTTGTGTAGCGGCCTAGCACGCTGCCCTCTCACGGCAGTAGCGCCGGTTCGAATCCGGTCGGGGGTACTGGTCCCGCAAGGGACCGCCTGGAAAGCCCCCGTTGTGTAGCGGCCTAGCACGCTGCCCTCTCACGGCAGTAGCGCCGGTTCGAATCCGGTCGGGGGTACTGATCTCGCAAGGGATCGCCAGGATGCCCCCGTTGTGTAGCGGCCTAGCACGCTGCCCTCTCACGGCAGTAGCGCCGGTTCGAATCCGGTCGGGGGTACTTCAGAGCAGGAAGCCGGTGGGCTCGCCCATCGGCCCTTGCTTTGTGTTGGGGTATGGTGTAATTGGCAGCACGAGTGATTCTGGTTCATTTAGTCTAGGTTCGAGTCCTGGTACCCCAGCCAGAAATTGGAAAGGCCCCCTGGCGGGGCCTTTTTGCTTTTCCCGGTGAATGCCGCCGAAGGCCCCCGCTCGACTCCGAGCGGGGGCCTTCGGCTGTTTTCGGTGGGGGAGTGGGGGTGGGTGGGGTCGGTGGGGGAATTCGGCCGGGTCAGCTCCGGCGCAGGGCCTCGGTGAGCCGGTTCGCGGCCTCGATGATGGCCTGGGCGTGCAGCCGGCCCGGGTGGCGGGTCAGTCGCTCGATCGGGCCGGAGACGGAGACGGCGGCCACCACGCGGTTGGAGGGGCCGCGCACGGGAGCGGAGACGGACGCGACGCCCGGCTCCCGCTCGCCGATCGACTGGGCCCAGCCCCGGCGCCGCACGCCGCTCAGCGCGGTGGCGGTGAACCGGGCGCCCTGGAGGCCGCGGTGGAGCCGCTCCGGCTCCTCCCAGGCCAGCAGGACCTGGGCGGCCGAACCGGCCTTCATCGGCAGGGTGCTGCCGACCGGGACGGTGTCCCGCAGGCCGGAGAGCCGCTCGGCGGCGGCTACGCAGATCCGCATCTCGCCCTGGCGGCGGTAGAGCTGTGCGCTCTCGCCGGTGACGTCGCGCAGGTGGGTCAGGACCGGGCCCGCGGTGGCGAGCAGCCGGTCCTCTCCCGCCGCGGCGGAGAGTTCGGACAGCCGGGGGCCGAGGATGAACCGCCCCTGCATGTCCCTGGTGACCAGACGGTGGTGTTCGAGTGCGACGGCGAGTCGGTGGGCCGTGGGGCGCGCCAGGCCGGTGGCGGCGACCAGCCCCGCCAACGTGGCGGGGCCCGACTCCAGTGCGCTCAGCACCAGAGCGGCCTTGTCGAGAACGCCGACGCCGCTAGAGTTGTCCATGCCCTAAGACTGCAGTCTCATTCCGCGAGACGCAAGTTCAATCTTCCGGGAAAAGCGCCACTCTGGATGCAGCAGCCCGGGAGACATCCAGGATGGGGCCTCGTCAGAGTGTCCGCATCGTGGACAGCGATCCGGCCTGCAGGTCGCGCGCACCCCGCTCCGCACGGGCGGCGTACGCGAATGACCTCGACGACACGAGAAGGCCGGCAACGCGGCCGGCTGGAGGGAATCCGATGGGACGGACACTCGCAGAGAAGGTCTGGGACGACCACGTCGTGCGGCGCGCGGAGGGCGAGCCCGACCTCCTCTTCATCGACCTCCACCTGCTCCACGAGGTGACCAGCCCGCAGGCCTTCGACGGCCTCCGGCTGGCCGGCCGTACGGTCCGCCGCACCGATCTGACGATCGCCACCGAGGACCACAACACCCCGACCCTGGACATCGACAAGCCGATCGCCGACCCGGTCTCCCGGGTGCAGCTGGAGACCCTGCGCCGCAACGCGGCCGAGTTCGGCGTCCGGATCCACTCGCTCGGCGACGTCGAGCAGGGCGTGGTGCACGTGGTCGGCCCCCAGCTCGGCCTGACCCAGCCCGGCACCACCGTGGTCTGCGGCGACTCCCACACCTCCACCCACGGTGCCTTCGGGGCGCTGGCGTTCGGCATCGGCACCAGCCAGGTCGAGCACGTGCTGGCCACCCAGACGCTGCCGCTGGCGCCGTTCCGGACCATGGCCGTCACCGTCGAGGGCGAACTGCCCGAGGGCGTCACGGCCAAGGACCTGATCCTGGCCGTCATCACCGAGATCGGCACCGGCGGCGGCCAGGGCTACGTCCTGGAGTACCGCGGTGCGGCGATCCGGAGCCTGTCCATGGAGGCCCGGATGACCGTCTGCAACATGTCGATCGAGGCGGGCGCCCGAGCCGGGATGATCGCCCCCGACGACACCACCTTCGAGTACCTCAAGGGCCGCCCGCACGCCCCCCAGGGCGAGGACTGGGACGCCGCCGTCGAGTACTGGCGGACCCTGACCACCGACGAGGACGCGGTGTTCGACCACGAGGTGGTCATCGACGCGAGCACGCTCACCCCGTTCGTCACCTGGGGCACCAACCCCGGCCAGGGTGCCCCGCTCGGCGCCGACGTCCCCGACCCCGCGGACTTCGCCGACCCGCAGGCGCGCGCGGCCGCCGAGAACGCCCTGAAGTACATGGGCCTTGAGGCGGGCACCCCGCTGCGCGAGGTCGCCGTCGACGCCGTCTTCGTCGGCTCCTGCACCAACGGCCGGATCGAGGACCTGCGGGCCGCCGCCGCCGTACTGGAGGGCCGCAAGGTCGCCGACGGGGTGCGGATGCTGGTCGTCCCGGGTTCCGTACGGGTCGCCCTGCAGGCCGTCGAGGAGGGCCTGGACGCGGTGTTCACCGCCGCCGGGGCCGAATGGCGGCACGCCGGCTGCTCGATGTGCCTGGGCATGAACCCCGACCAGCTCGCCCCGGGTGAGCGCTGCGCCTCCACCTCGAACCGCAACTTCGAGGGCCGGCAGGGCAAGGGCGGCCGCACCCACCTGGTCTCCCCGCAGGTCGCCGCCGCGACCGCCGTCCTGGGCCGCCTGGCCGCCCCGTCCGACCTGTCCGTCAACGCCCTCTCTTCGATCCAGCACAGTGTGGAGGCCTGAGCCATGGAGAAGTTCACCACCCACACCGGCCGGGCCGTCCCGCTGCGCCGCAGCAACGTGGACACCGACCAGATCATCCCGGCCCATTGGCTCAAGAAGGTCACCCGATCCGGTTTCGAGGACGGCCTGTTCGAAGCCTGGCGCAAGGACGAGTCGTTCGTCCTCAATCGGCCCGAGCGCCAGGGCGCCACGGTCCTGGTGGCCGGCCCCGAGTTCGGCACCGGCTCCTCCCGCGAGCACGCCGTCTGGGCGCTGCAGAACTACGGCTTCCACGCGGTCATCTCCTCGCGCTTCGCCGACATCTTCCGGGGCAACTCGCTGAAGAACGGTCTGCTGACCGTCGTGCTCCCCCAGGAGACCGTGGAGCGCCTCTGGTCGCTCACCGAGAGTGACCCTTCGGCCGAGATCACCGTTGATCTGGAGAAGCGGGAAGTTCGGGCCGAGGGCGTCACCGCGCCCTTCGAACTGGACGACAACGTCCGCTGGCGGCTGCTCAACGGCCTGGACGACATCAGCATCACCCTGCGGAACGAGGCCGACATCGCCGCCTACGAGGCGACCCGTCCGGCGTTCAAGCCCCGTACTCTGCCGGTCTCCTGAGTTCCCCTCAGAACAAGCATTCTGACGATCGACCGGATGGCCCGCGCTCCCCTTCGGGGGGGCCGGGCCATCCGGCGTTCCGGAGCACGAGTTAGCGCCGGGTCCTCCCCGGATTGCCCATTCGGCTTTGCGGAAGAGGGCCCCGCGCAAGTACAACTGCGGGTAGATGGCACAATCAGTACATGCACCGGCACCATGAACCTCCGTACGCGGGCGGCGAACCCGCGTCCGAGGAGTCCACGGGCCGGGGATCCGAACGCCGAATTGACGATCGGCCGGACGTCACCTCCGCAACATCAGCTGAGGCGCCGGACGACCAGGAAGTCGCAGCGCTCTACGCGCTTGTGGCCGAGCGGTTGAAGCAAGCTCACGCCCGCGTGCATGCGCTGAACGTGTCTGTCGATGCAAAGACCGCTCTCACCCGTCAACTGCTCATCGTCACGGAGACCGCCAAGCGCGATCTTCCGGAGGCGGCAAGGCGGTTGAGTCGCTTTGTACATGACCTCGACGAGGGGCGCCCGCCGCTCGACTGAGGTCGCGGACGCGCAAATCCATTGCGACACTAGGGTGATTCGCGCGTTTGGTAATTGAAAGTCCGCAGATACATACCTAACGTGCGAAAAGAACGGATGGAATCATCCGGCGCCCGTTTCCGAAGGGGAAGACGTGAACAAGGCTCAGCTTGTCGAAGCGGTGGCCGAGCAGCTGGGCGGTCGCAAGGCTGCCGCAGAGGCCGTCGACGCAGTGCTCGACACCATGGTCCGTGCCGTTGTGGCCGGTGACCGGGTTTCGGTCACCGGTTTCGGCACCTTCGAGAAGGTGGAGCGCTCCGCGCGCTTCGCCCGCAACCCGCAGACCGGCGAGCGGGTCAAGGTCAAGAAGACCTCGGTCCCCCGCTTCCGTCCGGGCCAGGGCTTCAAGGACCTGGTCAGCGGCAGCAAGAAGCTGCCGAAGGAAGGCCCCTCGGTGAAGAAGGCCCCCAAGGGCTCCCTCACCCCGGGCAAGACCGGCGTCGCCGCGACCCCGGCCGCCAAGCGTGCCGCCACCAAGCGCGCCGCTGCTGCCGCCGCCGCCCCGGCCGCCACCAAGAAGGCCGCCGCGAAGAAGGCGACCACCACGGCTGCCGCCAAGAAGACCACGGCCACCGCCGCGAAGAAGGCGACCGCCACCAAGAAGGCCACCACGGCCGCCGCCGCCAAGAAGACCACGGCGACCGCGACCAAGGCCGCCGCGACCAAGAAGACGGCCGCCGCGAAGAAGGCGACCACCACCGCCGCCGCCAAGAAGACCACGGCCACCGCCAAGAAGGCGACCGCCACGGCCAAGAAGACGGCGCCGGCGAAGAAGACCGCCACCCGCAAGACCACCGCGCGCAAGACCTCTGCCAAGTAAGTCCCGCGCGACTGTCCTCGGACGGTCTTCGGCTCGGAGCCGCGGCACCCCCTTCCGTGAATTACGGAGACCGGGTGGCCGCGGCTCTTTCGATTTCCGGGCGCTTAGTCAGGATTAGACGGCAGCCCCCGGCCGGGCACGGAAAACCGCGGGACCGGCGGATAACGAGGAAGGCGGGGAGGGCGGCGGGACGGCGTCGGCGCGCGTCGACCGGGTCAGCGTCCGTCGGCGGCGTCGGGGAAGGTCTGCAGCGTCACGAAGACCACCCGGCGGGCCTCGCCGGCACCCTCGGTGCGGATCCGCACCCGCTGGCCGGGGCGCAGCAGCAGCAGGCCGCCGGCGTCGAAGGCGGACGCGTCGAACGGCACCGGGGTCCCGTCGTCGAGCAGCACGGAGCCGGCCCGGGTGGCGGGGTCGAAGGTGAACGCGGTGGCCTGCATGCCAGCAGCATAGCGAGCGGGCCGGGCGGGCCGGCTGGTCAGGAGCGGTCCAGACGTGCGAACAGCGCACTGGTGTACGGGCCCAGGCCGAGCGTCGCGGCCTCGCCGAGGTCGGCCCCGGTGTCGACGTCCCGGCGGACCGACTCCACGTCCGCCAGGCGCAGTTCGAGCGCTCCGCCGGCCGCGTGCCGGGCCCGGGAGCCGTCCCCGAAGGCGGGGGCGAGCGGACGGCCGGGGGAACTGGCCAGCAGGGTGGTGCCGAGGCCGGGGGAGTCCGGCAGGAAGGCCCGGCCGTCCGGCGGCACCGCGCCCAGTACCCGGGCGAGTTCGGCCGGGCGCAGGGCCGGCAGGTCCGCCGAGAGGGCGGCCAGCGGGGTCCGCGGAGCGAGCGCCCGGGCGGCCGACGCGCCGTGCGCCAGCGCCCGGTTGAGGCCGCCGCCGGGCTCGTCCGCGACCACCACGGCGCCGAGTTCGGCCAGTCGGGCGCCCGCGACGGCGTCCGGGGTGACCACCAGGACGCGGGCGACGCCCGGGGTGGCCAGCGCGGCGGTGACCGTGTCGAGGGCGAAGGACAGGGCCAGCTCGGCCCGGTGCGGCCCCGCGTACGGGGCCAGTCGGCTCTTCGCCAGGGCGAGCGGCTTGAGCGGCAGCACCAGCGACCAGACGGCGGCGGGTGCGGCGGGCGCGACGGGCCCGCTGGGGCGTACGGTGTCCTGGGTCATCGGCGTCATTGTGTCGCCGGGGCCGGAGCCCTCGCCAGGCCGTCCGAGCTGTGCGGACGTGCGTTTGATCACGCCCGCCCGGCGGGTTGGCGCGGCCGCTCGACAGCCGGTGAGCAGGCGGGCGACACTGTTCCGCGCCCGGGGCCCGGGCGCCGCTCGCAGGTCGCAGCGGTGCGCGGCACCGGAGGCCATGACCGCGGCACCCCACGTGCCGCATCGGATGAGAAGGAGCTGGGGTGGCCCGCCGCTCGTACGCCAAGTTCGGCAACGCCGACTACGGCATCTGGTACCGCTTCGCGGCCGTGCTGGTGAAGCCGGTGACGACCGCCCTGGTGAAGCCCGACTGGCGGGGCTGGGAGCACATTCCCGAGAAGGGCGGCTTCATCGCCGCGGTGAATCACAATTCGATCATCGACCCGGTGATCTACGCGCACTGGCAGTACAACAGCGGGCGGCCGCCGCGGATCCTCGGCAAGTCCTCGCTGTTCTCGATCCCGTTCATCGGATTCATGCTGCGCAAGACCGGTCAGATTCCGGTGTTCCGCGAGTCCACCGACGCCGCGCAGGCCTTCCGGGCCGCGATCGACGCCGTCAACAACGGGCAGTGCGTGCAGTTCTACCCGGAGGGAACGCTCACCCGGGACCCGGACCTGTGGCCGATGACCGGCAAGAACGGGGTCGCCCGGGTCGCGCTGATGACCGGTGCGCCGGTCATCCCGGTCGCGCACTGGGGCGCCCACGAGATCATCCCGCCGTACGGCCGGGCCGGTTTCGGCAAGGGCAAGTTCAACCTGTTCCCGCGCCACCGGGTGACGGTGGCCGCCGGGCCCGCGGTGGACCTGAGCAAGTACCAGGGCATGGAGCTCACCGCCCAGGTGCTCAACGACGCCACCGAGGACATCATGGCCGCCATCACCGACGTGCTGGCCGAGGTCCGCGGCGAGCAGCCGCCGGCCGAGCGCTACGACATGCGCAAGGCGGCCCGCGAGCGGGCCGCCGTCGCGCAGGCCGAACGCCGCCGGGCCAAGGGCCCGCGGGACGGCAACGACGGTCAGGGGGCGGGCCGATGACCCGCTGCGCCGTGATGGGGACGGGCTCCTGGGGCACCGCGTTCGCGATGGTGCTGGCCGACGCCGGCTGCGACGTCGTGCTGTGGGCCCGCCGCCAGGAGCTGGTGGACGCCGTCAACACCACCCACGAGAACCCGGACTACCTGCCGGGCGTCCGGCTGCCCGACACCGTCCGGGCCACCACCGACGCCGCCGAGGCGCTGGCCGGCGCCGACTTCGCGGTGCTGGTGGTGCCCTCGCAGACGCTGCGCGACAACCTGGCCGCGTGGGCGCCGCTGATCGAGCCGCAGACCGTGCTGGTGAGCCTGATGAAGGGCATCGAACTCGGCACCGCCAAGCGGATGAGCGAGGTGATCGACGAGGTCACCAAGGTCGGGCCGGAGCGGGTCGCGGTGGTCAGCGGGCCCAACCTGGCCAAGGAGATCGCCAACCGGCAGCCCGCCGCCAGCGTGGTGGCCTGCACCGACGAGGCGGTCGCCAAGCGGCTCCAGGCGGCCTGCCACACGCCGTACTTCCGGCCGTACACCAACACCGACGTGATCGGCTGCGAACTCGGCGGCGCCGTCAAGAACGTGATCGGCCTGGCCGTCGGCATGGCGGCCGGCATGGGGCTCGGCGACAACACCAAGGCGACGCTGATCACCCGCGGACTGGCCGAGACCACCCGGCTCGGCGAGGTGCTGGGCGCGGACCCGCACACCTTCGCGGGGCTGGCCGGGATGGGCGACCTGGTCGCCACCTGCTCCTCACCGCTGTCGCGCAACAACACCTTCGGGATGAACCTGGGCCGGGGCATGTCGCTGGCCGAGACCATCGCGGCCACCCGGCAGACCGCGGAGGGCGTCAAGTCCTGTGAATCGGTGCTGGACCTGGCCCGGCGCAGCGGGGTCGACATGCCGATCGTCGAGGCCGTGGTGGACGTGGTGCACAACGGGCGGCCGACCCAGGAGGCGCTCCAGGCGCTGATGTCCCGCTCGGCCAAGGCGGAGCGGCGCTGAGGCGGGGGCGCCGGGGCGTGGGCGCCGGGACGGAGCGGCGCCGAGGCGGGTCCGGCGGGTCCGCGGGCGGACTCTCCGGGTCCGCGTTGACTTCCCGGAAACACCTCGCACGGTAGTCTCAAACCCGATATGAGCATCGAACAGACCTCCCCGAACCCGTCCGCCTCGAAGCCGCGCGTCGCGCTGGTCTTCGGCGGGCGCAGCTCCGAGCACGCGATCTCGGTCTCGACCGCGGGCAGCGTTCTCCGGGCGATCGACCGTGACAAGTACGACGTGCTGCCGATCGGCATCACCCACGAGGGCCGCTGGGCGCTGACCAGCGACGAGCCGGCCCGGATGGCGATCACCGACGGCAGGCTGCCGGACGTGGCGCACGTCGCCGAGGCCGTCGACGGGCAGGTCGCGCTGCCGGTGTCCCCGGGCAGCCGGGAGGTGCTGCTGAGCGAGCCGGGCAGCGCCCCCAAGGCCCTCGGCGAGGTCGACGTGGTGTTCCCGCTGCTGCACGGCCCCTGGGGCGAGGACGGCACCGTGCAGGGCCTGCTGGAGCTCTCCGGCGTCCCGTACGTCGGCAACGGCGTGCTGGCCAGCGCGGCCGGCATGGACAAGGAGTTCGCCAAGCGGATCCTGGCCTCGCACGGTCTGGGCGTCGGCCACTACACGATCGTGCGGCCGCGCGACTGGGAGACCGAGCAGGGCCGGGCCGCGGTGCGCGAGCGGGTCGCCGAGCTGGGCCTGCCGGTGTTCGTGAAGCCCTGCCGGGCCGGCTCCAGCATCGGCATCACCAAGGTCAAGGACCTGGCCGAGCTGGACGCCGCGATCGAGGAGGCCCGCCGGCACGACCCCAAGCTGATCATCGAGGCGGGGGTGTCCGGCCGCGAGATCGAGTGCGGGGTGCTGGAGTTCGAGGACGGCCCGCGGGCCAGCGTCCCGGCCGAGGTACTGGTCGGCGAGGGCTTCGACTTCTACGACTTCGAGGCCAAGTACATCGACTCCTCCGAGGTGCGGATCCCGGCCGAGCTGACCGCCGCCGAGGTCGCGGAGATCCAGCGCCAGGCGGTCGCCGCGTTCGAGGCCTTCGGCTGCGAGGGCCTGGCCCGGGTGGACTTCTTCCTGCTGGAGGACGGCTCCTGGATGATCAACGAGATCAACACCATGCCGGGCTTCACCCCGATCTCCGCCTACCCGAAGATGTGGGAGGCCAGCGGGATCTCGTACGCGGAGCTGATCGACCGGCTGCTGCAGACCGCGCTGCGCCGTTCGACCGGGCTGCGGTAGCGGGTCCGTACGCGCCGAGGGGCGGGCCGGAAGCCTCCGGCCCGCCCCTCGCACGTGTTCGGCGTACTCGCTCAGCCCGGGATGCTGGCCTTCACCGCGTCGGTCAGGGCGGCCGCCGGGTCGAAGGGGTTCTGCGCGGCGCCGGCCGGAACGGTCACCTCGACGTAGGCGGCCCGCATGGTCGTCACGAAGCGGTAGCCGCCGTCGCCGAGCTTCTGCGACCACCAGGTGACGTCGTCGACGGTCGGCGACCAGTCCTCGGCGTGCTCGCCGTCCAGCTCCTCCGGCCGGTCGACGCCGCACCGCAGCACCACCCGGGGCGAGCCGCCCCAGGCCGCCGTGTACGGCGAGGCCGGCGACGGGTCCTTGCGGGCGTGGCCGAGCAGCTCCGCCGGCAGCGCCGCGTCCAGCGTGCGGCAGTAGTCCGCGGCCCTCCCGTTCGGCCGCGGGACCGCGACGTCCTGGTCGGCCGAGCCCCAACTGCCGACCAGCAGCACGACCGTGCAGGTCAGTGCGACGGGTGGGGCCAGCCAGCGGACCGGCGCGGGGAGGGCGGTCAGCGCCTCGGGGATGCGGAGTTCTCTGGCCACCCGCCGATGGTAGCCGGGGCTCAGAGATGGACCACCGGACAGGTGAGGGTGCGGGTGATGCCCTCCACCTTCTGGACCTTGGCGACCACCATGCGGCCGAGGTCGTCGACCGTCTCGGCCTCGGCCTTGACGATCACGTCGTACGGACCGGTGACGTCCTCGGCGGTGATCACACCGGGGATCTTCGCGATCGTCTCGGCCACCGAGGTGGCCTTTCCTACCTCGGTCTGGATCAGGATGTATGCCTGTACCACGGGTGACCTCCCGGCGGCCGGTTGGGGGGATCGCCGCCGTGATCGCCCGGTCTGGCGCAGGGGTGGATGCGGGCTCACCGGCAGGCTGATCACCACGCTACCGCGCTGCGGGCCGGGGAGGGGAGACTTCGGCGCTCCCGAAGGGCGTACGCTGCGCGCGGGGGAGCGACGGGGACTGGATTCCGGATGGCGGTGCCGTCCGGGAAGGAAACGCGAGAGGACGCAGATGCAGGGGACCGTGGGCGAGCTCGGCGAGTTCGGTCTCATCAGGGAGCTGACCGCCCGGGTACCGCTCACCGACGCGGTCGACCTCGGCCCCGGGGACGACGCCGCGGTGGTGAAGGCCCCGGACGGCCGGGTGGTGGCCACCACGGACGTCCTGATCGAGAACCGGCACTTCCGCCGGGACTGGTCGACCGCCTACGACGTGGGCCGCAAGGCCGCCGCCCAGAACCTCGCGGACGTGGCCGCGATGGGCGCGGTGCCCACCGCGATACTGCTCGGGCTGGTCGCCCCCGCCGACCTGCCGACCACCTGGGCCACCGAGCTGATGGACGGGCTGCGCGACGAGTGCCAGGTCGCCGGGGCGACGGTGGTCGGCGGCGACGTGGTGCGCGGCGACACCGTCACGCTGGCGATCACGGCGCTCGGCGACCTCCAGGGGCGCGCGGCGGTGACGCGCTCCGGCGCCCAGGTCGGCGACGTGATCGCGGTGTGCGGCTGGCTGGGCTGGTCGGCGGCCGGACTGACGGTGCTGCAGCGCGGCTTCCGCTCCCCGCGCGCCTTCGTCGAGGCGCACCGCCGGCCCGAGCCGCCGTACCACGCGGGCCCGGCCGCGGCCGAGTTGGGCGCGACCTCGATGATCGACGTGAGCGACGGGCTGGTCGCCGACCTCGGCCACGTGGCCCGCGCCAGCGAGGTGGACATCGACCTCAGGGCCGCCGACTTCGACGTCCCGGCGCAGATGGCCGACATCGGCCAGGCGGTCGGGGTGGACCCGTTGGTGTGGGTGCTGTCCGGCGGCGAGGACCACGCGATCGTGGCGACCTTCCCGCGCGGGGTCCAACTCCCGTCCCGCTGGCGGGTGGTGGGCGAGGTGACCGGTCGTCCGCGGGGCTCGCGCAGCGGCCGGGTGACGGTGGACGGCGCTCCCTGGGACCGGGTCGGCGGCTGGGACCACTTCTCCGAATGAGCTACGGCGCAAGGACGATCCGGAGTGGACGCCGGTACGGCGCGTGACGCTCCGGGCGTGCGGTGGACGGGATTCGGTGGTGCGTTCTGCGTAGGCTTGCGCCATCCGAGCCCGCCCGCCGTCCGGCGCGGGTGGTCTGAACCACTGCGAGCGGGAGCACACCACACATGCGCATCGGTGTACTGACCAGCGGCGGCGACTGCCCCGGCCTCAACGCGGTGATCCGCTCGGTGGTGCACCGGGGGACGGACGTCCACGGCGACGAGATCGTGGGCATCGAGGACGGCTTCCTCGGACTGATCGAGGGCCGCACCCGGCCGGTCTCGCACGACGACGTCACCGGTCTGCTCACCCTCGGCGGCACCATCCTGGGCTCGGCCCGGGTGCAGCGCGAGCGGATCGCCTGGGCGGTGGAGAACGCCAAGACGCTGGCCCGGGACATCGGCATCGACGCGCTGATCGCGATCGGCGGCGAGGGGACGCTGACCGCCGCCAAACAGTTCAGCGACGCCGGGCTGCCGGTGGTCGGCGTGCCCAAGACCATCGACAACGACATCGACGCCACCGACGTCACCTTCGGCTTCGACACCGCGGTGCACGTGGCGACCGAGGCGATCGACCGGCTGAAGACCACCGCGGAGTCCCACCAGCGCGTCATGGTGGTGGAGTTGATGGGCCGGCACACCGGCTGGATCACCCTCACCGCGGGCATGGCCGGCGGCGCGCACGGCATCCTGATCCCGGAGAAGCCGTTCGACATCGAGGAGGTGGCCCGGATGGTCGAGGACCGCTTCGCCCGCGGCAAGAAGTTCGCCATCATCGCCGTCGCCGAGGGCGCCACCCCGATGCCCGGCACCATGCGCTTCGACCACGGCGAGGTCGACCAGTACGGCCACCGGACCTTCGGCGGGATCGGCAACCGGCTCGCCCACGAGCTGGAGAACCTGCTCGGGAAGGAGGCCCGCCCGGTCATCCTCGGCCACACCCAGCGCGGCGGCACCCCGACCGCCCGGGACCGGGTGCTGGCCACCCGCTTCGGCTGGCACGCGGTGGAGGCCGTCCACCTGGGCGCCTTCGGGCACTTCACCGCGCTGCGCCGGAGCGGCATCGAGCTGCTGCCGATCGGCGACGCGGTCACCCGGCTGAAGACGGTGCCGGAGGACCGCTGGGCGGAGTCCGAGGCGGTGCTCTGAACCCCCGCGGGTAGGTTGGGCCCATGGACTCCACCGCACCTCCCCGCGTGCTCACCGTCGCAGGCTCCGACTCCGGCGGCGGCGCCGGCATCCAGGCCGACCTCAAGGCGATGCTCGCCCTCGGCGTCCACGGCATGAGCGTGATCACCGCCGTCACCGCGCAGAACTCGCTCGGCGTCCAGGGCTACTGGGAACTGCCCGCCGAGGCCGTCCGGGCGCAGTTCCGCAGCGTGGTGGACGACATCGGGGTGCAGGCCGTGAAGACCGGCATGCTCGCCTCGACCGAACTGGTCGAGACCGTCGCCGGCCTGCTCGCCGGGGTGGACGCCCCGGTGGTGGTCGACCCGGTCGGCGTCTCCAAGCACGGGGACGCGCTGCTGGCCGCCGAGGCGGTGGCCACCGTCCGCGAGCGGCTGCTGCCGGTCGCCACCGTGGTCACCCCCAACCTCCACGAGGTGACGCAGCTCACCGGCCGCACCGTCGAGGACGAGTCGCAGATGCTGCCCGCCGCCGAGGCGCTGCTGGACCTCGGGCCGCGCTGGGTGCTGGTCAAGGGCGGCCACCTGGCGGGCGAGGCCGCCGACCTGCTGTACGGCGGGCCCGGCGCGGTGCACTGGTACCGCGCACCGCGCTACGACAACCGGCACACCCACGGCACCGGCTGCACCCTGGCCAGCTCGATCGCGGCCGGCCTGGCCAAGGGCGAGTCGGTGCCGGAGGCGGTGGGCTCGGCCAAGGAGTACATCACCGGCGCGATCGCCGGGGGCTTCGCGCTGGGCGCCGGGATCGGCCCGGTCGACCACGCCTGGCGCTGGCGCCGGTCGGACAGGACTTAGGCCCTGTCCGAGGGTCCGGTGGATCCAACCGGAAACGGATGATGGGCGGGCCCCCGAAGGGGTCCGCCCATCACCGGTGCGTCCGGATGGCGCGACCGGTCCCGGAAACAGCGAAGCCGGCTCATCCGGGGATGAACCGACTCACTGGAGGACCGGCATGCCGGTCTGCGCGTCAGCGCGAGACCTTACCGGCCTTGATGCACGAGGTGCAGACGTTGAGCCGCTTCGGCGTACGCCCAATCACAGCGCGCACCGTCTGAATGTTGGGGTTCCAACGACGGGGGGTACGGCGGTGAGAGTGGGAGATGCTGTTGCCGAAGCCCGGCCCCTTGCCGCAGACGTCGCAGTTGGCAGCCACAGGAGTCACTCCAAGACTTCAGATCAGATACTTTCGAAAACCCACTCACCCACCAGAACACTCGCGTGCACCGGACCGGACAAGGGGGTGAGCCTGGACGGTTCCAGGCAACCGGAAGAGCATACAACGCTTGCTTCCGTCCCACGAAACTACCATGACCGGCCGAGTGATCGCTCCGGTCGGCGGACCCGGCGGCCCTCCCCGACCCCCGATAACCTGCCGGTATCACCCCTTGCCGCCGCCCCCGGCCGTGTCGGCGTCCCGTTCCGGAGGAGACCTGGTGCTGCACACGCTCGACGCCCCGGCCGTGCGCACCTGGTGCCAGCTCGCCCTGCACGCGCTCGGCCAGGCCCGCGAGGAGATCGACGCGCTCAACGTCTATCCCGTCCCGGACGGCGACACCGGCACCAACCTCTACCTGACCGTCGAGTCCGCCGCCGCCGAGGTGGAGAGCCGCTTCGCCGACCCCGCCGCCGACCCGGCGCCCGGACTGGCCGACGCCGTCCGGGCGATGGCCCGCGGCGCGCTGATCGGCGCCCGCGGCAACTCCGGGGTGATCCTCGCCCAGTGGCTGCGCGGCACCGCGGAGACCCTCGCCGAGGGCGGCGGCGGCGAACACCTGCGGGCCGCCCTCCAGCGGGCCGCCGACTCCGCGTACCAGGCCGTCGCGGAGCCCGTCGAGGGCACCCTGCTCACCGTCGCCCGGGTCGCCGCCCGGGAGGCGGTCCGGGCCGGGGGCGGGCTCGCCCAGGTCGCCGACACCGCCCACCGGGCCGCCCGGGACGCGCTGCGACACACCCCCGAGCAGCTCGCCGTGCTGGCCGAGAACGGAGTGGTGGACGCCGGCGGGCGCGGTCTGGTGGCCGTCCTCGGCGCGCTCGCCGATGCCGTCGCCGGGCAGCAGCCGATGGGTCCGGTCGCGCTGCGCGGGGACGTCCGGGAGGTGGAGAGCTGCGAGGTGCACCTGCGGCCGCCCGGCCCGGGCCACCCCGCCTTCGAGGTCATCTACCTGCTGGACGCGCCGGACGACGCGCTGCCCGCGCTGCGCGAGCGGCTCGGCCGGCTCGGCGACTCGCTGGTGATCGGCGGCGGCGACGGCCTGTGGAACGTGCACGTCCACGTGGACGACGCGGGCGCCGCCGTGGAGGCCGGGGTCGGGGCCGGGCGCCCGCACCAGATCCGGATCACCCACTTCGCGGAGGCCGCCGCCCGGGCCGGCACCGCCGCCGAGCGCGGCGAACGCGAGGAGCGGGCCCGCGCGGTGCTCTCCGTGGTCTCCGGCGACGGACTGGCCGAGCTGTGCGAGCAGGCCGGGGCCGTCGTCCTGCACGCCGACCCGGACCGCCGCCCGGCCAGCGCCGAACTCGCCGACGCCGTCCGCGGTTCGGCCGCCCGCGAGGTGGTGCTGCTGCTCAACGACCCCGAACTGCGCGCCGCCGCCGGAGCCGCCGCCGACCAGCTGCGCGAGGAGGGCGTACGGATCGCCGTCCTGCCCACCCGCTCGCCGGTGCAGGGCCTGGCGGCGCTCGCCGTGCACGAGGGCGGGCGGCGCTTCGACGAGGACGTGGTCGCCATGACCTCCGCCGCCGGGGCCACCCGGTACGCCGAACTCGCCGTCGCCGAGGGGGAGTCCTGGACCATGGCCGGGGTCTGCCAGGCCGGCGACGTGCTCGGCCTGATCGACGGCGACGTCGCGGTGATCGGCGCCGGGCTGGCCGAGGTCGGCGAGAGCGTGCTGGACCGGATGCTCGGCGCGGGCGGCGAACTCGTCACCCTGATCCTCGGCGAGGGCGCCGACCGGGCGCTCGCCGACCGGCTGGTGGCGCACGTCCGCCAGCAGCGGCCGGAGGTGGACTCCGTGGTGTTCCACGGCGGCCAGGGGTTCACCCCGCTGCTCATCGGAGTGGAGTGAGCCGCCCCTCCGGCTCGGAGGCGGCGGGCGGGTGAGCGCGCCCGGATCGTCGGTGCCTTGGTGTAAACAAGGGCCTGATGGGCGCTCTCGATGAATCACTGACCAAGCTCGTCGGCGACCGCACCGCGAAGGTGCTCGCCGACAGCCTCAAGCTGCGCACGGTCGGGGACCTGCTGCACCACTATCCGCGCCGCTACGTCGAACGCGGCCAGCTCACCAGCCTGGACGAGCTGGAGATCGACGAGCACGTCACCGTGCTGGCCCGGATCGAGAAGGTCACCCTGATCCCGTTCCGCGGGCGCAAGGGCGACCGGCTGGAGGTCGTGGTCACCGACGGCCGCAGCCGGCTCTCGCTGGTCTTCTTCAACCAGGGCTGGCGGCAGAAGGAGCTCAGGGCCGGCGCCCAGGGCCTGTTCGCGGGCAAGGTCGGCGTCTTCAACCGCACCCGCCAACTGGTCTCGCCCGACTACCAGCTGCTCGACGAGGACGCCGGCTCCGACGCCGCCGAGCAGTTCGCCGGCCGGCTCATCCCGGTGTACGGCGCCAGCGCGCAGATGCCCAGCTGGAAGCTGTCGATCTGCATCGACACCGCGCTCACCAAGCACCTCGGCGACGTCGGCGAGCCGCTGCCCGCCGAACTGCGCGAGCGGCACGACCTGATCCCGCTGCCCGAGGCGCTGGAGCTGATCCACCGCCCGAGCAGCCAGGCCGACCGCGAGCGCGCCCAGAGCCGGCTGCGCTGGGACGAGGCCTTCGTCCTGCAGGTCGCGCTGGCCCAGCGCCGGGCCGCCGACTCCGCGCTGCCCGCCAAGCCGCGGGTGGCCCTCACCGGCGGGCTGCTGGACGCCTTCGACGCCCGGCTGCCGTTCACCCTCACCGAGGGCCAGCGGAAGGTCTCCGCCGAGATCGCCGCCGACCTGGCGACCGAGCACCCGATGCACCGGCTGCTCCAGGGCGAGGTGGGCTCAGGCAAGACCCTGGTCGCGCTGCGGGCCATGCTCGCCGTGGTGGACGCCGGCGGCCAGGCCGTGCTGCTCGCGCCCACCGAGGTGCTGGCCCAGCAGCACCACCGCTCGATCGTCGAGATGATGGGCGACCTCGCCGAGGGCGGCATGCTCGGCGGCTCGGAGCACGCCACCCGGGTGGTGCTGCTGACCGGTTCGATGGGGACGGCCGCCCGCCGCCAGGCGATGCTGGACATGGCCTGCGGGGACGCCGGGATCGCCATCGGCACCCACGCGCTGATCGAGGACAAGGTCCAGTTCCAGGACCTCGGCCTGGTCGTGGTGGACGAGCAGCACCGCTTCGGCGTCGAGCAGCGGGACGCGCTGCGGGCCAAGGGGGAGCAGCCGCCGCACCTGCTGGTGATGACGGCCACCCCGATCCCGCGCACCGTCGCGATGACCGTCTTCGGGGACTTGGAGACCTCCGTCCTGGACCAGCTCCCGGCCGGCCGCTCGCCGATCTCCACCCATGTCGTCCCCGCGCTGGAGAAGCCCAACTTCCTCACCCGGGCCTGGGAGCGGGTCCGCGAGGAGGTCGGCAAGGGCCACCAGGCGTACGTGGTCTGCCCCCGGATCGGGGACGAGGAGCCGGCCGCCGACCCGAAGGCCGCGAAGAAGCGGCGCAAGGCGGCCGAGGAGGACTTCGAGGAGATCGCCGACGCCGACGCCGGCGCCGGGAGCGATGAACGGCGGCCCCCGCTCTCGGTGGTGGAGACCGCCGACAAGCTGGTGAAGGGCCCGCTCAGCGGGCTGCGGGTGGAGATCCTGCACGGCCGGCTCGCCCCGGAGGCCAAGGACGACGTGATGCGCCGGTTCGCCGCCGGGGAGGTGGACGTGCTGGTCGCCACCACCGTCATCGAGGTCGGCGTGAACGTCCCCAACTCCACCGCGATGGTCATCATGGACGCCGACCGCTTCGGCGTCTCCCAGCTCCACCAGCTGCGCGGCCGGGTCGGCCGGGGCAGCGCGGCGGGCCTGTGCCTGCTGGTCAGCGAGATGCCCGGGGGCAGTGCCGCCCGGGCCCGGCTGGACGCGGTGGCCGGCACCCTGGACGGCTTCGAGCTGTCCCGGATCGACCTCGAACAGCGCCGCGAGGGCGATGTACTGGGCCAGGCGCAGTCCGGGGTGAAGTCCTCGCTCAAGGTGCTCTCGGTGCTGGAGGACGAGGAGGTCATCCTCACCGCCCGGACCGAGGCCACCCGGCTGGTCGCCGAGGACCCCGAGCTGGCCGCCCACCCGGAGCTGCGCACCGCGCTGGAGAGCCTGCTCGACGAGGACCGCGCGGCCTACATGGAGAAGGGCTGAGCGGGCCCTCGGGCCGGCCGGATTGTCAGACCCCCGGGAGAGAATGTAGTTGTTCAGGGCGCACCCTCAAGGTGCGTACCTGGCACGACACTTGGGGGTCCTGCCATGGCATTCCGTCATCTCAACGAGCTCCCGCTGGGCGACAAGGTCTTCCGGATCGAACTCGCCAGCGACGACGACCGAGAGGTCACCCTCACCCTGACCGGCTGGCGTGAGGGGGCGGCCGCCACGCCGCTCGCCTCGGGCAAGCTCCGCCTGCCGGTCGAGGACGTCGCCTCGCTGCGGATCGCGCTCAACCGCGCACTGCGGGCGCTGGCGATCGTCGCCGACGTCTCCGAGCCCATCCCCGACCGCGACGTGCTGCGTGAGCTGTACCCCGGCCACGGCGCCCCCTGGGTGCCCCAGCACGAGGAGGAGCTGGTCCGGCGCTTCCACGACGGCGAGACCATCGCCCGGATCGCCGCCCGCTTCGGCCGTACGCCCGACTCCGTCCGGACCAAGCTGCGCGAGCTCGGGCACGACCCGCGCCGCCCCGAGTTCTGCCCGCCCGACGGCTGCCTGTCCTGGTCCCGCTACGCCTCGCCGGCGCTGCTCGGCGCGGCGGTCCCGGGCCAGGGTGCGGGCTCCGAGGCGAGCTGACCGCCCGAGTGCGCGGGCCCGGCCCGGCGGGGACGCCCCCGCCGGGCCGGGCCTGTCCGGCGCGCCCCTTCGGCTCGGGGCTGTGATTTCGCCCGCTCGCCTCCGGGGCGCTCTTGGTCCGGTGCCGACGGTCGGCACTCCCTCGCTCGTGCCTCGCTCCGTCGCTTCTCCCTTTCGGCACCGGCGCGCCCCTTCGGCTCGGGGCGGGATAGCGTGGTCGGGCAGCGACGAAAGGACCTCCCACCACCATGACCCGCGTGATCGCCGGAGCGGCCGGCGGCCGCCGACTGGCCGTACCGCCCGGCCGGGGCACCCGTCCGACCTCCGACAAGGCCCGCGAGGCGATGTTCTCCACCCTGGAGGCTTTCCGCGGCACCCTGCACGGGGCGCGGATGCTGGACCTGTTCGGCGGATCGGGCGCGGTCGGCCTGGAGGCGCTCTCGCGCGGCGCCGAGCACGTGCTGCTGGTCGAGGCGGACGCCCAGGCGGCCCGGGTGATCCGGGAGAACGTCCGCACGATCGGCCTGCCGGGTACCGAGGTGCGGGCCGCCAAGGCGGAGAAGGTGATCGCCGGACCGCCTCCGCAGGACCCGTACGACCTGGTCTTCCTCGATCCGCCCTACGTGATGACGGACGAGGAGGTGCGCGAGATGCTGATCACACTGTTGGCTGGGGGCTGGCTCGCGGCGGACGCACTCGTCACCGTGGAGCGCAGCACCCGTGGCGGCGAGTTCGGCTGGCCCGAGGGCTTCGAGGTGCTGCGCTCCCGCCGCTACGGCGAGGGCACGCTCTGGTACGGTCGCGCCGCCGCCGAGGCCAGCGAGCAGGAGTAGCGGGCCGCGGCCCGCAGCAGCCGTCACCCCACGAGGGAGCACACACGCCATGCGCCGAGCCGTCTGCCCCGGGTCGTTCGACCCGATCCACAACGGCCACCTGGAGATCATCGAGCGGGCCTCGAAGCTGTACGACGTGGTGCATGTCGCGGTCCTGATCAACCGGAACAAGCAGGGCATGTTCACCGTCGAGGAGCGGATCGGCCTGATCGAGGAGGTCACCGCTCCGTTCGGGAACGTGGTGGTCGAGTCGCACCACGGCCTGCTGGTGGACTACTGCCGGGACCGCGACATCCCCGCGATCATCAAGGGCCTGCGCGCGGTCAGCGACTTCGACTACGAGCTGCAGATGGCCCAGATGAACCACGGCCTGACCGGCGTGGAGACGCTGTTCCTGCCGACCTCGCCGACGTACAGCTTCCTCTCCTCGACGCTGGTCAAGGAGGTCGCCTCGTACGGCGGCGACGTCTCGCACCTGCTGCCGGAGACGGTGCACGACCGCCTGGTGGAGCGGATCGCGGAGCGCAAGGCCGAGCAGTAGCGGGTGGCTTTCCTGCCGGTTCGTCATGGCTTGTCCGGGGCGGCGGAGGACGCTTCGGCTCAGGCGTTGTGAGCTCGCCGCACGGGGGCCGTACAGTCTGTAGTCCTGCCCTGCGGTGAGGTCCACCGCGCCGGGCCTGCCTCCGCCGGACCGTCGGCGGCACACGGAAAGACGAAGCCCCCGTGGACGTGCAGAAAAAGGTCGACGAGATCGTGGCGGCGGTCGAGAACGCCCGCGCGATGCCGATGTCGGCCTCCTGCGTGGTGAACCGGGCCGAACTGATCGGCCTGCTCAACGACCTCAAGGCGGCTCTGCCCGCCGAACTCGCCCAGGCCCAGTCGGTGATGGCCGACCACGAGCAGGTGGTGGCGGAGGCCCAGGCCGAGGCCGACCGGATCATCCAGGGCGCGCACTCCGAGCGCGGTTCGCTGATCTCCGACACCGAGGTGGTCCGCCGGGCCCAGTCCGAGGCCGACCGGCTCCTGGCCGAGGCCCGTGCCGACGTCGAGACCAAGCGTGCCGAGGCCGACGACTACGTGGACAGCAAGCTCGCCAACTTCGAGGTCGTACTGACCAAGACGCTCGGCGCGGTCGGCCGCGGCCGGACCAAGCTGCGCGGCGACGCCGCCTTCGAGGCCGAGAGCGACGGCGAGGAGTTCCAGCCGCAGCGGATCAGCCCGAGCCCCGAGGTCGACGAGTACGTCGATGTGAAGCTCGCCACCCTGGAGAACGTGCTCAGCGCCACCCTGGAGGCGGTCGGCAAGGGCCGCGACAAGCTGCTCGGCAAGAAGCCGATCGACGAGCTGGGCGCCTACCTGGCCGCCGCCGACGAGGCCCAGCAGGCCAAGGAGCGGGCCGAGGCGGTGGCCGCCGGCTTCGCCGCGGACGCCGACGGCGCCGAACTCGCTTGGTACCGCGAGGACGTCCCCCAGCAGCAGAGCTGGCCCGAGCAGACCCCGGCCGCGCCCGGCTGGCAGCCCACCGGCGGCGACCAGTACGCGGCCGTCGCCCAGCACCAGGACGCCCAGCACCAGGACGTCCAGCACCACGTCGGACAGCCCCAGGGCGGGCAGTACGCCGAGGTGTACGGCGGCGGCTTCGACCCGGCCGGCCAGGGCGACCCGTACAACGCCCAGTGGGGCCACCAGCAGGGCGGCTACCCGCAGCAGCAGGACTACCAGGGGCAGCAGCACCAGGGTCAGCACCATCAGGGCCAGCAGGGCGCCTACGGCTATCCCCAGCAGCAGGACGGCTACGCGGCCCAGGCGTACGACGGCTACGGCTACCCGCAGCAGCCCGCGCTGCCCCCGGCCGTGCCGCACCAGCAGCAGCAGAACCTGGACGAGACGAGCTTCTTCGACACCAGCATGATCGACATGACCCGGCTGCGGGAGCTCGGCGGCCGCTGAGCGGACCTCCGCGGAGTCTCCTGACGGGACCGAAGTTGGGCCTGGCGGGAGACTCCGGTAGTCTGACCACTCCGGCATCCCCATGTCCGGCCGTCGGCTTGCCCTCGCAACGCCGACTCGTAATGGGGAACACAGCGTTGATCCCTATGGAAGTCAGGACACCTTGAACCGCCTCGACCACCGCGACCCCCTCGTGTTCGACACGCACGAGCTCGGCCGTCGTCCGGGCTCGATGCGCAAGGTGAGCCGGACCCTGGAGGCCCCCGAGGGCCTCGGGATCATCGACGTGATCAGCGTCCCGGAGAAGAGCCCGATCGAGCTGGAGCTCCGCCTGGAGTCCGTGGTCGAGGGCGTGCTGGTCACCGGCACCGCCGACGCCCACGTCGAGGGCGAGTGCGTCCGGTGCCTGGAGCCCGTCGACTTCGACATCGACGTCGACTTCCAGGAGCTGTACTACTACCCGGAGTCCGACGAGCGTCACCGCGCCCGGACCACCGGGACCGAGGACCTCGACGAGGACTCGGAAGAAGAGACTTACCGTCTGGAGGGCGACTTCTTCGACCTCCAGCCGGTGCTGCGTGACGCGGTGGTGCTCGCACTGCCGCTGCAGCCGGTGTGCCAGGAAGACTGCCTGGGTCTGTGTTCCGAGTGCGGAGCGCGCCTGAGCGACGACCCGACGCACCACCACGACGCCGCCGACCCCCGGTGGGCGGCTCTGCAGGGACTCTCCGCCGCCCCCGGCGACGAGGGTGACGGAATCAAGAACAGCGACACCCGTGAGGGTCTCGCCGAGAACCAGGAGAAGTAGCCGTGGCTGTTCCGAAGCGGAAGATGTCGCGCAGCAACACGCGCCACCGTCGGTCCAACTGGAAGGCCGTCGTTCCGGCCCTCGTGGCGTGCGACCGCTGCCACGAGCCGAAGCTGGGCCACATCGCGTGCCCGAGCTGCGGCACGTACAACCGTCGCCAGGTCCTCTCGGTCTGATCGGCGGGGTGCACGGATCGATGTCGGACGGTAGCTCCACCCGCAAGGCGTCCTCTGCCTCGAAGGGTTCTTCGGGCGGCGGCAAGGCCGGCGGGCCGGCTTCGACCGAATACGACGTCCTGGAAGGGCGCCTCGGGTACACGCTCGAGCGCGCCCTTCTGGTGCGTGCCCTGACCCACCGCTCGTACGCGTACGAGAACGGGGGGCTGCCCACCAACGAGCGCCTGGAGTTCCTCGGCGACTCGGTGCTGGGCCTGGTGGTGACCGACACCCTCTACCGCGTCCACCCGGACGTCCCGGAGGGCACGCTCGCCAAGCTGCGCGCCGCGGTGGTCAACTCCCGCGCGCTCGCGGACGTCGGCCGGGGGCTCGAACTGGGCACCTTCATCCGGCTCGGCAAGGGCGAGGAGGGCACCGGCGGCCGCGACAAGTCGTCGATCCTCGCGGACACCGTCGAGGCCGTGATCGGAGCCGTCTACCTGGACCGCGGTCTGGAAGCGGCCACCGAGTTCGTCCACCGGCTGTTCGACCCGCTGATCGAGGAGTCCTCTCAGCTGGGAGCCGGCCTGGACTGGAAGACCAGCCTCCAGGAGCTCACCGCCTCGGTGGGCATCGGAGTGCCCGAGTACGTGGTCATGGAGTCCGGTCCGGACCACGAGAAGACCTTCACCGCGGCGGCCCGGGTGGCCGGCGAGGACTTCGGCAGCGGCGTCGGCCGCTCGAAGAAGGAAGCCGAGCAGAAGGCCGCCGAGAGCGCCTGGCGCGCGATCAAGGAGAAGTACGCCGACCGGCTGCCCGCCGGCGCGTGACCCGGAAGAAGTAGCCTTGCCTCCTGCCGATCCCTTCGAAGCAGGAGGCCAGCTCCCGTGCCCGAACTCCCCGAGGTCGAGGTCGTCCGCCGCGGTCTGGCGAACTGGGTCGCCGGGCGGACCGTCGCCGACGTCCAGGTGCTGCACCCGCGCGCGGTGCGCCGCCAGGCGGCCGGCGCCGCCGACTTCGTGGCCCGGCTGACCGGCACCACCCTCGGCACCGCGCAGCGCCGCGGCAAGTACCTCTGGGTGCCGCTGGGCGGCGCGGGGGCCGGCTTCTCGCTGATCGGCCACCTCGGGATGAGCGGCCAACTCCTCGTCCAGGACCCGACGGCGGCGGACGAGACCCACCTGCGGGTCCGGCTGCGCTTCGCCGACGGCGGGCGCGAACTGCGCTTCGTCGACCAGCGGACCTTCGGCGGCCTGGCCGTCGAGGAGGCCGAGGAGGACGATCCGGAGGGCACCCCGCTCTCCATCGCGCACATCGCCCGCGACCCGCTCGACCCGCGCTTCGACGACGGCGCCTTCATGGCCGCGCTGCGCGCCAAGCGCACCACGGTCAAGCGCGCGCTGCTCGACCAGACCCTGATCAGCGGCGTCGGCAACATCTACGCCGACGAGGCGCTGTGGCGCTCCAAGCTGCACTACGAACGCCCGACCACGACCCTCACCCGGCCACAGGCCGCGCTGCTGCTGGCCAACGCCCGGGACGTGATGGCGGCGGCGCTGGCCGTGGGCGGCACCAGCTTCGACAGCCTGTACGTGAACGTGAACGGCGAGAGCGGCTACTTCTCCCGGGACCTCGACGCCTACGGCCGCGAGCACGAGCCCTGCCGCCGCTGCGGCACCGCGATCCGGCGGGCCCCCTGGATGAACCGGTCCAGCTACTTCTGCCCCCGCTGCCAGCGCCTGCCGCGCACCGTCAACGGGGGCTGACGGCGGGCTACTTGTGGGCGAGTTCCGGGTGGTCGGCGGAGGCCTCGCCGAGGGCGCCGTGGTCGCCCTGGCCGTAGTAGGCGACGCCGACCGCGGAGACCACCGCGAGCAGGAAGCCCAGCACTCCGAGCCAGCCCAGGCCGGCCTTGGAGGAGTCGCCGAGCCAGAGCACGCCGATCGCGCCGGGCAGCACCGTCTCGCCGACCACCAGGGCGGCGGTGGCGCCGTTCACCGAGCCGATCTGCAGCGCCACGGTGTGCACGTACATGCCGCCGAGGCCGCCGATCAGGATCGCGTACAGCGCCGGGTCGGAGATCAGCCGGACCAGGTCGAACGGCTCCACGCCGTTCAGGATGCGCACGCCGACGCCCAGGGCGCCGAAGCCGAGGCCGGACAGCAGACCGGCGACGATCGCGCCCTTGGAGCCCATCCGGCGCACCAGCAGGCTGCCGCCGGCCAGCAGCACGGTCGTGATGATCAGCAGGCCCCAGTGGAAGGCCGTCGACGCGTGGTGGCCGCCCTCCGGACCGGCCGAGACGGCCAGCAGCACCAGCGCCGAGCAGAGCACGCCGATCGAGACCCACTCCAGCTGCTTGAGCCGGATGCCCAGCAGCTTGATGCTCAGCACCGCGGTGATCACCAGGTTGGCGCTGATGATGGTCTGGGAGAGGAACAGCGGCAGCAGCCGGGCGGCCAGGGCGCCGAGCCCGAAGCCGATCAGGTCCAGCACCGTACCGGTGATGAACTCCCAGGTGACGGCGGCCTTCGCGGTGGAGGACAGGCTCGGCCCGCCGTGCTCGGTGGTCGTGGTGGTGGCGCCCTTGGCCGCCTCCTCGCGGGCCGAGCGGCGGGAACCGACGGCCTGCAGGACCGAGCCGGTGCCGTAGCAGGCGGATGCCGCCACGGCCGTGACGAGGCCGATGATCACCGAGCGCTCCGATCGGGAGTTGGGTCAAGAAAAGGTAATGGGACCAGCGGTCCGGGACCAGTGTGCCCGTTCGCGCGGTACGGTCGGGACGCCCCCTCGAACCGCCCCGGAACCTTCCCGGGCCCGCCCGGACGTACGTCCGGCCGCCTCCCGCGGTTCCCGCGCCCCATCCGTCTCAGGGTCGGCTGGGGGAAATCTCATCCGTGAGAAGGGGAGCCACCCCGGCGGACGGCGGGGAATCCTGTCATAACCAGTATGCGAAGGGTATGCCGTGCCCGGCCGCCGGTCACGGTAGCGTCGGGGACATGAGAACCCTTGCACGACGTTCCCGGGGCACCGGGCCGCTTGCCCTGGTGGCGACGCTGCTCGGGCTGCTGCTCCTGTTCGCGCCGGCGGCCTCCGCCGCCGGTGGGCTGAGCGATGCCACCGCCGCCCTCAAGGCCGGCAAGGTCTACGTCGACCCGGCGATGACCAGCCGCTTCAGCCAGAGCCAGGCGGACGCCCTGACCAAGAAGATCGAGAAGGCCGACAAGCCGATCTTCGTCGCGGTCGTCCCCGACTCGCCCTCGTACAACAAGCAGAGCGTCTTCCAGGACGTGCGCACCAAGGTCGGCATCGACGGGGTCTACGCGATCTGGCGCGGCGACCAGTTCGCCGCCCGCGCCGACCGCGGCGCGATGTCGGCCGGCGCCGCCGAGAAGCTCGCCAGCGCGGCCCTGCACTCCCACAACGGCGACATCGACGCCACCCTGAACGACTTCGTCGACAACGCCGCCCCGCAGGCCAAGGGCACCGGGGTCAACCACAGCACTTCGATCGCCTGGGTGGTCATCCCGCTCGTGCTGGTGGCGCTGGCCGGCGCCGGCGTCTTCTTCCTCTTCCGCCGCGCCAAGCAGCGCAAGGAGGCCCAGGCCCGGGCCGAGCTGGAGCAGCTGCGCCGCGTGGTCGACGAGGACATCACCGCCTACGGCGTCGAGCTGGAGCGCCTGGACTTCAACCCGCGGGCCACCGACGCGGACGACGTCCAGCGCACCGACTACAGCCACGCGCTGGACTCGTACGAGAAGGCCAAGCGCCTGATGGACGAGGCCAAGAAGCCCGAGGACGTCAAGGTCGTCACGGAGACCATCGAGGACGGCCGGTTCGCGCTGGCCACCCTGGCCGCCCGGCGCGAGAAGCGCCCGCTGCCCGAGCGCCGTCCCCCGTGCTTCATGGACCCGCGGCACGGCCCGTCCGTCAAGGACGTCGACTGGGCCCCGGCCGGCGGCGCCGCCCGCAGCGTCCCGGTCTGCCAGGCCGACGCGGACCGGGTGGCCGCCGGCCTCGACCCGGCGATCCGCACCGTCGACACCGAGCACGGCCCGCAGCCGTACTGGAACGCCGGCCCGGCGTACGCCCCCTACGCGGGTGGCTACTACAGCGGCTTCGGCGGCGGCGGCCTGCTGCCGGGCCTGCTGGTCGGCACCATGCTCGGCTCGATGATGAGCTCCCCGGCCTACGCCGCGGCCCCCATGATGGGCGGCGGCCACGGCTACCAGGACCAGTACGACGGCGGTGACTTCACCGGCGCCGACTTCAACTCCTCCGACTTCGGCGGCTTCGGCGGCGGGGACTCCGGTGGCGACTTCGGCGGTGGCGGCGACTTCGGCGGCGGCGGGGACTGGTAGTCCGCCCGCCCCGCGCCCTCCCTCCGCGGCCCCGCCGGTTCCGACCGGCGGGGCCGTCCGCCGTTCCGGTGCGGGTTCGACAAGCCAACCCGGTGTGGCAGGCTGGCGTCGTGACCCCCGACACCACCACCCCCGGCGTCCCGGCCGTCCCCGGCCGGCCCTGCTCGATGGCCGCGGCGCTCCAGGTGGTGGGGGAGAAGTGGGCCCTGCTGGCGGTGCGCGAGCTGTTCTACGGCAACCACCGCTTCGACCGGATCGCCCGCAACACCGGAGCGCCGCGCGACCGGCTGACCGCACGGCTGCGGGCGCTGGAGGAGGCCGGGGTGGTCGAGCGCCGCCCGTACAGCGAGCGGCCGCCGCGCTACGAGTACCACCTCACCGAGGCCGGCCGGGACCTCGCCCCGCTCGCCCACGCGCTGCGCACCTGGGGCGACCGCTGGCTGCTGCCGGACTCCCCGGTGACCTTCGCCCACACGCCCGAGGGTCACCAGCCGCACCCCTTCGACCCGGCCTGGGTCTGCCGCACCTGCGGCCACGAGGCCCGCCGCGGCGAACTGCACGCCGAGGTGCACACCCCGGGCTGGACGGTCGAGGGCCCGGTGGAGCGGTGACCGGCCGTCGCGCCGGTTAGGGTCTTGGCATGCACGGTCGCGACGCCCACAGTGATGAACCGGTCCGGGTGACCGCCTGGGTCCGGGGGAGGGTCCAGCAGGTCGGGTTCCGCTGGTGGACCAGGGCACGGGCGCTGGAGATCGGCCTCACCGGCTACGCGAGCAACCTCGGCGACGGCCGGGTGCAGGTGGTCGCCGAGGGCCTGGCCGCCGACTGCGAGCAACTGCTGACCCTGCTGCGCGGGCCCGACACGCCCGGCGCGGTGTCCGGAGTGACCGAGATCTGGACCGCCGTCGGCGCAGGTTACGAGGGCTTCGAGATCCGCTGAACGCCCGGCTCCCGGGCCGGCGCCGCCCCTCCCCGGAACTGATCCGCAACGGTCGGTGTCATACGGTTGCCAATCGGGCAGACTCGTGGTTGACTCCGCATCGAACGATGATCCACGAGCAGGTGGTGGACCCGGGCCCGAAACCCCCCAGGCGTGACGACACCGCCGGGCAGGTGACAGGGGCGCGGTAGCGTGCGGTGATCGTGTTGACCCGTACCGTCTTTGGTGAGACGCTTGAAGCCCGCGCACACGATCGCGTATCCCGGTAGGCGCATGCCCTCGTGGGCCCAGCTCACGGCGGTTGTGCCGTAGTGCCCAGCCAGCACTTCCGGTGCGCGCCGCGCGTGCGTCCCCCTTCCCCCTAGACCTGTACCGTTCCGGTTCGGTCACTCAGCGTGGAGGACCATTCATCATGGCAAAGGCGCTTCTCGGGTACGTCGGCGGCCCCGACCCGCGAATGCTCTCCGAGATGCGACGGCTTCAGCAGCGCGTCCAGGACCTGGAGTCCGAGCTCCTTCGGATGCAGGCTGAGAACGACGCGCTCACCGCTGTCGCTGACGAGCACTCGCTGCTCAACAGCATCGACCTGGATCAGCGGGAGCCGGCTCTCACCTGAGCCCCGCCCCGCTCCTCACGGATCGACGCCGCTGTGCACTGAGCCGCCCCGAAAGGGACGCAGCTTTGCAAGGGACGCCCGGATGTGGCGTCCCTTCGTCGTGTCGGACTCCGGATACAGTCGGTTCCCGTCGTGAGCGAATGAGGAGACCGGCCGCGTGCACCTGAAGAGTCTGACGCTGCGCGGCTTCAAGTCCTTCGCCTCCAGCACCACCCTGCGCTTCGAGCCGGGCATCACCTGCGTGGTCGGCCCGAACGGCTCCGGCAAGTCGAACGTGGTGGACGCGCTGTCCTGGGTGATGGGCGAGCAGGGGGCCAAGTCGCTGCGCGGCGGCAAGATGGAGGACGTCATCTTCGCCGGGACCAGCGGGCGCGCCCCGCTCGGCCGGGCCGAGGTCAGCCTCACCATCGACAACGGCGACGGCGCCCTGCCGATCGACTACTCCGAGGTGACGATCACCCGGACCATGTTCCGCAACGGCGGCAGCGAGTACGCGCTCAATGGCGAGACCTGCCGCCTGCTGGACATCCAGGAACTGCTCTCCGACTCCGGCATCGGCCGCGAGATGCACGTCATCGTCGGACAGGGCCAGCTCGACTCCGTGCTGCACGCCGACCCCATGGGCCGGCGCGCCTTCATCGAGGAGGCGGCCGGCGTCCTCAAGCACCGCAAGCGCAAGGAGAAGGCGCTGCGGAAGCTGGACGCGATGCAGGCCAACCTCAACCGGGTCCAGGACCTGGTCGCCGAACTGCGCCGCCAGCTCGGACCGCTCGGCCGGCAGGCCCGGATCGCCCGCCGGGCCGCCGGCATCCAGGCCGACCTGCGGGACGCCCGGCTGCGGCTGCTCGCCGACGACCTGCTCGCGCTGCGCCGAGCCGTCGAGGCCGAGGTCGCCGACGAACTGGCGCTGCGGCTGCGCCGGACCACCGTCGAACAGGAACTGGCGCGGGCGGTGCAGCGCGAACAGGTCCTGGAGGCGCAGGTCCGGCAGCTCGGCCCGGGCCTGGAGGCCGCCCGGCAGACCTGGTACCGGCTCTCCGCCCTCGCCGAACGCACCCGCGGCACGATCGGACTGGCCGAGGCCCGGGCCCGGCACGCCGCCGCCGGGGGTGCGGCCGAGGAACGGCGCGGCCGGGACCCGGAGGAGCTGGAACAGGAGGCCGAGCGGATCCGCGAGGAGGAGGCCGCCCTCGCCGAGGCGCTGGAGGAAGCCCGGTACGCGCTGGCCGAGGCGATCGAGCGCAAGGACGAACTGGAGCGCGGGCTGGCCGCCGAGGAACGCCGGCTGCGGGACGCCGCCCGGGCCATCGCGGACCGCCGGGAGGGCCTGGCCCGACTCCAGGGACAGGCCGCCGCCGCCCGCTCCAGGGCCGGCTCGGCCGAGGCCGAGATCGGTCGGCTCACCGAGGCCAGGGACGAGGCGCTGCTGCGCGCCGGGGCCGCTCAGGGCGAACTGGACGAACTCCAGCAGCAGGTGGACGGCCTGACCGGGGACGACGAACAGGCCGAGGCCGGGTACCAGCGGGCCCGGGCCCGGCTGGCCGAGGCCGAACGGGACCAGGCCGCCGCCCGGGAGGCGGCCGCGGCCGCCGAACGCGAACGGGCCGGGCTCACCGCGCGGCACGAGGCGCTCTCGCTCGGACTGCGCCGCAAGGACGGCACCGGCGTGCTGCTGGCCGCGGGTGAGCGGCTGACCGGGCTGCTCGGCCCGGCGGCCGCGCTGCTGCGGATCGAGCCCGGTTACGAGGTGCCGGTGGCCGCCGCGCTCGGGGCCGCCGCCGACGCGGTGGCCGTCGAATCGCCGTCGGCCGCCGTCGGCGCGCTGCGACTGTTGCGCGCCCAGGACGCCGGTCGGGCCGCGCTGTTGATCGCCGGAGCAGAGGAACTCCCGCGCGGAAACGGTGAGTTGCCGGAGGGTGCCCGGTGGGCCGCCGAACTGGTCGACGGGCCGGGCGAGTTGATCGCCGCCGTACGGAACCGGCTGGCCGGGGTGGTCGTGGTCGCCGACCTGGAACAGGCGCTGCGACTGGTCGCCGAACACCCCGAACTGTCCGCCGTCACCGCCGAGGGCGACCGGCTGGGCGCCGGCTTCGCCCAGGGCGGCTCCGGTGGCGCGCCCAGCCTGCTGGAGACCCAGGCGGCGGTGGACCAGGCGGCCCGGGCGATCGGCGAACTCGACCTCCGCTGCGCCGACTCGGCCGAGCGACTGGCCCGACTCACCGAACTGCGCCGGGAGTCGGCCGCGGAGGTCGAGCGGCTCGGCGAACTGCGGCGGCAGGCGGAGAAGGAACGGGCCCAGGTGGCGGGGGCGCTCGGCCGGCTCGGCGGACAGGCCCGGGCCGCCGCCGGGGAGGCCGAGCGGCTGTCGGCCGCCGCCGCGCGGGCCGAACAGGGTCTGGCCGAACTGCTCGCCACCGCCGAGGAACTGGCCGAACGACTGGCCGCCGCCGAGGAGTCGGCGCAGTCCGGGGAGGACGAGCCGGACCCGGCCGAGCAGCAGCGGCTGGCCGGCGCCGCCTCCGCCGCCCGGCAGGGCGAACTGGAGGCCCGGCTCGCGGTGCGCACCCACGAGGAGCGGGTCCGCGCGCTGGCCGGCCGGGCCGACCAACTGGACCGGGCCGCCCGCGCCGAGCGCGAGGCGCGCGCCCGGGCCGCCGAGCGCCGCCGGCGCGCCGAGCACGACGCCCGGGTGGCGAACGCCGTCGCGGCGGGTGCCCGGCAGCTGCTGGCCTGCCTGGAGGTGTCGCTGGCCCGCGCGGACGCCGGGCGCGCGGACGTCGAACAGGCGCTCGCCGGGCGGGAGAACGAACTCCGGGAGCACCGCGAGCACGGGCGCGGGCTCAAGGAGGAGCTGGACAAGCTGGTCGACGCCGGCCACCGGGACGAGGTGCTGCGAGCGGAGAAGCGGCTGCGGATCGAGCAGTTGGAGGCCCGCGCGTTGGAGGAGTTCGGCATCGACGGGGGCGAGTTGCTGGCCTCGTACGGACCGGACCAGCCCGTCCCGCCGTCGCTCGCGGCGTCAGCGGCCGATGGCACCGTCGAGGAGGGGCAGGAACCGGGGGAGCCGTACCCGTACGTCCGGGCCGAGCAGGAGAAGCGGCTGCGGGCCGCCGAGAAGGCGTACCAGCAACTGGGCAAGGTCAACCCGCTGGCGCTGGAGGAGTTCGCCGCGCTGGAGGAGCGCCACACGTTCCTCGGCGAGCAGCTGGACGACCTCAAGCGCAGCCGGCGCGACCTGCTGGACATCGTCCGGGACGTGGACCAGCGGGTCGAGCAGCTGTTCACCTCGGCGTACCACGACACCGCCGCCCAGTTCGAGGGCGTCTTCGCCCGGCTCTTCCCGGGCGGCGAGGGGCGGCTGGTGCTGACCGACCCGGACAACATGCTCACCAGCGGGGTCGAGGTGGAGGCTCGCCCGCCGGGCAAGAAGGTCAAGCGGCTGTCGCTGCTGTCCGGCGGCGAGCGCTCGCTGACCGCGGTGGCGCTGCTGGTGGCGATCTTCAAGGCCCGGCCCAGCCCGTTCTACGTGATGGACGAGGTGGAGGCGGCGCTGGACGAGACCAACCTGCGCCGGCTGGTCGGGATCATGGAGGAGCTGCGGGAGAGCTCCCAGCTGATCGTGATCACCCACCAGAAGCTGACCATGGAGTCCGCCGACGCCCTGTACGGCGTGACCATGAAGGGCGACGGGATCTCCCAGGTGATCAGCCAGCGGCTGCGCGAGGGGCACCCCCCGGCCGCCAGGCCGGGGGAGAGCACCGGGAGCGGCGTCCGTCGGGCGTCGGTCGGGTGACGGTCTAGGGCGGCGTCGGTCCGGAACGGCTCCGGTCACGGATACTGGTCGGGTTATGGAATACGTGATCCTTGCCGTAGTCATCGCCGTGGTCGCCGTCGGTGCGATCGCGGGCCTCGTCGTTTCCGGCAGACGACGCCAGCAGCTGCCCCCGAAGTCGCAGGCGCCGGTCATCACGGCGCCGAAGACCACCCCGCAGGAGCCCCAGGTCGGCGAGGAGGCCGCGCCGCCGACCGAGGAGCCGCGCCGCACCGTCGAGGAGGTGCAGCTCCCCGAGGCCCCCGCGGTCCCCGAGGCCCCCGCGGTCCCCGAGGCCGTCGAGGTCGAGGCCCCCGCCGAGGCCGAGGTGGCGCCCGCCATCGAGGTCCCCGAGCCCACCGCCGGCCGGCTGGTCCGGCTGCGCTCCCGGCTCTCCCGTTCGCAGAACTCCCTCGGCAAGGGGCTGCTCTCGCTGCTCTCGCGCGAGCACCTGGACGAGGACACCTGGGAGGAGATCGAGGAGACCCTGCTCACCGCGGACGTCGGCGTCGCCCCGACCCAGGAGCTGGTCGAGCGGCTGCGCACCCGGGTGAAGGTGCTCGGCACCCGTACGCCCGAGGAACTGCGCGGCCTGCTCCGCGAGGAGCTGGTCGAGCTGGTCGGCAAGGACGCCGACCGCACCGTCCGCTCCACCAAGCACGAGGAGGGCCCGGCCGTGGTCCTGGTCGTCGGCGTCAACGGCGTCGGCAAGACCACCACCACCGGCAAGCTGGCCCGCGTCCTGGTCGCCGACGGCCGCCGGGTGGTGCTCGGCGCGGCCGACACCTTCCGGGCCGCGGCCGCGGACCAGCTGCAGACCTGGGGCGAGCGGGTCGGTGCGCGTACCGTGCGCGGCCCGGAGGGCGGCGACCCGGCCTCGATCGCCTTCGACGCGGTCAAGGAGGGCATCGCCGAGGGCGTCGACACCGTGCTGATCGACACCGCCGGCCGACTGCACACCAAGACCGGTCTGATGGACGAGCTGGGCAAGGTCAAGCGGGTCGTCGAGAAGCACGGCCCGGTGGACGAGGTGCTGCTGGTGCTGGACGCCACCACCGGCCAGAACGGTCTGATCCAGGCCCGGGTGTTCGCCGAGGTGGTGGACATCACCGGCATCGTGCTGACCAAGCTGGACGGCACCGCCAAGGGCGGCATCGTGGTCGCGGTGCAGCGCGAGCTGGGCGTGCCGGTCAAGCTGATCGGTCTGGGCGAGGGCGCGGACGACCTGGCGCCGTTCGAGCCGGGTGCGTTCGTGGACGCGCTGATCGGGGACTGACCGGGACTCCCCGTCGACGAGGGTCCGCTCCTCCGGGAGCGGGCCCTCTCGCGTGCCCGGGTCAGATTGCCCTGGAGGAGAGCGGGCGAGTCGCCGGACGGGTCACGAGGCGATCCAGGCGGGCTCGGCGGTGCGCTCGCGGCTGCGGTGGCAGGCGTAGGCGAGGGTGCCGAGCAGCAGCCGGGCCTCGGGCGGGCAGCCGGCGTTGTCGCGGGTGGGGCGGCGCAGCCAGCGGACCGGGCCGAGTTCGCCGAGCACGGTGGGCGGGGCGGCGACGTAGCTGCCCTCGCCGTGGCAGGTCAGGTCGAGCGCGGCGTCGTCCCAGCCCATCCGGTAGAGCAGGTCGGGCAGTCGGCGGGCGGTGCCGGCGGCGACCAGGAACTGCAGCCGGCCGGTGGGCGGGGCGAGCACCGGGCCGACCTGGGTGCCCATCCGCTCCAGCCGGACCAGCGCCTGCAGGCCGGCCGGCTCGGGGACGTCCAGGACGTCGAAGGCGCGGCCGGTGGGGAACAGTACGGAGCCCTCGGCCCCGGTGGCCCCGGCCCGGCTCGCGGTGCCCGGCACGGGGTGCAGGCCGGGCGCGGCGCAGCGCCGGGAGCCGCAGGGACAGCGGGGCGGGGCGGCGGAGTCGGCCGGGTCGCCGGTGGCGACGGTCCAGCCCCAGCGGCCGGTGTACTCCGCGGCGGCCTGGGACGCGGTGACCTTGGTGCGGCGGCGCGCGCCCAGCGGCGCCAGCCGCAGGTGCCCCAGTCGAAGTTCGCCGAACAGGTTGTCCATGCCTCCCCCAACAGGTTCTCGTTGCCGATGGTTACGGGACGGTGACTGTGTGTTGATTGTCCGTTGCGTGGTGCGTGGTGCGGTGGCGGCGCGCAGCGCTTGGCGTGCGCCTGTTGCGGGGGTGTGCCTCGGGCGCCGCCTTGTGGGGGCGGCGCCGATGCCGGATCGTCGGGTGCGCGGGGTGGTTGCCGTCCCGAGTGGACGGTGAACTCGCCTGTGGCTGCGGGGGATTGCGGGGTCTGCCGGGTCTTCCGGGGTTGACCGGGGGACTTGGCGGCCCGCATATGCCGGACCGTCGCGACCACCTAGTCAAGCGCGTGCCCCCGGAGTTCGGTTCACTCCTGGGGGTGGCGAAAGGTGGCGTTTCGCCAGGGGCGCTCCCACGGGTACCTCGCGGGGCACTACGTTCAGCACACGGACGTCGTCGGAGCTCCCGCTCCGGGCCGTCGGGGAACGGGAGTTGGGGATCTGACGGACCGTCCACGGCGATGGCACACCAGTACGACGAGGCGGTACCGCAACACCTCAGACACGGCACGTCTGGCAAGAGCCCGCAACCGTCGGGCGGTCACGATCGGGGGCCCCGCAGGGGCCGGGCGGGATGGGGACGTTCCCATGGCAGAGAAGCAACCCAACGAGAAGCTGACCACGTGGTTCGCCCGCAGCGGCTGGTCCAAGGGGGAGTTGGCCCGCCAGGTCAACCGCCGGGCCCGGCAGATCGGCGCCCACCACGTGTCCACCGACACCTCCCGGGTGCGCCGATGGCTCGACGGCGAGCAGCCCCGCGAGCCGATCCCCAAGATCATGTCAGAGCTGTTCTCGGAGCGCTTCGGCTCGGTGGTCTCGATCGAGGACCTCGGCCTGCGCGCCGCGATCCCGGTCTCCACCGTCGGCGGCGGCGTGGACCTGCCGTGGAGCGCCCCGCAGACCGTCCAGCTGATCAGCGACTACTCCCGCAGCGACCTGATGCTCAACCGCCGGGGCTTCCTCGGCACCTCGCTCGCGCTGACCGCCGGCGCCGCGCTGATCGAGCCCATGCAGCGCTGGCTCGCCCCCGGCCCGACCGGCATCCCCACCCCGATCCTCACCGCGGCCAACGGCGGCGAGGTGTTCACCGGCCGGCTCTCCGAGCCCGAGCTGGAACTGCTGGAGCAGACCACGGTCATGTTCCGCCAGTGGGACGCCCAGAACGGCGGCGGGCTGCGCCGCAAGGCCGTGGTCGGCCAACTCCACGAGGTCACCGACCTGCTGCAGGAGACGTACAGCGAGGACACCACCAAGCGGCTGTTCCGGCTCACCGCCGAACTCGCCCACCTGGCCGGCTGGATGTCCTACGACGTCGGGATGCACCCGAGCGCGCAGAAGTACTACGTGCTCGCCCTGCACGCCGCCAAGGAGGCCGGCGACCGCCCGTTCGGCGCGCTGATCCTCACCGACATGAGCCGCCAGATGATCCACCTCAACCGGGGCGAGGACGCCCTGGACCTGATCCACCTGGCCCAGTACGGCAGCCGGGACACCGCCACCCCGCGGCAGCAGTCCCTGCTGTACGCGATGGAGGCGCGCGCCTACGCCACCATCGGCGAGGTGAACCGCTGCGCCCGGGCGATCCGGCTGGCCGAGGACACCTTCACCGACATCCGCGAGGGCGACGGGGACCCGGACTGGCTGAAGTTCTTCTCGCCGGCCGAGCTGAACGCCGAGAACGCCCACTCCTACCGCGACCTCGCGTACCACTCGGACAACGCCCAGCTGTACGCCTCGCTGTCCGCGCCGGTGATGGGGCGCGCCGTCGACCTGTTCCGCCAGGACGACGACCACGTGCGCTCGTACGCCTTCAACCTGATCGGCATGGCCAGCGTCCACCTGCTGCAGAAGGAGGCCGAGGAGGCGGCGCGGTACGCCGAACAGGCGGTGGACATCGCGACCAAGGTGCGCTCGGAGCGGCTGAACTCCCGGGTCCGCAAGACCACGGAGGCCGCGGCCGCCCGGTTCCAGGGCGTGGACGCGGTGAGCCGGCTCCAGGAGCGGGTGGTCCAGGACATCCCGGAGTTCGTCTCGGTGGTCTGAGCGGCCCCGGGCGGGAGACTCCACCGACCGTGACGGCCGCCGCCGTCACGGTCGGTGGCTTTCCGGGCCACGGACCGTGCGGTGCGGCGGCACAGTAGCCCATCCGGCCCTGCGGCGGGGCCGCGGTTCACGCGCCCGTAACCCGCGCGTCGCACGCGTCACGGCCGCGAAACAAGCGACCGCACTGGCCGAAACCCGCCTTCGGCACTCTCCTTTTCATCGCCGACACCCCGGGTGGCACGGGACAGGTACCCGGGGGCGGAGCGGCTTGGACGCAGAGGAGACGCCGATGCCGGACGGCTTCAGCGCGGGCGACACCGCCTTCGTGCTCATCAGTGCGGCCCTGGTCATGGTGATGACCCCGGGCCTGGCCTTCTTCTACGGGGGCATGGTCAGGGCCAAGAGCACACTGAACATGCTGGCGATGAGCTTCCTCTCGCTCGGCATCGTCAGTGTGCTGTGGGTCCTCTACGGCTACTCGCTCAGCTTCGGGCCCGACTCCTTCGCCGGACTCATCGGCAACCTGGACTTCCTCGGGATGCGCGGCATCGGGCTGAACGAACTGACCGGGTCGATCCCGGTGACGGCCTTCGCGATCTTCCAATTGATGTTCGCGATCATCACCCCGGCGCTGATCAGCGGCGCCGTCGCGGACCGGGCCAAGTTCTCCGCCTGGGGCCTGTTCATCGCGCTCTGGGTATCGGTCGTCTACTTCCCGGTCGCGCACTGGGTGTTCTTCATGGACAACGGCCACGGCGGCTGGCTGGGCGACAGAAACGGCGTGATCGACTTCGCCGGCGGAACCGCCGTGCACATCAACGCCGGTGTCGCCGGCCTCGCACTCTGCCTGGTGCTGGGCAAGCGGGTCGGCTTCAAGAAGGACCCGATGCGCCCGCACAGCCTGCCGCTGGTGATGCTCGGCTCCGGGCTGCTGTGGTTCGGCTGGTTCGGCTTCAACGCGGGCTCGGCGCTGGCCGCCAACGGCGTGGCCGCGATGGCGATGGTCAACACCCAGGTCGCCACCGGTGCCGCGCTGGTCGGCTGGCTGGTCTACGAGAAGCTCAAGCACGGCGCGTTCACCACGCTGGGCGCCGCCTCCGGCGCGGTGGCCGGCCTGGTCGCGATCACCCCGGCCTGCGGCTCGGTCAGCCCGCTCGGCGCGGTGGCCATCGGCCTGATCGCGGGCGCCGTCTGCGCCGCGGCCGTCTCCCTCAAGTACCGCTGGGGCTTCGACGACTCGCTCGACGTGGTGGGCGTGCACGCGGTGGGCGGGGCGATCGGCTCGCTGCTGATCGGCCTGTTCGCCACCGGCGGGGTCGGCCAGACCGCCAAGGGCCTGTTCTACGGCGGCGGGCTGGGTCAGCTCGGCAAGCAGGCGATGGGCGTGGCGGTGGTCGCGGCGTACTCCTTCGTGCTCTCCTGGCTGCTGGCCAAGGCCGTCGACAAGCTGGTCGGCTTCCGGGTCGCCGAGGAGGTCGAGGTGGCCGGCATCGACCAGGCCGAACACGCCGAGTCCGCCTACGACTTCAGCGCCGTCGGGGGCGGCCTGGCCCGGGCGCTGCCGGCCCTGGGCCTCGGCTCCGGGCCCAGCTCCGGGCCCGGCTCCGCGCCTGGTGGCAAGCCCGCCGGGACGGCCGCTGAGAAGCCTGCCGACAAGACCACCGAACAGCCCGCCGAGAAGACCGAGGTCGACGCCCGATGAAGCTCATCACCGCCGTGATCAAGCCGTACCGCCTGGACGAGGTGAAGGCCGCCCTGCAGGCCTTCGGGGTCCACGGCCTGACCGTCACCGAGGCCAGCGGCTACGGGCGCCAGCGCGGCCACACCGAGGTCTACCGGGGCGCCGAGTACACCGTCGACCTGGTGCCGAAGATCAGGATCGAGGTGCTGGTCGAGGACGAGGACGCCGACGACCTGATCGACGTCCTGGTGAAGGCCGCCCGCACCGGCAAGATCGGCGACGGCAAGGTGTGGAGCATCCCGGTCGACACCGCCGTCCGGGTCCGCACCGGCGAACGCGGCCCGGACGCCCTGTGAGGCACTGACCGATCCGGCGGACCCGCCCCTGCCCGGGGTGCGGGTCCGCCCGTCGGCGCATCCCCGCTCGGCCGTACGACGGCTCGGCTGTACGACGGTCCCGCCGTACGACCGCTTGGCTGTACGACGGCTCGGCTGTACGACGGCTCCCCCGCACCACGGCTCACCCGCACCACGGACGGGACCCCGCGCATGACCACCGAGACCAGCCCCTCCGATCCCCTGGACCACCCGGCGGCCCGGACCGCGCTGCTGGAACGGCCCGGACTGACCGGCCGCCCGCGCCGCCTCGCGCTCGCCCGGCTCACCGACGACTGGCTGGCCGGGCTGCTCGCCGCCGCCGGAGCCCCGGCCTCCGGCGTCGCGCTGGTCGCCGTCGGCGGCTACGGCCGGGGCGAGCTGTCCCCGCGCAGCGACCTGGACATCCTGCTGCTGCACGACGGCCCGATCGCCCGCGAGCTGCCCGAGCGGATCTGGTACCCGGTCTGGGATGCCGGAGCCAAGCTCGACCACTCGGTGCGCACCCCCGCCGAGGCCCGCGCGGTGGCCGCCGCCGACCTCAAGGCGCAGCTCGGCCTGCTGGACGCCCGCCACCTCGCCGGGGACCCGGCGCTCACCGCCGCGCTGCGCTCCGCGGTGCTCACCGACTGGCGCGCCAGCGCCCCCGCGCGCCTGCCCGAGCTGCGCGAACTGGGCCGGGAGCGGGCCGAACGGCACGGCGAGCTGTCCTTCCTGCTGGAGCCCGACCTCAAGGAGGCCCGCGGCGGCCTGCGCGACCTGGTCGCGCTCGACGCCGTCGCCGCCACCTGGCTCGCCGACGCGCCCCGGGACGGCCTGGACGCCGCGGCGCTGCGGCTCGCCGACGTCCGCGACGCCCTGCACCTGGCCACCGGCCGGGCCACCGAACGGCTCAGCCTCCAGGACCAGGACCAGGTCGCCGAGCGGCTCGGGGTGCTGGACGCCGACACCCTGCTGCGCCAGGTCTACGAGGCCGCCCGGACCGTCTCCTACGCGAGCGACGTCACCTGGCGGGCGGTGGACCGGGTGCTCGCCGCCCGCTCCGGCCGGGGCCGTCGGGCCGTCCGGCTGGGCTTCCCGTTCACCGGTGCCGGGCGCGGCGGCGGCGCGGTGGCCCGGGGCGCCGTCGCGCGCCGCCCGCTCGCCGAGGGCGTGGTCGAGCAGGACGGCGAGGCGGTGCTCGCCCAGGCCGCCCGCCCGGCCGCCGACCCGGTGCTGCCGTTGCGCGCCGCGGCCGCCGCCGCCCAGAACGGGCTGACCGTCTCGTACGCGACGGTGCGCCGGCTGGCCGCCGAGTGCCGTCCGCTGCCGGTGCCCTGGCCGGACGAGGCGCGCGAGCAGCTGGTGACCCTGCTGGGGGCGGGGGAGGCGGCCGTGCCGGTGTGGGAGGCGCTGGAGGCGGAGGGGCTGGTGACCAGGCTGCTACCGGACTGGGAGCGGGTGCGCTGCCGCCCGCAGCGCAACGCGGTGCACCGCTGGACGGTGGACCGGCACCTGGTGGAGACGGCCGTCCGGGCCGCCGCGATGACCCGCCGGGTGGCCCGGCCCGACCTGCTGCTGGTCGCCGCGCTGCTGCACGACATCGGCAAGGGCTGGCCCGGCGACCACAGCGAGGCCGGCGAGGTGATCGTCCGCGACCTGGCCGCCCGGATGGGCTTCCCGCCCGAGGACACCGAGACCCTGGCGGTGCTGGTCCGCCACCACCTGACCCTGGTCGACACCGCGACCCGGCGCGACCCGGACGACCCGGCCACCGTCGAGACGGTCACCAAGGCGGTCGGCACCCTGCCGGAGCTGGAGCTGCTGCACGCGCTCACCGAGGCGGACGCGCTGGCCACCGGCCCGGCGGCGTGGAGCGCCTGGCGGGCCTCGCTGGTGGACGGCCTGGTGGCCCGGGCCGCCGCCCAGCTGGCCGGGGGCCCGGTCCCGCCGACGGAGGTCGCGCCCGGCGCGGAGCAGGAGCGGCTCGCCGTCGAGGCCGCCCGCACCGGCGCCCCCGCACTGTCGCTGCTGGCCCAGGCGGTGGGCGCGGACCCGGGCACCGAACCGATGGGCGTCGAGCTGACCCTGGCCGTCCCGGACCGGCCCGGGCTGCTCGGCACGGTGGCCGGGGTGCTGGCGCTGCACCGGTTGACCGTCCGCTCCGCCGGTCTGCGCGAGCTGGACCCGATCGGCGCGGGCCCGGTGCTGCTGCTGTCCTGGCGGGTGGCCGCCGAGTTCGGCGAACTGCCGGAGGCGGCCCGGCTGCGCGCCGATCTGCGCCGGGCGCTGGACGGCTCGCTGGACGTCTCCCGCCGCCTCGCCGAGCGGGACGCCGCCGCCCCGCGCCGCCGGGGCATAGCGACCCCACCGCCGCTGGTCGCGGTGGCGCCGGCGGTGGCCTCGGCGACCGCGACCGTGCTGGAGGTCCGCGCCCACGACGCCCCCGGGCTGCTGCACCGGATCGGACGGGCGCTGGACGGGGCGGGCGTCCGGGTGCGCACCGCGCACGTCTCCACGCTGGGCGCGGAGGCCGTCGACTCCTTCTACCTGACCGATCCGGAGGGGCGTCCGCTCACCGCGGGGCGGGCCGGGGAGGTGGCGGCGGCGGTCCGGGCGGCGCTGGGCTGAGGCCCTGCCGTCCGGGGCGGCGGAGGCCCTGCCGTACGGGGTGCCGGAGGTCCGTCGTACGGGATGCCGGAGGTCCGTCGTACGGGGGTGGAGACCGTACCCGGGGCGGCCGGATACCCTGGGGGACGACGACCGTACTGATACCGATGCCGCAGAGGACCCGCGACGACGTGTTCGACACCCTTTCCGATCGCCTCGCAGCGACGTTCAAGAACCTCCGGGGCAAGGGCCGCCTGAGCGAGGCGGACATCGACGCCACCGCCCGCGAGATCCGCATCGCGCTGCTGGAGGCGGACGTCGCGCTGCCGGTCGTCCGGGCCTTCATCAAGCAGGTCAAGGAGCGGGCGCTCGGCGTCGAGGTCTCCGGCGCGCTGAACCCGGCGCAGCAGATCATCAAGATCGTCAACGAGGAGCTCATCGCGATCCTCGGTGGCGAGACCCGCCGGGTGCGGTTCGCCAAGAGCGGCCCGACGGTCATCATGCTCGCCGGTCTGCAGGGTGCCGGTAAGACCACCCTCGCGGGCAAGCTCGGTGCCTGGCTGAAGAAGCAGAAGCACACCCCGCTGCTGGTCGCCTGCGACCTGCAGCGCCCCAACGCGGTCAACCAGCTCCAGGTGGTCGCGGACCGCGCCGGTGTGGCCTTCTACGGCCCGCAGCCGGGCAACGGCGTCGGCGACCCGGTGCAGGTCGCCAAGGACTCGATCGAGTACGCCAAGCAGAAGCAGTACGACGTCGTCGTCGTCGACACCGCCGGCCGCCTGGGCATCGACGCCGAGCTGATGCAGCAGGCCGCCGACATCCGCGCCGCGGTGAACCCGGACGAGGTCCTGTTCGTCGTCGACGCGATGATCGGCCAGGACGCGGTCACCACCGCGCAGGCCTTCCTCGACGGCGTCGACTTCACCGGTGTCGTGCTCTCCAAGCTCGACGGCGACGCTCGCGGTGGCGCCGCCCTGTCGGTCGCGCACGTCACCGGCCGGCAGATCATGTTCGCCTCCAACGGCGAGAAGGTCGACGACTTCGACGCCTTCCACCCGGACCGGATGGCCTCGCGCATCCTGGGCATGGGTGACGTCCTCTCGCTGATCGAGAAGGCCGAGCAGACCTTCTCGCAGGAGGAGGCCGAGAAGATCGCCGCCAAGCTGCGCGGCGGCCCGAAGGCCTTCACGCTGGACGACTTCCTGTCCCAGCTGGAGCAGGTCCAGAAGATGGGCTCGATCTCCAAGCTGCTCGGCATGCTGCCCGGCATGGGCCAGATCCGGGAGCAGATCAACAACATCGACGACAAGGACGTCAACCGGGTCGGGGCGATCATCAAGTCGATGACCCCGACCGAGCGCGCCGAGCCGGAGCTGATCAACGGCTCCCGCCGGGCCCGCATCGCCAAGGGCGCGGGCGTCCAGGTCGGCGAGGTCAAGAACCTGGTCGAGCGGTTCTTCGACGCCCGCAAGATGATGTCCGCGATGGCCTCCGGCAAGGGCATGCCCGGCATGCCGGGGATCCCGGGCATGGGCGGCGGCGCGAAGAAGTCCGGCAAGAAGGCCCCGCAGGCCAAGGGCAAGCGCAAGAGCGGCAACCCGCTGAAGCGGGCGCAGGAGGAGGCCGCGGCCGCCGAGCGCCGCGCGCTCGGTCCGGGCGCCGGCCAGGGTCCGGCCGACGGCGGCGCGTTCGGCCTCGGCGCGGGCAAGGGCCCGGCCGACTTCGAGCTGCCCAAGGAGTTCAAGGACCTGCTGTAGGCCTCGGTCCGGCCGTCCTGTTCGGCCCGTCGTCCGGTGCACTCCGGGCGGCGGGCCGTTCGCGTGTCCGGGTCGTCGCTGCTGATGCCGCTGCCGCTGCCGCTGCCGCTGCCGCTGCCGCCGTCGCCGTCGCCGTCGCCGTCGCCGCGTCCGTGCGTGCGGGCCGGGTGAGGGCCGGGGTGGTGTTCGGGCACGTGTCGGCCCGGACGGGCACGCTGCGGTGCCCGAGGACGGTGCGGTGTCCGATGATGGCGGCATGCGAGTGACGATCAGGGCCCCGAGGGCCGAGGACGAGGCTGTGTACGCGGAGGCGGTCCGACGGTCCGCCGAGCACATCGGACGGTGGAACCCGGTCGAGCCGGACGGCCTGCCGGAGCTGCTGGAGCGGCAGGGGGCCGGCCTGCGCACCTTCCTGATCATCGACCGGGAAACCGGCGGGCTGGTCGGCAAGGTGAACGTCGCCAACATCGTGATGGGCCGGTTCTGCAACGCCTCGCTGGGCTACGACTCGTACCTGCCGTTCGCCGGCACCGGGCGGATGACCGAGGGCCTGCGCCTGGTCCTGGACCGCTGCTTCGCCCCGCAGTCGGCCGACGGGCTGGGGCTGCACCGGCTGGAGATCAACGTGCAGCCGGAGAACGAGCGCTCGATCGCGCTGGCCAAGCGGCTGGGCTTCCGGCACGAGGGCTTCACCCCGCGGATGCTCTTCCTGCAGGGGGACTGGCGCGACCACGAGCGGTTCGCGCTGACCGCGGAGGAGTGGCCGGGCGCCGCCGCGTGAGCCCCGACGGGGCGTCATAACCGCTGGTCGGGGGCTTGGGCACGGCCGTACGGCCGGTCCGGCGCGGCGTTGCGGTTGGCCCGCCCGAGCGGCTGTCCGTATTGTCCGGTGGGTGACCGAACCCGTGCCGCCGCGCCAGACCCCCGACCAGCCCTGGCGGTCCGAGGGGGCCCCGCCCCCGCCGCCGCCCCGCCGCCGGATGCCCGGCGGCTGGACCGGCCTCGTCCTCACCGCACTCGTGGTGTTCCTGATCTCCGACCTGCTGCTGTCGTTCTTCGGCAACGAGGGCGCCACCACGATCTCCTACACCGAGTTCAACAACCAGCTGAACAAGGGCAACATCACCAAGATCTACTCCAAGGGCGACGCGATCGAGGGCACCCTCAAGAGCGCCCAGCCCAAGCCCGACGGCGGCAAGGGCGACTACACGGAGTTCGACACCCAGCGCCCCTCCTTCGCGGGCGACAACCTGTGGACCACCCTGCAGCAGCAGGGCGTCGAGGTCACCGCCACCTCGCCGGTCCAGCAGCGCAGCTTCCTCACCAACCTGCTGCTCTCGCTCGCCCCGATGCTGCTGCTGGTCTTCATCTGGGTGCTGCTCGCCCGCCGGATGGCCGGCGGCCTCGGCGGCGGACCGCTCGGCCGCAAGGCCCCGCCCAAGCCGGTCACCGCCGATCAGGGCAAGCGCACCACCTTCGCCGACGTGGCCGGCATCGACGAGGTCGAGGCCGAACTCACCGAAGTGGTCGACTACTTGAAGAACCCCGAGCGCTACCGCAGGCTCGGTGCCAAGATGCCGCGCGGGGTGCTGCTGAGCGGCCCGCCCGGGACGGGCAAGACCCTGCTGGCCCGGGCCGTGGCCGGGGAGGCGGACGTGCCGTTCTTCTCCGCCTCCGCCTCCGAGTTCATCGAGATGATCGTCGGCGTCGGCGCCAGCCGGGTCCGCGAACTGTTCACCGAGGCCCGCAAGGTCGCCCCGGCGATCATCTTCATCGACGAGATCGACACCATCGGCCGCCAGCGCGGCGCCGGCGGCGGCATGGGCGGGCACGACGAGCGCGAGCAGACGCTCAACCAGATCCTCACCGAGATGGACGGCTTCACCGGCTCCGAGGGCGTCATCGTGATCGCCGCGACCAACCGGGCCGACGTGCTCGACCCGGCGCTGCTGCGCCCCGGCCGCTTCGACCGCAGGATCACCGTCAGCCCGCCGGACCGGGAGGGGCGCGCGGCGATCCTGCGCATCCACACCCGGACCGTGCCGCTGGCCGGCGACACCGACCTCACCCGGCTGGCCAAGGTCACCCCCGGGATGACCGGCGCCGAACTCGCCAACCTGGTCAACGAGGCCGCTCTGCTGGCCGTCAAGCGGGAGCAGGACGCGGTCAACGAGCGGGACCTCTCGGACGCCCTGGAGAAGGTCCAACTGGGCGCCGTACGGCCGCTGGTGATGCCGCAGGAGGAACGCGAGCGGACGGCGTACCACGAGAGCGGGCACGCGCTGCTCGGCATGCTCCAGCCGGGCGCGGACCCGGTCCGCAAGATCACCATCGTGCCGCGCGGCCGGGCCCTCGGCGTCACCCTCTCCACCCCGGAGAACGACCGCTACTCGTACACCGAGCCCTACCTGCGCGGCCGGATCATCGGCGCACTCGGCGGGATGGCGGCCGAGCAGGTGGTCTACGGGATGATCACCACCGGCGCCGAGAGCGACCTGGAGCAGGTCACCAACATCGCCCGCGGGATGGCCGGGCGCTGGGGGATGAGCGAGCGGGTCGGGCGGCTCACCGCCGTGCCCGCGGACGCGCAGGGCGCGTACGGGCTCTCGGCGGCGCCGACGACGCTGGACGCGGTGGACGAGGAGGCCCGGCGGATCGTCGCCGAGTGCTACGAGGACGCGGTGCGGATCCTGACCGAGCAGCGGCCCCGGCTGGACGCGCTGGCGGCGGCGCTGCTGGAGGCGGAGACGCTGGACGAGGAGGCGGCCTACCGGGCGGCGGGGGTGCCGCGGAAGACGGCCGACGAGGAGGCGTGAACCGGTAGCCGGGGGCGCCCGCCGTGGTGGCGGGCGCCCCCGGTTCGTCGTGCGCTCTCCGGCGCGCTCGGGGTTCGTTCACTCGGGGTTCGTTCAGTGGTGTGTTCAGGGCGCGTTCAGTGGTGTGTTCAACGGCGTGTTCAGCGGCGTGTCCAGGGTGTGTTCAGGAGGTGTCCTCAGCGGGGCCGGTCGGCGATCAGGTAGCGGAAGACGTTCTCCATCCGGACCGAGCCGTCCGGGCGCAGGTACGGCTGCAGCGCCTCCTCCAGCTCCTTGGCCACCAGCGCGGCCCCGGAGAACTCCTCCGCCGCCTCGAACAGCCCGGTGGAGAGCAGCCCGCGCACCGCGCTGTCGAGGTCCGGGTAGGCGAACGGGCATCCCACCCGGCCGCTGCCGGCCGGGCGCAGGCCGACCGGCGGGAGCAGGTCCTCCAGCGCGCCGGGCGCGCTCAGCTCGAACGGGTCGCGCGCGGTGGTCCGCCCCGCCCTCCGGCGGGCCACGTCCAGTACCGGGGCGCTCTCGCAGCGCTCCGGCGGCCCCCAGGCGGCCAGCACCACGTGCCCGCCCGGAAGGGTCAGCCCGGCGGCCTCGGCGACCACCCGGCCGGGCTCGGCGGCGCCGGGCAACTGGTCGAAGACCGTCACCAGCGAATGGGCCGAGCGGGGGACGGCGGCGGCCGGCCGGGCCCCCGCGCACACCCGCAGCCGGCGGTCCCGGGCCAGCTCGCGCAGCTCGTCCCGGGGCTCCTGCCCGGCGACCTGGGCGCCCCGTCCGGCGGCGAGCAGCAGGGCCAGTCCGGAGCGGCAGCCCAGCCCCAGCACGCTGCTCGCCGGGCCGACCTCCAGGCGGTCGTACACCGCCTCGTAGAGCGGTACCAGCATGCGTTCCTGGATCTCCGCCCAGTCGCGCGCCCGCGCGGGCCCGGCGGCCCCCTGCTGCGGGTGGTGCGGTCGTGCGCCCGTCGGTCGTGCGGTCGTGCCGGTCGTCCGAGCTGAAGCCATCGCGGCCTCCCATCCGGTCCTTCGGTGTGCTGCTACGGCTCCCCCAAAGTCCCGCCCCACTCCAGCGAACAGCGGGTCGGGCCCGGCGTCCAGAGGGGTGCAGGGTGGTGCGCGCGTGTCGCGGTCGTGCGCCCCCCTGCGGGCGGCATGCCGCGGCTGCCGGCCGGTGGGTGCGGCGGGCGGTGATGCCCCGCGAGAGCGGCGGCCATCTCCCGCGAGTGCGGCCGCGATCTCCCGCGAGTGTGATGGCGATTCGAAGTGAGGGGGTCGATCCCCGTACCATTCCGCCCATGGCTAAGGCACCCGTTCTCACCCCTCAGGCGGAAGACTTCCCGCGCTGGTACCAGGACCTCATCAACAAGGCCGAGCTGGCCGACAACGGTCCGGTGCGCGGCACCATGGTCATCCGACCGTACGGCTACGGCCTGTGGGAGCGGATGCAGCAGGAGATGGACGCGCGTATCAAGAAGGCGGGCGCGCAGAACGCCTACTTCCCGATGTTCATCCCGCAGTCCTACCTGACCAAGGAAGCCGAGCACGTCGAGGGCTTCGCGCCCGAACTCGCGGTGGTCACCCACGGCGGCGGTAAGCAGCTGGAGGAGCCGGTCGTCGTCCGGCCGACCTCCGAGACCATCATCAACGAGTACTTCTCCAAGTGGGTGCAGAGCCACCGGGACCTGCCCCTGCTGATCAACCAGTGGGCCAACGTGGTCCGTTGGGAGCTCCGCCCGCGCGTCTTCCTGCGCACCACCGAGTTCCTCTGGCAGGAGGGCCACACCGCCCACGCCACCTACGAGGACGCCCGTGCGTACGCGTCGATGATCCACACCCAGGTCTACGGCGACTTCATGACCAACGTGCTCGGCATCGACGTCGTGCTCGGCCGCAAGACCGCCAAGGAGCGCTTCGCCGGCGCCATCAACACCCTCACCCTCGAAGGCATGATGGGTGACGGCAAGGCGCTGCAGATGGGCACCAGCCACGAGCTGGGCCAGAACTTCGCCAAGGCGTTCAACACCACCTACCAGCTGCAGGGCGCCGAGCGCGAGCACGTCTGGCAGACCTCCTGGGGCGTCTCGACCCGCATGGTCGGCGGCCTGATCATGTCCCACGGCGACGACAACGGCCTGCGGGTGCCCCCGCGCCTGGCCGCCGTCCAGGCCGTGGTGCTGGCCATCAAGGGCGACGACGCGGTCATCGCCAAGGTCCGCGAGATCGGCGCCCAGCTGGAGGCCGCCGGTATCCGGGTCGTGGTCGACGACCGCACCGACACCCCGTTCGGCCGCCGCGCCGTCGACTGGGAGCTCAAGGGCGTTCCGCTGCGCATCGAGGTCGGCCCGCGCGACCTGGAGAACGGCACCGCGATGCTGGCCCGCCGCATCCCCGGCGGCAAGGAGCCGGTCTCCATCGACGCCCTGGCCGCGCTGCTGCCGGGCATCCTGGAGGAGGACCAGGCGCTGCTGCTGCGCCAGTCCCGCGAGCGCCGCGAGGCCCGCACCGTCGACGTCAAGACCCTCGACGAGGCCGTCGAGGCCGCCGCGACCGGCTGGGGCCGGATCTCCTGGGCCGACCTCGGCGCGGAGGGCGAGGCCAAGCTGTCGGAGCAGGGCGTCACGGTGCGCTGCATCGTCGCGGCCGACGGTTCGGTGCCGCAGACGGACGACCAGGACGGCAATATCGCGATCGTCGCGCGCGCGTACTGATCGCCGCGTACTGATCGCACTGATGCGCGTACCGGTACGCACTGTTGCGAGTAGTGTTGCGCGTACTGACGTGCTACTGCCGTACGTATCGGCGGGCGCACTGTTGCGCGTACTGATGACGGCCATCGGCAGGTAATGACCGTTGCCGGCGACATTTGCCCGGAATGCGGATGGGTAAGAATCCGGTAACTCTGCCGGAGGAGCCCGGGCGGGCTACATCCCTACTGGCCGGTCAACTGCCGGTATTAACGGAATAGCGGTACGGTGTACGGCCCGTGGCCCTGTCAACTTCGACGGGTCCACGGGCCGTACGTCCTGGGGGCGACAGCCCGCCTCCCGGATGGAATTCACGAGGTCCGCCGGTGTTGCGACGGGCCGAAACCGGCAGGGGGTTGGTCTTGCGTCAGATCCGGAACGCGCAATTCGCGCGCAGTCGCGCATTCCTGGGAGTTCCCTGGGAATTCCCGGAGAACGGGAACATGCGGAACATCGGCTCACTCTGCATCGTTGGTCTAGCGTGAGCACGACACAGCCCCTCGTCCTCGCGGCCGAACTGGCCGCCGCCTGGAGTGACATCCAGGCCCACCACCAGGACCTTCCCGACCTGGCCTCGCCCGAGGCACTGATCGGCGAGTCCTCCTCGGCCTGTGGCACGCGGCTCGGTTTCGAGCGGCTCCTCCACGAGGCTGCCCACGGTCTGGCCGCGGCCCGGGACATCCGGGACACCTCGCGCGCCGGCCGCTACCACAACCGGCGCTTCCTGATGCTCGCCTCCGAGCTGGGCCTGGCACACCCGGTCGAGCCGCACGCCAGCAGCGGCTTCTCCCAGGTGACCATGCTCAAGGAGACGCAGGAGCGCTACGCCGAGACCATCGAGCGCCTGGACCGCGCCCTCGGCGCGCACCAGGAAGCGGTGGCCGGCGACGGCACCAACCGCGCCTTCCGCGGCCCGGCCGCCCGGCACGGCTCCTCCGGGGGCGGCGTCCGGGTCAAGGCGGTCTGCGGCTGCGGACGCAACGTCCGGGTCGTGCCGTCGGTGCTCGCCCAGGCGTCCATCGTCTGCGGTGCGTGCCAGCAACCGTTCAAGATCGCATAACCCGGGGTCGGGACCGGTCGGCGACTGTGCGGGCAGTCGACGCGGCCGGGGTGATCGGCAGCGGTGACATCGGTGACATCGGTGAGTCTGTGGGCTGACCGGGAGCGGGGGCTCCCGGTCGAGCCCTGAGCTGTTCGTTCGCGGCGCCTGTCCTGGCGCTGTCCGCCGGGTGTGGCCCTGTGTCGCGGGCCCCCGGCGGGTCCTGGCGGGTTTCTGGCGAGTTCCCTGCGGGTGACGGCCGGGTCGGTCGGGTGCCGGTTGGGATGGTCGGGGTGGCCGGGTGACGGCCGGGTCGGTCGGCTGTCGGTCGGGTGGCCGGGTGTCGGTCGGGACGGCCGAGTGAAGACCCTTCGCGCCGGTATGGCAGAATGGACAGCTGAGTACTCGGCAGCCGGGTCAGGACCCCTCTCTCCTACGGCTGGCGTGTCCCTTGAACGGCCCGCCCCGCAACCCCACGCGGACGGCAAGGCCGCTCACCCACGTCAACACCAGGAGAATCCACTCCCGTGGCAGTCAAGATCAAGCTGAAGCGTCTCGGCAAGATTCGCTCCCCGCACTACCGCATCGTCGTCGCCGACGCCCGCACCAAGCGTGACGGTCGCGCGATCGAGGAGATCGGCATCTACCAGCCGACCTACAACCCCTCGAAGATCGAGGTCGACAGCGACCGCGCCCAGTACTGGCTGTCCGTCGGCGCCCAGCCGACCGAGCCGGTCCTCGCGATCCTCAAGCTGACCGGCGACTGGCAGAAGTTCAAGGGCCTGCCGGCCCCGGCGCCGCTGCTGGTCGCCGAGCCCAAGGTCGAGGACTTCTCGCACCTGTTCGCGAAGGCCGTCGCCGGCTTCGAGGACGCCACCACCGGTGTCGCCATCACCCCGAAGGCCAAGAAGTCGGACAAGGCTGAGGCTGAGGCCGACGCCGCCGTCGAGGCCTGAGCGTGATCGAGGACGCCCTCGACCATTTGGTAAAGGGCATCGTCGAGCACCCCGACGAGGTGCAGGTGCGTTCGCGCAACCTGCGTCGGGGCAACACCATCGAGGTGCGGGTGCACCCCGATGATCTCGGCAAGGTGATCGGCCGGGGCGGCCGCACGGCGCGTGCACTGCGCACCGTGGTCGGCGCCCTCGGCGGTCGCAACGTCCGGGTCGACCTGGTCGACGTGGACAACATTCGCTGACGCAGCTGCTCGTTCAGCCGTCGGGCTTGAGGCCGACCGGGACGCATGTCGTCCCGGTCGGCCTTTTTTCGCATCCGCGGCCCGGTCGGCCGGCTGGTCGGCTGGTCGCCTGGCGGGTTGGTCGGCTTCTGCGGGTCTTCGCCGGCCTTTGTGGGTCCTCGCGGACCTTCGCCGGGCGGCTCCAGGCGCCTTCGTCGCATCCGTCTCAGCTCATCTGTCCCTGCTCATCTGTCTCTGCCTCTCGCTCAGCAACTCCAGGAGAACGATCACCGTGCAGCTCGTCGTCGGCAAGATCGGCCGCGCCCACGGCATCAGGGGGGACGTCAGTGTCGAGGTCCGCACCGACGAGCCGGAACTCCGGCTCGGCCCCGGTGCCGTCCTGCTCACCGACCCGGCCTCGGCCGGGCCCCTGACCATCGAGTCCGGCCGGGTGCACAGCGGCCGGCTGCTGCTGCGCTTCGCCGGCGTCAAGGACCGCAACGCCGCCGAGGCACTGCGCGGCACCCTGCTCATCTCCGAGGTCGACCCGGAGGAGCGTCCGGACGACCCGGAGGAGTACTACGACCACCAGCTGATCGGCCTCGACGTGGTGCTGCTCGACGGCACCCGGGTCGGCGAGCTGACCGAGGTCGTCCACCTGCCGTACCAGGACCTGCTCATGGTGGAGAAGGCCGACGGCACCGAGGTGATGGTGCCCTTCGTCACCCAGATCGTGCCGACCATCGACCTGGAGAACCAGCGGGCCGTGATCACCCCGCCGCCCGGGCTGATCGACCCCGAGGAGGCCGAGGTCGCCCGCGGCGCCTCGGAGGAGCCGGAGGAGTCGGAGTGAGCGCCGAGCAGGCTTCCGGGGACGCCGTCCTCCGGGATGCGGATGTCCACGGTGTCGACGGTGTCCAGGGCGTCCAGAGTGTCCAGGGCGTCCAGGGCGTCCAGGGCGTCGAGGGCGTCCGGTCCGGGATGCGGATCGATGTCGTCTCGATCTTCCCCGAGTACCTGGAACCGCTGAACATCTCGCTGGTCGGCAAGGCCCGGGCCCGTGGCCAGCTCGACGTGCACCTCCACGACCTGCGGGAATGGACCCACGACGTGCACCGCACCGTGGACGACAGCCCGTACGGCGGCGGCCCCGGCATGGTGATGAAGCCCGAGCCGTGGGGCGAGGCGCTGGACGCGGTGGTGGCCGGCGGTCCTGCGGGCGAGGTGCCCACGCTGGTCGTGCCGACCCCGAGCGGGCGTCCGTTCACCCAGGAGCTGGCCCAGGAACTGGCGGGCCGCCCCTGGCTGGCGTTCACCCCCGCGCGGTACGAGGGCATCGACCGCCGGGTCATCGAGGAGGCCGCCACCCGCATGCCGGTGGTCGAGGCCTCGATCGGCGACTACGTGCTGGCCGGCGGCGAGGTCGCGGTGCTGGTGATGGTCGAGGCCATCGCCCGGCTGCTGCCCGGCGTGCTCGGCAACGCCGAGTCCCACCGGGACGACTCCTTCGCCCCCGGCGCGATGGCCGACCTGCTTGAGGGCCCGGTCTACACCAAGCCCGCCGAGTGGCGCGGCCGGACCGTACCGGACGTGCTGCTCAGCGGAAACCACGGCAAGATCGCCCGCTGGCGGCGGGAGCAGGCCTTCGCCCGCACCCTGGCCAACCGGCCCGACCTGGTCGGGCGCTGGCAGAACGGCGCCTTCGACAAGAAGGACCGGGCGGCGCTCAGCGTCCTGGGCCTGGCCTGGGACGAGGAGCTGGGCCGATTTCGGTCCGCAGCCGGTGATGTGGAAGAATAGGCCGCTGCTGTCTGTCGCTGGTTCCCTTCCGTAGGGAGCACGTGGACCGGCGCCCTCGCCACGGGGGGATCGCCGCCAGCCGATGCGGCCCGCAGCTCACCCCATTGTGACGAACTTCCGTGGGCGGCCCGTGGCGCCTGCGATGGAGAGCAACATGAGCAACAAGCTCGCTGCTGTCGACGCGGCCTCGCTGCGCACCGACATCCCGGCCTTCCGCGCCGGTGACACCCTGAAGGTTCACGTCCGGGTCATCGAGGGCAACCGCTCCCGTGTCCAGGTCTTCCAGGGCGTCGTCATCCGTCGCCACGGCGCCGGCGTCGGTGAGACCTTCACCGTTCGCAAGGTCAGCTTCAACGTCGGCGTGGAGCGCACCTTCCCGGTGCACACCCCGGTCGTCGAGAAGATCGAGGTCGTGACCCGCGGTGCGGTTCGCCGCGCCAAGCTGTACTACCTGCGTGACCTCCGCGGCAAGGCCGCGAAGATCAAGGAGAAGCGCGACCGCTGATCCACGGACCCCCGGCCGCGCCGGGGGACCGGATCGCTCCGAGGGGCCGGGCTGCCGCAAGGTAAGCTCAGCGCCCGATGAGCACGCACGAACCACTCGCGGACCGCGACGGCAGTCCCGCACCCACCGGTGCGGACTCGCTGTCGCGGTCCGCAGTCGTTTCCGGGCCGGGAGCGGGGCCCGGGGCGGCGCCGGGGCCCGGGTTGGGGTTGGGGTCGGGGTCGGGGGCGGGGGCAGGGTCGTCCGCGGAGACGGGCGGAGGCCGGGGCGACGTCGAGAGCAGCGGCCAGAACCCTGACCACGATCGGGCCGAGACGGCGAACGAGGACGCGGACGCAAGCGCAGAAGCGGTCGGTGGTACGGCCGGTGGTGCGGCCGACGACGAGGATGGGGACGAGGCCGACGACGAGGCGCCCGGGCGGTCGCGTTCGCGGGACCTGCTGCTGTTGGCCGGGATCTGCCTGGCGGCACTGCTCCTGGTGAACGCCTTCGTGGCCCGTCCGTTCACGGTGCCATCCGGCTCGATGGAGAACACCCTGCGGCCCGGCGACCGGTTGATCGCCAACCAGCTCGCCTACGCCTTCGGTGGTCACCCCCAGCGGGGCGACGTCGTGGTCTTCGACGGGACGGGATCCTTCCTCCCCGAGTCGGCCGAGCCGCCGGGGTTCTGGGACAGCCTGCGCTCGGCCGGCCGGGACCTCGGGCTGGTCCCGGCCGGGGACACGGTCTACGTCAAGCGCGTGGTCGGTGTCGCCGGGGACCGGGTGCGGAGCACCGGCCCGGGTGCGCCGCTCACCGTCAACGGCGTGCCGGTGGACGAGACCGCCTACCTGGACCCGGGCGACCAGCCGTCCGACGTACCCTTCGACATCCTGGTGCCGCGCGGCAAGCTGTTCGTGCTGGGCGACCACCGCAGCGCCTCCCGGGACTCGCGCGACCACCTCGGTGAGCCCGGTGGGGGCTTCGTGCCCGAGGACAAGGTGATCGGCCGGGCCGACTGGGTGGTCTACCCGTTCTCGCGCCTGACCGGCCTGGACCGGCCCGCGGCCTTCGCCGCGATTGCGGGGACGGGTGGTCATGGGGAGCAGGGGTAGGGGGCGGGTCGCCGACCACCCGGCCCCGGAGCAGGGCAGCGGCGAGGCGGACCACGCCGGCGCCGGCCCCGCTGTACCGGTCCGCGGCCGCGCCGAGCGCCGCCGTAGCGCCCGCCGCGCGGCGCGTCGACGCAAGCGCTCGCTGCTGCGCGAGTTCCCGCTGATCATCCTGGTGGCACTGCTGGTGGCGCTGGTGATGAAGACCTGCCTGATCCAGGTGTTCGTGATCCCCTCGGGCTCGATGGAGCAGACCATCCAGGTCGGGGACCGGGTGCTGGTGGACAAGTTGACCCCCTGGTTCGGCAGCGAGCCGCAGCGCGGCGACGTGGTGGTGTTCAAGGACCCGGGCGGCTGGCTGGAGGGCGATCGCAAGCCGTCCGACGACGGGCCGGTACTGGGCCCGGCCAAGCAAGTGCTGACCTTCGTCGGACTGTTGCCGTCCGACAACGAGCAGGACCTGATCAAGCGCGTGATCGGTGTCGGCGGGGACACCGTCCAGTGCTGCGACGAGCAGGGGCGGCTCAGCGTCAACGGTCACCCGGTGGAGGAGCCGTACCTCGCGGCCGGCAACCCGCCGTCCCGGCAGCCGTTCAAGGTGACGGTGCCGAAGGGGCGGCTGTGGGTGATGGGGGACCACCGCGACGTCTCCGCCGACTCCCGCTTCCACATGGGCAATCCGGGACAGGGCACCGTCCCGCTGACCGATGTGGTCGGTCGCGCGTTCGTGATCGCCTGGCCGCTGGGCCGCTTCCATCAACTCGATGAACCGGGTTCACTCTCCTCTCTTTCCGCGGCCCCGCAGGTCGCCAGAACTACGCCGGAATCGATGGCCGTTGGGCCGGTTCCCATGGAACCTCCGCTCGTTATGGGTGTGTTGGGCATCCTTCCGCTCGTCGTTCGCCGGTTGAGGCGGCCTCCCGAGTGAGCCGCTACGGCCGTTGAACGGGCCAGCGGGGCGTGTGGAACCGTGAGCCGGATGCCTTGGAGTGATAGAGAAGTGCAGGTGCGGCCGGGAGCGGTCCCGGCCGTCCGCCAGGCGGTGTTGGTGTCAGGGGAGCTCGCTGTGGGCAATCCTGATGCGTTCATGGTCGTGGTGAGCGTGGTGCCCGCTGTGCGGCACTTTGAGCGCGGGCGCGCGGGCGTCCGCACAGCAGGGAGGAGACATTGTGGGGGATTTGGTGATCGGTGCCCGCTCAGGCGCCGGGGAACCCGAGGGCCCGGGCGGCCGGGTGAGCCGGTCCGCCGAGTCCTCGGCGCCGTCCGCCGCGGTCGAGGACGCGGCGGCCCAGACCGCCGATGAGCACGGCACCGGGTCGGACGGCCCCGCGGAGCCCCCGCGGCCGGAGAGCGGGTCGGCGGACGGGTCGGCGGACGATTCTGATTCGGACGCGCCAGCCAAGCCGCGCAAGCAGCGCTCCTTCCTGAAGGAGCTGCCGATCCTGGTCGGCATCGCGCTGATCCTGGCGCTGGTGATCAAGACCTTCTTCGTCCAGGCCTTCTCCATTCCGTCCGAGTCGATGCAGAACACCCTGCAGGTCGGCGACCGGGTGCTGGTGGACAAGCTGACCCCCTGGTTCGGATCCGAGCCCGAGCGCGGAGACGTCGTGGTGTTCCACGACCCGGGCGGCTGGCTCAACGACGAGCCGACCCAGCAGAGCAGCAACTCCTTCGTCCGCGGCGTGCAGGACGTGCTCAGCTTCGTCGGGCTGATGCCCTCCGCCAATGAGAAGGACCTGATCAAGCGGGTCATCGCGGTCGGCGGCGACACCGTCGAGTGCAAGGACGACGGCCCGGTCAAGGTCAACGGTGTGGCGCTCAACGAGCCGTACATCTACTCGGGCAACACCCCTTGCGGGACGCAGCCCTTCGGCCCGGTGAAGGTGCCGAACGGCCGGATCTGGGTGATGGGCGACCACCGCGCGGACTCGCTCGACTCCCGCTTCCACATGGACCAGCCGGGCGGCGGCACCGTGCCGGTGGACAACGTGATCGGGCGTGCCTTCGTGGTGGCCTGGCCGGTCAGCCACTGGTCCACGCTCCCGGTGCCGGACACCTTCGACCAGAAGGGCCTGGCGGCGGCCTTGCCGGTCGCGCCCCCCGTGGCCGGTGCGGTGGGGGCCGTCGGCCTGCTTCCGCTGGTGCGTCGGGTGCGGACCCGGACGGAGCGCCGGAAGGAGTCCTGAGCTCCACCAGCTCCTCCCCGACCCTTGCGCGGGCCGTGGTACCGACGAGTAATCTGCTCGGACGTGCCACGGCCCGTCGGCGTTCGCGCCCGAGCCACCGGCGTGCCAGTGGTGTTCTCCGGTCGGCCAGAGGTGGACGGTTTCGATGAGCAGTGTCGTGGAGCAGTCGGCCGGCCACCCGGTCGAGCCCGCCCCGTCCGGCCGACGGCCCGCCGCGGTGCTGCAGGGCGTCGCGCTCGCGCTCGGGCTGCTGCTGATGATCGGCGGTTTCGCGCTCATAGCGATCGACTACCGGCCGTACAAGATCCCCACGGCCTCGATGCACCCGACGCTCCAGATCGGCGACACCGTGCTCGCCCGCAAGGTCGACGGCGGCGCCATCGGCAGGGGTGACGTGGTGGTCTTCCGGGACCAGGCCTGGGGCGGGGAGCTCATGGTCAAGCGGGTCGTCGCAGTCGGCGGCGACACCGTCGCCACCACGGCGGACGACCACCGGCTGACGGTCGACGGACAGCCCGTGGAGGAGCCGTACCTCGCGACCCAGGGCCGCCAGGGCGAGTCGTTCAGCGTGACGGTGCCGCAGGGCCGGCTGTTCCTGCTCGGCGACAACCGGGTCGGCTCGCTCGACTCCCGCACCCACCTGGAGGTCGACGGCGGGACCGTCCCGGCCACCGCGGTCGAGGCCAGGGTCGAGGCCACTCTGCTGCCCTTCGGGCGGACCGGCCTGCTGCACCGGACCACGGCCTTCGACGGTTTCGCGGGCCCGAGGGCCGCGGACCCGGGACCGCTGGAGCCGGCCGCCTACGCCAGCGTTGCGGGCGCGGCGCTGATCGTCGTGACCTCGGTGGTGGGCGGGGTGGCGGGCCTGGTGCGCCGGCTCCGCCGGGGGCGCAGCTCCTGAGCGCGGCCGTCGCAGGCCGGGCCGCTCTGCCGAACATCGCCCCGGACGGACGCGCCCGGTGGCAGGATCGGTAGCGCCACCGATGCGAACGGAAGGAGCGTGGAGCGCTGCCATGACTGCACAGCGTCGCAGGGCGGCGCGGATCCTGCTGCTGGACGGGCAGGACCGCATCCTCCTCTTCCTGGGGGTCGACCCCGCGGTCCCCGACGAGACGTGGTGGTTCACGCCCGGGGGCGGCTTGGAGCCGGGGGAGGACGTGCGGGAGGCCGCCGAGCGGGAGCTCGCGGAGGAAACCGGCTTGCGGGGTGTGGACCTGGGGCCTTTGGTGGCGTACGGCACGGTGTCGTTCTCCTTTCAGGGACAGCGTTACGAGCAGGAGCAGTGGTTCCATCTGGCCCGGACCGCGGGGACGGAACTGGACCACTCGGGCATGGGCGAGGACGAACACGCCCAGCTGCTCGTGGCGCGCTGGTGGACGGTCGAGGAACTGCGGGGGACCGCCGACACGGTTTATCCGGTCGGGCTGGCGGACTTCCTGGAGCGACTGCTGGCAGAGGGCCCGCCGGTCGAACCGGTACGGCTCTGAGCGTGGGTGCGGTGGTCCACAATGGGTGGACGTGACAAGTTGAGGGGACGCCTGGATGAGTGCCGAAGATCTCGAGAAGTACGAGACCGAGATGGAGCTCAAGCTCTACCGGGAGTACCGGGACGTCGTCGGCCTGTTCAAGTACGTGATCGAGACCGAGCGACGTTTCTACCTCACCAACGACTACGAGCTGCAGGTGCACTCGGTCCAGGGCGAGGTGTTCTTCGAGGTGTCGATGGCGGATGCGTGGGTCTGGGACATGTACCGGCCGGCCCGGTTCGTCCGCAAGGTCCGGGTGCTGACCTTCAAGGACGTGAACATCGAGGAACTCGCGAAGAGCGATCTGGAGCTGCCCTCGGACGAGTCCGGCTTCGGGAACTGACGTTGGACGACTCGGTCCCGCGCTGTCCAGCCGAATTTCGCGTGACGGGGGCTTCTCACTCCTGCGGGTGACAGGAGTCGTCTCCAGACCCGAGTTATCCACAGGCAACCGGTAATTCCCGGTTTCGGCCTGCGCGGTGGTGCAGCCTCCTCGGCGGAGGTGGTCACCATGCAGAACACCATCGTGCAGGACCAGGCCGTACCGAACACGGCCGAGAACGCGGCGGATGACCTGGCCGATCGGGACCGCAGCACCAGGACCGCGCTCGGCCGCTACGGGGAGCGGGTCGCCGCCCGTCACCTCGCGGAGGCCGGGCTCCGCATCCTCGACCGCAACTGGCGCTGCGTCGAGGGCGAGCTGGACATCGTGGCCCTCGACGGCGACACCGTCGCGGTCTGCGAGGTGAAGACCCGCTCCGAGCGCGGCTTCCAGCAGCCCAGCGAGGCCATCGACCGGGCCAAGGCGGCCCGGCTGCAGCGGCTGGCGGAGCGCTGGCTGGCCGAACGCTGGCCCGGCCACTTCGCCCGGCTGGCCGGGCCCGGGTACGACCCCGGGCCGTCCGATCCGCAGTGGCCGCCCGCCCCACCGGGCGGGGTGCGGATCGACTTGGTCGCCGTGGTCAACCGGGCGCGGGGTGCGGCCCTGGTCGACCACCTGCGGGGGGTGGTCTGAGATGGCCTTCGCCCGTACCTGTTCCGTCGCGCTGGTCGGGGTCGACGGAGTGATCGTCGAGGTCCAGGCCGATCTGGAGCCCGGGGTGGCCGCGTTCACCCTGGTCGGCCTGCCCGACAAGGCACTCACCGAGGCCCGGGACCGGGTCCGCGCAGCGGTCTGCAACAGCGGGGAGGCCTGGCCCCAGCGCAAGCTGACCGTCGGGCTCAGCCCCGCCTCGGTGCCCAAGAGCGGCAGCGGCTTCGACCTCGCGGTAGCCTGCGCCGTGCTGGCCGCCGCCGAACGGCTCGACCCGTCCTCCATCGCCGACCTGCTGCTGATCGGCGAGCTGGGGCTGGACGGCCGGGTGCGGCCGGTCCGCGGGGTGCTGCCGTCGGTGCTGGCCGCCGCCGATGCCGGATACGAACGGGTCGTGGTCGCCGAGCAGACGGCGCCCGAAGCCTCGCTCGTCCCGGGGGTGACGGTGCTCGGGGTCCGCAGCCTGCGCCAGCTGGTCGCCGTCCTGACCGGGGTGACGCCGCCGGAGGAGCCGCCAGACCCGATCAGTGGCAGACCGGATCCGCTGATGGCCGGCCTGATGCTTCCCAGCGCGAGCGTTCGGGGCCTGTCCGACGACCGCGCGGCGCGTTTCGACATGGCTGACGTGGCCGGTCAGTACGAGGCCCGGCGAGCCCTGGAGATCGCCGCGGCCGGAGGGCACCACCTCTACCTCAAGGGGCCTCCGGGCGCCGGCAAGACGATGCTGGCGGAGCGGCTGCCCGCGCTTCTCCCGCCGCTGACCCAGAAGGAGTCGCTGGAGGTCACCGCCGTCCACTCGGTGGCGGGCCTGCTCCCGGCCGGGCGTCCGCTGATCGACACCGCGCCCTACTGCGCCCCGCACCACTCCACCACGATGCCCGCGATCGTGGGCGGCGGCAGCGGTCTGCCGAGACCGGGGGCGGTGTCCCTGGCCCACCGGGGAGTGCTCTTCCTCGACGAGGCGCCGGAGTTCCCGGTACGGGTGCTCGACGCGCTGCGCCAGCCGCTGGAGTCGGGCGAGGTGGTGATCGCCCGATCGGCCGGCTCGCTCCGGCTCCCGGCCCGATTCCTCCTCTGCCTGGCCGCCAACCCCTGCCCGTGCGGCCGGTACTCGCGGCGGGGCGAGGGCTGTGAGTGCACCCCGGCCATGGTCAGCCGGTACCAGGGGCGGCTCTCCGGTCCGCTGCTGGACCGGGTCGACCTCCAGGTCCAGGTCGCCCCGGTGACCAGGATCGAGCTGATGGAGCGGGACACCACGGCCGAGAACACCGAGACCGTCGCGGCCCGGGTGCTGGCCGCGCGGGAGCGGGCTGCGGTCCGGCTGGCGCACACCCCGTGGCGGACCAACGCGGAGGTGCCGGGCCATGAGCTGCGGACCCGGTGGCAGCTCGGGTCCGGTGCGCTCAACGACGTCGCCCGTCAGCTGGAGCGCGGGCTGCTGACCGCGCGCGGTCTGGACCGGGTGCTCCGGGTCGCCTGGACGGTCGCCGACCTGGCCGGCCGCGACCGGCCGGACCAGCGGGACGTGCGCACCGCCCTGGTCCTGCGCACCGGGGTCGAGCAAGGGCTCCCGCTGCTCGAACGCGGATACGGCCGGGCCGGAATCATCCCGGCACAGCGCAGGACCGGCCCGGAGGACGACTGGCCCGACCCGCCGGAGAAGCCCCCGGCGGACGAGGAGGAGGCGGCATGAACCAGCTGTTGGGGCACCCTCAAGCGGCCCAAGCACCCCGGGCAGACCAAGCACGCCGGGCGGCCGAGGCCGGCCCGCCGACCGGACTCGAACCGGAGCGGCTCGCCCGGGCTCTGCTCAACCGGCTCAGCGAACCGGGCGACGCGGTGGTCGGCCGCTGGCTCGGCCAGCTCCCCGCCGTGGAGGTGGTCCGGGCGATCCGGGAGGGCGACGTTCCCGACCACCCCGGGCTGGACTCCGCCCGGCTGGCCGCCTACCAGTCACGGCTCCCGGGGCTCGACCCGGCGACCGACCTGAAACGGGTACGGGACATCGGCGGGCGGTTCATCATTCCGGGGGACACGGAATGGCCCAGTCAACTGGACGACCTGCGTGACGGACGCCCGATCGGGCTGTGGACCACCGGCACGGGTTCACTGCGGCTGCTCGCCCTCCGCTCGGTGGCCGTGGTGGGATCGCGGGCCTGCACGGCCTACGGCGCCCATGTCGCGGGCGAGCTCTCGGCCCAACTGGCCGAGCGCGGCTGGGTCGTGGTGTCCGGCGCCGCGTACGGGATCGACGCCGCGGCCCACCGGGGGGCGCTGGCCGTCGGCGGGATGACCGTCGCCGTGCTGGCCTGCGGGGTCGACGTGGCCTACCCGAAGGGGAACGCCGAACTGATCCGGCGGATCGGCGTCCAGGGCCTGTTGGTCAGTGAACTCCCGCCCGGAGAGCACCCGAACCGCTTCCGCTTCGTGCTCCGCAACCGGGTCATCGCGGCGCTGACCCGGGGCACCGTGGTGGTCGAGGCGGCTCTGCGCAGCGGAGCCCTGAGCACGGCCAGACGGGCGCGGGACCTCAACCGCCACACCATGGGTGTCGCCGGGCCCGTCACCTCGGAGCTCTCCGCCGGGGTGCACGCCCTGATCCGCAGCGGCGGCGCCACGCTGGTCACCGACGCGGCCGAGATCACCGAACTGGTCGGGTCGATCGGGGAGGACCTCGCCCCGCAGCGCAGCGGTCCGGTCCTGCCGAGGGACTTGCTGGAGCCGGCGGTGGCCCGGGTACTGGAGGCCGTGCCGGCCACGGCGGACGGCGCTCCGGTCGAGCGACTGGCCCGCCAGTCCGGACTCCCGCCGGACGAAGTCCTGCAACGGCTCTACGAGTTGGTCTCGCTCGGCTTCGTGGAGCGGCACGGTGCGCACTGGCGAGCGGTACGGAGGAGGTGAGCGGCGGGCGGGCGAACACGGGTGCGCCCGGGGGAGGCGAGCAGGCACGGTCCGGCTGACCTGCTGATCCGGTTCTTCCGCTCGTGTGCCCGGATCCGGTGAGTGAACGCCACCGGATCGGGGGACGACCGAGTGGCGGTAGCGCTTTGCAGTGGGTCGGTGACGCTACGCTCCACATGCCTTCCCTATCAGCACATGACTCGGCAGAACGGCGCAGACCAACGTATGCCCACACACATTCCCGGACACAGAGTGACCGGTGGCGCTCGGTCCTCGGGAGGGCCGCGGACCGAGCGGCGCACCGTGACCGAGTTCCCGCCCAAGTCGGCGGGGACGAGGGGAGGCCTGTCGCGCCAGGGCGGCCGGCCGACGGTGGTACCAGGCCAGCCTGCGGACACGACCAAGGACGCCGATCCAGCCAGGGACGCCGACACGACCGGAGGCGCTGACACGGCCCGCACCGCCGAGCAGGCCTGCACCGCCGAGCCGGCCTGCACCACCGGGGCGGTCGGCAGGGCGGTCGGCGAAGCGGACGCGCCGGGTGGTGCGGCTGTCGACCGCGCCCCCCGGTTGGCTTCGAGCGCCCCCGCTCCGGACGCCACCTCCCCACCCGTTTCCCGGCCCCGCCGGGAGCGGATGGGAACGGGGGAGGGCGCGGACGGTCGGGAGGCCGGCACCCCGGGGCGCAGTGCGCTCGAAGAGCTCTGGCGCTCGTACAAGGAGACCGGCGACCAACGACTGCGCGAGCAGCTGATCCTGCACTACTCACCACTCGTCAAGTACGTGGCGGGCCGGGTCGGGGTCGGTCTGCCCTCCAATGTCGAGCAGGCCGACTTCGTCTCCTCCGGGGTCTTCGGGCTGATCGACGCGATCGAGAAGTTCGACATCGACCGCGCCATCAAGTTCGAGACCTACGCGATCAGCCGCATCCGCGGCGCGATCATCGACGAGCTGCGCGCCCTGGACTGGATCCCCCGCTCGGTGCGCCAGAAGGCGAAGGCCGTCGAACGGACCTACGCGACACTCGAGGCCCGGCTGCGCCGGACGCCGCACGACCCCGAGGTCGCGGCCGAGATGGGCATCGCGATCGAGGACCTGCACGCGATCTTCAGCCAGCTGTCGCTCGCCAATGTGGTGGCCCTGGACGAGCTGCTGCACCCGGTGGGCGAGAGCGGCGACCGGCTGAGCCTGGTGGACACCCTGGAGGACCACGGGGCGGACGACCCGGTCGAGGTGGCCGAGGACCGCGAGCTGCGCAGACTGCTGGCCCAGGCGGTCAACACCCTCCCCGAGCGGGAGAAGACCGTGGTGACGCTCTACTACTACGAGGGACTCACCCTCGCCGAGATCGGACAGGTGCTGGGGGTGACGGAGAGCCGGGTGAGCCAGATCCACACCAAGTCGGTCCTCCAGTTGCGCGCCAAGCTCTCGGACGTCCGGTAGCGAGCCGCCGGAGCCGTCCGACGGGCCCGGCCCCCGCCCCGGATGCGCGGCGCTGTACCGGCCGCAGGTAGGGCTCCGTACAGTGGGAGCGTGCCGAAGATCCGAGCGGCCACGGTGGCCGAGCATCGCCAGCTGCAGCGGGCAGCCCTCCTGGATGCTGCCCGCAACCTGCTCACCGAAGGTGGCATGGAGGCCCTGACCTTCCCCGCGCTCGCGGCCCGCACCGGGCTGGCGCGCTCCTCCGTCTACGAGTACTTCCGCTCCCGCGCCGCCGTGGTCGAGGCGCTGTGCGAGGCGGACTTCCCGCTCTGGGCGGCCGAGATCGAAGCCGGGATGGCGAGCTGCGACACCGCCGCCGAGCGGATCGAGGCGTACGTCCGCGGTCAGCTGGCCCTGGCCGGCGACCCGAGGCACCGCGCCGTCATGGCCATCTCGGCACTGGAACTGGACGAGGCCGCACGTGAGCGCATCCGAGTGGCGCACAGCCGGCTCGCCGGTCTGGTCGTCCGGGCCCTGGAGGACCTGGGCCACGAGCAGCCCCGGCTCGCCGCGGCGTTGTTGCAGGGGGTCGTGGAGGCGGCCGTCCGCCGGGCCGAGCAGTTCGCCACCGGGGACCGGGCGGGTTGCCCGGTCGAGTCCCCCGAGGCGGTCGCCGATGGTGCCGTCGCCCTGGTGTTGCGCGGCCTCGACCGCACCTGAACCACCGTCCGGCCCGGTCGTCGAACTCTTGCCGAGCAACTGCCCCTTCCCCTGGGCCGGGTCACTCCATCCGCGCGGCCTGACCCGGCCCGGCGCGGCCCGGCCCGCTCAGTGGCAGCAGGCGTGCCCGGCCCGTGCCGAGCAGGGCCAGCGGATCGAGGTAGCGGCCGCCGCGCAGCAGCCCCCAGTGCAGGCAGTCCCGCGCGCCGCAGTGCCGCCCGTCCAGGGCGAGCTGACCGATCACCTGCCCGGCGGCCACCGCGGTGCCGACCGGGAGCTCGCCGAGGACGGGCAGGTAGGTGGTCCGCAGCGGGGGAGTCCCGGAGCCCGGATGGGTGATGGTCACCACCGGGCGCCCCGCCACCAGCCCGGAGAACGCGATCACCCCGGCGGCAGCCGCCCGTACCTCCGCGCCGGATGCGGCGGCGAGGTCCACCCCCCGGTGTCCGGCCGCCCACGGTTTCGCCGGTGGCTCGAACCGCTTCAACAACCCGCTCGGCCCGCCCACCGGCCAGGCCCGCGCCGCACCCCAGCCTGGACCGCTAGCTGGACCGCCGGCTGAACCGCCGCCGGACCCAGCGACGGGGCCACCTCCACTCGGCCCGCCGTCCGCCGAGGCTCCCGCCGCACCAGCCGAAGCTCCCGCCGCACCAGAAGCAGCAGGCGCACCGGCCACACCAGCAGCCCACCCCACCCCCGCCGGCACCCCCAACGCACTCGCAACCCCCGCCAGGGCGAGCAGCACCGCCGGCAGCGCCCCGGTGACCATCCCTCGAACCCCACGCCGTCCAGTCATGCCCGAAGGCTGGCCGCGCCCCGACTTCCACACCACCCACATCCGGATGCCTGTGGACAAACCGCCCCCGCCCCGGACCGCCGTCACCCGGACGGGTGTACGGGCGCCGCCATCCGGTGTACAAACGGCGTACGAGGACCGTTCGGCGGGCAGTGGGCCCACCAGTCGGTACCCTCCCTCCGTCCGCAGCGGCCCCGTCGCCGAAGCCGTTCCCCCGGGCTCCCGCCCGTCGGCCTCCCGGGCCGTCCACGGGCCGTCGGCAGCTCGTGGCCCGTTCATCCGCAGCCCGCCCGTAGGCCCTCGCGCGCCCGCGAAGTCGCTCGCTGCTCGGCGCTTCCCGTACACTTCACACGCGACCCGGTCCACCGGGTCGACTTCGCACGCCCCGCCACCGGTGGTCGGACGCGGTTCTTCCGCGGCCCCGCCAGGTGCGAGTGCCGCTCGGTCCGCCGAGCCCGACCGGTCCCCGGACCGAGCGGGTGGAAGCGGCTCGGCACGATCGGGGCGTCAGGCGTGGCTGTCACCTGGCCGCCACGGACAACCGAGACTGACCTGGCCGTAGGCACTTCGTCCGAGGGGAATCCCCGAGGGCCGCCACAGCCGGGCCGTAACACCTGAGGAGCACGGCAATGGCCGTCGTCACGATGCGGGAGCTGCTGGAGAGCGGCGTCCACTTCGGTCACCAGACCCGCCGCTGGAACCCGAAGATGAAGCGCTTCATCATCACCGAGCGCAACGGCATCTACATCATCGACCTGCTGCAGTCGCTGAACTACATCGACCGCGCCTTCGAGTTCATCAAGGAGACCGTTGCCCACGGCGGCAGCGTCCTCTTCGTCGGCACGAAGAAGCAGGCCCAGGAGGCCATCGCCGAGCAGGCCACCCGCGTGGGCATGCCCTACGTGAACCAGCGCTGGCTCGGCGGCATGCTGACCAACTTCTCGACCGTCTACAAGCGTCTGCAGCGCCTGAAGGAGCTCGGCGAGCTGGACTTCTCGGACGTGGCCGGCTCCGGCCTCACCAAGAAGGAGCTCCTGGTCCTCCAGCGCGAGCACGACAAGCTGGAGAAGACCCTCGGCGGTATCCGCGACATGCAGCGCGTTCCCAGCGCTGTCTGGATCGTGGACACCAAGAAGGAGCACATCGCGGTCGGCGAGGCCCGGAAGCTCAACATCCCGGTCGTCGCCATCCTCGACACCAACTGTGACCCGGACGAGGTCGACTACAAGATCCCGGGCAACGACGACGCGATCCGCTCCGTCACCCTGCTGACCCGCGTGATCGCCGACGCCGTCGCCGAGGGCCTGAAGTCCCGCGCCGGTGTCGCCAAGGCCGACACCAAGGCCGAGCCGGGCGCCGACCAGCCGCTGGCCGACTGGGAGAAGGACCTCATCGAGGGCGAGAAGAAGGCCGAGGAGGCCCCCGCCGCCGAGGCTCCGGCCGCTGAGGCCCCCGCTGCCGAGGCCCCCGCCGCCGAGGCCCCGGCCACCGAGGCTCCGGCCACCGAGGCTCCGGCCGAGCAGGCCTGACGTACCAAGGGTGAGGGGCACCCGCCGGTACGACACCGGCAGGTGCCCCTCTCTCCCGCGCCGGGACCGAACCATCGGTCCCGGCGCATCCCCACGCAGACACGCGAGACGCGAGAAGAGATTCACACCATGGCGAACTTCACCGCCGCGGACGTCAAGAAGCTCCGTGAGCTCACCGGCGCCGGCATGATGGACTGCAAGAAGGCCCTGGACGAGGCCGAGGGCAACGTCGAGAAGGCCGTCGAGCTCCTGCGCATCAAGGGCCAGAAGGGTGTTGCCAAGCGCGAGGGCCGTGACGCCTCCAACGGCGCCGTCGCCGCGCTGATCGCCGAGGACAAGAAGTCCGGCGTTCTGGTCGAGCTGAACTGCGAGACCGACTTCGTCGCCAAGGGTGACAACTTCGTCCAGGTCGCCGACGCGATCGCCGCCCACGTCGCCAAGAGCGCCCCGGCCGACCTGGACGCCGCCCTGGCTTCCGAGATCGAGGCCGGCAAGACCGTCCAGCAGTTCGTGGACGAGGCCAACGCGACCCTGGGCGAGAAGATCGTCTTCCGTCGCTTCGCCCAGTTCAACGGTGACGGCTTCGTCGCGGTCTACCTGCACAAGACCAGCCCCGACCTGCCGCCGACCGTCGGTGTCCTGGTCGAGCTGGACAAGGAGAACGCCGAGGTCGCCAAGGACGTCGCGCAGCACATCGCCGCCTTCGCGCCGAAGTACCTGTCCCGCGAGGAGATCCCGGCCGAGGCCCTCGAGAACGAGCGTCGCGTCGCCGAGGCCACCGCCCGCGAGGAGGGCAAGCCGGAGGCCGCCCTGCCGAAGATCGTCGAGGGTCGCGTCACCGGCTTCGTGAAGGAGAACTCCGTCCTGGAGCAGGCCTTCGCCAAGGACAACAAGAAGACCGTCGCCAAGGTCCTCGAGGAGGCCGGCGTCTCCCTCAAGCGCTTCGCCCGCTTCCGCGTCGGCGCCTGAGCCACGTTCCACCTGGTCCCCGGCCCCTCTAGGCTGGGAACCGCCCCCGCCCGCTGACCAGGGCGGGCGGAACGCCGAACGGGCTCACCCAGCGCCAACCGTCCATGGGCGGGCCGTGTCGGCACCATGAACGACGAGGAGGCCATTGCCGTGCAGGACACCGAACCGGTTCCCGCGGCAGTGGCCTCCTCTCGTGTACGCGCAGGCCGGGCATCCGCACGCCCAGGCCTGTGAGCCAGCAGGTGCAATAAAGGAGAAGTCCATGCAGGAGACGCAGGAGACCGCGCAGGACCCCAAGGCCGGCTCGCGCCGCCGGGTGCTGCTCAAGCTGTCCGGTGAAGCCTTCGCCGGTGGCGGCGGGCTCGGCGTCGACCCGGACGTCGTGCACGCGATCGCCCGCGAGATCGCCACGGTCGTCCGCGCCGGTACCGAGGTCGCGGTGGTCATCGGCGGCGGCAACTTCTTCCGGGGCGCCGAGCTGCAGGTCCGCGGCATGGACCGGGCCCGCTCCGACTACATGGGCATGCTCGGCACCGTCATGAACTGCCTGGCGCTGCAGGACTTCCTGGTCAAGGAAGGCATCGAGACCCGGGTCCAGACCGCCATCACCATGGGCCAGGTCGCCGAGCCGTACCTGCCGCTGCGGGCCGTCCGGCACCTGGAGAAGGGCCGTGTGGTGATCTTCGGCGCCGGTATGGGCATGCCGTACTTCTCCACCGACACCACGGCCGTCCAGCGCGCCCTGGAGATCCACGCCGACGTCCTGCTGATGGGCAAGAACGGCGTGGACGGCGTCTACGACTCCGACCCCCGGACCAACCCGGACGCGGTGAAGTTCGACGCGCTGGAGTACTCCGAGGTCATCGCGCGCGACCTCAAGGTCGCCGACCTCACCGCGATCACGCTGTGCAAGGACAACAACCTCCCGATGCTGGTCTTCGAACTGCTGGCGGAGGGCAATATCGCGCGTGCGGTGAAGAGTGAGAAGATCGGCACACTCATCAGCCAGGATTCTGTCCGGGCCTGAGCAGCAACCAGCCGTACGGGGCGGCGTCCGCCGCGACCGGCCCCGATGCCGACGCCGGTCGGGACAACAGCAGATGAACCGGACAGGGAGATCACAGTGATCGAAGAGACCCTCCTCGAGGCCGAGGAGAAGATGGAGAAGGCCGTCGTCGTCGCCAAGGACGACCTCGCGGCCATCCGCACCGGCCGGGCGCACCCGGCGATGTTCGCCAAGATCGTCGCCGAGTACTACGGTGCCGTGACGCCGATCAACCAGCTGGCCTCGTTCTCGGTGCCGGAGCCCCGGATGGCGGTCGTCTCGCCGTTCGACAAGACCGCTCTGAAGGCCATCGAGCAGGCGATCCGCGACTCCGACCTGGGCGTCAACCCGTCGAACGACGGCTCGATCATCCGGGTGGTGCTGCCGGAGCTGACCGAGGAGCGCCGCCGCGAGTTCATCAAGATCGCCCGTACCAAGGGCGAGGACGCCAAGGTCTCGATCCGTTCGGTGCGCCGCAAGGCCAAGGACGCCATCGACAAGCTGGTCAAGGACGGCGAGGTCGGCGAGGACGACGGCCGCCGCGCCGAGAAGGAGCTCGACGACACCACGGCCAAGTACGTGGCCCAGGTCGACGAGCTGCTGAAGCACAAGGAAGCCGAGCTGCTCGAGGTCTGATGAACGACGCCCCTGACGCCCCTGGCTACTGGGGCCCGTCCGACCAGCAGTTCCAGCCTTACCGCCCGGCGCCGCAGCCGCAGGCACCCCGGCCGCCGGCGGGTCCGGCGCCGGGGTACGGCGAGCACCCGGCGCCGGACCGGGGCCGGTCGGCCCCCGGCCGGCCCGTTCCCGGTACGCCGGACCGGGCGCAGCCCTTTCCCGGCCACCCCGGCCACCCCGGCGACCAGGCCGCCCACCGGGGCGTGCCGGGTGCCGTCCCCGGTGACCAGGCCCTCCGTTCGGATCACTCCCAGCAGCCTCCGGTGTACTGGGGCGGCGACGCGGAGGAGACTCAGGTCATGCCTCCCGTACCGGCCGATCCCGGCCCGCACCCCGGCGCGCCCGACCATGGTCAGGCCCAGGCCCAGGCCCAGGCCCAGGCCCAGGCCCAGGCCCCGTCGGCGCCGCCCGGCGGGTACCCGGCCCCCGGCCGGCACCCGGGCCCGGGTCAGCGTCCGACCCCCGGCCGGCGCGCGGCGCACGGTCGGCCGACCACGCCCGCCGCCGCCGCGCCCGCCGACCCCGGTCCGGAGCAGGCCCGGGAGCCCGGCCGGATGAGCGGCCCGCTGTTCCGGGACGAGCAGCCCGAGACGGCGCCGCCCGGAGTGACGGAGACGGTCGTGCTCCGCGCGATAACCGACGACGTCACCTCCGCCCCCGGCCACGGCGCCCCGCCGTACCCGGGGGCTCCGGTGCACCCCGCGCCGCCGCAGAGCCACTGGGCGGCGGGGCAGCCCCCCTTCGTGCCGTCGTCCCATCCAGGGCAGGAGACACCCGTGGCCGCCCAGCCCGCCCCGCAGCCGGAGCCGCGCAAGCAGCGCGGTGGCCGTAACCTCCAGGCCGCCATAGGCGTGGGAGTGGGCCTCGGCGTGGTGATCATCGCCACGCTGTTCGTGGTCAAGGCGCTGTTCCTGTTCGTCGTGATGGCCGCGGTGGCGGTCGGCAGCTGGGAGCTGACCACCCGGCTCGCCGAGCGCAAGCAGATCAAGGTGCCGCTGATCCCGCTGGTGGTGGGCGGTGTCGCGATGGTCGCCACCGGCTACTGGGCCGGCGTCGAGTGGGCCGCGGCCTCGCTCGCGCTGACCGGGCTGGCGGTGATGGTCTGGCGGATGGCCGAGCCGCCGGAGAACTACCTGCGCGACATAACGGCAGGCGTGTTCACCGCCTTCTACGTGCCGTTCCTGGCGACCTTCGTGGCGATGATGCTGGCGGCCGACGACGGCCCCCAGCGGATCGTGCTCTTCCTGATCGTCACGATCTGCAGCGACACCGGCGCCTACGCGGTGGGCTACAAGTTCGGCCGGACGAAGCTGGCCCCGACGATCAGTCCCGGCAAGACCCGCGAGGGCCTGGCCGGCGGCATCGGCCTGTCGATGCTGGCGGGTGCCCTGCTGATGCAGCTGATCATCGACGGCGGCAGCTGGTGGCAGGGCCTGATCCTGGGCGGCTGCGCCGCGGTCACCGCGACCCTGGGCGACCTGGGCGAGTCGATGATCAAGCGTGACCTCGGGATCAAGGACATGGGCACCCTGCTGCCCGGCCACGGCGGCATCATGGACCGGCTGGACTCGCTGCTGCCGACCGCCCCGGTGGTCTGGCTGCTGCTGGCGGCCTTCGTCGGGAGCTGACCCGCGGATCCGAGTACGGGCCCCGGACGCCAGGCGTCCGGGGCCCTCGCGCGTCTGCGACACTGGAACAACCATGCCTAAGCCCGGAGAACTCACCTTTGTCGCGCCGCGCGGCGCCAAGCCCCCGCGACACCTCGCCGACCTGAGCCCCGCCGAGCGCAAGGAGGCCGTCGCCGAGCTGGGCGAGCAGCCGTTCCGCGCCAAGCAGCTCTCCAACCACTACTTCGGCCGGATGTCCGCCGACCCGGCGAGCTGGACGGACATCCCCGCCGCCAGCCGGGAGAAGCTCACCGAGAGCCTGTTGCCCGAGCTGATGTCGGTGGTGCGGCACGTCTCCTGTGACGACGACACCACCCGCAAGACACTGTGGAAGCTGTTCGACGGCACGCTCGTCGAGTCGGTGCTGATGCGCTACCCGGACCGGGTCACCATGTGCATCAGTTCGCAGGCCGGCTGCGGCATGAACTGCCCGTTCTGCGCCACCGGCCAGGCGGGGCTGACCCGCAACCTGTCCACCGGCGAGATCGTCGAGCAGATCGCCGCCGGGATGCGCGCGCTGAAGGCCGGTGAGATCCCGGGCGGCGAGGCGCGGCTGTCCAACGTGGTGTTCATGGGCATGGGCGAGCCGCTGGCCAACTACAACCGGGTGCTGGCCGCGATCCGTCGGCTGACCGACCCGGCACCGGACGGCTTCGGCCTGTCCCAGCGCGGCATCACCGTCTCCACGGTCGGCCTCGTCCCGGCGATGAACCGGCTGGCCGACGAGGGTCTCAGCTGCCGGCTGGCGCTGTCGCTGCACGCCCCGGACGACGGGCTGCGCGACGAGCTGGTCCCGGTGAACACCCGGTGGAAGGTCGCCGAGGTGCTGGACGCGGCCTGGAACTACGCGGAGAAGTCCGGTCGCCGGATCTCCATCGAGTACGCGCTGATCAAGGACATCAACGACCAGGCGTGGCGCGCCGACCTGCTCGGCCGGCTGATCAAGAACCACCGGGTGCACGTCAACCTGATCCCGCTGAACCCGACCCCGGGTTCCAAGTGGACGGCCTCCCGGCCCGAGGACGAGCGCGAGTTCGTCCGCCGGCTGCAGTCGCACGGCGTGCCGACGACCGTCCGGGACACCCGCGGCCAGGAGATCGACGGCGCCTGCGGCCAGCTCGCGGCAGCCGGCTGAGGAATCCGGACAAGATCTAACGCAGACCGGCGGCCGCCAGTGCGGCGGTCGCCCCGCCGGTCAGCAGCAGCGTGGTGCCCACCGCGAGGGTGCGCAGCGCGACGGCGCCGAACAGCAGTCGGGGGGCGGCACCGAGGCGCAGCAGCGCGTCGGTGACCTCCCGCCGGTCGGTGCGCACCTCGGCGAGCCGGGCGATCACGGCGGCGGCCGCGCAGCCGAGGACCAGGCAGGCCTCGACGGCGGGCAGCGCGTCGGCGCTGTCGGGGGTGCCGATCCAGTAGCGGACGGTGGTCAGCACCAGGGCGACGACCAGGGTGAGGACGGCCAGCGGCGGGCCGAGCCGGCGGGCCTGGGCGGTGAGGCCGCGTCCGGCCAGCAGCCGCAGCGGGGTGGGCCGGCCGAGGGCGAGCAGTCGTCCGGTCCAGGCGAGCAGCGGGCCGGTGAGCAGGGCGAGGCCGAGTGCGCCGGCGGCCCAGCCGCCGAGGGCGGCGGTGCTGGTGCTGCCGAGTCCGGCGGGCAGGTGGATCGGACGGCCGTCGGCGGGGGCGCCGGGGCGCAGGGCGATGAGTTCGAGCGCGGCGCCGATGACGACCAGTCCGACCGGTACGGCGATCCGCAGCGGGCCGAAGCCGGTCCGGCCGTGGGCGCGGCCACCGGGCAGGGTCTCGGCGACGGGCACCGCGCAGCCGGCGGCGAGGCCGGCGGTGAGCGGGACCAGTGCGAGCAGGGTGACCGGAGCGGCGGCCGGCAGCGGCACGCCCATGCCGAGGTCGGGGGCGAGCGAGGGCCCGGCGATGTCGTTGCGCAGCACCAGGAAGAGCAGCAGGGTGAGCGCGCTGCCGAGGGCGCAGGCGAGGGCGACCTCGCCGGCGATCATGGCGCGGATCCGGCGGGAGCCGGCCCCGGCGGCGGTGAGGCCGGCGATCCGCTCGGGCCGCCGGGCGGGCACCGAGCGGGCGGCGACGGCGGCGAACCAGGCGACGGCGGCCAGCGGGGGCAGGCACCAGAGCAGTCGTACCAGGGCGTCGGCGCCGCCGAGCGGGTCGCTCAGCGCCCGGCCGAGGGAGCGCAGCAGGAAGGCGGCGACGACGGCGGCCGCCAGTGCGGTGAGCAGCCAGCGGCCGAGGTCGGGCACCCGGTAGCCCCGGGCCAGACGGAGGTAGAACACGTCGACTCTTTCAGCGGCTGGGCCTCGTCAGCGGCGGGTGGCCGTGACGGCGGAGGCACCGGCCGTGCCGGGGGCGGCGGGGCCGCGCGGGACGGGGGCGGCGGGTGCGGTGAGCCGTCCGTCGACGAGGGCGACGGCGCGGTCCGCGAAGCGGACGAGCTCGGGGTCGTGGGTGGCCAGGACGAGGGTGAGCTGGTGCGAGCGGGCCGCGCTGGTGAGTATCCGCAGGACCTGGTCGGCGGCCTCGCGGTGCAGCGGGGCGGTGGGGTCGTCGGCGAAGACGACGGGCGGAAGTGGGGCGAGGGCGCGGGCCACGGCGATCCGCTGGCGCTGGCTCTGGACCAGCCGGTCGGGGCGCTGCCGGGCGATCTCGCCGACGTCGAGGCGTTCCAGCCATTCGTCGGCGGCGGTGTAGGCGGCCTTGTTGCCGGCGCCGGCGAGCAGCAGCGGCAGGGCGACGTTCTCGCGGGCGGTGAGTTCGGGCACCAGGTGCGGCTCGGAGCCGACGAAGCCGAAGCGGTCGCGGCGGAGGCGTTCGCGTCCGGCCCGGCCGAGGGTGTGGACGGGGGCGCTGTTGAACCAGACCTCGCCCTCGTCGACCGGGAGCTGGGCGGAGAGGCAGCCGAGCAGGGTGCTCTTGCCGGAGCCGCGCGGACCGGTGACGGCGAGCACCTCGCCCTCGCGGACGCCGATGGAGATGCCGCGCAGGGCGGGGGTGCCGTAGTGGGACTTGACGATCCCTCGGGCCCACAGCACGTCGTTGTCAGGCGGTGCCGCTGACATGAGGTTCCATCCTGGGGGCCGCAGGGATATGACAGTCGTCAGATTAGAACGACCGGGGCCGGTCGCGGTTGCGGCGCTCTGGGCCATCACGGGCAAATCACCCGCATTCAGGCATGTTTGGTCGTACGACTGTGATGTTCCGTGCCGGTGGTGTGAACGCCGAAGGGCGGCCCCGCGGGAGCGGGACCGCCCTTCGGCGGAGGGTGGGAGGAGGGCTCAGGGGATCAGAGCTTGGCCCACGCGTCGGTGAGGCTGACCCGCAGGATCTGCTCGATCTCGTCGAAGGTCGACTGGTCGGAGATCAGCGGCGGGGCCAGCTGGATGACCGGGTCGCCACGGTCGTCGGCGCGGCAGTACAGGCCGTTGTCGAAGAGCGCCTTCGACAGGAAGCCGTAGAGCACGCGCTCGACCTCGTCGTCGTTGAAGGTCTCCTTGGTGACCTTGTCCTTGACGAGTTCGATGCCGTAGAAGTAGCCGTTGCCGCGGACGTCGCCGACGATCGGCAGGTCGCGCAGCTTGTTCAGGGTGCCGAGGAAGTTCGCCTCGTTGTCCAGCACCTTCTGGTTCAGGCCCTCGCGCTCGAAGATGTCGAGGTTGGCGAGCGCCACGGCCGAGGAGACCGGGTGGCCGGCGAAGGTGTAGCCGTGCAGGAAGGTGTTGTCACCCTTGTAGAACGGCTCGGCGATGCGGTCGGAGATGATCGTGGCGCCGATCGGGGAGTAGCCCGAGGTCATGCCCTTGGCGCAGGTGATCATGTCCGGCACGTAGCCGAACTTGTCGGCGCCGAACATGGTGCCGAGGCGGCCGAAGGCGCAGATGACCTCGTCCGAGACCAGCAGCACGTCGTGGCGGTCGCAGATCTCGCGCAGGCGCTGGAAGTACCCGGGCGGCGGCGGGAAGCAGCCACCGGCGTTCTGCACCGGCTCGACGAAGACGGCGGCGACGGTCTCGGCGCCCTCGTTGAGGATCGCCACCTCGATCTCGTCGGCGCACCAGCGGCCGTAGGCCTCGGGGTCGACCGTGCCGTCGGGGCGCTCCAGGAAGGCCGGGGCGCGGTAGATGTTGGTGTTCGGGGCCTTGTGGGTGCCCGGCACCAGCGGCTCGAACGGGGCCTTCAGGCCCGGCAGGCCGGTGATCGACAGGGCGCCCTGGGGGGTGCCGTGGTAGGCGACGGCACGCGAGATGACCTTGTACTTGGTCGGCTTGCCGATCAGCTTGAAGTACTGCTTGGCCAGCTTCCAGGCGGTCTCGACGGCCTCGCCGCCACCGGTGGAGAAGAAGACCTTGTTGAGGTCGCCCGGGGCGTAGTTGGCCAGGCGCTCGGCCAGCTCGACGGCCTTGGGGTGCGCGTAGCTCCAGATCGGGAAGAACGCGAGTTCCTTGGCCTGCTTTGCGGCGACCTCGGCGAGCTCGGCGCGGCCGTGGCCGGCCTGCACGACGAACAGGCCGGCCAGGCCGTCGATGTACTTCCGGCCCTTGTCGTCCCAGATGTACGTGCCCTCGCCCTTGACGATGGTGGGCACGGGGGAGTTCTCGTACGACGACATGCGGGTGAAGTGCATCCACAGGTGGTCGTAGGCGGTCTTGGAAAGGTCCTTCTGCGCCGGGTCGGCTGTCATCGGGTGCCCCAGGTGTAGGTCTGTTTCCGGAGCTTCAGGTAAACGAAGCTCTCGGTGCTCCGCACGCCGGGAAGCGCGCGGATGCGCTTGTTGATCATTTCGAGCAGGTGCTCGTCGTCCTCGCAGACCAGTTCGGCCAGGAGGTCGAACGAGCCTGCGGTGCAGACGACGTAGTCGACCTCGTCGAGGGCGGCCAGCGCGTCGGCGACGGGTTCGATGTCGCCCTCGACCCGGATGCCGACCATCGCCTGGCGGGTGAAGCCGACGGTGAGCGGGTCCGTGACGGCGACGATCTGCATCACGCCCTGGTCGAGCAGCTTCTGCACGCGCTGCCGTACGGCTGCCTCGGACAGGCCGACGGCCTTGCCGATGGCGGCGTACGGGCGGCGCCCGTCCTCCTGGAGCTGCTCGATGATCGCCTTGGAGGCGGCGTCGAGGGGAACGCTCGCGTTTCGGTCGCGGTTGGCCACGCGGCCACTGTGCCTGATCGTTCCCCTGTTCGCAAGCGTGGAAGCTGCTGATTTCGTCGCGCTTCGGGAAAACGAATGCGGATTTCATCGTGTGCACGGGATCCATCTGTCGATCCCGGCAGTGTTGCGGCTACCCTGGCACGGTACGCGCGCGCCCCGGCAGGGCGGCGCGCGTTCCGCCACCAGTGGACGGCGCCACCCCGGACCCGGCCACTCGGCACCCTTCGTAGGCCGGATCCGCCGACGTACCATGGCGCCGGAATCTGCAATGCCGCAGGCCCAGACCGAGGAGAGACCCGTGAGCGACCTTCGCACGCTGCGCAACTACATCGACGGTGAGTTCGTGGACGCGGCCGACGGCCGCACGCTCGACATCGTCGACCCGACCACCGGCGAGGTGTACGCGACGTCGCCGCTGTCCGGTGCCGCGGACGTGGACGCCGCCATGGCCTCGGCCGCCGCCGCGTTCCCGATCTGGCGCGACGCCACCCCGAGCACCCGGCAGAAGCTGCTGCTCAAGATCGCCGACGCGGTCGAGGCCCGGGCCGACGAGATCGTCGACGCGGAGGTGCGCAACACCGGCAAGCCCCGCGCGCTGACCCTCTCCGAGGAGATCGGCCCGATGGTGGACCAGATCCGCTTCTTCGCCGGTGCCGCCCGCCTGCTGGAGGGCAAGGCCGCCGGGGAGTACATGGACGGGATGACCTCGATCATCCGCCGCGAGCCGGTCGGCGTCTGTGCCCAGGTCGCGCCGTGGAACTACCCGATGATGATGGCGGTCTGGAAGTTCGCCCCGGCGATCGCCGCCGGCAACGCCGTCGTGCTGAAGCCCTCGGACACCACCCCGGCCTCCACCGTGCTGCTGGCCGAGATCATCGGCGGCGTGCTCAAGGAGCTGGACCTGCCGGCCGGCGTCTTCAACGTCATCTGCGGTGACCGCGAGACCGGCAAGCTGATGGTCGAGCACCGGACCCCGGCGATGGCCTCCATCACCGGTTCGGTCCGGGCCGGCATCCAGGTCGCCGAGTCGGCCTCCAAGGACGTCAAGCGCGTCCACCTGGAGCTGGGCGGCAAGGCCCCGGTCGTGGTCTTCGAGGACGCCGACATCGCCGAGGCCGTCGAGGGCATCTCGGTGGCGGGCTACTTCAACGCCGGCCAGGACTGCACCGCCGCCACCCGCGTGCTGGTGCACGAGTCGATCCACGACGCCTTCGTCGAGGCGCTGGCCAAGGCCGCGGCCGAGACCAAGACCGGCGGCGTGGACGACGAGGACGTGCTGTACGGCCCGCTGAACAACGCCAACCAGCTGAAGCAGGTGGCCGGCTTCATCGAGCGGCTGCCCGCCCACGCCAAGGTCGAGGCCGGTGGCCACCGGGTCGGCGACAAGGGCTACTTCTACGCCCCGACCGTCGTCTCCGGCCTGCTCCAGGACGACGAGATCATCCAGAACGAGGTCTTCGGCCCGGTCATCACCGTGCAGAAGTTCACCGACGAGGACCAGGCCGTCGAGTACGCCAACGGCGTCGAGTTCGCGCTGGCCTCCTCGGTGTGGACCAAGGACCACGCCCGCGCCATGCGGATGTCCCGCCGCCTGGACTTCGGCTGCGTCTGGATCAACACCCACATCCCGCTGGTCGCCGAGATGCCGCACGGCGGCTTCAAGAAGTCCGGCTACGGCAAGGACCTGTCGTCCTACGGCTTCGAGGACTACACCCGCGTGAAGCACGTCATGACCGCGATCTAGCGGGTCATGACCGTCGGGCGCTGTATGACCGCGATCTGATCAAGCTGATCAGTGCCGTAGGTCAGACGAACTGACAAGGGGCCCGGGTCTTTTCGACCCGGGCCCTGTCGCTTTGCACCCTGTCGGGGGGCCGGGTGTCCGGCTGACAGGATGAAACTGCACTTCGGGGGCGGCCGGCCCTAGCCTTACCGGCATGAGCATCCCCACCGCTGACTCAGCCGCCGGCCAGGCCGTCAAGGCGGCCGACCGCGCACACGTCTTCCACTCGTGGTCCGCCCAGGCGCTGATCGACCCCCTCGCGGTGGCCGGCGCCGAGGGCTCGTACTTCTGGGACTACGACGGCAACCGCTACCTGGACTTCTCCTCGCAGCTGGTCAACACCAACATCGGCCACCAGCACCCGAAGGTGGTCGCCGCGATCCAGGAGCAGGCGGCCAAGCTCTGCACCATCGCCCCCGGCTTCGCGGTCGAGTCGCGCAGCGAGGCGGCCCGGCTGATCGCCGAGCGCACCCCCGGCGACCTCGACAAGATCTTCTTCACCAACGGCGGCGCCGAGGCGGTCGAGAACGCCATCCGGCTGGCCCGGCTGCACACCGGCCGGCAGAAGGTGCTGTCCACCTACCGCTCGTACCACGGCGCCACCGCCAACGCGATCGCGCTGACCGGCGACCCGCGGCGCTGGGCCAACGAGACCGGCGTCTCCGGCGTGGTGCACTTCTGGGGCCCGTACGCCTACCGCTCCAACTTCCACGCCGAGAACGAGGCGCAGGAGTGCGAGCGCGCGCTGGAGCACCTGGAGCAGGTGATCGCGTTCGAGGGTCCGGGCACGGTCGCGGCGGTCATCCTGGAGACGGTGGTCGGCACCGCCGGCATCCTGATCCCGCCGCCGGGCTACCTGGCCGGGGTGCGGGAGATCTGCGACCGGTACGGGATCGTGTTCATCCTGGACGAGGTGATGGCCGGCTTCGGCCGCACCGGCGAGTGGTTCGCCGCCGACCACTGGGGCGTCGTGCCGGACCTCATGACCTTCGCCAAGGGCGTCAACTCGGGCTACGTCCCGCTGGGCGGCGTGGCGATCAGCACCGAGATCGCCGCGACCTTCGCCGAGCGGCCGTTCCCCGGCGGGCTCACCTACTCCGGGCACCCGCTGGCCTGCGCCTCGGCGGTGGCCACCATCAACGCCATGGCCGAGGAGGGCATCGTCGAGAACGCCCGGCACATCGGCGAGACGGTGCTCGGCCCCGGCCTGCGCGAGCTGGCCGAGCGGCACCCGTCGATCGGTGAGGTGCGCGGCCTGGGCGTGTTCTGGGCGCTGGACCTGGTGAAGGACCGGGAGACCCGCGAACCGCTCGTCCCGTACAACGCCGCGGGTGCCGACAACGCGCCGATGGCCGAGCTGGCCGCGGCCTGCAAGCGGCGCGGGCTCTGGCCGTTCGTCAACATGAACCGCTTCCACGTCGTCCCGCCGTGCACCGTCACCGAGGAGGAGGCCAAGGCCGGCCTCGCGGTGCTGGACGAGGTGCTGTCGCTGACCGACGCGCACACCGTCTGACGTACCTACCAGGACGGCCCCGGGTGCACCCGCGTGCCCCGGGGCCGTCCCACGCTCCGGAAGGCCCCCACATGTCCCGCAGCTCCACCCCGACCCGCCGACCCTCCCACCCGTCCGTGCTGCGCCGGCGGTCCGTCCTCGGCGGGGTCGCGTTGCTCGGCGCCGGCACGCTGTCCGGCTGCGGCATCCCGTCCGCGTACGTCGCCGAGGACCGCCGCTCGGCGCCGGACCGCTCGGAGCACGACAAGCGGCTGAACTTCTCCAACTGGACGCAGTACATCGACACCGACGACCAGGGCCGGCGCCCCACCCTGGACGCCTTCAGCGAGCAGACCGGGATCGCGGTCACCTACACCGAGGACATCAACGACAACGACGAGTTCTTCGGCAAGATCAGCCCGGTGCTCACCCAGGGCGCGGACCCGGGCCGGGACCTGATGGTGATCAGCGACTGGATGGCCGGGCGGTACGTCTCGCTCGGCTGGGTGCAGGCGATGGACCGGGACAACCTGCCCAACGTCACCGCCAACCTGGACCCCCAGCTGGCGAACCCGGTCTTCGACCCGGGGCGCCGGCGCAGCGTGCCCTGGCAGTCCGGGATCACCGGCATCGCGTACAACCGGAAGGCGCTCGGCCGGGAGCTGAAGTCCACCGCCGACCTGTGGGCGCCCGACCTCAAGGGCCGGATCACACTGTTCGCCGGGCTGGACGAGGCGCTCGGGCTGCTGATGCTCTCCCAGGGCGCCGACATCGCGCGGTTCACCGACGACGACGCCCACCGGGCGATGGACCTGGTGCAGAAGATGGTCGACACCGGCCACGTCCGCCGTTTCACCGGCAACGACTACACCAGTGACCTCGCCTCCGGCGCCGCGCTCGCCTGCCAGGCCTACTCCGGTGACGCCGTCCAACTCACCGCCGAGAACCCGGACATCGCCTTCCTGGTGCCGGAGGAGGGCGGCGAGCTGTGGGCGGAGAGCCTGATGATCCCCAACCGGGCCGTGCACAAGCGCAACGCCGAGGCCCTGGTCGACTACTACTACCGGCCCGAGGTGGCCGCCGAACTCGCCGCCGCCGTCCAGTACATCTGCCCGGTACCGGCCGCCCGCGAGGTGCTGGCGGACAGCGGGGACAAGGACAAGGCCGAACTCGCCGAGAACCCGCTGGTGTTCCCGACCGAGGAGATGCGCGCCCGGCTGCACGGCATGCGCGACGTCACCTCGGCCGAGCGGCCGGAGCTGCACAAGGTGTGGGGGCGCATCACCGGGGTCTGAACACCGGGCTCTGAGCACCGGGCTCTGATCACCGGGATGTGAACAGCGCGGTGTGAACAGCGCGGTGGGACGCCGGGTGTGGCGCTCAGCGGCGGACGGCGTCCAGCGCGAGCAGCGCCACGTGCAGGGACAGACAGGACTCCACCTGGTCGAGGTCGACGCCGAGGATCCGCTCGACCTTGTGCAGCCGGTCGTAGAAGGACGGCCGGGACAGGTGGGCGGCGTCGGCCGCCGCCGACTTGTTCCGGCCCTGCTCCAGGTAGATCCGCAGCATCTGCACCAACTGGCCGTTGTGCTCGGCGTCGTGGGCCAGCAGCGGGCCCAACTCCCGCTCCACGTACGTCTGCAGCCGGGCGTCGTCGCGCAGCAGGTGGAGCAGGCCGCGCAGTCGGACGTCCGGCAGCCGGTAGTAGGAGGCGGTCCGGCCCCCGCCGGGCGCGTCGTGCAGGGCCGCGTCGGCGACCTGGGCGGCCTCCAGCAGGGTGCGCCGGGCGTCGCGGACCGAGCCGACCGAGGAGCCGACCGCGACCACGGGGCCCGGGGCGTCGGCGCCCTCCCGGCCGGCCTCGGCGGACATCCGGCGCAGGGTGGCGGAGAAGGAGTCCAGGGCGGCGTGCTCGTCCTGCTGGGTGCCGAGCGCGATCAGCAGGCCGACGCCCTCGTCGTCCAGCGCGCCGACCAGGGCGGAGAGCCGGCAGGCGCGGACCGCGCCTGCGGCCAGCTCGGTGAAGTCGCGCAGCCGGGCCTGCGCCTCCAGCGCGGCCGGGATCGGCCCGCGGCGCTGGCGCAGCACCACGCCGACCAGTCGGCGGCCGTCCAGCGGGACGCCGAGTGCCTGGGCCCGCAGGGCCACCTCGGAGACGGTCAGCGCGTGGGTGAGGATGCCGGAGAGCAGGGTGCGGTGGGTCTGCCGCTCCAGGCTCTCCCGGTCGCGCACCACCAGCCGGTTGAGCGCCAGCGCGGAGGCGCCGCGCTCCAGCAGCATGGCGTGCGGGTGCGCCTCGCCCTCCGGCAGCGGGCCCGGCTCCAGGGCGAGGACCAGCCGGCCCCAGTCCTGGCCGCGGGCGCCGACGGTGGTCACCAGCCAGCCGCTGCGCGGGTCGTGGCCGGTACGGCCGGGCGGGCGGACCCCGCGGGAGCGGCGCTCCCAGTCCTCCAGGAGCTCGGTCTCCGGGCGTCCGGCGGTGTCGTGGGCGAGCACCTGGTGGGCCAGGTTCTCCAGGACCACCGGCGCGCCCGCCATCCGGGCCACCTGGCGGATCACCTCGGGCGGCTCGGCGCCCTCCACCACCAGCTCGTTGAAGACCTGGTGGACCGACTCGGAGATCCGCAGCTGTTCCAGCTGGGAGTTCACCACCAGGGCGTGCACGGCCTCGGTGACGGCGACGAAGCGCACTTCGCGGCGGAGCGTGATCAGCGGCAGTCCGCGCTGCTCGGCGGCGTGCACCAGGGCGCGCGGGAGCGAGTCGAAGTAGCGCCGGCCGAACTCGACCACCAGGCCGGCCACGCCGACCTCGTCGAGGTCGCGGACGTAGCGGGCCAGGCCCTCGCGGTCCTCGGGCAGGGCGATGCCGGTGGTCAGCACCAGCTCGCCGCCCTGCAGCATCCCGGCGACGTCCGGCAGTTCGCTGACGTGGACCCAGCGGACCGGCCGCTCCAGGCGGTCGGCGCCGGCCACGACCTGGGGCAGGCCGCGCCGCATCACCTCCAGGTCGAGGACTCGGGCGACGGTGGGGAGCATCGCGGGCCTCCTGGGGGCCGGGGGAGGGGGTGGGAGGGGCGAGAGGGGAGGGGGCAGAGTGTCAGGAGAATCATCCATCGTCCGAACGACCTGTTGCCCTGCGAGGAGCCTTGCACTCTGTAAGGCCCTTCGTGTCGAGACTGGCGAAGTGACCCTTGTCACGTCAACCCCGCAGTTGGCAAGGTCAGCGGGACCGCAGACCCCCACCGCGGAAGCGTTTCGCCGCAGCGCGGTCGAACCGCGAGCACTTGGAGGAACCCAGATGGACCTGACCGACTTCGGCGCGGGCGCGCAGTACATCGCGGGCCGTCAGGCCCGGGGGAGCGGCGAGCCCTTCCAGGTCGTCAACCCGGCCGACGGCAGCGTGGTCGAGCAGGTCGCGCTGGCCACCACCGGGGACGTGGACGCCGCCGTCGCCGCCGCCCGGGCCGCCCTGCCCGGCTGGTCCTCCGCCACCCCCGGCGCCCGGTCCGAGGCGCTCACCAGGCTGGCCGCCGTCCTGGACGCCGCCGCCGACGAGCTCGCCCGGGTGGAGACCGCGCAGACCGGCAAGCCGGTCAAGCTGGCCACCGAGTTCGACGTCCCCGGCACCGTCGACAACGCCGCGTTCTTCGCCGGCGCCGCCCGCAACCTGGAGGGCAAGGCGGCCGGGGAGTACTCCGGCGACCACACCTCCTACGTACGGCGCGAGGCGATCGGCGTGGTCGGCTCGATCTCGCCGTGGAACTACCCGCTGCAGATGGCCGCCTGGAAGATCCTCCCGGCGATCGCGGCGGGCAACACCATCGTCCTCAAGCCGGCCGAACTGACCCCGCTGACCTCGCTGATGTTCGCCCGGGCCTGCACCGAGGCGGGCATCCCGGACGGCGTGGTCAACGTGGTCACCGGCGCCGGGCGCACGGCGGGCGAGCACCTGGTCTCCCACCCCGATGTCGCGATGGTCTCCTTCACCGGCTCCACCGCCGTCGGCCGGCGGGTCGCCGAACTGGCCACCGCGAGCGTCAAGCGCACCCACCTGGAACTCGGCGGCAAGGCCCCCTTCGTGGTCTTCGACGACGCCGACCTGGACGCCGCGGTGCACGGCGCCGTCGCCGCCTCGCTGATCAACGGCGGCCAGGACTGCACCGCCGCCACCCGCGCCTACGTCCAACGCCCGCTCTACGACGCCTTCGTGGCCGGCGTCGCCGAGCTGTACGCGGCGATCCGGATCGGCGACCCGCGGGACCCGCGCACCGACCTCGGCCCGCTGGTCTCCTACGCCCACCGGGACCGGGTGGCCGGCTTCGTGGAGCGCGCCCGCTCCTACGCCACCGTCGTCACCGGCGGCCCGGCGCCGGCCGAGGGCCACGACGGCTTCGACCTCACCCGCGGCGCCTACCACGCGCCGACCCTGATCACCGGCGCCGCCCAGGACAGCGAGATCGTCCAGGGCGAGGTGTTCGGACCGGTGCTGGTGGTGCTGCCCTTCGACGGCGACGACGAGGGACTGCGGCTGGCCAACGACACCCCGTACGGCCTGGCCGCCTCGGCCTGGACGAGCAACGTGCACCGCTCGCTGCGCGCCACCCGGGAGATCGCCGCCGGGTGCGTCTGGGTCAACGACCACATCCCGATCATCAGTGAGATGCCGCACGGCGGCTACAAGGCGTCCGGCTACGGCAAGGACATGTCGCAGTACTCGCTGGACGAGTACACCCAGGTCAAGCACGTCATGTTCGACACCACCGCGGTGGCCCGCAAGGACTGGCACCGCACCGTCTTCGGAGACAGATAACCCCCCCTCAGACCGGGGTGCTCCCCCACGCACCCCTCTTCCCCAGGAGGCCCGTTCCATGGCGTTCAAGGCGTTCAAGGCGTTCGACGAACTCACCGGCGGTCTGCCCGAACCGGTCCGCAAGGCCTGGGAACGCAGTCTGACCAGCGGCCGGGCCGCGGTCGGCCGCCGCAGCCTGCTGCGCGCCGCCGCCCTGACCGCCGGTGCGGGAACCTTGGCCGCCTGCGGGATCCCGGCGGCCCCCCGAACGACCGGCGACTCGACCGCCAACGCCGCCAAGGACCTCTCGGAGAGCGAGAGGGAGGTCGACTTCTCCAACTGGCCGCTGTACGTCGACACCGACGAGAAGGACAAGGAGAAGCACGGCACCCTGGACGCCTTCACCGCGGCCACCGGCATCAGGGTCAAGTACAACGAGGACGTCAACGACAACGTCGAGTTCTTCGGCAAGGTCAAGCCGCAGCTGGCGGCCGGCCAGGACACCGGCCGCGACCTGGTGGTGCTCACCGACTGGATGGCCGCCCGGCTGATCCGGCTCGGCTGGGCGCAGAAGCTCGACCCGGCGAACGTCACCACCGCGATCACCAACGTCGACGCCCGCTTCCGCGCCCCCGACTGGGACCCGGGCCGGCTCTACACCTACCCCTGGGCCGGCATCCAGACCGTCATCGCGTACAACCGCAAGGCGACGAAGGGCAAGGAGGTCACCAGCGTCTCCCAACTGCTGGACGACCCCGAGCTCAAGGGCCGGGTCACCTTCCTCTCCGAGATGCGCGACAGCGTCGGGATGGTCCTGCTGGACCTGGGCAAGGACCCGGCGAAGCTCACCGCGGACGACTACGACGGCGCGATCGCCCGGCTGCAGAAGGCCGTCGACAACAAGCAGATCCGCCGCTTCACCGGCAACGACTACGGCCAGGAGCTGTCCTCCGGGGACATCGCCGCCTGCGTGGCCTGGGGCGGGGACCTGATCCAACTGCGCGCCGACAACCCGGACATCGAGTTCGTCATCCCGGAGAAGGGCTACCTCGCCTCGACCGACAACATGCTGGTCCCGGCCAAGGCGCGGCACAAGACGAACGCGGAGAAGCTGATCGACTTCTACTATCAGCCGAAGATCGCGGCGCAGCTGGTCGCGGGCATCGGCTACGTCTCCGCCGTCACCGGGATGAAGGAGGAGCTCGCCACCCTCGCCCCGGACAGCGCGGCCAACCCGCTGGTCGTACCCACCCCCGAGATGGCGGCCAAGGCGCACGTGTTCCGCACCCTCACCGAGGCCGAGGAGAGCGACTTCGAGCAGAAGTTCTCCAAGCTCATCGGCGCCTGACCCCCACCCCCGGCCGACAGACCCAGGAAGACACCCCATGACAGACCAGCTGCGCGACACGGCCGGCGGCGACGTCCGCCTCACCGGCATCGGCAAGACCTACGGCTCGTTCACGGCCGTCCACCCGCTCGACCTGACCGTCCCCCAGGGCTCCTTCTTCGCCCTGCTCGGCGCCTCCGGCTGCGGCAAGACCACCACCCTGCGCATGATCGCCGGCCTGGAGGAGCCCACCAGCGGCACCGTCCTGATCGGCGGCCAGGACGTCACCGCGCTGCCCCCGTACAAGCGGCCGGTGAACACCGTCTTCCAGAGCTACGCGCTCTTCCCGCACCTGGACATCTTCGAGAACGTCGCCTTCGGCCTGCGCCGGCGCGGCAAGAAGGACGTCAGGAAGCAGGTGGAGTCCATGCTGGAGCTGGTCGAACTCGGCCAGTACGCCCGGCGCAAGCCGCACCAGCTCTCCGGCGGTCAGCAGCAGCGCGTCGCGGTCGCCCGCGCGCTGATCAACCACCCCCAGGTGCTGCTGCTGGACGAACCGCTCGGCGCCCTCGACCTCAAGCTGCGCCGCCAGATGCAGCTGGAGCTCAAGCGGATCCAGACCGAGGTCGGCATCACCTTCGTGCACGTCACCCACGACCAGGAGGAGGCCATGACCATGGCCGACACCATCGCGGTGATGAACGGCGGCCGGGTCGAGCAACTGGGCGCGCCCGCCGACCTGTACGAGAACCCCGGCACCACCTTCGTGGCCAACTTCCTCGGCCAGTCCAACCTGCTGCCCGCCGAGGTCACCGGCGGCGCGGGCGAGGACCTGCTGCTCACCGTGGCCGGTACCCGGCTCGCGGTGCCGAAGGCCCGCTGCGCCACCGGGGCCAAGCAGGTCCACCTGGGCGTGCGCCCGGAGAAGATCACCATCACCCACGCCGCCGAGGAGGTCGCCGAGGGCCGCAACAGGCTCGCCGGCACCGTCCTCGACTCCAGCTTCATCGGCGTCTCCACCCAGTACGTGGTGCGCACCGACGGCGGCCAGGAGGTCACCGTCTTCGAGCAGAACATGGAGCGCGACGCCCGGATCGTCCCCGGCGCCCCCGTGCTGCTGCACTGGAACCCGGCGCACTCCTTCGCCCTGGACGCCTCGCAGGCGATCGACGCGGGCACCGGGGAGGAGGCCGCGTGACCACCACCACCCCGGCGGCACCGCCACAGGTCGTACCGCTCCCGGAGCCGGAGCGGAAGCCGCGGCGCAAGCTCACCCCGTACTGGCTGCTGCTGCCCGGCATCGCCTGGCTGGTCGTCTTCTTCGCCGTGCCGATGCTGTACCAGGGGTCCACCTCGCTGCAGACCGGGTCGCTCGAAGAGGGCTTCAAGGTCACCTGGCACTTCTCGACCTACTGGGACGCCCTGGTCGAGTACAAGTGGCACTTCGTCCGCTCGTTCTCCTACGCGGCCATCGCCACCGTGCTCTGCCTGGCCATCGGCTACCCGCTGGCGTACACCATCGCCTTCAAGGCGAACCGGCGCTGGCGCAACGTCATCCTGATCCTGGTCATCGCGCCGTTCTTCACCAGCTTCCTGATCCGCACGCTGGCCTGGAAGACCATCCTGTCCGACGGCGGGCCGGTGGTCGGCGCGCTCAACACCCTGCACGTCCTGGACGTGACCAACGCGGTCGGGCTCACCTCCGGGGACCGGGTGCTCGCCACCCCGCTCGCCGTGGTCTGCGGCCTGACGTACAACTTCCTGCCGTTCATGATCCTGCCGCTGTACACCTCGCTGGAGCGGATCGACCCCCGGCTGCACGAGGCGGCCGGCGACCTCTACGCCCGGCCGTTCACCACCTTCCGCAAGGTCACCTTCCCGATCTCGCTGCCGGGCGTGGTCGCGGGCACCCTGCTCACCTTCATCCCGGCCTCCGGCGACTACATCAACGCCCAGCTGCTGGGCTCGCCCAGCGAGCAGATGGTCGGCAACGGCATCCAGAAGCAGTTCCTGAACGTGCTCGACTACCCCACGGCCGCCGCGCTGAGCTTCATCCTGATGGCCCTGATCCTGGGCATGGTGACGGTCTACATGCGCAAGGCCGGGACGGAGGAACTGGTCTGATGTCCCGCATCCTGAAGTGGGTCCGCGCCCACCTGGTGGTGCTGGCCGGGCTGCTCGCCCTGGCCTACCTGGTGCTGCCCAACCTGGTCGTGCTGGCCTTCTCGTTCAACAAGCCGGTCGGCAAGTTCAACTACGAGTGGAACGAGTTCTCCACCGACGCCTGGACCAACCCCTGCGGCGTGGCCGACATGTGCCAGTCGCTCTCGCTCAGCCTGCAGATCGCGGTGCTCGCCACCATCGGCGCCACCGTGCTCGGCACCATGGTCGCCTTCGCGCTGGCCCGCTACCGCTTCCGCGGCCGCTCGGCCACCACCGCGATGATCTTCCTGCCGATGGCCATGCCCGAGGTGGTCATGGCCGCCTCGCTGGGGACGCTCTTCCTCAACATGCGCATCCCCTTCGGCTTCACCACCATCCTCATCGCCCACGTCATGTTCTGCCTCAGCTTCGTGGTGACGGCCGTCAAGGCGCGCGTGATGAGCATGGACCCGAGGCTCGAACAGGCCGCCCAGGACCTCTACGCGACCCCCGTCCAGACCTTCCTGAGGGTCACCCTCCCGCTGGCGGCCCCCGGCATCGCCGCCGGCGCGCTGCTCAGCTTCGCGCTCTCCTTCGACGACTTCATCATCACCCAGTTCAACTCGGGCCCGACCACGGTCACCTTCCCGATGTTCGTCTGGGGCGCCTCGCAGCGCGGCATCCCGGTGCAGGTGAACGTCATCGGCACCGCGATGTTCGTCGCCGCGGTCGCGCTGACCGTGGCCGGCCAGTGGCTCGGCAACCGTCGAAAGGCCACCGCCTGACCTACGGTCGGTCAGCGGTGGCCCGAACACGTCCTCTATCCGTAGAAAGTGGCTGATAATGCATGGACTCCGCCCGCGCGCTCAGTGACGCCAGGCCCACCCCCTTCTGGCTGGAGGATCCCGGCCGGCCGCAGCCGCTGCCCGCCCTGGTCGGCGACACCAGCTGCGACCTGCTGGTCGTCGGCGGCGGCTACTCCGGCCTGTGGACCGCCCTCATCGCCAAGGAACGCGACCCCGCACTGGACGTCGTCCTGGTCGAGGGCAACGAGGTCGGGTGGGCCGCGTCCGGGCGCAACGGCGGATTCTGCGCCGCCAGCCTCACCCACGGCTTCGGCAACGGCCTGGAGCGCTGGCCCGGCGAACTCGGCCGACTGGAACGCCTCGGCGCCGCCAACCTGGACGCCATCGAGGCCGCCCTCAAGCGCTACGGCATCGACGCCGAATGGGAGCGCACCGGCGAGATCGACGTCGCCACCCAGCCCCACCAGGTCGAGGAACTCCACGAGGTCGCCGAGGCCGTCGCCCGCTACGGCTTCGACCTCACCGTCCTGGACGCCGACCAGCTGCGCGCCGAGGTGAACTCGCCGACCTTCCTCGGCGGCCTCTGGGACAAGGACGGCGTGGCGATGGTCCACCCCGCCAAGCTCGCCTGGGGCCTCAAGGACGCCTGCCTGGGCCAGGGCGTCCGGATCTTCGAGCACACCCGGGCCACCGAGCTGCGGGAGCACGGCAGCGGCATGGCCGCCCGCACCCCGTACGGCCGGGTCTTCGCCCGCAAGGTCGCGCTCGGCACCAACGTGTTCCCGTCCCTGCTCAAGCGCGTCCGTCCGTACGTCGTGCCGGTGTACGACTACGCGCTGATGACCGAGCCGCTCAATGACGAGCAGCTCGCCGCGATCGGCTGGCGCGGCCGGCAGGGCCTCGGCGACAGCGCCAACAAGTTCCACTACTTCCGGCTCTCCGCCGACAACCGGATCCTGTGGGGCGGCTACGACGCCGTCTACCACTACGGCGGCCACGTCCGGCACGAGTACGACCAGCGACCGGAGACCTTCCGCACCCTGGCCAACCACTTCTTCCACTGCTTCCCGCAGCTGGAGGGGCTGCGCTTCACCAACGCCTGGGGCGGCGCCATCGACACCTGCAGCCGGTTCTCGGCGTTCTTCGACACCGCCTACCGGGGCAAGGTCGCCTACGCCGTCGGCTACACCGGGCTCGGCGTCGGCGCCACCCGCTTCGGCGCCGAGGTGATGCTCGACCTGCTCGCCGGCGAGCGCACCGAACGCACCGAGCTGGACATGGTGCGCTCCAAGCCGCTGCCGTTCCCGCCCGAACCGGTGCGCTGGGCCGGGATCGAGATCACCACCCGCTCGCTGGAGCGCGCCGACCGCAACGGCGGCCACCGCAACCTCTGGCTGCGCACCCTCGACCGGCTGGGGCTCGGCTTCGACAGCTGAACCGTCGGCCGCCGCCGGCCACCGCTGGGTACTGGCGGGTACGTGCCCGTGACCCGTGTAAGAGGGACCCGCCGTCCGCCTCTCCTTGGTGACGGCGGGTCTCGTGATCCCGCCGCGCCCGACCAGCACGAACGGCGAGAAGCGGGGACACGACATGGAGAGCACCGGACTGCACTGGCTCGCGCAGGTGGCAGCGGACCCGGAGGACTTCCGGGAGCAGTGGGAACGCAGCGGGCTGGGCCTGGTGCTGCTACCGGCCGGGCGCCGATGGGACGTCCTCGCCGTCCCGGGGCCGCTCGGGCGGGCCGCCCTGGACGTGCTGGGCGGCCTGCACGGCGGCTCCGGCGGGCCGGGCGTCGGTCCCGGCCCCGGTTCGGCCACCGGTTCGGCCTCCGCTCCTGCCTTCGGTTCGGGCCTCGGTTCGGGCCTCGGTTCGGGCCTCGGGGCGGGCCTCGGTCCGGTCCTCGCCGACTTCGGCGATGAGCACGTCAGCTTCCTGATGCCGGTCGGCACCGCCGCCCGCTGGGTCGGCACCGGAGTGCGCTGCGCGGGGGAGGGCACCTGGATCGTCGTCCCGCACCCCGGGCGGAGCAGCCGGGGCGTGCGCTGGCTGGTGCCGCCCGACGGCTCCGGGCGGCTCAACGACCCGGTGCTGCTGGAGCTGGCCCTGCACGAGGCGGCGGCAGGGCTCGGGGGCTGGTAGCGCGGGGCGGCCCGCGCCGACGGGATCATGACGGGATCACGGGCGGTGGCGTGAGGTCGTCGACGGCGGCTCTGTGGTTCTCGGCGGCTCTGCGGTGCTCGGCGACGGCGTGTGGTGCTTGGCGACGGCGTGTGGTGCTTGGCGACGGCGTGTGGTTCTCGGCGGCAGCGCGCGGGGCGGGTGGTCGGGTCAGACTGGAGGCGTGACCACCGCCCCGCACGCCGTCGACGCGTCCCTCCGACCTGGCCCCGCCCAGCTGCGGCTGGCCGCCCTCGCCGGGCCCGTCTGCGTCCGGTACGGCCTGGCGCTGGCCGGCGGGCACGCGCTGCGCGCCCACGGTGTCGCCGCCTGCCCGCAGGACGGGCTCACCCTGGCCACCGGCGGGGCCGACCTGCCGGAGGTGGCCGCCGCGCTGGCCGAGGCGTACCGCGCGGCCGGCGGCGTGGCCGTCGAGCGACCCGGAACGCCGCGACTGGAACAGCTGACCGTACGGCTGGCGCTGGGCGGGCGGTCGCACTCGGTGGAACTGCGGAAGGAGCCGCTCGGCCACCGGCCGGTCCGGCTGGACTTCGGCGTTCCGGAGGCGGGCCCCGGCGTTCCGGAGGCGGGCCCCGGCGCTCCGGAGGCGGACCGCGGGGTGACGGAGCCGGGCGAGCCGCCGGTGGTCCTGCCGGTGGTCGCCCTGGAGGACGCGGCGGCGCTCACCACCGCGCTGCTGGTCGACCGGGGCATGCCACGCGACCTGATCGACGTGCACGCCCTCACCCGCAACTACCGTGAGGGTGAGCTACTCGCACTGGCAGCGGAGTTGGACCCGGACTTCCAGCCGGGCGCGCTCGCCGACCGGCTGGAGACGCTGGCCGAGGCGGCGGACGGCCGGTTCCGCGCCCGGGGCGTCGAGGCGGCGGCGGTGGACGGGCTCAAGCGGTGGGCGCTCGCCTGGGCGCAGGACCTCCGGCTCGACCTGCTGGAGACCCAGGAGGCGCCGGACGGGCTGCACGACCCGTATCTGGAGGACGAGGAGTCCTGAGCCGGCTGCCGCCCCGCCTCGCGCGTTCGGCGTAGCGACCGGACGACCTGTAAGGCTGAATCCGCGATCCCCGTCAGCCTGTTCGTTGAGCCGTGCCCCGGTGGCCACCAGACTGGGAGATGAGCGCGGTAGCCCCGTGAATTTCCGTCGCCCGGCCCTCTCTCGGGCGGCGCCAGACCGGACCGGTGGCAGGACGCCGCCCGGGACTTCGGAGGCAGACGGACTTGAGCAAGCACATCACTCACTGGATCGGCGGTCAGCCGGTCGCCACCGCCGGTGCGGCGCCCCGCCGCGGCGACATCTTCGACCCGGCCACCGGCCAGGTCGCCGGCCAGGTGGACTTCGCCGGGATCGCCGAGGTCGACCAGGCCGTGGCAGCGGCCGCCTCGGCCTTCGCCGAGTGGCGCACGGCGTCGGTGGCCAGGCGGAGCACGGTGCTCTTCGCCTTCCGCGAGCTGCTGAACGCCCGCCGTGACGAGCTGGCCGCGATCATCGTGTCCGAGCACGGCAAGGTGCACTCGGACGCGCTCGGCGAGATCGCCCGCGGCCTGGAGGTCGTCGAGTACGCCTGCGGCATCCCGCAGCTGATCAAGGGCGGCTTCACCGAGCAGGCCTCCACCGGCATCGACGTCTACTCGATCCGCCAGCCGCTCGGCCCGGTCGCGATCATCTCGCCGTTCAACTTCCCGGCCATGGTGCCGATGTGGTTCTTCCCGATCGCCATCGCGGCGGGCAACACCGTCGTGCTGAAGCCCTCGGAGAAGGACCCGTCCGCGGCCAACTTCCTGGCCGGGCTGTGGAAGGAGGCCGGGCTGCCGGACGGCGTCTTCAACGTCGTGCACGGCGACAAGGTGGCCGTCGACCGTCTGCTGGAGCACCCGGACATCAAGTCCGTCAGCTTCGTCGGCTCCACCCCGATCGCCCGCTACGTCTACGAGACCGGTACCCGGTACGGCAAGCGCGTGCAGGCCCTCGGCGGCGCCAAGAACCACATGCTGGTGCTGCCCGACGCCGACCTCGACCTCGCCGCCGACGCGGCCGTCAACGCCGGCTTCGGCGCGGCCGGCGAGCGCTGCATGGCCGTCTCCGTCCTGGTCGCCGTCGACCCGATCGGTGACGAGCTGGTCGACAAGATCAAGCAGCGGATCGCCACCCTGAAGGTCGGCCCCGGCTGCAACGGCGACTCCGAGATGGGCCCGCTGGTCACCGGCCAGCACCGCGACAAGGTCACCTCCTACGTCGAGTCCGGCGTCGCCGACGGCGCCGAGCTCGCGGTGGACGGCCGCAAGCACCCGGTCACCGCCGAGGACAGGAACGGCGCCCCGACCTCGGACGGCTTCTGGCTCGGCCCGACGCTGTTCGACCACGTGAAGCCCGGCATGTCCGTCTACAACGACGAGATCTTCGGCCCGGTCCTCTCCGTCGTGCGCGTCGCCTCCTACGACGAGGGCCTGGCGCTCATCAACGCCAACCCGTACGGCAACGGGACCGCCCTCTTCACCAACGACGGCGGCGCGGCCCGGCGCTTCCAGTTCGAGGTGGAGGTCGGCATGGTCGGCATCAACGTGCCGATCCCGGTGCCGGTCGCCTACTACTCCTTCGGCGGCTGGAAGGCCTCGCTGTTCGGTGACGCCCACGCGTACGGCCCGGACGGCGTGCAGTTCTTCACCCGCGGCAAGGCCGTGACCCAGCGCTGGCTGGACCCGTCCCACGGCGGCATCAACCTCGGCTTCCCCACCAACAGCTGAGCCAGCCGACTCCAGCAGGCCGGACCCCTCTCCCTGGGGCCCGGCCTGCCCCCTTTTGCAGGTCGTTTGCATCCGGACGCAGATGCGCGTACAGTTCTTCGAGCTGCCTGGCAGGGAGCACCGGACACGCGTGAGCGCGGACGGTCCCGCGGCAGCCAATCCCTTGAAACACCACTTCCGGTTCGTACCGGTCGTTTCGCTTTTCGCGTTGCGGCCTGGTGCTTATTCGGCGTGCGCTTTTTATCGGATTGCGGCTGGATTCGCTTTTCGGAGCGGGGATCGGCTAGAGTTTGAAACGTCGGACAGGGCGTCAAGCCCCGGAAGACACCGGCGAGTTGGATGAACGAAGCCCCGGAAACGGAGCGGAAAACATCTGATAAGCTGGAAACGCGAAAGAACGAAGCGCCCGGAGGGCCCGCTGGAAGGCGGCTCGAAGGAAGCGTCCGTTCCTTGAGAACTCAACAGCGTGCCAAAAGTCAACGCCA
>NZ_JBVIFM010000031.1:0-85607 GCF_055571335.1 Kitasatospora sp. NPDC030952
CGGGGAGATCAGCTGTCCGTCACCGGGGAGATTTCATGTCCACCAGCGGGGAGGCCAACTGACCGCCAGCGGGGAGTCTGCCGTGTCCGCTGACAGGCCTGGGATGCCGTCCGGAGCTGCTATGAGGTAGGACGCGCGCGTCTTTCAGTGCTGCGGCTGGCGGGGCGAGGTCAGTTCGAGCGCCCGACTGTCGTGACCTGCCGCCATCTCGTCCAGCCAGAGTTCATACCAGGCGATGAAGTCGGGAGCCGACGAGAGGTCGGGGCCCCAGAAGCCATCGGAGTTGCCCGTGACGATGCGGCCGGTCAGCGGTCCCGTGACTCCCAGCAGAACCACGTCGCTGCACCCTGCTTCGATGATGTGCAGGAACCTGTCGCCTGGACGTGCACGATCCTCGACCGTGGTGAAGCTCCGCGGGGTTTCATCCTCGGACCCCTTCGGGTCCATCGTGAACAGCTCGCACCGGTTCAGGGGCAGGAGCCCGTAGAACGGGGAAGCCCCGGTCGCGCCAAGGAACGTCAGGAAGTCTCGGTAGGGGGCAGGAAGCACGACTCCGTGGTCAGTCTCGAAGGCGTCGAGCGTCGCCGCGCTGACGGTTCGCCCGAGCTGGAAGCGATGCTTCTCCTCGCCGAAGGAGTGGCTGCGAAGAGGGCTGAAGGGGATCTGGGCGAGCTTCCGGCGCAGGCGGGGCAGGCGGGGGTCCATACGTGATCTTCTCTCGTTCGGTCCCGAAGCCTAATGGCGAGGGACGCGTGCCCACCACCGAACAGAAGTGGTGCCTGGTGGAGTGCATGTCCGCTGCGCCCGGGAGGCACTATGAGCGGCTGGCAGGGGCAGCGCGTCGCGATCTGCTGTCACCGATGGCAGATCGCGAGGTGAATCCACTCGGGTCAGGCTCATCGGATGCGGGGGCTTCGAGGCCGGGTGTCCCAGCGGTAGAGGGTCCCAAGCCCGTCGGATCAGGCAGCGGACAGTGATGATGGCGCCGGCCATGGCGATGAAGAACTCGACGATGGTTCTTCGTCGCTCGGTGCAGCGGTGGAGCTTGCCGAAGTTGTTCATCCAGGAGTTCGTACGTTCGGCCACCCAGCGCCCGCCGGCGTGGATCGGGGTCCTCGCGCCACGCTCGGCGATCTTGCCGATGATTCGCCGGGCGGAGCCTTGGCGATGCAGCCGTCCGCGGACAGCTGGTCGAGTTCGAGGCCGATTCCGGTCGTAGCAGGCAAGTGCGAGTACGCGCAGGGTCTCCATCACGCCGAGGCGATCCACTCGTCGCGGCGGCGGCGCAGCGTCCCGGCAGAGCACATGCGATCCGCCACCCGCTCGTATCCGCAACCGAAGACCAGAACCTGTACCAGACGGTCGAAGGCGACCTCGTCGCTGATGCGCGGATTGTGGCAGCCCAGCGGATGGAGGTCCTCAAGAGCGGGGAGCAGCGTGAGGAACTGGTCGCGGATCGGGTCGAGAATGCATGATGGGACGGCAGGCACGGATCCCCCAATGATCATGAAGCGTAGGGAACTCCATGATCGGGCGAACATGCCTGCCCTGCTACTGCCGATCAGCTCGGCATCTACTGGTGGACGGCCTGAATTGACGTCGAACCAGGGAAGCCGTGAGCGGCGGAGCTTGAGTCTCCACCAAGGGGAGGCGCGAGGGTGAGGGCATGGACAGCGACACGCTTTACTCGATCGGCGATCTGGCCCGGCGGACCGGGCTGACGGTCAAGACCGTACGGTTCTACTCCGACTCGGGGATCGTGCCGCCGACAGACCGCAGCCCGGCCGGCTACCGGCTCTACGACATCGATGCCCTCGCGCGTTTGGACCTCGTGCGGACGCTGCGCGACCTGGGACTCGACCTTGCCGCCATCCGGCAGGTCCTGGACCGGGAGATCTCGCTGCCCGAGGTCGCCGCAGCACATGCCGAAGCCCTGGAGGTGCAGATCCGCACCCTGCGACTGCGGCGTGCGGTGCTGCGAGCGGTAGTCAAGCGGGGCTCCACCCCTGAGGAGATGGACCTGATGCACAAGCTCGCCAAGCTCTCCGACGATGAACGCCGACGTGTCATCAGCGATTTCGTGGACGACACCTTCGGTGGCCTGGACGCCAACCCCGAACTGGTGGCCATGATGCGTTCGGCCATGCCGGACCTGCCCGACGACCCCACGTCGGAGCAGGTCAACGCCTGGGTCGAACTCGCCGAGCTCGCCCAGGACCCGGACTTCCGAGCGTCCGTGCGCCGCATGGCCGAGTACCAGGCGGCCGAACGCGCCCAAGGCGACACCACGGGCCTGCACCACGACCTCACGGAGGCCGTCCGCGACCAGGTCGGCCAGGCGCTGACCGCCGGTGTCGCCCCGGCCTCGCCGCAGGCCGCCCTGGTGATCACGGCCCTGATGGCCCGCTACGCGTCCGTCTTCGGCCGTCCCGACGATGCCGACCTGAAGCGTTGGCTGCTGAAGCGCCTGGAGATTGCCGGCGATCCCCGCGCCGAGCGGTACTGGCAGCTGCTGGCCGTGATCAACGGTTGGCCGGTCCCCGAGAGCCTGGCCCCGGTGTTCGCCTGGTTCGTCCAGGCTCTGCGTGCCGACGTGGAGCGATAGCACGAGGTCGAGCCAGGAGCGCCTCGCGCCGACCGCGCGAGGCGCTCCGCGGTGACCTGAGCCGGAGATCCGCGGGCCAGGACCGGCGGATCTCCGACTCAGGTCACTGGAAGAACACCCCGCACCGCAGCAGCACATTGGCGTACGGCCGTGCCTCCCCCGTGCGGACCACCAGCCGGGCTCCCTCCGAGAGTTCCTTCAGCCGCTCGTGCGGGACCAGCTCCAGGTCCGGGAAGTGGCCGTCCAGCAGGGCCCGGTTGGGCCCGCGCAGCTCCTCCGCGGCCGTGGCGCCCTCGACCACCAGCTCGGCCAGCAGTCCGTCCAGCACCTCCGCGAACGACGGCACCCCGGCCCGGAACGCCAGGTCCACCACGCGCGGCCCGGCCGGGACCGGCATGCCGGCGTCGCACACCAGCACTCCGTCGCCGTGCCCCAACTCTGCTATGGCACCGGCCAGATGACGGTTCAGGATCCCTGCCTTCTTCACCGCGCGTCGACCTCCTCCGCCGTCGGGTACGACTCCTGGGCGCCCCGCCTCGTCACGGCGGCCGCGCCGACCCGGGCCGCGTACCCCGCGGCCTCGGCCGGCGAGGCACCCGCGCCCAGCTTCCAGCCCAGCGCGGCGGTGAAGGCGTCGCCCGCGCCCGTGGTGTCCACCGCGTCCACCTTCACCGACGTCACCCGCGTCACCCCGGACGGGTCGCAGACCAGTGCCCCGTCCGCGCCCAGCGTCACCACCACCGAGCGCGGCCCCTCGGCCAGCAGCAGCTCGGCCCAGTCCTCGGGCTCCTCGCTCACGCAGGCGTCGCCCAGGATCACCCGGGCCTCGTGCTCGTTGACGATCAGCGGGTCGCAGGCCGCCAGCACCTCCGCGGGCAGCGGCTGCGGCGGTGACGGGTTCAGGACGAAGCGGCTGTCCGGGGACAGCTGCCGGACCACCGCCACGACCGTCTCCAGCGGGATCTCCAGCTGCGCCGACACCACCCGGGAGGCCCGGATGAGGCTGCCCGCCGCGCTGATGTCCGCCGGGGTGAGCCGGGCGTTGGCGCCCGGGGACACCACGATGCTGTTGTCCCCGTCGGGGTCGACGGTGATCAGCGCCACGCCCGTCGGCGCCCCGCCCACCAGCACGCCGGTCGTGTCGACGCCTGCCGAGCGCAGCGAGTCCAGCAGCAGCCGGCCGTGGTCGTCGTCGCCGACCCGCGCGAGCAGGGCCGTGCCCGCGCCGAGCCGGGCGGCGGCCACCGCCTGGTTGGCGCCCTTGCCGCCCGGGTGGACGGCGAGGTCTCCGCCGAGCACCGTCTCACCGGCGCCCGGCCGACGCTCGACGTCGATCACCAGGTCGGCGTTGGCCGACCCGACGACCAACAGGTCGTAGTCGTACATCAGTTGACTCCCTCGTTCCCCGTGATTGCGCTGAACCGCCCCAGGGCGGGCGGGTCGTCCACCCACGATGCGCACCGTGGGTGGACGACCCGCCCGCCCGAGCCGCTCGTGGTCAGCCGCTGAAACCGGCCACGTCGTCCTGCGTGACCACCTTCACCGGCACCTTCACCATCGATTCGACCTTCTTGCCCTGCACCGCCTGCAGCGCGTTGTCCACGGCGATCCTGCCCAGCTGCGAGGGCTGCTGGGCGACCGACGCGTACAGCGTGCCGTCCTTCACCGCCGCCAGTCCGTCCGGGACGCCGTCGAAGCCGACGACCTGGACCGACGTACCGGCCTTGGAACCGAGCGCCTTGATCGCGCCGAGCGCCATCTCGTCGTTGGCGGCGATGACGCCCTGGACGTCCGGGTGGGCCTGGAGCAGGTTGGACATCACGTCGAGGCCCTTGGTGCGGTCGAAGTCGGCGGGCTGCTCGGCCACCACCTCGATACCGGGGTAGGCCCGCAGACCCTGGGCGAAGCCCGCCGCCCGCTCCCGGGCCGCCGAAGTGCCCGCCTGGCCCTGGAGGATGACGATCTTGCCGCTGCCGCCGAGCTTCTCGGCGATCGACTTGGCGGCCAGCTCACCGCCGGCCACGTTGTCGGACGCCACCAGGGCGTTGACATCGGCCTTGTTGACGCCCCGGTCGACGGCGATGACCGGGATCTTCGCCTTGCCGGCGGCCTGGACCGCGTTGCTCGCCGCGTCCGAGTCCACCGGGTTGACGATGATCGCGCCGAGGCCCGAACCGGTGAAGTTCTGCAGCTGGTTGGCCTGCTGCGAGGCGTCGTTCTGGGCGTCGGTGACGGTCAGGTCCACGCCCAGCTTCTTCGCCTCCGCCTGGGCACCGGCTCGGATCTGCACGAAGAAGGGGTTGTTGAGGGTGGAGAGCGACAGCCCCATGCGCGGGGCCGTGGCGGACGAGGACCCGCCGTGCAGGAAGGAGGTCGCGCCGACCACCGCCACGGCCACGACGGCCGCGAGCGCGTACGTCACCGCCTGCTTGCCCCTGCCGCCCGGAGCACCGCCCGGGGCCGCCGGAGCCGCCCCGGCCTTGCGGCGCACGGCGTCCAGCAGCACCGCCAGCGCGATGACGACACCGATCACCACCTGCTGCCAGAACGCCGACACGGACAGCAGGTTGAGGCCGTTGCGGAGCACCGCGAGGATCAGCGCGCCGATCAGCGTGCCGGAGGCCTTGCCGGTGCCGCCCGCGAGCGAGGCGCCGCCGATGACGACCGCCGCGATCGCGTCCAGCTCGTAGCCGCTGGCGGCCTGCGGCTGCGCAGAGGACAGCCGGGAGGCCAGCACGACGCCGGCGACGGCCGCGAACAGGCCGGACAGGGCGTAGATGGCGAGCTTCTGCTTCGACACGCGCAGCCCCGACAGTCGGGCCGCCTCCTCGTTGCCGCCGATGGCGTACATCGAGCGGCCGATGTACGTCCGGTTCAGGACGAGGGCCGCGATCAGGCCCATCGCCACCATGACCAGGACGGGCACCGGCAGCCAGCCGCCGAGCGTGTCACCGAGGTGCGAGACCGAGTCCGGGAAGGCGATCGGCGAGCCCTGCGAGATGACCAGCGCGAGACCACGGCCCACGGACAGCATCGCCAGCGTCGCGATGAACGGCGGCAGCTTGCCGTACGCGATGAGGAAGCCGTTCACCAGCCCGGCCACGACACCCGTGGCGAGGCCGAGGAGCACCGCGAGCACCACCGGCACCCCGTGCTGGGTCGCGCCCCAGGCCAGCACGGTCGCCGACAGCGCGGCCACCGACCCGACCGACAGATCGATGCCGGCCGAGACGATCACGAAGGTCACGCCGAAGGCCAGGATGGCCGTGACGGCGGCCTGGACGCCGATGTTGAGCAGGTTGTCGGTGGTCAGGAAGTCCCCGGAGAGCGCCGACAGGGCGATCACCAGGCCGATCAGCGCGGTGAGCGCGCCGTTGTCGAGGAGCAGCCGGCGCAGGCCGCCGGGGGCGGCGCCCGTCGCGCCCGGCGTGCTCTTGAGCGTGTCAGTGGCCACGGCTGGCCTCCTTCTGGGTCTTCTCGGTCTTCTCGGTGGTGGGGGCGGAGACGGCGAGGGACATCACGGCGTCCTGGGTGGCCTCGTCGCCGGCGAGCTCGCCGGCGACCCGGCCCTGGGCCATGACCAGCACCCGGTCGCTCATGCCGAGCACCTCGGGCAGATCACTGGAGATCATGAGGACGGCGGCCCCGGCGGCGGTCAGTTCATTGATCAGCTGGTAGATCTCGACCTTGGCGCCGACGTCGATCCCGCGCGTCGGCTCGTCGAGGATCAGCACCTTGGTGTCGGCCAGCAGCCACTTGCCGATGACGACCTTCTGCTGGTTGCCGCCGGACAGGGTCCGCACCTGCTGCCCCAGGCCCGCCATCCGCACTCCCAGCTGCCGGGCGATGCGCTCGGCCGCGGCGTGCTGCGCCTTGCGGTCCACGAGCCCGCCCCGGGTGGCGGCCCGCATGGTGACGAGCCCGAGGTTCTCCTCGACGGAGGCGTCGAGCACGAGCCCCTGCCCCTTGCGGTCCTCGGGCACGAGCCCGATCCCGGCGGCCATGGCGGCGCTCACGTCATGCCGCTTGAGCCGCGTACCGGAGACGGTGACGGTCCCGCCGTCGTAGGGATCGGCCCCGAACACGGCCCGGACGACCTCGGTCCGCCCGGCTCCGACGAGCCCGGCGATCCCGACGACCTCCCCGGCGTGCACCTGGAAGCCCACCTCGTGGAACACCCCGTCCCGGGTGAGCCCCTCGACGGACAGCAACGCGGCTCCCCGGTCCGGCCGTTGGCGCGGGTACTGCTGCTCGATGGAGCGCCCGACCATGAGCCGTACCAGCTCGTCCTCGGGCGTGGAGGCCGGAACCTGCCCGACGCTCCTGCCGTCCCGGATGACGGTGACCCGGTCCCCCAGGGCGGCGATCTCCTCCAGGTGATGGGTGATGAAGACGATCCCGACCCCGTCCTCGCGCAGCGAGCGCACGATGGCGAAGAGCTTCTCCACCTCCTCCGAGGTGAGCACGGCGGTCGGCTCGTCCATGATCAGCACCCGCGCGTCCAGGCTGAGCGCCTTGGCGATCTCGACCATCTGCAGCCGGGCGATGCCGAGTTCACGCACCCGAGCGCGAGGCGACACGTTCACGCCCACGCGCGCGAGGAGGGCCTCGGCGTCGGCCTCCATCTTCTTCCGGTCGATCATCCCGAAGCGGCGGGGCTGCCGCCCGAGGAAGATGTTCTCGGCGACGGTCAGCTCGGGAACCAGGTTGAACTCCTGGTAGATGGTGGCGATTCCGAGCCGCTCGGCGTCCTGCGCACCATGGATGCGCACGTCCTGGCCGTCGACGCGAATCCGCCCGGCATCGGGGGTGTAGGCCCCGGAGAGCATCTTGATCAGCGTGCTCTTGCCGGCGCCGTTCTCTCCGAGCAGCACATGGACCTCGCCCCGGCGCAGAGCGAAGTCGACGCCGTCGAGCGCGACCACGCCGGGGAAGGTCTTGCGTATGCCCTCGATGCGCAGCAACTCAACCGGGCTGCTCACGACGTGCTCCTTTGCACTGGGGAGGGGGACTGGGGAGGGGGACTGGGGGTGGGGGATGGGTGGGGGATGGGTGGGGACTGGGTGGGGGATGGAGCGGGGGAGGGAGTCGGGGAGGGGGGTCAGTGGTCGGGGCGGGTGGGCTCACCGCACGAGCGGCGCACGACGAGCCGGGCGGGCAGGGTCACGGACGGGGGCGTGCGCCCCTCGATGCGGTCGATCAGGGCCCGTACGGCGGCCCGCCCCAGCTCACCGGTCGGCTGGGCGATCGCGGTGACGGGCGGGTCGGTGTGCACGAACCAGGGGATGTCGTCGAACGCGGCCAGCGCGATGTCGTCCGGCACCCGCAGCCCGCGCGCGCGGACGGCGTCCAGGGCACCGAGTGCCATGAGGTTGTCGGCGGCGAAGACGACGTCCGGCGGTTCGGGGAGATCCAGGAACCCCTCGGTGACCCGTCGCCCGCTGGCGGCCTGGAAGTCGCCCTGGCCCACGTAGACGTCGGGGAGGGGGAGCCCGTACTCGGCGAGCGCGGCCCGGAAGGCCTCGACGCGCTCACTGCCGGTCGTGGTGGCGGCGGGCCCGGCGATGATGGCGAGCCGCCGGTGCCCGAGGGAGTGCAGATGGGCGACGAGGTCCCGGATGGCGGCCCGTCCGTCGGCCCGGACGACGGGCACGTCCACGCCCGGGATCCACCTGTCCACGAACACCATGGGCGTCCCGGCGCGGGCGGCGTCGAGCATGAGCGGCGACCCGCCGTCGGTGGGGGAGACGAGCAGCCCGTCGATCCGCCGGTCCAGCAGGTTCCGCACGTGGTGGTCCTGGATCTCGGGCTGCTCGTCGGCGTTCCCGATGATCACGCTGTACCCGAGCGCCCGTGCCTCCTCCTCGACGGAGCGGGCCAGCTCGGTGAAGTAGGGGTTCAGCACGTCGCTGATCACGAGCCCGAGGGTGTGGGTCTGGTCGGTCCGCAGGGAGCGGGCGACGGCGTTCGGCCGGTACGCCAGCTCCGCGACGGCGGCCAGCACACGCGTGCGTGCCTCCGCGCTGACCGACGGGTGCGCATTCAGGACACGTGACACCGTGGCGACGGACACCCCGGCCGCGGCGGCGACATCCTTGATACTCGCCAACGCCGGCTCACCTCCTCGTGAAGCTTCCTGGTGGAACCACCTGGTCGAACGCCCCGGTGGAGCGTCCTGCTGGAACGTCCTGGTGGAACGGGCGACGGGTACCCCATGGAAGCGTGTAATCGATTCCATGACCGTGCCGTAGGAGGATTGGAATCGATTACACGAGGCGGAGGCAAGAGGGTGCGGATGGCCGAAACCCAATCGTGACCGGGGGGTGACCGCCTACCGATGCGAGTGATCGAGCGCGGGTACCGGCTTCGCCCGTGGCGCGGCCTCGGCTGCTTGGGCGTCGGCTGCTTGGGCGTCGGCGGCTTGGGTCTCGCCGGTTTGGGCCTCGGCTGCTTGGGCTTCGGCGGGCCGGGCTTCGGCGCCCCAGCGGCGGGCGAGGACGGCGCAGACCATCAGCTGCAACTGGTGGAAGAGCATCAGCGGCAGCACCATCAGCCCGGCCGCAGCGCCGGGGAAGAGGACGGCGGCCATCGGCACGCCGCTGGCCAGGCTCTTCTTGGAGCCGCAGAAGACGATCGCGATCAGATCGCCGCGGTCGAATCCGAGGCGGCGGCCGCCGAGCAGGGTGGCGGTCAGGACCAGCGCCAGCAGCGCCGACTCGGTCACCAGCAGGGCGGCCAGCCGGGGCAGCGAGAGCGCGCCCCACATCCCGCCGACGACGGCGGCGCTGAAGGCGCTGTAGACGACCAGCAGGATGGAGCCGCGGTCCACCAGGGCGAGGACGGCGCGGTGGCGGGCCGTCCAGGCGGCGATCCAGCGGCGCAGCAACTGGCCGGCGGCGAAGGGCAGCAGGAGCTGTTCGGCGATCTCCAGCACGGTGCCCGCCGAGATGCCGCCCTCGGTGTGCAGCAGCACGGCGGCGAGCAGCGGGGTCAGCAGGATGCCGAAGAGGCTGGAGAAGGTCGCGCTGCAGACCGCGGCGGCGGTGTTGCCGCGGGCGATGGAGGTGAAGGCGATCGAGGACTGCACGGTGGAGGGCAGCAGGGTCAGGAACAGCAGGCCTTGGTAGAGCTGCGGCGACAGGACGGTCGGCACCAGCAGGCGGGCGGCCGTCCCGAGCAGGGGGAAGAGCACGAAGGTCACCGCGAGCACGGTGCCGTGCAGGCGCCACTGCTTGAGTCCGGTCCAGGCCTCACGGGCGGAGAGCCGGGCGCCGTAGAGGAAGAACAGCACGGCGACGCCGCCGGTGGCGGCGTCCGAGACGACCGGTGCGGCGACGCCTCGGGCGGGGAGGAGGGCGGCGAGCACGACGGTGCCGAGCAGGGAGGCGATGAACGGGTCGACCCGGATGCGGGCGCAGCGTCGCAGCGGCGGCCGGGCGCGAAGGCGGCCTATTCGGCGTGAGCGGAGTGAGGGGTTCGGGCAGGGCATGGTTCTCCGCGTCGATGGTTCGGTTGGGGACGGCCTCAGCCTGCCTCCCGGTCGGGTGATTGTGAATCCCGCTGGCTGCGGGCACTGCCATCATGATTCGTGATATCAGCAGATAGAGTGGCCGGATGCTCGATCCGGTGCAGTTGAGGTCCTTCCTCGCGGTGGCCCAGACCGGCGGCTTCACCCGGGCCGCCGAGCGGCTGGGACTGCGGCAGTCGACGGTCAGCCAGCACGTGCGGCGGCTGGAGGAGGCCGCCGGCCGGCGGCTGTTCCTGCGCGACACCCACTCCGTGCAGCTCACCGGCGAGGGCGAGGCGATGGTCGGCTTCGCCCGGACGATCCTGGAGGCCCACGAGCAGGCGCTCGGCTACTTCGCGCGGACGCAGGTGCGCGGGCGGGTGCGGTTCGGCGCGTCGGAGGACTTCGTCCACACCGAACTGCCGCAGATCCTGCGGAGCTTCCGGCGCCGCAACCCGCACATCGACCTCGAACTCACCGTCGGGCTCAGCGCCGTGCTCGACGAGCAACTGGCCGACGGACGGCTCGACCTGGTGCTCGGCAAGCGCCCGCCGGGCAGCGACTCCCAGGGCCAACTGGTCTGGCAGGACCGGCTGGTGTGGGTCGCGGCGGAGGACTTCCGGCTGGACGGTCCGGTGGAGCCGCTGCCGCTCATCGTCTACCCGCCGCCCAGCTTCACCCGGGCCCGCGCCCTGGAGGCCTGCGAACGCGAGGGCCGACCCTGGCGGATCGCCTGCACCAGCACCAGCCTGTCCGGCGTCCGGGCCGCCGCGCTGGCCGGCCTCGGGGTGGTGCCGCACGCCCGGAGCCTGATTCCGTCGGGCCTGCGGCCGCTGCCCGACCAGCCGGACCTGCCGGACCTGGGCACCACCGACTTCGCCCTCACCACAGGGCGCAGCGCGGCCCGCGGCCCGGCCCGGGTCCTGGCCCAGGCCGTACTCGCGGACGCGTTCCGGCTGCAACGCGCCCCGGAGCGGGCACAGCCCTGACCGGGCCACGACCGTCCACCGGCATCGGCCACACCGCCCGGGACGACGACCTGGGCTGGATCGACGTCGACTACGCCACCCGCCCTCCTGACGGGAAGTCGAACGGGGGCCGACGCGCTCGTGCATCGGCGAACTCCTGGAGGTTCGGTGAGACAGCGGCGAACCAGCGGAGCATCGTTCCGAAGCCCGCCCACCGGCCCCCGCCCGCACAGGCCCCCCCGGGACGGCTATTTCCGTTCTGTAGCATCCGCGCACGAGCGTCGATCCGGCCGCTGGCCGCGTCAGCCGAGTGGGGGGTGTGGTGGGGGGGCGGAGGGCGCGGGCCTAGCCTGAGCACGCACCTGTCGATTCCCCACCTGCACTGGCGAAAGTCGAGACCACCGTGAACCTGTTTCCGCGCAGAGCGATAGCCGTACCGTTCCTCGCGCTCGCTGTGGCGGGCTGCTCGGCAACCGGCTCCGGGGCGGCGCCCACGCCCGCCGCGAGCCCGATCACCACCTCGCCCACCCAAGTCGGCGTGCCGGCGCAGGCCCCGACGACGGCCACCGCCCCGACAGCGGGTGGGACAGCGGCCTCGGCCGGGCCGGCCCAGGTACTGGAGGCCTGGCTCGCGGATGTCTACCGCGGGGACGTCGACCAGGCGTGGGCGCTCACCCAGCTGCCCCCGGCCACGGGCGGCGCCTCCCCGCAGCAGGACCCGAAGGCGGCGTTCACGCGGGTGGTGAACTCCCTGCACCAGAATTTCGCCCTGGCCGTCCACACCCCGGACTTCCGGGTCACCCACCAGGAGCCGAAGGCCGACGGCCAGAGCGTGGTGACCGACGCGGACGTGACTGTGGACGGCCACACCCTGCGGCAGGCGATCCTCAGCACCAAGCAGGGCTCGGGCCAGGTGCAGCTCGCCCTCACCTTCACCCTCGGCCAGGTCAAGGGCGACTGGCGCCTGGTGAACCTCGGCATGGACATCGACGCGTCCGTCTCGGCCACCGGCGCCGCCGGATGAGCTGACGGACGTCACGCTGCCGCTGAGTGCCGCTGAGTGCCGCTGAGTGCCGCTGAGTGCGCCGAGTGCCGCTGAGCCGCTGAGTGCCGCGTGTCCGCCGTGGTGCCGTCCACGCCGTCGAAAGTGCTGTGCTCAGCTCCCCCGGCGGACCCGGTCGACGTCTGGCTGTGCACGCTGCTTAAGGCGTGATGTCACAACGACCACTAACTCGCTGTCTCCAGTCATCGGCAACTCCCCGCGACTTCAATGACGCGACGCAAAGGAGGCGGTGCGCCCACCCACGTCCAGCCGGTGGTAGGAAAAGCCCCCGCCCCGCCGGGGCGGGGGCTTTTCCTACGGCCGTATCAGGACGGGAACGTCCCGGGGATCCGCTGGTAGCAGTAGGCGTTGCTCGGGTCCGCGCTGCCCCTGCCGGTGTAGTACGGCTCGCCGACCCAGAGGAACTGCCCTCCGGTCTGGGGGCCGACGATTCCGTCCTGCTGGAAGTGCCAGAAAGCCTGCCACTTGATGACCATGTCCTGCGTCTCAGGGCCCCACTTGCTGTCCTCGGCGACCGACGCAGGGAGGTCCGACAGGCCCAGCAGCCAACTGTGGGTACCGATGTAGTAGTTGTACTGGTGCTGGACACACCAGACGGCGTCACCGCTGAGGTTGTGGCCGACGCCGATGTACGGCGCCCCAGCGGCTGCACTCGCGCTTGTGGTGGTTGCGCCTGCGGCTAGTGCTGTGCCTGCCAGCACTATGGCAGCGCGCTTGAAGATACTGGTGAAGCTGATCACGACTGCTTGCTCTCCCCCGTTAGACAAGGTCACGGGGGCCATATTCCTGTCTGACCCCCCAAAACTTGATGATCAGACAGTGACGGGAGAGCGGTCAAAGCTTTCGGGGCAGGCCGAAAACGTCGCGGAGCAATTGTCAATTCCCGTGGATGGCTGAAGCGCAGTGCGGGGGGCGGTTTCCCGGACGGCCTCTCGGCCGGGCGGCGATTCCGTATTCGGAGGTCCTGTCAGGTGGCTGCCAGGACCTCCACGCCGAGCGCTCTGAGTTGCTTGACGATGGCCTCGTCGGGGTTGGCGTCGGTGATCAGTCCGCTGATCTTCTTCCAGGGCATGACGCGGAACCGCGAAGCGGTGCCGATCTTCTCGGACGAGGCGAGGATGTAGGTTTCCGCGGCCCGTGCGGCCAGGGCGCGCTTCATCGCGGCCTCCTCCGCGTCGCCGGTGGTCAGGCCCGCATCGGGGTGTACGCCGGTGACTCCGATGAGGCACAGGTCGGCGGAGACGTTCTGCGCGGCCTCGACTGCGGCGGCGCCGCAGGCGACCGCGGAGTGCTTGAAGATGCGGCCGCCGAGCAGGAAGAGCTCGACCTGAGGGTGGTCGAGCAGGGCGGCGGCGATCGTCGGACTGTGGGTGATCACGGTGCAGGCCAGATCCTGCGGGAGCGCGTGGGCGACAGCCAGGGCAGTGGTGCCGCCGTCGAGGATCAGCGTGCCGCCCGGCCGCACCAGCCCGGCGGCCACCGCGGCGACCTTCTGCTTGCCGTCCGGGGCCACAGCCTGCCGGGCGGCGTAGTCCGCCACCGCCGGGGAGGCCGGCAGCGCCCCGCCGTAGACCCGCTGGCACAGTCCCTCGGCCGCGAGATCGCGCAGATCGCGTCGCACGCTGTCCTCGGAGATCCCCAGTTCGGCGGCGACGTCCTTGGCGACGACCTTGCCCTCACGGGCGAGCAGGCCCAGCAGGTGGTCACGGCGTTCAGCAGCCAGCATCCGCATTCTCTCCTGTTCTTGCACGTTTCTGCATGTATCGTAGCGCCCCATGACCGACAAGCCCATGCTCATCCTGATCGCCGGGCCCTACCGCTCCGGCACCGACGGCGATCCGCAGGCCATGGCCGCCAATCTCGCCCGCCTCGAAGCAGCCGCCTGGCCCGTCTTCGCCGCCGGCCACCTCCCCGTGATCGGGGAATGGATCGCCCTGCCCGTCCTGCGTTCGGCCGGCGCGGCCCCGACCGACCCCCTCGCCGATCAGGTGCTCTATCCGACCGCCGACCGTCTCCTCGCCCACTGCGACGCCGTGCTGCGCCTGCCCGGCGAATCCACCGGAGCCGACCAGGACGTCGCCACCGCCCGCCGCCGCGGTCTGCCCGTCTACCACGACGTGGCCGAGATCCCCCGCCGCACCCCGCAGGAGAGCGAGTGACAAGCCGCCCCGGCGTCGACACGCCCGACCACCGCGGCCGTACCGCCCTCGACCAGGCCGGACGAGGCCTGGACCGCAACCCCGACGTCGTGATCCGCGACGTCGAACTCACCTCCCAGGGCTGGCACGTCCTGCGCCGCACCACCTTCGACTACCGCCGCCGCGACGGACGCTGGGAAACCCAGCAGCGCGAGACCTACGACCGCGGCAACGGCGCCGTCGTCCTGCCCTACGACACCGAACGTGGCTGCGTCCTGCTCACCCGCCAGTTCCGCTACCCGGCCTACGTCAACGACCACCCCGACGGCATGCTGGTCGAAGCGGCCGCCGGTCTGCTCGACGCGGACGACCCGCCGACCGCCATCCGGCGCGAGAGCGCCGAGGAACTCGGCGTCACCCTCGGCCCGCTCACCCATGTCCTCGACGCCTACATGAGCCCCGGCTCCGTCACCGAGCGGCTCCACTTCTTCGCCGCCTCCTACACCCCGGCCGACCGGACCGGGACCGGCGGCGGACTCGAGGAGGACGGTGAAGACATCGAGGTCCTCGAACTGCCCTTCGCCGAGGCCCTCGCGATGACCCGCGACGGACGCATCACCGACGGCAAGACCATCCTGCTCCTGCAATGGGCAGCCCTGGACGGACCCTTCGCCCACGCGACAGGCGGCCACTGACACCAAGCCCGACCCCGGCCCAGCCCCGCTCGCTTCGGACACGGTGAAGGTCGAGGTGTCGGCCGTCCACCTCGCGCCAACACCGTTGACGCGAGGGGACGAGCTCCTCGGCTCCGGTCAGGGCGTTGTGGGGGCCGGGGCGAAGTAGTCGTGGAGCATCTCGGTGGTCCAAGCCGGCTGGTGGGTATCGCCGCGGGGGCCGAACTCCTCGAACCAGGGCTTCACTTCGAGGATCGGGGTGCCGTCGACGGCGTCCAGGTCCTCGACGTGCAGGTCCAGGCCGTCGACCTTGAGGAGTCGGCAGCGGGAGGAGCCGAGCCAGTTGACGCGCCGCATGTTCCGGTGACCGAAGACACCGACTTCGGGCCACTGCGGGTTGTCGCGCGGGCGGCGGGCGCCGAAGTTCAGGTCGGTCGGGTCGGTCAGGTGGAACCTGAAGATCACATCGAGGTGGGAGAACGCTTCCAGCCCCTTGGTGGCGTCCGGCGGGAACCGGTCGCCGTCGAGCCGGATGACGGCCCGGGTGCCTCCCCAGTAGTCGTCGGTGGGCTCCGTGCGGCCCCCCACCACGTAGCCGAGCGCTTCCACGCTGAAGACTTCGGTCACTGCGTTTCCCCTCCTGTGGAACAGACCGCGCCGGGCCGGCGGGTCAGGCGGTGGCCGCCAGGTACTCGGCGGCACGCCGATCGACGGCGTTGACGACCGGGACCTTGCGGCCGCGGTAGGCGGACAGCGCGCCGCGAATCTGCAGAGCGACATCGCGGGTGCGGGCGGAACGGACCGTCTGCATCGCGTCGAGCGACCGCAACCAGATCGTGCAGGCCTCCTCGACGGAATGCTGCTCGGCCTTCACGAGCCCGAGGTAGCCGAGGGTGACGGCGTGAGTCCGCGTGAAGGCGGTGGCCTTCCGCGTCGCGACGCTGCGCTCGAACTCCCGGGCCGCGCCGTCCAGGTCGCCCAGGTCTCGTAGAGTCGACGCCGTTTCATGCGCCAAGGAGGCTTCGCCGAAGAAGAAGACTCGGGCCGGTTCGTCGTCGCCGGGGGACGCTGCGGACAGGTCGCGTTCGGCTCGGAGCAGCGCGGCGTTCGCTTCGGGGGCGCGTGCGGCGGCGGCGAGAGCGCGGGCGTGGACGACGCCGAGGAGGGAGCGCTCGCGTGGGCTCGCGAGCGCGTACCGGGCGCCGGCCATGGAGGCCTCGGCGACCCTGACGGCGTGGCCCGGCTTTCCGAGGTCGACCGCCTGGTGGGCCATGGCACGCAGGACGTGGGCGGCCATCGCGGGGTCATCGGCCTCGGCCGCCAGCTTCACGGCGACGGTGTAGTAGTGCTGGGCGGTGGGGTGTTCGCCGTTGTCGAATGCCGTCCACCCGGCCAGGTAGGCGAGTTCGGACGCGGCGGAGAACATGTCGCGTCGTACCTGGTCGGAGGCGAAGGTGCCCCAGAGGAAGTCGCCGACGTCCGTGAGGAGGTACTGGGCGACCGCGGTGCGGCCGTGCCCGCCGCCGCGGCGCTGGTCGAGCTGGGAGAACAACCCGGTCATCTCCCGGACGGCTTCCACATCGGCCCGACCGGCGCGGTGCTGGGTGAGGTCGCGGCTGCCGGTGCGGGCCATGTGCTCCCACCAACTGCTGGGCGGGATGCTCAGCGCCCCGAGCGAGTAGGTGAGGGTGCGGAGGAGTTGTCTGCGTTCCACGTCAACGTCGATCCGTCCAAGAGCCGCCAGGGCCTTCAGCGTATCCAAGTCCCAGTCTCGAAGATCCGGTTCATCGTCACCTAGGCCCATCGCGGCCAGGGTGATGTCCCGGTCCAGCCATCTGGTGAGGACTTCCGCAAGGTACTGCGGGAGGTTTCCGGAAGGGCTCCAGCCGTAGCGGACCCACTGGGTGACGGACGATCGACTCGGCCGTGCCGGATCGTCGTGGCTGGCAGCGACAGCGCACAAGGCCCGAGCGAGAGCCTCGTTGGGTCGGCCGGATTCACGGATGAGCAGGCCCAAGCGCTCGTTGGGCTGACGAGTACGCCCCATGGGGCTCCCCCTGGCGGTGTCGCTAAACACGTTAAACAACGGAGGGTCGCCAACACCTTACTCCTAGCGACCTTGAGCGGTTTCCTGTTTCTGCAAGGCAGTTTCAGGCCGCACGACGTGCCCCGGCCGCCCCTCAGGGCAGCCGCACAGCATGTCTCGGCATCCGACCCAAGTGAGTGAGGCGCCCGCATGGAGCCGAGATCACGCAACACCACGATGAGGTTCCCCGCCGAGCTGGCGCAGATCGGCGCCGTCCGCCGCTGGGTGAAGGCGCGGTTGCCCGAGCTCGGCCTGCGCTTGAGCGATCCGCTGGTGGAGGACATCCAGTTGGTGATGTCCGAGATCGCTGCCAACGCCGTCGTGCACGGTTGCGGCGGAGGCCGGCCGGACGTGGAGCGGGCCGCTGCCCTGTTGCTCACCCCGACCGGCGTGCTGCGGATCTCCGTCACCGACCCGGGGCTCGGCAGACCCGAATCCCGGAGGGTGGGGGAGGACGCCACCAGTGGCAGGGGTCTGCTTCTGGTGGCCGGGGTGGTTGACCGGTTCGGCGTCGATGAGGGTACGGCCGGCAAGGCGGTGTGGGCCGAGCTCGACCTGCCCGAGGCGATGCGGCCCGGCCCGGCATCGGTCGTCGACGGACATGCGGAGCTGAAGGTCATGGTGCTGTGCACCGGAACCGCCGTACGGGTCGTACGGCCCAGGTCGGCTGGCGGTGCGTTGCCCGGTCAGCCGGAGCTCGACCGGATACCGGCGTGAGCAGCACCTCGTAGACCTCCGGTGGCTCCAGCAGCCCTTCGCGCGCGCCGAAGCCACCGGACTCCGGAACGCCCGCCCGGAGCGGCGGGCAGCGGAGGAGCAGCGCGGGTCCGGCCGATCCGGAGCCCCGGCTGGGTCCGCGCCACTACGGCCCCCATCCGCCCATCGACTTCGAACCAGAGGACTGCGCCGTGAGCGTCGGACCGCGCACCAGAACGCTGACCAGGATCACCAGCGAAGCCCGCAGGCATCAGGTCGCGGCCGCCTACGCGGCCCTGACCCAGGCCTGCACGGACACCGGCGACAACGCCGCACGGGCCGAGCTGATCAGCGAACACCCGCAGCATGCCTGGTGGTTGCCCGCCTCCAACGCACTCGCCCTCGTACACGCGGATGCGGACGAGGCGGGGGCGCTGCTGCGCGGTGTCCGGGTGCTCGACGAGCACCGGGTGGCCGTGGTCGTCCCGGACTACGACCGCGTCCGGATCGCCCACGGACAAGCGGTCACCTTCTGGCGTCACCCCGGGCAGCCGGTTCGCGACCCGGCCGCGAGCGCGCGGGCGACCGCAGCCGTGCACCGGATCCGCCCCAACTCGGCGTTGTGGCTGGAGGACCACGATCCGTTCAACGGATTGCTGGACGGCCTGGATGACACCGCGTTGGACGAGGCCGACCAGTGGTTCCTCCGCCGGCGCGGCGCCGAGCTGCACGAGGAGTGGGACCGCGTCGAATGGCCGACGCCGTCCACGGTCATCCTCGGCGCCCGGGGGATGGCCGCCTGCTACGACGCCGGCCCGAACCCGAGGCTGTTCCCGCAGCGCCCGTTGTGGCACGGACACCAGGACTGAAGGATCAGCTGGCCGAGACGGAGGCGCCGTACGGCAGAGCGTATGCGGCTGCGGAGGCCGCGGGCTGGAGCGCGGAGGAGCTTTCGCGCTTGGGTGCGGAGGCGCCCTTGCGGCGTCCGAAGGGGAGGCCTCGGAAGCATGGCACCGGCATCAAGAACATGATCCCGGGTCCAGTTTCCGTTGGTGTGGAAGGAACATCGACGGAGGGCGTCCCCGTCAGCTGACGGGGACTTCGTGAATGTGGCTGGGGCCAGCGAGTTAGTGCTCGTTGTCACAGTCGGGCATTGAACCGGCGTCGGTGGAGGCCCCCTGGCGGTGGTGTGGGCAGGGGGCCTCACGGTGTTGGCGGCGGGGGTGGGGTCAGGCGGTGTAGCGGGCCGTGCGGTAGCCGCCCTCGGCGGTGCGCTCCACGTTCTCGTCGTCCCAGGTGTGGGGCACCGCCAGCTTCCAGCGCTTGCGTAGGACCTTGTGCTCCTCGCGGGTCCTGGTCACGTACCACTTGCCCATCCGGCACCAGGCCAGCGGCTCGTCGGCCTCCGTGGCCACCGCCCGCACCAGTTGCTGCGCGAACCAGGCCACCGTCGACTCCAGGTACTGGTTCATCCGGTAGGTGGCCTGGTCGCCGTGCTGGAACATGGCGTAGTCGGAGCCCGGTTGGGTGTGCAGCCGGCCGTGCTCCAGGGCCACCGTGCCGTGACGCGGCACCGGCTCCTGCTGGTCGTTCCGGGCGATCCCCGCGTTGAGGCGGTTCAGCAGCTTGGCCTTCTCCATGGTCGCTTCCGGGATCTGGCCGCCGCCCGTGCCGCCCTGGGCGGAGTAGACCTCGTGGAGGTCGTAGTCGCCGGTGTAGAGGTACTGCTTCCAGTTCGGATCGGTCTTCAGGGCGACCATCTCCGGTCCGCCGCCCGGCTGTTGCATGTCGATCGGCACGTACGGCTCGTTGTTGGCGCCGTTGTGCACGATCCCGGCGGCGAGCGCCGGGGGCGGGTTGTCGATCCGCACGCCGAGCAGGCCCGCAGCGCCCCAGTGGCCGACGAAGCCGCTCAGCTCGTTGGCGTCCAGCCAGGCCAGGATGGTGGCTGGGTCGCCCTGGGCCTGTCCGGGCCCGGTGCCGTACTTCTTCTCGACGGATCCGGGCTTGATCGACTTCTCCAGGATGGTGTGCGGCTTGGCCTTGGCGCCCTCCGCGATCCGCCGGATCGAGTACTCCCCGGTCTCCCGGATGGCGATGGTGTACTTGTGCTTCTTGCACACCGCCGAGATGGCGTCCAGGTGGTCCCGCCAGACGATCTTCTGGAGGTCGCCCGCCCGCCTGCCCAGGGTGACGGTCCGCCCGTCGAAGGTGCCAGCCTCGCAGGCGGATTCCACGTTGTTCTCGTCCAGAATCCGCTGCACCACCGGCCGGCTCCCGGCCCGGTCACCCGCTGCGCGCTGGAGCACCCGGCCTGCCGCCGCGTTGCCGACGGTGCGCTGAAGGTCCGCCACGGACTCCGGGGACTGCCGGGGTCCGGCTCCGGCCGCCGGTCTCACCCGGGCGCCGGCCTGTCGGGTCGGGCTCGCGTCGTGCTGGGTATGCCCGGCCTTCTCCTGCTGCTTCCTCGCCTGCATGCTGCAACCTCCTCGGTCCCCTTCGCCCCCTTTATATAAGGGAGTTCACCCGGAGGAGGAGAGCGCATCCGGCCTTGCTCGCCCGGCGGCGCCCGCTCGGGCACCGCCCGCGCCCTACCCGGCGAAGATGCCGATGCCGTTGGGGATCCGCCGTTCCTGGCCGTGGTCGAGGTGGTTGCGTACGGTGAGGGCTCCGGTGGCAGGGTCGCGGGTGACCAGGGTCGCGGAGGCGCCGCCGTCCAGGTAGACGCCGTCCGGGCAGTCGAGATCCCTTACCGCTCGGGCGAGTTCGGTGAGGGTCAGGCCGGTGGAGGTGCCCTCGCGGCCGTCCGTGGAGAGCAGGGTCAGCACCCGGCCGCCGTCGGCCAGGCCGACCGCGCTGCGGGGTTCGGCGTCACGGTTGTCGAGCCCCGGCAGCGGGCGTCCGCCGCGTAGCAGGGGATAGGCGCCGAGGGCGAAGGCGAAGGGCACCGGCCGGTTCGATGCGAGGCGGTGGTCCACCGCGACCGGCGCGCCGATCGGCAGGCGGGCCAGTACGTGGGCGCCGGCCTCACGGCCGAGCAGGACGGTGCTGCCGGCTGGGATCGGTCCGCTGCCCGGCGTCGGGGAGGCCGCGACCACGCGGTTGCCGCGGACCGTCACCTCCCAGGTGTCCTCGGTGCACGGGGCCTTCCGCGACTCGTCCGTCCCGCAGGCGGCCCGGGCGCGGGAGACCTCGCCCCAGTCGGTGGTGAACGCGCCGATCGAACCGACCGGGAGCGCGTACTGGTTCAGCCCGCCGAGCGGCCGGGTGCCGTCCGGGGTCCGCAGCCGCCCCCGAAGGTCCAGACGGCCGGTGCGGGCCACCCCGTCCACGCCGACCCCGAGCACGTCCCGGTCGCTCTCCCCGGGCGGCGACCAGCCGAACCGCTGGGCCTCCGGGACCGCGGCCTTCAACGCCCGGCCCCTGTGCACGACCGGGCCCGAGGGCGCCCCGGTGGCCTCGACGCCCGGGTGCTGCTCCTCGGTGATGTCGAAGAAGTCCCCGTTCACCGCCGCCACCGCTCCACGCGCCCCGGCCAGTCGGGTCAGCGGCGCCCGGTCGGCCACCGCGCCGGGGAAGAGCAGATCCGCCCGCACGCCCGGCCGGCGGAGGTCTGCGCGGACGGCGTACACCCGGCCGTCGCCGTGCGGGGTACGGACCGTCAGCTCCCGGTACACGACCCCGGGGGCGAGGGGCGCCCAGCTTCCGGCGGCGCCGGCCTCGGCGCCGGCCTCGGCGTCGGCCGGTGGGGTGGCCAGGCCGACCGGGGCGGAGGCCAGAACCAGGACAGCAGCACATCGTACGAGTCGTCTCACGCCCGCCATGGTCGCGGTCGCCGTGGCCCGTACCGCCGCACCGGCGCGCTCGGCGTGGCGCCCGGGCGGGTGCCGTCAGGGCGGGTGCCGTCAGGGCGTGGGTGCGGTGAGATAGCGCTGGATCGTGGGTCCGAGCCAGTCCACGATCTCCTCGCGGTCGAGTGCCACGCTCGCCGGGAACCGCAGCACGTACCGCGTCAGCGCGAGCCCCAGCACGGTCGAGGCGCACAGTGCCGCCCGCGCCGGTGCCTGCTCCGGCTCGGGGCCCACCCGGCGGGCCAGCGGGATCAACTGCAGAGCCTGGACCCGCATGCGCCGATCTTCGCGCAGTTCAAGGAGAAGACCGGGCCGATCGTCCTGGCCAACACCTTCGTCGTCCCGAAGGAGCGGGCTGAGGCGTTCCTGACCCTCTTCCGGAGGCAGGCGGAGTTCATGAAGGCTCAGCCGGGATTCGTCTCCCTGCAGATGCACCGGGGAACGGCGGACAGCCGCCTGCTGATGAACGTCGCGGTCTGGGAGTCGACCGAGGCGCTCGCCAGGGCGTTCGGCAGCCCGGAGTTCCAGCGCCTGGCGGCCGAGTCCCCCGACGACATCGTGTCGTACCCGCACGTCTTCGAGCAGATCGACGTATGACGCCGCAGCGGTAGCCGGGGGAGGGCGGCCGCAGCGGCCGCCCAAACGCGGCTACGTCTACCTCGGCACCGTCACCGCAGCAGCCCTCGTCATCTGGCTCCGCACATGATCGCCCGGACGGAACCAGCTGGGCCCTGTTGTTCAACGCGATGTCCACCCGCAGCTGCGCCCAGAGCCGGTCCCGGCCGCTCAGTCCTCCGCCGCCACCACGGCCACGGCCGTCGCCAGGGCGGCGGCGATCAGCCAGGCCAGCGCCGGCAGGCCCATGGTGAGGGCCTGTGGCCAGCGCCAGACCAGTACCCGCGCACCGAGGTCCCAGGTGAGGAGGAACAGCGGGACCAGGATCACCGCCTGGATCCTCCACGCCCTTAGGAACGCCCCGGCCAGGCCGCCGGCCAGCAGCGCCGTGCCCGCCACGACCAGCAGTCCGATGCGGAACGTCACGGCCCACGGGGTGGTCGGCGGGTCGGTTCGGTGCCCCTGGTGGATGATCTCGGCCACCCGGCCCCGCCAGAAGCGCAGTTCCACGGTCGAGCCGACGTCCACCGTGTCGTAGAACGACTCCTCGACCGTGTAGGTGCGGCCCGGCGCGTTCTCCCGGAGAACGGTCAGGCGGTGCGAGGTCGTGTCACTGTTGGCGTCGACCCACTTCTTCGTCACCCGGCCGCTCTCCGGCCGCAGGCAGTCCGCCTGTGCTGCCCCGTTGGCCGGGGCTCCGCAGACGGGCGCGTCGAGGTAGGCCCGGCCCTCGTCGTAGGCGTCGTGGTACCGGATGAAGCCGAACACCACGATCGCCAGCCCCAGCGCGGCGATCAGGCCGCGCAGCAACACCTCACCCGCCGCCGGTCCGCGCCGCGGGCGCCGGTCCTGCGGGCCGTCCGCTTTCCCCATGAGCCCCATCCCTCCCCTGCCGGACCATGCCATTGTGCCCCGGGGCCGGGAGCGGTCGCCGCCCCTGGGGAGCCCCCGGAGATCTGCGTGACGATCGGTACCCCGCACGGTATCGAGCAGAGGCCCTCACATGGTCGGCGGGTACGGCCGACTGGATCGGCGACCTGATCCGTGAGGAAGTCCAGGCTCTGGAGACCGGCCAACGCGTCGCCGACCACGGCCCGGTCGGCGACGAAGCCGACGCCGAACCGGCCTGGTGGTGACGAAGGCGGCCTGTGGTGAGCCGTATTCGCCGTCACGGAGCACGCCCGCGCCCGCCCGGTGCGCTGCACACTGCCGATGAGAGCCCGCGTCCCTGCCGGCTGCACCGCTGGCTTCGCTGTGCGCCCTTGTGACGCACCATCAGTATTTCCACCGTGGTGGGCAGCTGGCCCGGGCGTCTTCGCACGCGAGGCGTTCCATGCTGCGCCGGTAGGCGGGTACGTCGGAGTCCGGGAGGTCGTCGATCGGGCCGCCGTCGTACACCACGTCGCCCGAGAACAGGACGCCGGTGCGCTCCTCCAGCAGGGCGATGCTGCCCGGGGAATGGCCGGGGCGGTGGAGGACCGTCAGGGTGCGGCCGCCCAGGTCGATGCGGTGGCCGGGGGAGGGAGGCCGCAGCGGCCCTGCCCTCCCCCGGGCGGTCACGCATCCATGCACCATGCCGGGCCGAGACCCGCGAGCCCACCGATACCGGGGCCGTGCGGCGCGTCCAACACCGTTGCAACGTCTAGCCGGTCGCTGCGGCGGCCGTCCGGTGGAGGTAGGAGTCGGCCAGTTCGCGGAACTCGTGGGCTCCGCCGACGTGGTCGAGGTGCGCGTGGGTGGGGACGGCCAGCGGGTCGCGCTCGAACATCAGCGGGAGCGCGTCGCGCAGGGGGACGACGCCGAGCCCGGCGTCGACCGCGAGGTCGCGGTCGGTTCCGCGCAGCCACCACATCTTCGCCGACAGCAACGGGCTGACGCGGGGCTCCGAGACCCGCACCAGGCCACTGCCCAGCTCCAACTGCTCGTACCAGTCGCTCATGTCGGACGAGTGTGCCGGTCGGCGCGGTCGAGGTGGGTCGGTTCGTGGGATCCGGGACGCGATCGACCCGGGAGGTCAGCCGTAGGGGACGACGGCGACCGGGCAGTGGACGTGGTGGATCGCGGCGTGGGCGACCGGGCCGAGGTGGTGGTGGCGCAGCGGCAGGTGGCGCAGGCGGCGGCCGAGGACGAGGAGACGGGCCGTGGCGGCGGCGTCGACGAGTTCGACGGCGGGTTTGCCGCGGACGAGGTCGGCGGTGACCTCGACGTCGGGGTGGCGGGTGCGCAGGGGGTCGAGGGCCTCGGCGAGGCCGTTCCACTCGACGCTGGAGAGCTCGCCCTCCAAGCCGCCGATGGCGCCGTAGGACATGTACTCGCTGCCGGCCGGCGGGGACCAGATGTGCACGACGCGCAGTGGTGCCGAGCGCAGGGCGGCGGCGCGGAAGGCGAAGGCCAGGACGTCCCCGGCGGGGTGGGCCAGGTCGATGCCGACGACGACCGGGCCGTCCGGTTCCTCGTGCTGGGCGCGGACCAGCACCACCGGGCAGGCGGAGCGGCGCAGCACCTCCTGGCTGACCGAGCCGACCAGGAAGCCGCGCAGGGTGCCCAGCCCGCGGGAGCCGAGCACCAGCACGGCGGCGCGGTGCGAGGCGGCCTCCAGGGCCTCGACCGGGTCGGCGGAGACCGCGCTGGAGGAGACCGCCACCCCGGGCGTCAGGGCGCCGAGCGCGGACTCGCGGTCGGCGAGGTGGGCCAGGGCGCGGTGGTAGGTCTGGTCGCTGCCGACCACGTCCCGCTTGGGCCAGGGCCAGGCCTCGACGACTTCGAGCGGGACGGCGCGGCGCTGCGCCTCGTGGGCGGCCCACTCGGTGGCGGTCAGGCTCTCGGGCGAGCCGTCGAAGCCGACGATGACGGGCCCGCTGGAGGTGTCGGTCGGGGCGGGATCGGTCACGGCGCGCTCCTCAGGTTCCGCGGCGGGGGCCGGATCGGGCCGGATCGGATCGGGTCGGGCTGGATCGGGTCGGGCTGGATCGGGCCGCCGGGGCCGCGTCGGGTTTGCGACCCCCAGTATCGGCGCTGGCCGGGCCCGGCACCTCTCGGGGCCGCGTCTGCCCGCTCGCGCGGAGGTCGGCAATGCGCAGTTCTCGGTACGGACAGGGGGCTCTGCCGGGAGACAGGATGGGCCTTGCGTGCACATGGCAACAGCAGCACGCGCCCTTCGCACTCCCACGCCACTTCAGAAGGTTGGAAGCGATGACCCTCCGTGCCACGACCCGAAACCTCCCCCTCACCGGCCTGGTGGTCGCCTTCGGCACCGCCGGCTCGGCGTGCTGGGCTCGGCGTGCTGAGTTCGGTGTCCTGAGGCAAGGCGCCGCCCTACGACTGCGCGGCGAGTAGAAAGTTCCGCCGGGCCGTCACACTCGTGGGCCGGGATCCGTCGGGTCAGTGAAAGCACCGATCACCCGAGAGGAACACGAGATGACCACCCAGCCGATCGTCGACCAGCCGACCACCGACCAGCCGACCGCCGCTCGTTCGACCGCCGCTGGTTCGATCACCGCTCGTTCGATCACCGCCGAGATCCCGCTGCGCCCCCGGATGGCCACCGACCCGGGGCAGCTCGTCCCCGAACTCGCCGACGTGTCGGCCGCGTTGTTCCGGGCCGTCGGCAACCGTTCGATCCCGCGCGGCCTGGTCAGCCTGGTCCAGCTGCGGGCCGGACAGATCGCCGGCAGCACCTACCTGACCGTCCTGCACACCGGCTTCCTGCGCAAGGCCGGTGAGTCGGAGGAGCGGATCACCTCGGTGGCGACCTGGCAGGACTCGCCGTACCTGACCGCCCCCGAGCGGGCGGCCCTGGCCCTGGTCGAGGCCGTGCTGCAGCCCAGCCCGCACGGTGAGCGGGTGTCGGACGAGCTGTACGCCGAGGTGGCCGCGCACTTCGACGAGAAGGCGCTGGCCACCCTGATGCTCGCGATCGGGCAGGTCAACTTCTTCACGGCGATCGCGCTGATCGCCAAGCCCGTCCCCGGCCGGTCGTTCACCGACCCCTGGGCCTGAGCGACTCCGCGGACCGGCCCGTCGAGCGCCTCACTCGGCGGGCCGGTCCGCGGAGGACGGTACGGCTTCCCGTACGGTCCGGTCAGTCCGTCAGGGTCTGCCGCCGTCCGCTCTCGGCGGACGTCCTGATCGCGTCGAGCAGGCGGTGCGTGCGTACGGCGGTGCCGAAGTCCGGCTGCGAGGGTGGCGGCCCGGCCCCCGGCCGGCCGCCCACCCGGGGTGGCCGGCTCAGCCGCGTTGCACGGTGACGCGGTCCACGGCCGTGCCGTCCTCGGTGACGGACCGCACCTCCATCCGGGCCGGCGCACCGCCGGCGGCGGGGGTCACGTCCACCGCCACCAGGCAGTAGCCGGTGTAACGGACCCTGGACCAGGTGACCTTGACGGTCTGCTCGTGGCCGCCCCGGTCGGAGACCACCATCGGCACCGGGGCGTCGTTCCTGGTCTCGTGCCCGAGGTAGGTGTCGGAGGCGGGGAACTTGTAGAGCCCGCCGCCACCGCCGCCCGCGACGACGTACGTGGTGCCGTCCTTCACCGGGTTGACGGTGTCACCGGAGGCGACCTTGCGGGTGGCCTTGCCGGCGCGGATGGGGTCGGTCCGCTCGTAGACGTGGTTGTGGCCGCTGAGCACCAGGTCCACCTGGTACTTGTCGAACAGCGGGGCCCAGTCCTGCTGCGCGCCGAGTTCGGCGCCGTTGTCGTGGCAGGTGGAGTACGTGCACTGGTGGAGGTAGACGACGATGAAGTCGATGCCGGGGTCGGCGCGCAGGGCGGCGAGCCGGCTGTCCAGCCACGTCTTCTGCCGGCCCTTGGTGTGGTCGAGGTTGGCGGGGGTGTTGAAGCAGACGTCGTTGCCGTCGAGGCTGATCAGGCCGAGGTTCTGGTAGCGCCAGGAGTAGATGCCCGTCGACTGGCTCCAGGCGTTGTCGGGCATCGTGAACCGGGCGCGGACGCCGCCGTAGCCGTCGGCCCCGTACCACGGCTCCATCTCGTGGTTGCCGACCGCCACCATCCACGGGGTCCGCGCGGCGACGGGGTCGTTCTGCACGAAGAAGGAGTCCCACAGGCGGGCGTCGTACGCGTCGTCGGTCTTGCCGCTGCCGCCGCTGTTGGCGTACGACAGGTCGCCCATGTGGAGGTGGAAGGCGGGGTCGAGGCCGGCGATCAGGTGGGCGGTGGCGGCGGCGTTGTAGCCGATGCCCTGGTCGCCGAAGGCCGTGAAGGTGAACCCGGCGCCGCGCCCGGGGGCGGGTGCGGTGCGGAAGCTCGCCACGTCGCCGAGCCGGCCGCCCTGGCCGGCCGGGTCGTGGCCCTGGTGGCCGACGACGTAGTAGTAGGTGGTGTCCGGGATCAGCTGGTCCACCTGCGCGTGCAGGTAGTACTGGGTGACGGTGGTGGGCTTGACCAGGGGCTGGTCCTCGACCGGGTGCTGCCAGGCGAGTTTGCTGACCAGGGTGCGGACCTCGGCGGGGATCGGGGCGCCGAGGTCGCCGGGCTGGAGGCCGATCCGGACGAAGGGAGCGGTCACCGCGTCCGGCACCTGCCAGGAGACGACGACCTGACGGGACGGGTCGGCGCCGAAGGCGAGGTGCCGGCCGAACGGCCGCAGCGCGGACCCGGCGGTCCGGTCGCGCCGGGGTGAGGGGAGGGGCGGGATGTCGAGGGCGGTGGGGCGCGGGGCGGCGGCCCGGGCGGTGCCGGGCAGCAGGAGGCCGCCGGCGAAGGCCGCTCCGCCCGCCGCGCCGACGCGCAGGAGGGAGCGCCGGGAGTGCCGTGGTGTCTCGGACATGACATCAAGTTAGGAAACGTTCCTAACATTTGACAAGAGGGCGGGCGGCACCGAATCACGCGGACGGTGCCGCCGGCCGGGGCGCACCGGCGTTGCGCGACGGGGCGGGTGCTGCCCGGCTGGGATGCTCTGCCGGTGGAGACGACGGACACCGGCCGGATCGAGGCGTTCAGCGACGGGGTGTTCGCGATCGCGATCACCCTGCTGGTGCTGGAGATCAAGGTCCCGCAGGCGCACGGGTCCGTGGAGCTGTGGAGGGCGCTCGGGGCCCAGTGGCCGTCCTACTTCGCGTACGTGGTGAGCTTCCTGGTGATCGGCGTGGTCTGGGTGAACCACCACACCCTGTTCGCCCACCTCGCCCGGGTCGACCGCACCCTGATGTTCCTCAACCTGCTGCTGCTGATGCTGATCTCCGTGCTGCCGTTCCCGACCGCGGTGGTGGCGCAGAACCTGCGCAACGGCTCGGCGGCGAACGTCGCGGCGGCGGTGTACGGCGGGGTGATGGTCGGCCAGGCCGTGCTGTTCAGCGTCTTCTGGAACTACGCCACCCGCACCGGCCGCTGCTTCGACGAGCGGGTGGACGTGCCGGCGGCCCGGGCCGCCCGGTGGCGGTTCGAGGTGGGGCTGGTGGTCTACCCGCTCACCGTCGGGCTGGCGTTCCTCTCCGCCCCGGCCGCCCTCGCCGTGCACGGCCTGCTGGCGCTCTACTACGCGTTCAACCAGGTGCGGGTGCCACTGCTGGTCCAGGGGCGGTGACCGGATCGTGGAACGGCGGGCGGGGGAGGGCAAGTTGTCGTAGCGTCCTTGGCCATGGACCACGACTTCGCCACCCGCTTCGCCCAGGACTGGGCCGCCGCCTGGAACTCCCACGACCTGGAGCGCATCCTCGCCCACTACACCGAGGACGTCGTCTTCGCCTCGCCCCGCATCGTCGAGTTGATCGGCGACCCCTCCGGCGAGGTGCACGGCAAGGAGGCCCTGCAGGTCTACTGGTCCAAGGGGCTGAAGCACCTGCCCGACCTGCACTTCACCGTCGAGGGCGTGCTGGCCTCCGTCGACACCCTCGTCATCAACTACCGCAACGAGCGCGGCCGGGCCGTCGCCGAGGTGCTCACCTTCCGCGACGGCCTGGTCTGCCGCGGCTTCGGCGCGTACGGGCCGGAGGTGTAAGGCAGTTGAGACGCCCCGGGGGTGGGACCCGGGGCGCCCACAGACGGCTAGATCCAGATCACGTAACGGTCGTTGAACTCCCCGCCGACGCAGAACTCGCGCCGCTCGCGGATGTCGCTGGCGACCCAGCCGCCGCCTTCCTCACACTGGACGACGGTGACAGGCGGTTCCACGTGCCGGACGGGCCCGGAGGCGAAGGCGGGGGCGCCGCCGAGCGAGAATGCGGCGGCGGCCAGGGCGGTGAGCGCGATGATGCGCTTGGTGGTGGTCATGCCCGGTCAACGACCCGGCCTGCCCCTGGTCACCGGGAACCGCCAGGACACTCGCCGTCGAGCTGACGGCTCGTCACGGCAAGGATCCAAGAGGCTGACCCTAGGGACAGGACCTAGGCGAGCAGGCGGGCCGGGAGGTACGGGGACTCGACGCGGACGGCCCAGCCGCGGCGCCGGGCGTGGCAGGCGAGGGCGAGGATGTCGAGGCTGATCGCGGCGTCGGGGTCGGTGGCGCGGTCGGCGACCGAGTGGTGGTCGCGGTGGGCTTCGAGGGCGTCGATCAGCGCCAGGTTGAAGCTGGTCTCGTCGCCCTCCACGAGCTGGGAGAAGAGGACGACCGGTGGCGGGAGGAAGCCCCAGTCCTTCGCCATCTCGACCTCACGCAGGGCCTGTTCGGTGGCCGGAAGCGGGTCGACGCCCCGGAAGTAGTCGTGCAGGGCGCGCCGGTAGGAGCCGTACGCGGAGCGGTCGGCGGTGGAGTGGGTGGGGCCCGCGAGGACGATCGGGGCGAGGTCCTCGCGGACGCCGGTGATCAGGGCGAGGTCGAGGGCGAGCTGCCACGGGCCGGGGCCGGATTCCTCGCCCCGGGTGGCGGGGTAGCGGACGGTGCGGCCGTCGATGGTCACCTCGGCCTCGGTGCCGGGCTCGGCGAGGGCGATGCGGAAGAGCGCGGCACCCAGTTGGGAGGCCAGGCGCAGGCCGGCGAGCTGGGTGTCGGTGACGTCGGCGGACTGCGAGGCGCGGGCCCGGATGAGGAGCGCCTGCTTGCTCAGGGCGCTGCCGAGCCAGTGGACGGCGTGGCGGTCGTCGGGCTCGGGGTTGATCGCCTCCCGGGTGCGCCGCTCGTACAGCGCCTCGGTGTCGGGGTGGAGCGGGAGGGCCGGGCTCGGTCGGTCGACGCGGACGGGCCCGGCGGCGAGCTGGGCGACGGCGTCGGGGCGCCGGGCGCGGCCGAGGCCTTCGACGCGGGGGCCGGGGCCCGCGAAGCCGGTGACCAGGGTGTGCGGGAGGTAGTCGGTGTCGACGGCGGGGAGCCAGCCGTGGGCCCGGTGGGCGAGCGTGGCGAGGGCGAGCGGTAGCAGCGGGAGGAGGCTGCGGGGGCGGGTGCCGTCGGCGCGGTCGAGGAGGGCGAGCATCCCGGAGTCGAAGGCCTCGCGGTCTTCGGCGGCGAGGGCGCGCAGGGTGTGCAGGGCCTGGGTGGCCTCGCTGTCCCGGTCCTCGATCAGGGCCAGCGCGGCGTCGATGGCGGCGAGCCGCTGCTCGGGGGTCTCGGCGTGGGGGGCGTTCTCGTCGCGGGTGTCGCCGAGGAGGTGGGCCATGAAGCCGTTGACGAGCTGGGCGGCGGAGTAGCCGCCGCCGGCGGGCATGGTCTGCCAGGTGAAGGCCAGGGCCTCGCCGTGCCGGGCGAGCTTGTCGGAGAGGATCACGAGGCAGAGCGCGTCGAGCCAATACTGCGGGAGGACGAGCCTGCGGCGCACGCTCCCGTCCGCGTCCTCGGGGTCGTAGCTCATCCCGAAGTTCGGGTAGTCGAGGAACACCTGGAAGGTGTCGCGCGCGTAGTACGCGGCGAACGCGATGGCGCCGGCGGCGGCCTCGGTGGCGTCCTTGAGGACGGCCTCGGCCTCGGGGGTGTCGAGGGCGGGGGAGTCGGCGGAGAGCGCGCCGAGGTAATCGAGGAACTCGTCGGCGATCAGCCGCCATTCGGTGGCGGTCATCAGGCCGGCGCGGGAGTAGGAGTGGACCATCCCCCCGATCCGGTCGGCGAAGCCCTCGCGGGCCGCCGAGACCGCCGACTGGTTCACCTGGTGACGCTCGATCCGCACAGCTCTGCTCCTTGATCCCTTGCCTGGTCGCCAGCCTAGGCGTGGGGTCCGACAGCGTGCCGTGCGGGGTCGGAGGAGGGCGCGGTGTTCCAAGTGCTGTTGTGAAAGGTCGTGATTGGGCTGGGCCCTGTCCGGCAGGATCGGCCGGACCGGGCCCACCACCCTCCGGTCGGTCAGGCGACGGTCAGGACGATCTTGCCGGTGGTGCGGCCCTGCTCGCCGAGTTCGTGGGCCTTGGCGGCCTGGTCGAGCGGGAGGGCGGTCTCGACCACGGGCCGCAGCGCGCCCCGGTCGGCCAGGGCGGTGAGCTCGCGCAGGCCCAGGTGGTCGGGCTCGACGAGGACCCAGGTCGCCCGTACGCCGTCGCGGGCCGCGGGGACGTCGCCCGGGCCGGGCAGGGTGATCAGGCGGCCGCCGGGCCGCAGGACCCGCAGCGAGCGCTCGGCGGTCTCGCCGCCGAGGCCGTCGAGCACCACGTCCACGTCGGACACGGCCTCCTCGAAGCGGACCGCGCGGTAGTCGATCACCTCGTCCGCGCCCAGTTCGCGCAGCAGCCCGTGCTTGCCCGCGCTGGCGGTGCCGATGACGTGGGCGCCGCGGGCCTTGGCGATCTGGACGGCCAGGTGGCCGACCCCGCCGGCCGCCGCGTGCACCAGCACCCGCTCGCCGGGGCGCACGTCCGCCGCGTCGACCAGGGCCTGCCAGGCGGTCAGCCCGGCCAGCGGCAGCGCCGCCGCCTCCACGTGGGTCAGGCCGGCCGGCTTCGGGGCGAGGTGCCGGGCCGGTGCCACCACGTACTCGGCGTAGGCGCCCGCCTGGCGCGGGAAGAGCGGCATCCCGTAGACCTCGTCACCGGGGCGGTGGATGCCCACCCCGGGGCCGACGGCCTCCACCGTGCCCGACACGTCCCAGCCGACCGCGGGCACGTCGCCCCACTCGATGAGTCCCCCGCTGGCCCGGGTCTTCCAGTCCACCGGGTTCACCCCGGCCGCGTGCACCCGCACCAGGACTTCGTTCAGCCCGGGCTCGGGCCGCGCCAGCTCCCGCTCGACCAGCCGCTCGGGACCGCCCCACTGCTCCACCACCACTGCACGCATGACCGTGTGCCTCGTTCTCTTCGGATCCGGTTGGTTCGCTTCGCCGCCGGGGCTCCCCGGCGCGACGCGGTCAACGATCCGGCATCCGGGCCGCTCGCGGGGTTGGCCGTCCGGCCACTATGTGACAGGATCTGGCCATGGGCAGGATTCGGTCGGTAGCACCTCAGAACACCTCGAACCGGGCGCCGGCGGCCCCCGGTCCGCACCGGATCGCCGTGCTGGCCCTGTCCGGGGTCCCGCCGTTCGAACTGGGCATCCCCTCCCGGGTGTTCGGCAGCGCCCAGGACGCCGAGGGCCGCCCGCTCTACGAGGTCACCGTCTGCACGGCCGACGGAACCGCCGTCCTCAGCGACGCCGGCTTCACCGTGCAGCCGGCCGCCGGCCCCGAGGCCCTGGCCGCGGCGGACACCGTGATCATCCCGCCCACCCACGCGATGCCGGAGCTGGCCCGCGGCGGCCCGCTGCCGCCCGAGGTCACCGCGGCCGTCGCCCGCATCCGCCCCGGCACCCGGCTGGTGTCCATCTGCTCCGGCTCCTACGTGCTCGCGGCGGCCGGATTGCTCGACGGCCGGCCGGCGACCACCCACTGGAACCTCGCCCCCGAGTTCCGCCGGGCCTATCCGGCGGTCAAGCTCGACGAGGAGGTCCTCTTCGTCGACGACGGCGACGTGCTCACCTCCGCGGGAGTGGCCGCGGGCGTCGACCTCTGCCTGCACATCATCCGCCGCGACCACGGCGCGGCCACCGCCAACCGGGCCGCCCGGATGTGCGTCGTGCCGCCGTGGCGGGACGGCGGACAGGCCCAGTACATCGACCGTCCCGTCCCGGACCCTACCGTCGCCGACACCACCGCCACCCGGGCCTGGGCCCTCGACCACCTCGGCGAACCGCTGCCCCTCACCCGGCTCGCCGAGCACGCCCGGATGAGCTTGCGCTCCTTCACCCGGCGCTTCCGCGACGAGGTCGGCATGACCCCGGTCCAGTGGCTCACCGCCCAGCGGCTCGAACTGGCCAAACAGCTCCTGGAGACCACGGACCTGTCCATCGACCTGGTCGCCCACCGGGCCGGCTTCGGCACCGCGAACTCCCTGCGCGCCCACATGCGCGCCTCCTTCGGCATCTCACCCGCCTCCTACCGCCGCACCTTCGGCACCGACGACCGGGTGCCCGCGCTCAGGTGACGGGCGGCCGGACGGGCGGGACGGGCGGGACGGACGGCCGGTCGGGCGGATGGGCGGATGGGCGGATGGATGGACGGCCGGTCGGGCGCGGTCAGGGGGGTGGTGCGGGCAGTTCCACCGTGACGCGCAGGCCGCCGCCGGGGCGTGGGGTGAGGGTGAGGGTCCCGTCGTGCGCCCGGGTGATGGAGCGGACGATCGCCAGGCCGAGCCCGACGCCCGCATGGTCGGTGCGGATCCGGCCGGTGCCGCGCTGGAACGGTTCGGTGAGCGTCGCGACCAGTTCCGGGGAGAGCGGCTCGCCCGTGTTGTCGACGGTGAGCAGCGCGACCCCGGGGCGGACCCGGGTGTCGACCCGTACCGTGCCGCCCGCGGGCAGGTTGTGGACGATCGCGTTGTGCACGAGGTTCACGGTGAGCTGGAGCAAGAGTGCCGGCGATCCGGTCGTGGGGGCGACGGAGCCGGCGGTCTCCAGGGTGACGCCGTGCCGTTCCGCGAGCGGCAGGAGGGTCTCGGTGGCCTCCTCCGCCAGCAGGGACAGGTCGACGCGCTCCCGGGTGAAGGAGCGCCGGTCGGCCCGGCTGAGCAGGAGCAGGGCCTCGGTGAGCTCGATCGCCCGGGTGTTGACGACGTGGAGGCGGTCGATGATCTCGCGGGCGTCCCGGCCGGGATCGGTACGGGCGACGTCGAGGAGTGCCTTGGAGGTGGCCAGCGGGGTGCGCAGCTCGTGCGAGGCATTGGCGGCGAACCGCTGCTGTTCGCCGACGTGGGCTTCGAGCCGGGCCAGCATCGTGTCGAAGGCATCGGCGAGTTCCCGGAACTCGTCCGCGCGGCCGGGTAGTCGGATCCGGTGCGCGAGCGATCCGGTGGAGGCCTGCCGGGTGGCCTCGGTGATGCGGGTCAGCGGGGCCAGCACCCGGCCGGCCAGGACCCACCCGCCGACCAGGCCGAACACCAGCAGGAAAGCCAGCACCACGGCCGCCCTGGGGGCGAAGACGCGCAGGAGGTTCGACCGGACGGGGAACACCCCGTGGGTCGGGGTGTCGGTGGAGCCGGCGATCAGGAACGCCCGGTCGGGGACGTAGCGCAGCAGGAACAGCCACACCGCGGCGAGCAGCAGGACGGCGGCGACCATCAGGAACCCGGCGTAGCTGAGGGTGAGTTTCAGCCGGACGCTCGGCCCCGGTGACCTGGGCCCCGGACAGGAGCTAGCCACGCCGCCCGCCTTCGCCCGACGTCGACCCGGGCGCCGCCCCCGGGCCGTCCGGTGCCGTGTCGATGCGGTAGCCGACGCCCGGCACGGTGGCGATGATCCAGGGTTCACCGAGGCGCTTGCGCAGCGCCGAGACGGTGATCCGCACGGCGTTCGTCAACGGGTCGGTGTTCTCGTCCCAGGCCCGTTCCAGCAGTTCCTCGGCGCTGACCACGCCGCCCTCCGCGGCGACGAGGACGTCGAGCACGGCGAACTGCTTCCTGGTCAGCGCGACGAAGCGGCCGTCCCGGTAGACCTCGCGTCGGAACGGATCCACCCGCAGGCCCGCGAGTTCCCGCACCGGGGGCCGGCTGTGGCCGCGCCTGCGGTCCAACGCCCGGAGTCTGAGGGCGAGTTCACGGAGCTCGAAGGGCTTGGTGAGGTAGTCGTCGGCGCCGAGTTCGAACCCGGAGGCCTTGTCGTCGAGACGGTCGGCCGCGGTGAGCATGAGGATCGGCAGGCCGCTGCCGGAGGCGACGATGCGCCTGGCGATCTCGTCACCGGACGGCCCGGGGACATCGCGGTCGAGGACGGCGATGTCGTAGGTGTTGACGGCGAGCAGCTCCAGCGCGGTGTCCCCGTCACCGGCGATGTCGGCCGCGATCGCCTCCAGCCGCAGGCTGTCCCGGATGGCCTCGGCCAGGTAGAACTCGTCCTCGACGATCAACACGCGCATCCCTCGATGCTACGAGCCGGTGCCTATCGTCCGCGTATCGGAAATCGCTTACGGCCCGGCAACACCACGCCGCGTTGACTGGCGGCATGAACCACGAGCAGGACGCGACGATGACCGCGGGGGAGCGCCCGGCGCCGATGACCGGGGCGGGAACGACGACCGGGGCGGGAACGAGGGCGGAAACGGGAACGGGGGAGCCGGGCGGCGGTGGTCGGGGGAGCGCCCGGCGCCCGGCGCTGCGCCGGGCGGTCCGCGCCCTCTCCCGGCCGGAGCCGTGGCGGCGCGGGCCGCTCCTCACGGCGCTCGCGCTGCTGCTCGGCCTGGTCCTGCTGCTGCACACGGAGATACCGAACGCCGGCTGGCACCTCGGCAGTCTGGTGGAGACCTTCCTGCCGTGGTTCGGCCTGTTCGTCCCGCTGCTGCTGGCGGCCGCGCTGTGGCGCCGCTCCGCCGCCGCGGTGCTGGCGCTGCTGCTGCCCGTCGTGGCGTGGCTCAACCTGTTCGGCGGCCTGCTCGCCGACAAGTCCCGCCCGGGCGGCGACCTCACCGTGGTCGAGCAGAACGTGAACGCCGACAATCCCGACCCGGCCGGCACCGCCCGCCACCTGGCCGGCTCCGGCGCGGACCTGCTGGCCCTGGTGGAGCTGGCCCCGCAGGCCGTGGGCACGTACGAGAAGGGGCTGGCGGCGGCGTACCCGTACCACGTGGTCCGGGGCACCGTCGGCCTCTGGAGCAGGCTGCCGCTGGGTGACACCCAGCCGATCGACGTCATGGACTACGGGCCGCTGGCGGCCCGCCAGCCGGCGGACGACAAGACGGCCGGGAACCGGGCGCTGCGCACCACGGTGGCCACCGAGCGCGGGCCGCTGACGGTGTACGTGGCACACCTGGGGTCCGTCCGGGTGTACCCCGGGGCGGGCTTCGCGACGGCCTCGCGCGACATCGGCGTGCAGGCGCTCGGCAGGGCCCTCGCCGCCGACCCGAGCGAGCGGACGCTGCTGCTCGGCGACCTGAACGGCAGCCTGGACGACCGCGCGTTCGCCGGCCTCACCGCACGGATGCGCTCGGCCCAGGAGACGGCCGGGGACGGTTTCGGTTTCAGCTACCCGGTGTCCTTCCCGGTGGTGCGGATCGACCAGATCCTGGTCCGCGGCGTGACGGCGACGAGCTCCCGGGCCCTGCCGGACACCGGCAGCGACCACCTGCCGGTCGCGGCCGGCATCAGCTGGTGAACACTCCGCCCCGCCTGGCTACCGTCCGCGCCGACGGGCTGACCGGCCGCGGTTCTGCTGACCGGCCGCCGTCCCGCTGACCGGCCGCCGGACGGGTGGATTGCGTGGCCGGCGGCGCGCGGCGGCGGCCAGGGGCGCGCGCCGCCGTTCACACTCCCGCCGTACGGCGGACGGCGGCACCGAGGGACCGGAGCCGCGCCGCCCGGACGAGGGAGGACGTCGATGCATCGTCACGGCGCAGCCAGTCGCACCGCCCACGGCCCCGGCCGGGCCGTCGCCGCGCCCGTGCTGGCGGGCCTGCTGCTGAGCGGCCCGCTGCTCGCCGGGTGCACCTCCGCGGCCGCCACCGACCCCGAGGCCGCCCCCACCCCGAGCCCCTCCTCCGTCCCGGCGACCGCCCCGGCCACCGCGCCGCCCGCCCAGCCGGCGCCGCAGCTGACGGAGCAGCAGGTGAACGCCGCCGTGGGCCGGATCGACGGCTACGTGCAGGACGCGATGGCCAAGACCGGTGTCCCCGGGGTGGCGATCGCGGTGGTGTACCAGGACAAGGTGATCCACGCGAAGGGCTTCGGGGTCCGTGAGCTGGGCAAGCCGGACCAGGTGGATCCGGACACCGTGTTCCAGCTGGCGTCGGTCTCCAAGCCGATCTCCTCGACGGTGGTCGCCGGGGCGGTCGGCCAGAAGGTCGCGAAGTGGGACGACCCGGTCACCGCCCATGACCCGGGCTTCGCCCTGGCCGACCCGTACGTGACGAGCCATGTGACGATCGCCGACCTGTTCTCGCACCGCAGCGGCCTGCCGGACCACGCCGGGGACCTGCTGGAGGACCTCGGCTACCAGCGCGACTACATCGTCCAGCACCTGCGCGACCAGCCGCTCGGCCCGTTCCGGGCGAGCTACGCCTACACCAACTACGGCCTGACCGAGGCGGCCGCGGCCGTCGCCAAGGCCAAGGGGGTGGCCTGGGAGGACCTCGCGGCGGACGTCCTGTACCGGCCGCTGGGGATGAACTCGACCAGCTCGCGCCGCTCCGACTACGACAACGCGACGGACAAGGCGGCGGCGCACGTCAAGACGGCCGGCGGCTGGCAGGTCAGCACCACCGAGAACGCCGACTCCCAGTCGCCGGCCGGCGGGGTGAGCTCCACCGTGCAGGACCTCGCCCGGTGGATGCGGTTGCAGCTCGCCGACGGGAAGTTCGAGGGCCGGTCGGTGATCGACCCGGCCGCGCTGAACGAGACCCGCACCCCGCAGTACGTCAGCAGCCCGCCGAGGGCGGCCGCCGGCACCGCCGGGTTCTACGGCCTGGGCTGGAACGTCGGCACCGACCCCCAGGGCCGGCTGCGGCTGAACCACTCGGGCGGCTTCGAGCTGGGCGCGGCGACCACGGTGACCCTGCTGCCCTCCGAGCAACTGGGGATCGTGGTGCTCACCAACGGCCAGCCGACCGGCCTCCCGGAGGCGGTGGCCGAGGAGTTCTTCGACGTCGCCCAGGAGGGCCGGGAGACGGTGGACTGGCTGGGCTTCTTCGGCAAGCTGGTGCCCGCCGCCGCGGCGAGCCCGGCCTCGAAGACCGACTACGGCAAGCCGCCGGCGAGCGCCGCCCCGGCCAAGCCGAACTCCGCGTACACCGGGACGTACGCCAGCGGCTACTACGGGCCGTTGACCGTGACCGAGCAGGACGGCGGCCTGGTGATGACGGTGGGGCCGGCCGAACTCCAGTACCCGCTCCAGCACTTCGACGGCGATGTGTTCAGCTTCCTGAGCAAGGGGGAGAACGCGGTCGGCCTGTCCGGGGTGAGCTTCACCGTGGGGTCGGACGGGCGGGCCGGGAAGGTGGTGGTCGAGCAGCTCGACGTGGACGGCCTGGGGACCTTCACCCGCGGCTGACCCGGACGCTGCGAGCGCCGACCCCACCCCTGGCCGGCGCTCCGTCAGTATCGATACGAATAATCCACCCGTGCGGGTGGTGTCGGCGTAGTGCTCCCGCCGAGCTCCGGTCGGCACGCCTATAAAGAGCCGGTCATGTTGATCGACTGATGGGTTCTCACCATGTTGCAGGCCGCTCTGCGGGTGCTCACCGCCGTCTCCCTCGCCTCCGCCCTGTCCACCGTCGCCGTCGCCCCGGCCGTCGCCGCCCCGGTTGGGCCGTCCGTGCCCGCCCCGCGCGCGGCCGCCGATGACGACCTGACCACCCCCTGCGGGCCGGTCCGCGACTACCGGGCCTCGGACTGGTGGAGCACCACGACCGAGCCGCAGATCGCCCAGACCGTCGCGGACCAGGCGACGGCGGAGCGCTGGCAGTGGCGCAACGACGTCAACACGCTCTGGCGCGGCGACACCCGGGAGAACGTCGAGGACATCTTCCGCGGCGGCTTCACGCCGCGCGGCGAGCAGGTGACCCCGCTCGCCGAGTACATCGTCAAGGGCGGCGGGCAGAACAGCGCACACCTGAGCACCAGTTGCACGCAGTGGGTGGCCCAGAAGTTCGCCACCTACGGGGACACCAAGACCGGCTGGGTGTACGAGATGTACGCCCCCGGCGGGATCGACGTCAACGCCACCGCCCGGCTGAACGGCTACCAGTCGCCGTACCTCTGGAACAAGGAGATCGACTTCCCCGGCGGGGTCGAGGGCCGGTACATCAAGGGCGCCTGCAAGTACCACCTGCTCTCCACCGACCCGAACACCAAGATCAGCACCTTCGAGAACCTCGGCTGCAAGTCCAACTCCGGCTTCGCGCCGTACCCGAACGTGCCCGCCGGCTCCTGACCGCCCCGCGCGGAGCGGCGGTCGCCCCACCGCCCCCCGGGGCTGCGGCGTTGCCCGGGTCGGCGGGCGTCCGATGGGTGGTGGGGCGCCCTCCGCGCAAACTTGTCTGACCAAGTTCGGCCTGTGTTCGCCCGCGCGCCCTTCCCCGGGCGGTGCGGAACCGGTACCTATGTCCCGCCCGTGGTGCACCGCCACGGCACCCACCCTCATGCAACCAACGGGACGAGGTACCCCCATGCGACTGCGCTGGAGCCCCATCGGCGGACTGCTCGCCACCCTCCCGCTCGTCGGCGCACTGGTCGTCGCCGCCCCCGGCCCCGCGCAGGCGGCGGGTGGCAGCGGCAACCTGATCGTCAACGGCGACGCGGAGGCCGGCGGCTACTGCACCAACGACTGGAGCGCGGCCACCACCGTCCCCGGCTGGACCGTCCAGGCCGGCGGCGTCAACGTGATGTGCTCCACGGTCGGCTCCTTCGGCCTGCCGACCGACGGACAGGCTCCCGGCAAGGCCTTCTTCGGACCGGGCAACTTCGGGGACGGCTCGATGAGCCAGACCGTCGACGTCTCCTCGGCGGCCGGCGCGATCGACGGCGGCGGCGTGCACTACGACCTCGCGGGCTGGCTGGGCGGTTGGACCACCTACGGCGGCTACGCCGCGGTGAGCCTGCACTTCCAGGGCGCCGACGGCAGCCCGCTCGGCGCGACCGCCAAGCTGCCCACCGTCTCCGCCACCGACCGGGGCCTGGGCACCAAGTTCCTCTCCCGCAGCGCCACCGGAGCCGTCCCGGCCGGCACCCGCTCGATCCAGGTCGAGGTGCAGTTCCTCTCCACCACGAACGAGACCGGCTACCTGGACAACCTCTCGCTCACCCTCGACACCCCGGTCGCCGCGCCCGCGCCGGTCGCCCCGCCGGCCTCCCGAGTGCCGGGCTACGACCACGTGTTCACCGTCATGATGGAGAACACCGACTACGCCCAGATCATGAACGACCCGGCGGACACCCCGTTCATCCACGGCCTGATGGCCCAGGGCGCCACCCTCACCGACGCGCACGGCGTCTACCACCCCAGCGACGAGAACTACCTGGCCGTCGCGGGCGGCGACACCTACACCAAGGGCGCCACCTACTGGCCCAACATCAACTCCCCGCAGCGCAACCTCGGCGACACCATCGAGGGCGCCGGCAAGACCTGGAAGGCCTACGAGCAGGGCATGGGCACGCCCTGCAACACCACCACCCAGTACGACGCCAAGTACGAGCCCGACGACGCGCCGTTCATCAACTACACCGACATCAGCGGCAACCCGGCCCGCTGCGCGGCCCACCTGTTCGACACCACCCAGCTGACCACCGACCTCAAGTCGGCCGCCACCACCCCGAACTTCTCCTGGATCGCCGCCGACGACTACTACGACGGCGAGGCCTCCGGCAACGGCAACGCCACCAGCCTGAAGACCCAGGACGGTTGGCTGCAGCAGACCCTCGCCCCGGTGCTGTCCTCGCCCGCCTGGACCCAGGACCGCTCCCTGCTCCTGCTGACCTGGGACGAGAGCTCCGGTGAGGCCTACAACCACCTCGCCACCATCGCCGTCGGCTCCCAGGGCACCGTCCCGGCCGGCACCAGCAGCCCGCTGCACTACGACCACTACGGCATCGGCCGCACCATCGAGTCCGCCCTCGGACTGCCCGGCCTCACCGCCAACGACACCTACGCCACGCCGCTGAACGCCGCCTTCGCGCCGTCCACCGCGACCGGCCCGACCCTGACCGGCGACCTCGGCGCGGTGGCCAACGGCGGCAACCTCACCCTGCGCTACGCCCTGCCGACCGCCGCCCAGGCCGGCGCCAAGAACTGGGTCGGCTTCTACCCGGCGGGCGTCACCCCGGGCTCCCGCTCCTCGCTGACCTGGTCCTACGCCCCGAACCAGAGCGGCGCCCTCACCTTCGCCACCGGCAAGCTCGGCGGCCCGGGCCGCTACGACGCGTACCTCCTGGCCAACGACGGCTACTCCGTCCTGGCCGGCCCGTTCACCGTCACCGTCGGCTGACGACCCGGCGGCTGAGGGGGCCCGCCCGGCGGGCCCCCTCGGTGGCCGGGCCCCGGACGCTTCAGACGCCCCCGCCGCAGCCGGCACCGCACCCGCCGCCGAAGCCGCAGGCGCCCACGCCCTCGCTCCGGCGATGGTCACCGGTGGCGCGCTTGGCCGCTGCCGCGTTGGCACGGCGGCGGGATCCCGCCTCGCAGTACCGCAGGTCGTGAGCGCCGGGAAGAGCCGAGAACCCGCCCAGGGCGATGGCCGCCGACCCCGGCTCGCGGTGCTCGGCCGTGCGGACGTCGCCGAGCACCCGGGAGCCGAGCGCGGTGAGGGGGCGGTAGGTGTTCAGGCGCGGCCGCATCCGCCCGCCGACCCACAGGGCCACCGCGAACAGCGCGGTGAAGCCCACCAGCGGCACGAGCCAGGCGCCGTGCATCGCGAGGGTGGACACCAGGGCGGCCGCGCCCGCCACGGCCACCGACGCCCGCGCCACGGATATCCACTCGTCGGCCGCCCACATCCGCGCGACCAGCTCCTCGTCCTCGAACAGTCCCGAGTCCGCCAGCCGCTTGCGCAGCGCCCGCGCCTGCGGGCAGCGGTCCACCGACCGGAGCAGCTCGCCGAGGTCGCGGGTGCGGGTGGGCCCGAGCAGACGCAGGACCTCCTCCTCGAACCCCTCCAGCTCCCCGGGGCCACCCTGCGGGGAGTGCCGGGCGGTGGTCGCGGTGACGTCCCCCGAGCGGGAGACGACGAGCCGGCCCCGGTCGCACATCTCCACGACCTTCAGCTCCGCCAGATGCCCCGTCAGGCAGGCGACTTCGTACCGGTCGAGGTCGAGGTCGAGGTCGAGGTCGAGGTCGAAGTCCCGGCCCGCAGCCAGCCGTTCGGCCCGGCGCAGCTCACGCTGCGCCCACCGACAGCGCGCGCAGACCACGACCAGCACCACCCCGGCCGCCGCCCCTAGCAGGAGCACCACTACCACCCACATGACGTCCTCCCCCGGGCAGGTCAACCCAGTCTGGGCACCCCGGGGCCACCCGGCAAGCTCCGGTCCCGGTACCCGGAGCGGCGGTTCAGCTGCCGGTTCGAGGCGCGCGAGGCCCCGGCGTCAGTTCGGTCACCAAGTCATCTTCAGCCACGGCTAGGACTGCTCGGGAGGGCCGTCTCCGGTGGGGAGGGACTGGACGGCCTGGGCGATGTCGGTGCGGAGCCGGTCAAGGCTGTGGTCGGGGCCGAAGATCATGCGGCGGAGCTGGGGCATGGCCAGGCTCCAGCCGACCAGGCCGAGGGCGAAGAACAGGCGCGTGCGGGGGTCGCCGCTGTCGTGGGCGGCCTGGAGCTTGTCCTGGTAGTGGCGGGTTCGGACCTCTTCGCCGGGAACGGGTCGGTCGCCGAGTTCGAGGGCCTCCCACATGAGCAGCCGCAGCGCCTCGGGGTGGGCGCGGTGGTAGTCGAAGAGGCGCTCGGCGTAGGCGGGCAGGTCGTCGTCGCCGGGCGGGACGGCCTGGGCGAGATCGGCCATCAGGCGTTCGAGGACGGCGGCGAAGAGCCGGTCCTTGTCGCCGAAGTAGTCGTAGATCGCCCGCTTGTTGGCCTGGGCCTGGGCGGCGATGCGGTCCACGCGGGCGCCGGCGACGCCGTGGGCGGCGAATTCGGCGGCCGCCGCCGTGAGGATCCGCTCTTTGGTCGCGGTCGAGTCGTAGGCCATGGACCGATGGTAACGAACTGGTTCGTTTGACGATCGCGCAACGCTCTGTCACTCTCTCATCGAGCGTCCGAACCAACTAGTTCGTTCGATTGGAGTGGTGATGCCCAGGACCGATCCGCCCCGGACCGATCTGCCCGCGCCCGTCTCGCCCGCGCCCGTCCCGTCCGCGCCCGTGGCGCTCGGGCCCGTCCCGTCCGCGCCCGTCCCGTCCGCGCCCGCCGCGATCGGTCGGCGGTTGCCGCTGGTGATGGCACTGGCCTGCGGCGTCAGCGTGGCGAACGTCTACTTCCCGCAGGCCCTCACCCCGCTCGTCGCCGACGGGTTCGGCGTCGCGCCGGGTACGGCCGCCGGCGTGGCCACGGTGACCCAACTCGGGTACGCCGCCGGGATCTTCCTGCTGGTCCCGCTCGGTGACCGGCTGCCCCGCCGCCCGTTGATCACCGCGCTGCTGGCCGTGACGGGCTGCGCGCTGCTGGCCGCCGGGCTCGCCCCGGCCACTGGCCTCCTGGTCGCCGCCGGTGCGATCGTCGGCCTGGCGACGGTGGTTCCCCAACTGCTGCTGCCCCTGGCGGCGGGCCTGGTCGCACCCGACCGGCGCGGCGCCGTGATCGGTACCCTGCAGGGCGGCCTGATCGGCGGGATCCTGCTGGCCCGCACCTTCGGCGGAGTGGTCGGCGAACACCTCGGCTGGCGTGCCCCCTACCTGGCCGCCGCCGTGCTCACCGGGCTGCTCGCGCTCGTGCTCGGCCTGGCCCTGCCCACCACCGCGCCCGCCACCGGCGAACGGTACCCGGCCCTGCTCGCCGATACCGTGCGGATGCTGCGCACCGAGCCGGGCCTGCGCCGTTCCGCGCTCTACCAGTCCACCCTCTTCGCCGGCTTCAGCGCCGCCTGGACGGCGCTCGCCCTCCTGCTCACCGGGCCCCACTACCGGATGGACGCCCAGGCGGTCGGTGTGCTGGCCCTGATCGGAGCGGCCAGCATGTTCTGCGCCCCTGCGGCCGGCCGCTGGGTCGACCGGCACGGCCCGGACCGGGTGAACGGATGGTGCATCGGAACCACCCTCGCCGCGGCCGCCGTGCTCACCGCGGGCGCGGCGGGCGGGGCGACCGGCCTGGCCGCCCTCACCGCCGGCCTCCTGCTCCTGGACGTGGCGGTGCAGTGCAGTCAGGTGGCCAACCAGGCCCGGATCTTCGCCCTGCGCCCGGAGGCCCGCAGCCGGCTGAACACCGCCTACATGACCTGTTCGTTCCTCGGCGGAAGCGCCGGATCCTGGCTCGGGATCCGGGTCTTCGCCCGGCTCGGCTGGCCCGGAGTGTGCGCCCTCGTCGGGGTTGCCGCGGCCGTCGCCCTCGCGGGCCGACTGTGGCGCCGGGTTGGCACGGACACCCCGCTCGCGTCATGAGCGGTGGTTGCTCACTCGCGCGGGCGCCGCCGCTTCCGCGACCAACTCGCCGCCCCAGAAACGGAATCCACCACCGAAGGACCATCCCATGACATTCCCGGCCATGCCCCCTGCCGTCCTGCAGTTCTTCCGTGCCTCCCAGGAAGGCGACGCCGACACCTGGGCGGAGGCCTTCGCCGAGGACGGTGTCTTCCATGACCCCATCGGCACCCCGCCGATCACCGGACGCGCCGCGATCCGCGAGTTCATCGCCTCCGTCCTGCCCGGCTTCCGGCCCTTCCTCGGGCTGACGCCCCTGGAGGCGCACACCGTCGGCAACCACGTCGCCGTCTCCTGGCGCGGCGCCGCCGTCGCGGTGGACGGCAAGCCGGTCAACTGGTCCGGCATCAACATCTATGAGCTGGATGACACCGGCCTCATCCGGGAGGCCACGGCGTACTTCAACAGCGCGGCCTTCCGGGCCCAGCTCGCCGGCTGAACCGAACCGGCCTGGAGGACTTCGCAGTCGGGGAGTCCGCGAGGGCAGCTGATCGCTGCTGCGATGCCGCCGAAGGCGGCGACGCGGTCGGCCTCCCGCCGGTGCCGCGGGCAGCGACCGCCACGGGCGGTAACTCAAGGCGCTACGGGGGCCGAGAGGTGCCGGCGGCGATCGTGTTCGTCGCCGCCTCGGGGTGTGCCTGGGCCCAGCGGCGATGATCGGCACTCGCGGGCTCCCCGGCTGAGAAGTCCTCTTGACCGGTTGAATCGCCTGGAGGTTCAGCCGCGCGGGAGCGGGGTGGCCCACGGTTCGTCGTCCAGGCGCAGGGCGTTGGCCAGGGTGGCGATGATGCGGTACCAGCCGGCCAGGACGAGGAGTTCCAGCAGCTGGGCGTCGTCGTAGTGGGCGGTCAGGGCGGTCCAGGTGGCGTGGGAGAGGTCCGCGGTGTCGTGGAGTTCGTCGACGGCGTGCAGCAGCGCCGCCTGGCGGTCCGTCCATTCCGGGCCGAGCGTGCGGTGAGCGGTGGCGGTGAGCTGCTGGTCGGTGAGCCCGGCCCGGCGGGCCAGGGTGGCGGCGTGCACGCCCCACTCGTAGCCGCACCCGGCCCGGGCCGTCGTCCGGGCGATGACCAGTTCGCGGTCGGCGGCGGGCAGCAGTCCGTGCCCGAGCAGCCCGGAGCCGAGTGCGAACATCCGGGAGGCGAGTTCGGGGTTGCGGTGCAGCACGCGGAAGAGGGCGAGCGGTTCGTGCGTGACCCCCGGCGGCATCCAGCGGAGCAGTGACCGCTGGACGTCGGCGGGGTGGGGCGGTTCGAGCGGCTGGATGCGCGGCATAGTGCACTCCCTGGCGTCGGGTCCCGGGTGCTTCTGTTTCCGAAGCACCACTATGATGCTTCGGAAACAGAAGCACAAGGAGGGTGTTCATGGACGGCCCCGAAACCCCCGCGGCGGCGGGCCCGCCGCGCCCCGGCCTACCGGTCCGGGGCTCCGCCTCGGGCCGGCCGGTGATGGCCGCGCTCGACCTGCTCGGCCGCCGCTGGGCGCTGCGCGTCCTCTGGGAGCTGAGCCAATCACCAGGCGGCTTCCGGGAGTTGCAGCGCCGGTGCGAGCGGATGTCCTCCAGTGTGCTGACCGTCAGGCTCGCCGAACTGGCCGAGGCCCGGATCCTCACCCGCGACGGCGAGCTCTACCGGCTCACCCCGCTCGGCGAGGACCTGGTCGCGGCCCTCGGCCCGCTGGACGCCTGGAGCCGCCGCTGGGCGGAGGAGCTGGGCGGCTAGGCGGCCGCAGCCGGTCGGGCGGGCGTCAACCATGGCGCCGCGCAGGCGAGTTCGGTGCCCGCGCGCGGCCCGCCGGAACGCTGCGAAAACGGTGCGACTACCCGGGCGGCCCGCGACTGCGCGACGGTCGGAAGGTGCAGGCAATCACCGACCGGCCGTCCACCGGCGCCGGAGACACCGACCGCGCGTCGGCCGAGCGGGCCCCGGCGCCCCGACGTAGGCTCGCGGCCGTGACCGCCCCGCCCGCTCCCGCCCCGGCCGGACTGACCACCGGGGCCCTCGCCCGACGGCTCGGCGTCTCGCCCACCACCATCCGCTCCTGGGAGCGCCGCTACGGCATCGGCCCGGCCCACCGCGCGCCCGGGCGGCACCGGCGGTGGGAGCCGGACGACGTGGCCGTGCTGGAGGAGATGTGCCGGCTCACCGCCCGGGGCGTCAACCCCGCCGAGGCCGCCCGGGTCGCCCTGGTGGGCGCCGCGCCCGCCCCGCCGGAGCCGAGGACCGGTACGGCCTCCGGCGGCAACACCCTGCCCGTGGGCACCGTACGCCCCGAGTGCCGGGGCCTGGCCCGCGCCGCCGTACGGCTGGACGCCCCCGAGATGGCGCTGATCCTGCGCCGCAGCGTGGACGCGCTCGGCCCGGTCACCGCCTGGACGGAGGTGATGACCCCCGCGCTGCGGGCGGTCGGGCGCAAGTGGTCCACCGAGGGCGAGCGCTACGTCGAGGTGGAGCACCTGCTGTCCTGGCACATCTCGGCCGCCCTGCGCCGGGCCGCCGACCGGGCCGAGCCACCCCCGGGGCCGGCCGCGCTGCTCGCCGGGATGCCCACCGAGCTGCACGCCCTCGCGTTGGAGGCGCTCGCCGCCGCCCTGGCCGAGCGCGGCCTGCCGTTCCGGATGTTCGGCCCCGCCCTGCCGCCCGAGGCGCTGCTGGAGGCGGTGCGCCGGACCGGTCCGCCGGCCGTCCTGCTGTGGTCCCAGGTCACCCGAACCGCCGACCGGGCGCTGGTGGAGCGGGTGGTCCGGACGGCCTGGGGCCCGCAGGGCGCGCGCACCCAGCCGGTGGTGCTGGTCGCCGGCCCCGGCTGGACCGGCCCCCGCCGCCCGCCGGGTACCCTCCGGCCCCGCGACCTGGGCACCGCCCTCGACCTGCTGGAGGGCCTGCTGCGCTGACCGGAGCCGGGTAGGCGTACCACGGACGGAACACGGACGGAACACGGACGGAACACGGACGGAACGAAGAGAACGGAAGGAGCGGACGGTGGACCAGCCGATCCCGAACGGACGCCACTGCCTGGTCACCGGCGCCACCGGCTACATCGGCGGGCGGCTCGTCCCCGAGCTGCTCGCGGCCGGCCACCGGGTGCGCTGCCTGGCCCGCGACCCCGGACGGCTGCGCGACCAGCCGTGGCGGGACCGGGTCGAGGCGGCCACCGGCGACGTCACCCGGCCCGAGAGCCTGGACGGCGCCTTCGACGGCGTCGAGGTCGCCTACTACCTGGTCCACTCGCTCGGCACCGGGTCGGACTTCGAGGCCACCGACCGGCGCGCCGCCCGCGCCTTCGCCCACGCGGCCGCCCGGGCCGGGGTGGGCAGGATCGTCTACCTCAGCGGGCTGCTGCCCGCCGGGGTGCCGGAGGCCGGACTGTCCCCGCACCTGCGCTCGCGCGCCGAGGTCGGCCGGGTGCTGCGGTCCACCGGGGTGCCCACCGCCGAACTGCGGGCCGCCGTCATCATCGGCTCCGGCTCGGCCTCCTTCGAGATGCTCCGCTACCTGACCGAACGGCTGCCCGCGATGGTCACCCCGCGCTGGGTCAACACCCGGATCCAGCCCATCGCCGTCCGGGACGTGCTGCGCTACCTGGTGGCCGCCGCCGGGCTGCCGCCGGAGGTGGACCGGGCCTTCGACATCGGCGGACCGGAGGTGCTCACCTACCGGCTGATGATGCAGCGCTACGCCCGGGCCGCCGACCTTCCGCCCCGGCTGATCGTGCCGGTGCCGGTGCTGACCCCGGCGCTGTCCAGCCTCTGGGTCGGCCTGGTCACCCCGGTGCCCGGCCCGCTGGCCCGCCCGCTGGTGGAGTCGCTGCGGCACGAGGTGGTCTGCCACGAGCACGACATCGCCCGCTGGGTCCCCGACCCGCCGCAGGGCCTCACCGGCTTCGACCGCGCCGTGGAACTCGCGCTGCGCCGCATCCGCGAGGCCGGGGTCACCACCCGCTGGTCCTCCGCCTCGCTGCCCGGCGCCCCCAGCGACCCGCTGCCCACCGACCCCGACTGGGCCGGCGGCAGCCTCTACCAGGACCTGCGGGAACGGCGGGTGGCCGCCGACCCGGCCGCCCTGTGGCGGGTGGTGGAGGGCGTCGGCGGCGAGAACGGCTGGTACTCCGTCCCGTTCGCCTGGGCGCTGCGCGGCACCCTCGACCGGCTGGCCGGCGGCGTCGGACTGCGCCGCGGCCGGCGCGACCCGGACCGGCTGAGGGTCGGCGACGCCCTCGACTTCTGGCGGGTCGAGGAGATCGAGCCCGGACGCCTGCTGCGGCTGCGGGCCGAGATGCGCCTGCCGGGCCTGGCCTGGCTGGAGCTGCGGGTCGGCCCGGACGGCGCCGGCGGGGCGCTCTACCGCCAGCGCGCGCTGTTCCACCCGCACGGACTGGCCGGCCACGCCTACTGGTGGTCGGTGGCGCCGTTCCACTCCCTGGTGTTCGACGCGATGGCGCGCAACATCACCGAACGCGCCCGCCGGGCCGGGCCGCACCCCTGAGGCCCCTCGCACCCCCTGAGAAAAGCCAATCGCAAGAAAGCCAATCGCACCCGAACCCGCTCCGAGGCCCCGCCGATGACCGTCGCGATCGCCCTGTTCACCCAGGACCTCCGCCTGCACGACAACCCCGTGCTGAACGCCGCCCGCGCCGCCGCCGACCAGGTGGTGCCGCTGTTCGTCCTCGACCCCGCCGTCGAGGCGGCCGGTTTCGCCGCCCCCAACCGGCTGGCCTTCCTGGCCGACTGCCTCACCGACCTGGACGCATCGCTGCGCCGCACCGGCTCCCGGCTGATCGTGCGCCGGGGCGCGACCGACGAGCAGACGGCCCGGGTGGCCGCCGAGGCCGGCGCCGGGACGGTGCACCTCGCCGCCGGGGTCAGCGCCTTCGCCCGGCGGCGCGAGGCCCGGCTGCTCGCCCGGTTCGGCGACCGGCTGCACGTCCACGACGGCTCGGTGACCGTCGTCCCGGCCGGGCGGATCACCCCGGCCGGCCGTGACCACTACGCCGTCTTCACCCCGTACCACCGCGCCTGGCAGCAGGCACCGCACCGCACCGTGCTGGGCGCGCCCCGGGTGATCCGCACGCCGGGCGGCATCGGCAGCGAGAACCTCGTGGTCCCAGGCCCGGTCTCGCCGGGCCTGCCGACCGGCGGCGAGACCGCGGCCCGGGAACGGTGGCGGCGCTGGGACGTCGACTCCTACGCCGACGTCCACGACGACCTCGCGGCCGACGACACCTCCCGGCTCTCCCCGTACCTGCACTTCGGCTGTCTGTCGCCGACCGAGCTGACCGCCCGCGCCCTCCAGCGCGGCGGCCCCGGCGCCGAGGCCTTCGTCCGCCAGCTCGCCTGGCGCGACTTCCACCACCAGGTCCTCGCCGCCCGCCCCGACGCCGCGCACCGCGACTACCGCACCCGGGACGACCACTGGCACCGGGACGAGCGGGAGGCCGAGGCCTGGCGGCAGGGCCGCACCGGCTACCCGATCGTCGACGCCGGGATGCGCCAACTCGCCCACGAGGGCTGGATGCACAACCGGGCCCGGCTGCTGACGGCGAGCTTCCTCGCCAAGTCGCTCCACCTGGACTGGCGGATCGGCGCCGCCCACTTCCTCTCCCTGCTGGTGGACGGCGACGTGGCGAACAACCAGCTCAACTGGCAGTGGGTGGCCGGGACCGGCACCGACACCCGGCCCAACCGGGTGCTCAACCCGCTGCGCCAGGCCGACCGCTACGACCCCGCCGGGGACTACGTACGGCGCTGGGTACCGGAGTTGGCCCACCTGCCGGGCCCGGCCGTGCACCGCCCCTGGCTGCTCGCCCCCGACTACCCGGAGCCGCTGATCGCCCCCGACACCCTGTCGGCCCGGCTGCGCTCGGCCCGCCACCTGGACTGAACCGGAACCGGACTGACTCAGCCCTCGGTGCCGGTGCCGTCCTCCCCGCGACCGCCCGCCGCTCCTGGGCTCAGAGGTAGCGCCGAACGCGCCGAACGCGCCGAACGCGCCGAACGCGCCGATGGGGCCGCGGCGTCGGCTGCGGCCCCACGCGGGTGCGGGTGGTCGGTCAGGAGGCGTTCAGGGCGGCGTCGTCGATGACGAAGCTGGTCTGGAGCGAGGAGTCCTCGGTGCCGGTGAACTTGAGGGTCACGGTCTGGCCCGCGAAGCTCGACAGGTCGAAGGTCCGCTGGACGTAGCCGGTGCCCGCGTCGACGTTGGAGTAGGTGTGCAGGGTGGTGGAGTTGGCCTGGACGGTGAGCTTGTCGTAGGCCGTGCCGCCGGTCTCGGCGGTGTCGACGTGCAGCCAGAAGGAGAAGCTCGCCTTGCAGCCGGCCGGGATGGTGACGGTCTGGCTCAGGGTGTCGGTGTGGGTGCTGCCGTAGCCGTCCAGCCAGGCTTTCCAGCTGCCGGAGTGGGCAGCCTCACCGGCGGAGTTGTCGATGACGCCGGAGCTCGCCGTCCACGGCGAGGCGGTGCCGGTCTCGAAGCCCGGGTTGCCGAGCAGCTGGCCGCCGCCGGTGCAGGTGCCGCCGCCGGAGCCGGCGATGGTCCAGCTGAAGGAGGCGGAGCCGGAGGCGCCGGTGGTGTCCTTGGCGGTGACTGTGACGTTGCTGCTGCCCGCGGTGGTCGGGGTGCCGGAGATCAGGCCGCTGGAGGAGTCGATCGACAGGCCGGCGGGCAGGCCACTGGCCGAGTAGGTCAGGCTCTGGCCGGAGGCCGAGTCACTGGCGTGGATCTGCAGGCCGGCGGCGGTGCCGACGGTGCCGGACTGGTTGCCGGGGCCGGTGACCGTGACGGTGTTGCCACCGGTGCTACCGCCCGCGGTGAAGGCGCCCAGGCCGTGCGGGGTGCCCAGGCCGGTCGGGCCGTCGTAGCCGGCGCCGGCCGTGCACAGGTAGGCCGGGGAGCAGGTGCCGTTGGCGCCGCTGGTCACGTCGTTGAGCGCGTTGGTGTGCGCGTACGGGTACTTGGCGGGGTTGTCGCCCGCGCCCGGGGCGCCCGCGTCGGCGTAGACGGCGGCGATGATCGGCGAGGAGGCGCTGGTGCCGCCGTAGACGGCCCAGCCGCTGCCGCCGTACGTCTGGTAGACGGCGACGCCGGTGGCCGGGTCGGCGACCGCCGACACGTCCGAGATGGTGCGGTTGGCGCAGCCGCTGTCGGTCTGCCAGCTCGGCTTGGGGTCGTAGGCGGAGCAGCCGGAGCCGGCGCCCTCGCCGCCGGAGCTGGTGCCCCAGACGGACTCGCTCCAGCCGCGGGAGCTGGAGTCCCGGGTCAGCGAGGTGCCGCCGACCGAGGTGACGTACTGCGAGCCGGCCGGGTACTGGGCGCCGTAGCCGGAGTCGCCGGAGGAGGCGGTGATGGCCACCCCGGGGTGGTTGAAGTACTGGCTGTCCGAGGAGGTGTCGGTCGAGTCCTCGGCGCCGCCGTAGCTGTTGGAGACGAACTTCGCGCCCTGGGCGACGGCCTGGTTGACCGAGGCGCCGAGGTCCGACATGGTCGCCGAGGTGGCCTCGACGAGCAGGATGTGGGCGTTCGGCGCGACCGCGGAGACCATGTCGAGGTCGAGGGAGATCTCGCCCGCCCAGCCGGTGTCGGAGGTCGGGTAGCTGGTGCCGCCGTTCTGGTCGATCTTCTTGAAGCAGCCGTTGGCGGTGGTGCACGCAGGCAGCCCGTACTGCGTGCGGTAGGTCGCCAGGTCCGACTCGGCGTTGGGGTCGTCCTGGGCGTCGACGATGGCCACGGTCTGCCCGGCGCCGCCGTTGGCCGACAGGCCGTAGGCACTCTGGAGGTCGCCCGGGCCGAAGCCGGACGGCGTGGCGTCCGGCGAGACGGCGGACAGCGAGAAGGCGTGCGGCTGGACGACGTCGGTGCGCACCAGGGCGTCGCAGGCCATCCGGTGACGTTCGGTCGGCGTGGCGCACACGTGCTTGACGCCGGTGCCGGGCGCGCCGGACGCGCCGGACGCGCCGGAGGCGGTCGCCGCGGCGCCGGCCGGGGCCGCGAGCGCGAGGCCGGCGGCCACCACGGCGCCGACCGCGAAGGTCGCGGTGCCGGCCCGGAGCCGGCCGTGCCGCAAGGGGGAACTGAGGATGTTGCGCAACGGAGCCCTCCCAGGTGGGGGGTCGGGCCCTGGGTCTGCGCGCGGGCACGCCGTCATGGGGCGGCTCGTCGGGCTGCAGGCCCGGGGTGAGGGGGAGACGCGCACGTGCGGACGGCCGCCCTGGCGTCCGGTGGGGCAATGGCGGATCGGCCCGTTGGGGACGGGGAGCCCGGCCGGACGGCTGTTTGATCGGGGCATGCCAATGGAGTGGTGCCGAGCCTTCACGGCGTCAGCGATAGGAAGGTAGCCACGCCGGGCACCGGCGAACAAGGCCGAAGTCCAGGCCATGACCGAGGCTTGACCGGGCGGGATCCCGCCACTGGCGCCCTTGCGCCGCCGCCGGCGCTGAGCGGCGGTTCACCTCGCACACGGAACGGCCGAGGCCGGTGCTGGCCCCGCCCCGGCCGGCGGCCGGGGGGCGGGGCCAGGCGGCGGGGCGGGCGGTCGTGGGCGAACCCGGTTCGCCGGGCCACCCGTTGACCGGGCGCCCGCCGGTCGGTACGTCGCTGCCGACCCTGGGCCAGTGCCCGACCATGTCAACGCCCCACCGGCCGGGGACCGGTGGGGCGGCGGAGGTGTCGGGTCAGCGCGGGTCGGGCTCCTCCAGGAGCAGTTCCAGTACGGGCAGGGCCGCCTCCAGCGCGCGGCACTGCTCCGGGGTCAGGCGGGCGCCGCGGCGGGCCAGCAGGGCGGTGCGCTCGCGGCGGATCCGGGCGAGGGTGTCCCGGCCGTGCGGGGTGGGGGCGAGGAGCTGGGAGCGGCCGTCCTGCGGGTCGGGGGTCTTGGTGATCAGGTCGTCGGCGACCAGCGGCGCCACCGTACGGACCATGGACGGGACGGCCACGCCCTCGCGTGCGGCGAGTTCGCCGAGCCGCAGCGGGCCGTGCTGGTCCACCCGGGCCAGGGCGGAGAGCTGGGCGGCGGTGAGGTCCTGGTCGCCGGAGGCGCGGACCAGCTGGCGGTTGAGCCGGCCGATCGCCAGCCGGAGCCGGACCACCGCCTCGGCGGACAGCCCGCCGCCGTCCGGGCTCACCGGCCGTCCTCCGGACGCTGCGGTCCGGCGGCGGGCCGCTGCCGCTCGCGGATCAGCGAGGCCGCGGCGGCGACCAGCGACATCGCGATCGCCAGCCAGAACACCACTACCAGCCCGTCGTGGAACGGACCCGAGATCAGCTGGGGGAAGAACTCCCGGCCGGTGAGCGTCCGGGCGCTGTCCGGCGGGAGCCGGCTCAGCACGTGCGGGCCCAGCAGCTGCTGGACGGGGTTGTAGCCGAGGAAGGCGGCGAACAGCGTGCCCACCGGCGGCAGCGAGGCGATGGCGTGGGCGTCGGCGGCGGGTACGCCCTGGGCGGTCAGCCCGCTGGTGAGGGTGTGCGGCAGCGAGCCGGCCAGACCGGCCACCATCAGGGAGAAGAACACCCCGATCGACAGCACCATGCCGGCGTTCTGGAAGGTGGCCCGCATGCCGGAGGCGGCGCCGCGGGCCGCGGCGGGCACGCTGGACATGATCAGCGAGGTGTTCGGGGCCGCGAACAGGCCGCCGCCCAGGCCGTTGAGGAACACCAGCAGGGCGAACCAGGGGTAGCCGAAGTCGGTGGGCAGCAGGAGCAGCCCGGCGAACGAGAACGCCATCACCACCAGCCCGCCGGCGGCGAACAGCCGGGCCCCGGCGCGGTCCGAGAGGTAGCCCGAGACCGGCCCGGCGGCCAGGAAGCCGACGGTCAGCGGGACGAGGTAGATACCCGCCCACAGCGGGGTGTCGGCGTAGTCGTAGCCGTGCAGCGGCAGCCAGATGCCCTGGAGCCAGATGATCAGCATGAACTGCAGCCCGCCGCGCGCGATCGAGCCCAGCAGGGTGGCCGCGTTGCCGCCGGTGAAGACCGGGTCGCGGAACAGCGAGAGCGGGAACATCGGCTCCGCCGTCCTGGCCTCGACCAGGCAGAACGCGGCGAGCAGCGCCACCCCACCGAACAGCCCGGCCAGCACCCAGGGGTTGGTCCAGCCCATGGTGTGGCCGCCGTAGGGCTGGATGCCGTACGTGATCCCGGCGAGCAGGGCGGTCAGGCCGACACCGAAGGTGATGTTGCCCCACCAGTCGATCCGGGCGGGCCTGCGCACCCCGGTCTCGCGCAGCGAGCGGTAGGCCCAGACCGTGCCGAGCACGCCGATCGGCACGTTCACCCAGAAGATCGACCGCCAGTTCCACTCGGCCAGCAGCCCGCCCAGCACCAGTCCGATGAACGACCCGGCGATGCCCGCGACGATGTTGACCCCGAGGGCCGTACCGCGCTGGCGGGCCGGGAACGCGTCGGTGATGATCGCCGCCGAGTTGGCCATCAGCATCGAGCCGCCGACCGCCTGCACCACCCGCCAGCCGATCAGCCACAGCGCGCCCGGGCCGCCGTGCAGCGGATCGAGGGAGAGGGCCACCGAGGTGAGGGTGAAGATCAGGAACCCGGCGTTGTAGATCCGGACCCGGCCGTGGATGTCGCCCAGCCTGCCGAGGGTGACCACCAGGACGGCGGTGACCAGCATGTAGCCCATCAGCATCCACAGCAGGTAGCTGACGTTGCCGGGCTGCAGCGGGTCCAGGCCGATGCCGTTGAAGATCGCGGGCAGCGAGATCAGCACGATCGAGGCGTTGACGGTGGCGATCAGGGTGCCGAGCGTGGTGTTGGACAGGGCCACCCACTTGTACCGGGGGTGGTCCGGGTCCACTCCGGTACGGGCCGGGCGCCGCCGTCCGGTCCTGCCGCCGCCGGAGAGTCTTGTCGCCACCGCTGCCTCCCGCCGGCCGGTCGGGCCGGGGGCGGCCGCCGGGTCGAGTGTGGATTTCGATAGCTTCCGCCAACTAACGATAGTCCGATGGTCGTTCCGGTGGTAGGCCGTCCGGAGCACCCTCTGGGGGGGAGGTTGAGTCCGGACCGGCTTGAGCGCTCCCCGGGCTGAGCGCTCCCCGAGTTGAACGTTCACCGGCTTGAGCGTTCACCGGCTTGAGCGTTCACCGGGTTGAGCGTCGGCCGGGTTGAGGGCCGGGCCCGCCCGGGTACCTCCCCTGGCATGTCCGACGAGAAGCACCGCACCGTGGCCGAGGCGATCCTCCCGCTGGTCGGCGGCGCCGCCAACATCCGCTCGGTCGCCCACTGCATGACCCGGCTGCGGCTGGGCCTGGCGGACCTCTCCCTGGTCGACCGGGAGGCGCTCGGGGCGCTGCCGGCCGTCCTGGGCACGGTCGAGGACGACACCTACCAGGTCGTCCTCGGCCCCGGCGCCGTCGCCGGGGTCACCGCCCAGCTGCGCCGGCTGCTGGCCGCCGCCGACGGGGCCACGGCCGCCCCGGCCCCTCCCGGCGCCGATGACCTCGCCGGGCGCGGTGCCCGGATCCGGGAGGAGGCCCGGGTCCGCAACGCCACCCCGGTGAAGCGGGCGCTGCGCCGGGTCGCCGACATCTTCGTCCCGCTGATCCCGGCCCTGATCGGCTGCGGGATCGTCGCCGCCCTCTCCGGGGCGCTCGCCAACCTGGGCTGGGCGACCGGGCTGGTCCCCGCGCTGACGGCGGTCTCCTCCGGGTTCATGTCGTTGCTCGCCGTCTTCGTCGGCTACAACACGGCGAAGGAGTTCGGCGGAACGCCCGTGCTGGGCGGGGCGGTCGCGGGCGTGATCGTCTACCCCGGGGTGGCCAAGGTGGAGGCCTTCGGCCACCACCTCACCCCCGGGCAGGGCGGCGTGGTCGGGGCGCTGCTCGCCGCGCTGCTCGCCGTCCAGGTGGAACGGTGGACCAGGCGGCTGGTGCCCGCCGCGCTGGACGTCCTGGTCACCCCGACGGTCACCGTCCTGGTCGGCGGGCTGGCGGCGCTGTTCGGCCTGATGTTCCTCGCCGGGGAGGTCTCCACCGGCATCGGCCACGCCGCCACCTGGCTGCTCGCCCACGGCGGACTGCTCGCCGGGCTGGTGCTCGGCGGCCTCTTCCTGCCGCTGGTGATGCTCGGCCTGCACCAGGCGCTGATCCCGATCCACACCACCCTGATCCAGCAGCAGGGCTCCACCGTGCTGCTGCCGATCCTCGCCATGGCCGGCGCCGGGCAGGTCGGCTGCGCCGCGGCCGTCTACCTGCGGCTGCGCCGCAACGCCTCGATCCGGGCGACCATCCGCTCCGCCCTCCCGGCCGGCCTGCTCGGCGTCGGCGAGCCGCTGGTCTACGGGGTGACGCTGCCGCTCGGCCGTCCGTTCGTCACGGCCTGCGTGGGTGGTGCGGCCGGGGGCGCCTTCGTCGGGGTGGCGGGCCAACTCGGCCACGCGGTCGGCTCGACGGCCGTCGGCCCGTCCGGCTGGGCGCTGTTCCCGCTGCTGGCCGGGCCGCACGGCATGGTCGCGAGCGCGGCCGTCTACGGTGGTGGGCTGCTGACCGGCTACCTGGTGGGCTTCCTGGCCACCTACTTCTTCGGCTTCACCCGGGAGTTGCTCGCCGAGTACGGCGCACCGGCCCCGGCGGCGGGGGAGGCGACTGAGGGCGGTCGCGCGTCCGGGGTGGGCTGACCCTCCGTAACGGCCCGTTCCCTCCGTCCCGCTGGCTCTCCGTCCCTCCGGCTCTCCAGTTCCCCGTCCCTTCCGTCTTCCGTCCCGCCGTCTCTCCGCCCTCCGTCCGCAATCCGGCGCACTCCCTCCGTCACTCCGGCCGCGTTCCCCGCGGACGGGGTGACGGTTCGTTATGTCCCCGTGACATCCGGCGCTGCTCCGGCGGGTCTACCTTTGTCGACGCTCGGCCAACTCCACGCCCCCACAAGGGAGTAGTCATGTCCGAAGCCCGTCGGCGCACACTCGCCGTGTCCACCGCCCTGCTGACCCTCCTGGGCACCGCCGCACCGGCCGTCGCCGCTGCCGCCCCCACCCTCGTCCAGGCCCCGCTCGCCCACCACGGCGGCGGTCTGCTGAACAGCACCAGCGGCAACTGGTCCGGCTACGCCGCCACCGGCAGCCGGTTCACCAGCGTCAAGGCCAGCTGGGTGCAGCCCGCCGTGTCCTGCACCGGCACCGACACCTGGTCCAGCTTCTGGGTCGGCCTGGACGGCGACGGCAGCAACAGCGTCGAACAGACCGGCACCGAGGCCGACTGCTCCGGCGGCTCCCCGGTCTACTCCGCCTGGTACGAGATGTACCCGGCCTACCCGGTCAACTTCAGCAACACCGTGCGGCCGGGCGACCACTTCACCGCGAGCGTCACCACCAACGGCAGCGGCTCCTTCACCCTCACCCTCGCCGACACCACGGCGGGCTGGAGTCGCACCGTCAACAAGTCCCTGACGAGCGCGGCGCTGGCCTCCGCCGAGGTGATCGCCGAGGCCCCCTCCAGTTCCTCGGGGGTGCTCCCGCTCTCGAACTTCCACTCGGTCGCGTTCAGCGGCTCCACCGTCAACGGGCAGGCCCTGGGCGCCTTCAGCCCGGACAACATCACCATGGCCTCCGGCGGCACCACCAAGGCCACCACCTCCGGGCTGAGCGGCGGCAGTTCCTTCTCGGTGACCTGGAAGCACAGCTGACCCTGAGTGCACGGAAGGCCGCCGCCCCCACGACCGAGGGAGCGGCGGCCTTCCGGCGGCGACGGCTCAGCCTTCGGCCCGGGCCTTCGTCCAGGCGGACTCGCGCAGCAGCCGCAGTCCGTTGAGGCCGACGACGACGGTGGAGCCCTCGTGGCCGAGGACGCCCAGCGGCAGCGGGAGGGTGGCGACCAGGTCCCAGACCACCAGCACGGAGATGAACACCGAGGCGATCACCAGGTTCTGCACCACGAGGGAGCGGGCCCGCCGGGAGAGCGCCAGCACGGCGGGGACGGTGGCGAGTTCGTCCCGCACGATCACGGCGTCGGCGGTCTCCAGGGCGAGGTCGGAGCCGGTCCGGCCCATCGCGATGCCGGTGTGGGCGGCGGCCAGGGCGGGCGCGTCGTTGACGCCGTCGCCGACCACCAGGACCTTGCGCCCGGCGGCCTCCTGTTCCTTGACCGCGCTGACCTTGTCCTGCGGGAGCAGCCCGGCGCGGACGTCGGTGATGCCGACCTCGGCGGCCAGCCGGGCGGCGGCGCGCGGGTTGTCGCCGGTGAGCAGCACCGGTGCGGCGCCGGTCAGGGCGGTGAGTGCGGTGACGGTGGCGGCGGCGTCCGGGCGCAGCCGGTCGGCGATGCCGAGCAGGCCGACCGGGACGCCGTCCACCACGACCAGGACGGCGGTGCGGCCGCCGTCCTCCAACTCGGCGGCGACGGCGGAGACTTCCCGGTCGGCGTGGTCCAGCAGCCTGGCCGGGGTGCCGACCGCGACGGTGCGACCGTCGACGGTCGCGGTGACCCCGATGCCGGGGGTCGAGGAGAAGCCCTCGGCGCCGGCGAGCGCCAGACCGCGGGCGCGGGCGGCGTCGACGACGGCGCGGGCGAGCGGGTGCTCGCTGGGGTGCTCGGCCGCGGCCGCCAGTGCCAGCAGCTCCTCCTCACCCGGGCCGGAGCCGGGCAGGGGGCGGATGTCGGTGACCCGGGGAGTGCCCTCGGTCAGGGTGCCGGTCTTGTCCAGGGCGACGGCGTCGGCCTGCCCGAGCCGCTCCATCACCACCGCGGACTTCACCAGCACCCCGTGCCGGCCGGCGTTGGCGATGGCCGACAGCAGCGGGGGCATGGTGGCGAGCACCACGGCGCACGGCGAGGCCACGATCATGAAGGTCATGGCGCGTAGCAGCGAGCCGGTGAAGGCCGCGCCGAGGGCGAGCGGCACCGCGAAGACGGCCAGGGTGGCGGCCACCATGCCGATCGAGTAGCGCTGTTCGACCTTCTCGATGAACAGCTGGGTCGGGGCCTTGGTCTCGGAGGCCTCCTCGACCAGGGCGACGATCCGGGCGATCACCGAGTCGGCGGCGTCCCGCTCGACCCGCACCCGCAGCGCGCCGGTGCCGTTGAGCGTGCCGGCGAAGACCTCGTCGCCGGCCTCCTTGGCGACGGGCAGCGGCTCGCCGGTGATGGTGGCCTGGTCGACCTCGCTCGCGCCGTCCAGCACCCGTCCGTCGGCGCCGATCCGCTCGCCGGGCCGCACCAGGACGGTGTCGCCGACGGCCAGGTGTTCGGTCGGCACGCTCTCCTCGGTGCCGTCGGGGAGCAGCCGGGTGGCGGTGGCCGGGGCGAGGTCGAGCAGTCCGCGTACGGAGTCGGCGGTGCGGGCGGTGGCCAGGGCCTCCAGGGCGCCGGAGGTGGCGAAGATGACGATCAGCAGCGCGCCGTCCATCAGCTGGCCGACGGCGGCGGCGCCGAGGGCGGCGACGATCATCAGCAGGTCGACGTCGAGGGTCTTCTCGCGCAGCGCCCGCAGGCCCGCCCAGGCGGGCTCCCAGCCGCCGGTGGCGTAGGCGAGGGCGTACAGCGGGGCCCAGGCCCAGGCCGGGGCGCCGGTGAGCTGGAGCGGTAGCGCGACCAGGAAGAGCACGGTCGCGGCGGCGGCCCAGCGGGCCTCGGGCAGGGCGAACACCCGGGTTCGGCGGCGCGGGGCGGTGGCGGGGCGCTGCGCGGGGGAGTGCGCGGGGCGCTCGGTCAGGGTGGTGGGCATGCGAACGGGACCCTTCGGGCAGGGTGGGGCCGGTGACTCACTCACCATACATGAACATATGAACGCGTCTTCATGTATGAGTTGTACTATTGCCCGCATGGGTCATGGAGCCGCCCCCGCCACCGCCGTCCCGCACACCCGCCTGGACGAAGCCAGCGCCGCCCGGGTGGCCACCACCCTGCAGGCCCTGGCCACCCCCTCCCGCCTGCTGATCCTCTCCCGGCTGCGGGAGGGCCCCTGCGCGGCCACCGAACTCGCCGCCGAGGTCGGCCTAGAGCAGTCCGCCTGCTCCCACCAGCTCCGGCTGCTGCGCAACCTCGGCCTGGTCGTCGGCCGGCGGGAGGGCCGCTCGGTCGTGTACGCGCTCTACGACAACCACGTGGCCGCCCTGCTCGACCAGGCCGTCTACCACATCGAGCACCTGCGGCTGGGGCTCACCGACTGACCCACTGACCCCCGGGGTCAGCCCTGGTGCCACGCGGTGAGCAGGGCGGACTCCTGGTCCGGCGTCAGGGCCCGCGGCGACGGCTCGAACGGCCGGATGTCGCGGGCGGTGTCCGCCACCGGGCGCAGGCGCAGCCCGGTCGCGAGGGCGGCGGCGGGGTCGGCGGTGTTGGTGGCCCGGCGCTGCGGGTCGGCGTGCCACAGCGGCAGCGCGCCGTCCTGGACGCCGGACGCCCGGAGGAAGTCGTCGTCCACCCAGGTGAGCGTGGTGCCGGGCGGGGCGACGGCGGAGGCGACGGCGTCGAGCAGATCGCCCATCGTGAAGGGCGGGGGAGTCGCGGCGTGGAACGCGCCGGAGACACCCGAGTCCCCCGAGGCGCCGCGCGCCAGCAGGCCGAGCATCCAGTCGGCGAGATCGCGGGCGTCGACGACCTGGAGCGGGGCGTCCGGACGGCCCGGCGCCAGCACCTCGCCGCCCCGGGCGAGCCGCTGCACCCAGTGGTCGAAGCGGTGGGTGTAGTCCTCGGGGCCGATCACGTACGTGGGACGCACCAGCAGCACGTCCGGGCCGAAGCACTCCCGCGCCGCCCGCTCGCACTGGACCTTGAGCACGCCGTAGGAGGCGACGGTGATCTCCTCGGCCTCCGGGCCGTCGGCGGGCAGCAGTGGGGAGTCCTCGGTGAACCCGGGGGCGGCGGGGGTGTCGTAGACGGCCATGGAGGAGACCAGCAGGTACCGCCCGGCGGCGCCGGGGTCCAGGGCGGCCGCCAACTGCCGTACCTGGCGCGGGAAGTAGGCGCTGACGTCCACGGTGGCGTCCCAGGTGTGGCCACGCAGCACGGACAGGTCCGCGTCGCGGTCGGCGATCAGGTGGGCGGCCTCGGGCAGGAGGTGGGCGCCGGACCGGCCCCGGTGCAGCACGGTGACGTCGTGGCCGGCGGCGAGCGCCGCCCGGGCGAAGTGGTAGCCGACGAACCGGGTGCCGCCCATGATCAGTATCCGCATCGGGCCATGGTCCCAGCTCGGCGCGGACTCGGCCAGGGATTTCCCGGCTTCGGGCCGGGGTGCGCCGGGGCGCGGGCTACCGCACTGCGGCGGCCGGGGGGCCGGCCGCCGCAGATCAGCCGCGCCTCAGCTGTTCGGCGCGCTCTCCGATTCCTCGTTCTGCTCGGGGGTGTCCGCTTCGGCTTCGGTGGTGGTGGTCTCCTCGGCGGGGGCCGCCGCGTCGCGGTCGGCGCCTCCTCCGGTCATATCGGGCACTGGCTTGCCTCCTGTCACATCGGGCACTGGCTTGCCTCCTGACCAATCGGGCATCTGCCCGGCCTCCGTGGTCTCAGTGGACGGCCCATGGTGCCCGGGTGCCGTAAACGCCCGCTCAACGCGCACGTCGGCGGAGGTGCGGCGCCCGCCCTCAGAGGGCGGCGAGGACGTCCTGGTGCAGTCCCTCGAGGACGAAGCCGTTGTCCAGGCGGACCCGGACCGTCACCTGACGGCCCCGCTCCCGGTGGGCGGCCCACTCCGGTTCCAGCGCCGCGAGCCGGCTCTCCAGCCGCTCCCGGCTCGCGGTCGGCATGGTGTGCCCGTAGTCCTCGAAGAGCGCCTTGAGCCGCTGGTACTCGCGGACCGCCTCGCTCTCCGGGAGTTCGCCGTCCACCCGCTCGACGGTGCCCTCGGTCCCGGCGCCCAGCGACAGGAACCCGACCACGGCCCCGGGCTCCCCGGCGACGGCCTCGCCGAGGCCGAGGTCCTCCGTCAGCCTGACGCGTCGGCCTTCCTCCAGGGTCATCCGTCCACTGCCTCTCGCTCGATCGGTGCCGCGGGCGCGTTCGGCCGGCGGCCCGGCCATTATCCGTCGGGCGGACCGGCCGGGCGGACCGGGCGGTTCACGCCGGCCCGGGCCGCCACTTCGTGCGGTGAGGTGTGGTGCGGCGCGGGCGGTGCGGCGTGGGGGATGGCCTCGGGGGTGGTGGGCGGGCAGAATCCGACCGGCCGTCGTCCAGGAGGTCCGATGAACATTCCCGGCCCGGAGCCGCGCCCGGACGGCGGGGTGGGTGCCATCGCCCGGGCGGGCGGGCTGCACGCCTACCAGTTGTGGCTGCACGGCGAGTACGGCCCGGTGGTGCGCTTCCAGCTGCCCGGCGCCGACACCGCCGTGTCGATCGCCGACCCGGTGCTGCTGGAGGCCACCGTCCACCTCGACGAGCGGCCGGAGCGGCTGTTCTCCTTCCTGGACCCGCTGTTCGAGGCGGGCAACCTCCAGGTGCTCCCGGCCGAGGAGCACGCCCCGTGGCGCCGGCTGCTGCTGGGGGTGCTGGCCGGACGGCCCGCGCACGAACGGCACTTCGCCCGCTTCACGGCCCTGGCGACCGAGCTCGCCGACCGCTGGGCGGCCCTGCCCGCCGGCCGGCCGGTGGAGTTGCAGCGGGAGCTCACGGCGCTCTCGCTGCGGATGATCTGCGCCTTCGCGCTGGGCGGCGAGGTCGAGGACCCGGACGGCGTGGTCGAGGCCTTCGAGGTGGTGCTCGCCGAGCAGTTGGCGGGCCTCTACCGGCCGGCGGGCACGGCGGCCCCGGCCGAGGGCGCCGAGCGGACGGCCGGCGCGCTGGCCCGGCTGCGGGCGACGGTCGACGGGGTGATCGCGGCCCACCGTCGCGGCGGACCCGGTCACGACCGCAGCGATCTGATCGGCACCCTGGTCGAGGCCGGTGAGCACCCCGCGCGGATCCGCGACACCGTCCTCACCGTCATGCTGGCCGCCCACCACACCACGGGCGTGGCCGTCTCCTGGGCCCTCCACGTGCTCGGCGGGCACCCCGAGGCGGCCGGACGCGTCACCGAGGAACTCGACCGCGTCCTCGGCGACCGCGCCGCACCGGCCTACGCCGACCTGCACCGGCTGCCGTACCTGGAGATGGTCCTCAAGGAGTCGCTGCGCCGCTGTCCGCCCGGCCCGTACGGCGCCCGGCGGACCACCGAGCCGCTGACCGTCGGCCCGTACGAGGTCCCGGCGGGCGCGGTGGTCTTCCACCCGATCTGGGCCGTCCACCTGAACCCCGCGCACTGGCCCGACCCGGAGCGCTTCCGGCCCGAGCGGTTCGGCCCGGAGGAGTCGGCCGGGCGGCCACGGCTGGCCTGGATCCCGTTCGGGATGGGGCCGCGCGCCTGCGAGGGGGCCCGACTGGCCACCGTGGAGGCCCTGTTGTCGCTGGCCGTGCTGCTCAAGCGGTTCCGGTTCCGGCCCGAGCCCGGGCACCGGGTGGTGCCGGTCGAGCGGTTCGTCCTCTGGGCCGCCGAGGACATCCGGATGCTGGTGAGCCCGCGGGCCGGCGCCGGGGCTGGGGCCGGTGCGGGTGCCGGTGCCGGTGCCGGTGCGGGTGCCGGTGCTGGGTCCGGTGCCGGTGCTGCCGGGCCGGGTCAGGCGTAGATCCGGGCGTAGAGCTCCCGGATCTGGTCGGCGGTGGGCACGACGGGGTTGTTGGCGGGGGAGCCGGAGGCCAGGGCCTGCTCGGCCATGAGGGGGATGAGCGCGGTCCAGGCGTCCCGGTCGATGCCGTGACTGTGGGGCGTGGGCACCTCGAGGTCGTGGCAGAGCGTGCGGAGGGCGTCGACCAGCTTGTCGGCGGCCAGGTCGTCGGGGTCGTCGGCGGTGGCGGCGCCCAGGGCGCGGGCGCAGTCGGCGTAGCGGGGGCGGGCGGCGTGCACCGAGAAGGACGTCACGGCCGGGAACAGCATCGCGTTCGACAGCCCGTGGGCGACGTGGAAGTGGGCGCCGATGGGCCGGCTCATGCCGTGCACCAGGGCGACGCTGGAGTTGGAGAAGGCGAGCCCCGCCTGGGTCGCGGCGACCATCATGGCCTCGCGGGCCACGGCATCCGAGCCGTCCGCGTAGGCGCGGCGCAGGTGGCGGCCGATGGTGGTGATCGCGGTGAGCGCCAGGCCGTCGGTGAAGGGCTTGGCCTTGCGGCTCACGTACGCCTCGACGGCGTGGGTGAGGGCGTCGATTCCGGTGTCGGCGGTCAGCCGGGGCGGCATCGACATGGTCAGCTCGACGTCGATCACGGCGGCCAGCGGCTGGAACGCCGGGCCCAGGCAGAGCATCTTCTCGTCCGTGTCGCTGTCGGTGATGACGGTGACCTGGGTCGCCTCCGAGCCGCTGCCGGCGGTGGTGGGGACGGCTATCACCGGCAGCGCCGGGCCCAGGTTGAGCCGCGGCGCCTTGAAGTCGCGCATGTGACCGCCCTGGACGGCGAGCAGGGCGAGGGCCTTGGCGCTGTCCATCGGGCTGCCGCCGCCGAACCCGATGACGGAGTCCGCCGCGTGCTCCTGAAGGGCCTTCAGGCCCGCCGTCAGGGAGTCGGTGGTCGGGTCGGGCACGGTGTCGGCGAACAGCCGGGGGCTCAGCCCGGCCCCGATCAGCGCGGCGGTGAGGCGCTCCGCCGCGCCCGTCCCCACCAGGAACGCGTCGGTGACCAGCAGCGGCCGGCTCAGCCCCAGCCCCGCCATGACCTCGCCCAACTCCTCGGTGGCGCCCCGGCCGACGCGCATGATCCGGGGTAGGGACAGGCTGGCGACCATGAGGTACCTCTCGACGTCGGGCGGCGGGGACGGCCGGGCGCTTCGGCCGGGGTGGTTCGAGTTCGACTCCTTCGACTCTGCCGTACCCGCGCCTGTGTGTTCAACCGTCAATCCGGCCGTCAATCCGGCCGTCGGTCCGGCCGGTTGTCATACGTTCAGCGCGATCTCTTCGCTGCGGGTCGGCTCGGTTCCGGCGGAGCCCCCGGCGTCGGCGGTCCGCGACGGAGCTAGGATCTTGATCTTCGAAGCCATGGCACAAGGGGTGGGGTCCATCAACGGGAGCAACGGGAGCAACGGCGCGCTGCGTGCGCTGAGCACGGACGAGCCGCAGGAGATCGCCGGGTACCGGCTGCTCGCGCGGATCGGCGAGGGCGGCATGGGGTCCGTCTACCTCTCGCGCACGCGCGGCAACCAGCCGCTCGCGATCAAGGTGATCCGCCGGGAGTACGCCGGCGACGCCGAGTTCCGTCGCCGCTTCCGGCAGGAGGTGGGCGCCGCCGAGAAGGTGCGGGGCTACCACCTGGTGCCCGTGCTGGACCACGACGCCCACGGCGAGCAGCCGTGGCTCGCGACGGCGTACGTCCCCGGCCTGCCGCTCGACGAGGCCCTCGACGCCCACGGCCCGCTGCCGCTGCCCGTCGCCCTCCAGCTCGTCGGCTGCGTCGCCCGGGCCCTGGACGCCATGCACGCCGCCGGGGTCGTCCACCGCGACCTCAAGCCCGGCAACATCCTGCTCGGCGCGGACGGCCCCTGGGTGATCGACTTCGGGATCGCGCGCGCCGCCGAGGCCACCAGGCTGACCCAGAGCGGGGGCTTCATCGGCACCCCGCAGTACATGTCGCCCGAGCACGGCATCGGCGACGAACTCACCCCCGCCACCGACGTGTTCGCGCTCGGCCTGATCGCAGCCGTCGCCGCCACCGGCCGCCACCCCTACGGCTCGGGCGGGGCGCTGACCGTGGCGACCCAGATCGCCAACACCGCGCAGCGCCCGCCGGACCTCACCGGCTACCCGGACGGGCTGCGGCCCCTGCTGGAGCGCTCCCTCGCCGCGGACCCGGCGGCCCGGCCCACCCCGGCCGAACTGGCGGAGCTGTGCGAGCGGGTGTCCGGGCGCCCGTTGCGCGACCTGGGGGAGTGGCTGCCCGCCCCGCTGGCGGCGGCGGTCACCGAGCGGCGGCGGCGGATGGAAGAGCTGCTGGCGGGGGCTGAGCCGGGGGCGGAGCGGTTGGCGCCCGCCGCCGCGCAGGCCCCGCCCCGGCGGACGGCCACGTACGTGCCCACCCAGGCCTCGGGGAGCGCCGGCACCCCGTACGGCGACCCGGTGCACGGCGCGCCCACCCAGGCGGCTACGGGGCCGGGGGCTGCGGCGCCGGTGGCCACGGAGTCGGCGGCACCTCCGCGGCGCAAGCGGGCCCTGGTGGCCGGGGCGCTCGCCCTGGTGCTGGCCGCCGCTGCCGGTACGGCGTGGGCGCTGTCCGGTGACGGGAACTCCGGCTCCGGCACGGCCGCGGGTGCGCAGCCCGACGCGCGCGGGAGCGCGAGCGCGAGCCCTCAGACCGGTGGGCAGGCGGGCGCACAGCCGGACGGACAGTCGAGCGGGCAGCCGAGCGCCACCGGACCGTCCGGCGCGGCTACGGGACCGGGCACGGCGCCCCCGAAGGGCGGCTACACCGCGGTGTTCACCGACCGCCCCCTGGCGATCGGCACCCCCGCCGTCGGCGAGCTGATCACCGTGGACCTGGACACCCCGAAGGTGAACCCGCGCGGGGAGTTCGGCGACCACGAAGCCGAACTGTCCTATATCCTCCAGTACCTGACCTTCAACACCCCGTTCGCCAAGAGCACGGGGACGACACCGGAAGCCTGCCGCCAGGCGGTGGACAGCGCCCCGCTGCCGTCGGAACTCAGCAACACCGCGCTGATCGATCGCCGTCCGATCGTGAAGGGCGACGTGCTGTGCACCGTCACCTCGAAGGGCAACCTCGCCATGCTGAAGATCACCGACGTGCGACCGACCGGAACACCCGCGGACCCGCCCGCCTTCACCGGGCTGGTCACGCTCTGGAAGCAGCCCTCCTGACCGTCCCTCGCCGAGCACGAGCCCCCCGACCCTCGCCCGCTTCTCCCGGGCGGGGCTCGGGTCAGTGCCGGTCGAGGTCCTGGCTGTCGAGGTAGTCGACCAGTGCGGCTTCCTTCCGGAGCAACTGCTCGCGGTCATCGGCGGGTAGCGAGGCCAGGGCGTCGACCAGGACGCGTTTGCGAGGAACGTGGACCAGGGCGCCCGAGTAGATCCGGCACCCCGAGCACCAGGCGAACCCGATGCAGCGTTCGAAGCTGGAGGACTCGGGTGGATGGAAGCGGTACTGGTAGGAGCGGACGGGCTCGTGGCAGACGAGGCAGATCCAGCGGTCACCGTCGCGGACGGACCAGTCGTATCCCCTCTTGCGCCAGGACTTCCGCCCGGCCGGTGCTCTTCAAGTCGCCATGCGCTCATTCTGCCTGGGCGCGCGTGCAACGGGCCATCGCTTGACGAGATCCACGTGTGACCGGTCGGCCGTGATCGCGAGGGCGGTCCGTCGACGGTGACGGTGGACCGCCCGCGTGGACGGTGACGGTCGGGGGCGGCGCGTGTTGTCGACCGACGCGCAGGGCCGCCGTGAGCACGGCGAAGGCGGCCCCGCCCACGGCGGCCCGCTGACCCGGCGCGGGCCCGGCTACTGCTGGAGGGCCGGCCGACCCGACAGGAGGCTCTCCAGGAACTGGCCGTGCTCCGGGACGGGGACCGGGACGCTCCGACTCTCCACGGCCTCCGCGCTCCGGCCCTCCGGGGCCCCGGTGCGCGCCCGCAGGACCTGGGTCGCCTCCTCCGCCCGTCCGGACAGCATCATGGTCTCCGCCCGTCCGGAGAGCGTCACGGTCTCCACCTGTCCGGAGACCATCACGGTCTCCGCCCGTCCGGAGACCATCACCCCGACGGCGTCCGCGATGCGGGTCATCGACTGGGGCTGCCCGGCGGCCACGGGAGACGCCGTACCCGCCGCCACCGCCGCAGCCTCACCGCGCAGGCGGTCGACCTCCGCCTCCAGGGCCGCCAGCCGAGCCCGCAGGTCGTCCAGCTCGCTCTTCTTCCCCATGCTCCAGGCCCTCCCCGGCCGCTCCCGGCCCTCTGACGTGCCGTTACAGCCTATCCGGGCCCCCTCCCGCACCCCCACGGCCGTCCGGCTACCGCGCTCCGGCCGGGTGCCCCCGGGGGACCACGGCAGCGCCTCCAGCAGGACGGGTCCGGGACGGACCGGAGCATCGAGCACCCGGAGGGCGGGATGTCAGTGGCATCGGAGATGCTCGGTGATTGCTGTCATCGAACCAGGGGGCCCGCACATGCCGATCCGTATCGCCAGCCGTCGCCGCGCGACCGCGTCTCTGACCGCCGCGTTCCCGGGCGCCGAGATCATCGACGTGACCTCCAAGGCGCCGGAGCCGTGGGTCCGGCTGAGCCCGTTCTACCCGCACGGCGGGATCCCGGTCCCCTACAGCGACGGAGTGACCAGCCAGTCCGTGGAAGGGATCTGGCAAGCCCTCAAGGTCTTCCAGGACTCCGACGTCGACCCCGCGAAGCTCGGGGTCACCACGATGAAGGGCCTGAAGCGGACGGTTCGTCGGTACGGCCCCGTCCTGGGCCACCGAGCCGGTCTGGACGGAGATCGGCTGCTGTCCTATGAAACGGCCCGTCGCCGGATCTATCTGCCGGCCTACCGCTGGATCCTCGAGCACCGAGCCGCCGACCTGGTCGAGTCGCTCAGGAAGAAGGACGACATCGTGCTCCTGGACTACACCACCAACGGAGACGTCACCGACCCGACCACCCCGCTCTCCCACGCCGCGCTCATCCAACTGCACATAGACGGTCGCTGGCCCGGCGAGGACGACCACGAGACGTCCCGCGCATCAGCGATCGAACGCCGTGGGTGATTCGCCGTCAACCGGGTGGAAGCCGCTCGCCGATCACGAGGGGCTACTGGATGGTGGCTGCTCGGGTCGAACCGCAGGAGGTACCGAGTGAGCGTGGCCCTGCCGCTCCAGATGAACGATTCGGACGGTACACCTCGGTCAGGAACATCGCCTTGAGCCGCCACACGCCGACCGGTGCCATTCCCGCCTCATTCCCCTCTGGCCCGGGGTAACGGCCTTGTGCCGGCGGGGTGTTCGGGCGGGCGGGTGGGCTAAGGCTCGGTTAGGGCGGCGGCGCCGAGCCGCCAGGAGGCGATGTCGCGGTAGCGGATCGGCCCGGGGCCACGGCCGATGTTGCTGGCGACGAGGTGCAGGCGCTCGGTCCGCCACGGCCGGCCGGTGAACCCGGTGAGCCCGGCCGCGGCCTGCGGCACGCTGACGGGGTCGTCGCGGCGGGAGCGTGCCAGTGTCAGGTGGGGGTGCAACGGCCGGTCCCTGAACTGGATCCCGCAGGACCTGACCAGGCCCCGGACGTCGGCGGCGAGCAGTTGCAGTCCGTCCAGGTCCCCGTCGATGCCGCTCCACAGCAGCCGCTCGTCGAAGTGGCCGCCGCCGCGCAGGCTCAGCCGCAGGGCGGGGCGCGAGGCGACCGGACCGGCCAGCGCCGCTTGCAGCAGCGGCACCACCGTGGAGGGCTGTTCGCCGAGGAAGGCCAGGGTGATGTGCCAGTCCTCGATCCGGTTCCAGCGCAGCCGCGGGTACTCCTCGTACGCGGGCCGCAGGGCGTGGGCCAGTTCGTCCTTGGCGTCGTCGGGCGGAGCCAGGGCCACGAAGACGCGCCGGGTCGGGGGTTCTGGGTGATCGTCCACGGGGGATTTCTAGCACCCGGGCACCGGGCGCCGCCGAGTGCCCGGCCGCGGGCGGTGCCGCCGGGGTGGCCGACGGTCGGGGGAGCAGGGCGGCAGAGGTAGGGCGACGCCGGTCAGGCGGCCGAGGTGAGCGCTCGGGTGACGGCCTCGACCGCCGGGGTGGTACGTCCGGGAAGGCGCGCCACCAGGACCCGGCGGATCTCCGGCGGCGCGCCTTCGACGTGCAGCAGGCTCACCCCGGGCGGCAGCAATGGCGAGAGCCGGGACGGGACGGTCGTGACGCCGAACCCGCCGGCGACCAGGTGGAGTTTGGTCAGCCAGTCCCGGGCCGCGTGGGCGATGCGCGGCCGGGCGGGCAGGCCGGGCCAGACGCCGAGCAGCGGCTCGGCGGCCGATGACGGGGTGGCGATCCACGCGGCGTCGGCGAGTTCGTCGATGTGCACCGTCGTGCGGCCGGCGAACCGTCCGGTCGCCGGCGCCGCGATGACCAGCTCGGTGTCCGCGACGGTCTCGACGTGCAGGCGCGGTGACTCGCCGTCCAGGGGCCGGTGGGGCGGCCGGGAGGTGAGCACGGCGAGGTCGAGCGAGCCCGCGCGCAGCCTCCGGATCAGGGTGGGGGTGGTGCCCTCGCTGGTGGTCACCGTGAGCTGGGGGTCGGCCGCCGCGAGGTGGGCGAGCGCGGCGGGCAGGATCGCCGCGCCGGCGCTCAGGAACACCCCGAGACGTACCGGTGGCGTCCGGGGGTGGGCGCCGCTGAGGTCGCGTTCGGCCGCCGCGAAGGAGTCGAGGATCGCGTGGGCGTGTCGCAGCAGGGTCAGGCCCGCGGGGGTGAGCCGCACCCCGTCCGTGCGCCGTTCGAACAGGGCGGTACCGACGCTGCGTTCGAGGGAGGCGGCCTGTCGCGAGACCGCCGACTGGGTGTAGCCGAGCCGGCCGGCCGCCGCGGTGAAGCTGCCGGACTCGGCGATCTGTCGCAGGACCCGCAGTCCCGTGCTGGAGATGTCCATGCGTCCTACGCATACCAGGGATGAAGGATCGTCGCTTCCCGCATGCGCTCAGCGTTCTTAATGTCGATCCCGAGGGATACCGACGGATCGTGACGGTCCTGACGATCCAGACGGACACGGAGGTCATTCCCATGCGCGCAGCAGTTCTGACGCGGTTCGGCGCCCCGCTCACGGTGCGGGAGGTGCCCGATCCCGAGGCCGGCGGCGGCGAGGTGCTGGTCGAGGTCCTCGCCGCCGCGGTGGCCCCGTACGCGGGCGAGGTGTTCAGCGGGGCCCGGAAGTACCCGCTGGTCCCGCCCGTCGTCCCCGGGATCGGCGGCGTGGGGCGGGTCGTCCGGGTCGGCCCGGACGCCACCCGGCTGCGCCCCGGCGACCTGGTGTGGTGCGATTCGACGGTGCGCGCGCGGGACGACGCCCTGACGCCCGACATCACGCTCCAGGGCTGGAGTTCACGCGGCGAGGGCGGCGCGCGGCTCGCCCGGCACCTGCACGACGGATCGTTCGCCGAGCTGATGAGGGTCCCGACCGAGAACGTCCACCCGCTGCCCGCCGCGGCCGCCGACGACCCGGCCCGCTGGGCCGCCCTCGCCGTGCACGCCATCTCCTACGGCGGACTGCTGGCGGGCGAACTCGCCGCCGGCGAGACGCTGTTGGTCAGCGGGGCCACCGGCAACCTCGGCAGCAGCGCGGTCGCCGTCGCACTCGCCATGGGGGCCGGCCGCGTCGTCGCCCCGGGCCGCAACCGGGCCGTCCTCGACCTCCTCACCGACCGGTTCGGGCCGCGGGTGCGCCCCGTCGTGCTGACCGGCGAGGAGAGCACCGACCGTGCCGCCATGACGGCCGCGGCCGACGGCCCGATCGACCTGGTCATCGACCTGCTCCCGCCGAGCGCACCCAGTTCGGCCACCCGCGCGGCGGCCATGACCGTCCGCGAGTACGGCCGGGTCGTCCTGATGGGTGGCGTCGGCATGCTCGGCGGGGACGACCTGGCCCTCCCGTACCCGTGGATCATGCGCAACTCGGTCACCGTGCGCGGGCAGTGGATGTACCCGCGCACGGCGAACGTCGGCATCATCCGGCTGGTCGCCGCCGGCACCCTGGACCTCTGCCCCGAGCGGGTCCGGACCTTCGGCCTCGACGCCGTCAACGAGGCCGTCGCCCACGCCGCCGCCCACGGCGGCGCGTTCGACCGCACCGTCCTCACCCCGCCGTCCGGCTGACGGGGCCGCACCGTCCGCGTCCCGCCGTCCGGCTGACGGGGCCGCACCGTCCGCGTCCCGCCGTCCGGCTGACGGGGCCGCACCGTCCGCGTCCCGCCGTCCGGCTGACGGGGCCGCACCGTCCGCGTCCCGCCGTCGGGCTGACGGGGCCGCACCGCGCCTGGTCGCGCACCTGAGCCCGGGCGCCCGTGACCCCGGGTGACACCGTGACGGTCGGTGTGCGAGGCTGCTGGTCGCGCGCCATCGCGCGCGGGGACCGGGGGGTTCGGATGAGTCGTGGGGCGCCGTCGGGTACGCGCGGGCGGTGGGGGCGGCCGGCGGGGGTGCTGCTGGTCGTCGGCGGGCTGCTGACGGCTGCCGCGGCGCTGCGCCCCGACGGCGGATTGCTGGGGACGGCCGCGAGCGGGCCGGTGAGCAGCCTCGGGTTCGTGGTGCTGATCGGGCTGGGCTGGGCCGCGCTGGTGGGCAGGTTCGCGGTTCGCTTCCGCGAGGAGGTCCGCCACCTCGACGGGCCGACGCCCCGGGCCGATCGCCTGCGGGCGGCGGCCATGCGCCTGCTGCCGCTGGCCGCCGGCGCGGTGCCGGTGCTGCTGCTGGTCCTGAACCGCCGGGCCGACTCCGGGCCGCACGCACGGCCCCATCTCCCGGTGATGCCCTCCGTCCGGCCCGTTCTGCCGACCCCGTCGGGAGCGCCGCCGGCACCGCCCGAGCCGGCCGCGGGCCTGGGGACCGGTGTGCTGTTCACCGCCCTGCTCGTCCTGGCGGCCGCGGTCGCGCTGCTGGTCGCGGTCGTCCTCCTGCGCCGGCGGCGTCGGCTTCGAGACCGGCAGGCACCGGCGGTGCCGCCGGCCGCGGTCGGGTCGGCGAGCCCGGAGGCCGCCCTCGCCGAGGCCGTCGCCTCCGGTCGCAGGGCACTCGACGGAACGGACGCCCGGGCGGCGGTGATCGCCTGCTACGCGGCGATGGAGAGCTCGCTGGCCGACTCCGGTCTGCCCCGGCACGCCTGGGAGAGCCCGACGGAGCTGCTGCTGCGCGCGCTGTCCGACGAGCGGATCGACGCCGCCGGGGCGCGGGAGCTCACCGCGCTGTTCCGCGAGGCCCGGTATTCGAGCCACCCGATGGACGACGACCAGGTGCGCCGGGCCCGTACGGCCCTGGACGCCATCGCCGCCCGGTTCGCGGACACCGAGCCCCCGCTCGCGGACACCGAGCCCCCGCTCGCGGACGCGGCACAGACCCGGGGAGGGCACCGATGAGCGGCGCGGCGCCGCACGGCGACGGGACGGAGCGCGAACTCGCCCGCCCCGGCTCGGTGCGCCACAGCCTGATCGAGCTGGCCGTGCCCGCCGTCCTCGCCGAGGTCCTGTGCGCCCTGGTCGGCGGTTGGCCCGGGGCGGGGGCCGGCGCGGTCCTGCTGGCCGGCACCGGCCTCCTCCTCGCCCGCCGGGTGGCCGGGGCGGGGACCGAGACCTTCTCGCTGCGCCGCCGGCCGCGCCAGATGGAGGTGTACGAGCACGGCCTCGGTGACTGGCGCTGGACGGTCCGCCAGGGCCTCGACCCCCAGGGCGACGTCGCGCCGTTGCGCTCCCGGCTCCAACGGCTGTACGCGGTACGGCTCGCGGAGGTCCACGGCCTGAACCTGCCCGCCGACCGCGACCGGGCGGCCGAGCTCCTCGGCCCGCGGCTGTGGCCGTGGATCGACCCCCTGGCGCCCCCGCCGGCCCGGGTCTTCCCGGCGGAGGTCCTGCACGAGCTCGTCGACCGGCTCGACACCCTGTGACCTCCGACCGACGGCCTGACTCCCGTGCCGATCCACGGACGGGCCTCCGTGCCGGCTCCCGTACCGACCCCCACACCCAGCGACCGAATCGTTTCCGCAGGAGCGACATGTCCGACCTCTCCACCAGCCCCCGCCGCCCCGCCGACGCCCCGGGCACGCCGCCGGGGGAGGCGCCGGAGGCGGTACCGGCGGTCGCCCCCGCCGGCACGCCCCCGCTGACCCCGCAGCAGGCCGGGGAGCAGGCCCGTGCGGTGCTCGCGGAGATCGAACGGGCCGTCGTCGGCAAGCCCGAGGCGCTGCGGCTGGTCATGCTCGGCGCCCTCGCCGGCGGGCACGTCCTGATCGAGGACCTGCCCGGGCTCGGGAAGACCCTGCTGGCCCGCTCGTTCGCGACCACCCTCGGTCTGGACTTCCGCCGGATCCAGTTCACCCCCGACCTGCTGCCCTCCGACGTCACCGGAGCGCCCTTCTACGAGCGCAACACCGGCGAGATGGTGTTCCGGCCCGGCCCGCTGTTCACCCAGCTGCTGCTGGCCGACGAGATCAACCGGACCCCGCCCAAGACCCAGGCCGCCCTGCTGGAGGCGATGGCCGAGGGCCAGGTCTCCGTCGACGGCGCCACCCGCCGCCTGCCGGACCCCTTCCTGGTCATCGCCACCGCCAACCCGATCGAGTACGAGGGCACCTACTCCCTGCCCGAGGCCCAGCTCGACCGCTTCCTGCTGCGCGTGCGGATGGGCTACCTCCCCACCGCGACCGAGGCGGCGATGCTGCGCGCCCGGATCGACCGGGCGGCCCCCGAGCCGGTCCTGGAGACCGTGGTCGGCCCGGCGGAACTGCTCGCCATGCGGGCCGCGGTGGAACGGGTCGAGGTCGACGACGACCTGGTCGACTACGTCATCGCCCTCGTCGACGCCACCCGCAACGACCAGCAGATTCAGGTGGGCGCCTCGCCCCGAGGCGGCCTGGCGCTGATCCAACTGGCCCGCGCCCACGCCATGGTGGAGGGCCGCGACTACCTCACCCCCGAGGACGTCAAGGCGCTCGCCGGGCCCGCGCTGGCCCACCGCATCACGCTCAAGCCGGAACTGTGGGTGCGCCAGATCGAGGCGGACGACGTGCTGGCGCGGCTGGTCGCCTCCGTCCCGGCGCCGCAGACGCTGCCCCGCGCGGTGGCGCCGTGACCCCCGCCCCGGCCGCGGCCCCGCCCGTCGGCGGCACCGGCGGCACCGGCGGCGCTGAGGGGACTGTCGGCACCGACGGCACCGATCACACCGACCGCTTCGCCCACCGCGCCCGGGACCTGGCCGTCGCCCGCACCGTCCGGGCCAGCGCCGCCGGCCTGCCGGACAGCCCGCCCTCGCCGCACTGGCGGCCCGGTCAGCAGACCATGCGCCTGCTCACGGTGGCCACCGCCGCGGCCGTCGCCGCCCTGCTCACCGGTCACGCCTGGCTGCTCGCCCCGGGCGCCTTCGCCGCCGTGCTGCTCGCGCTGGCCGCTCCCGGAGCCGGCCGCCCCAGCAGGCTGTCCGCCGGGAGCACCGCCCATCCGCAGCGCTGCTTCGAGGGCGAGCCCGTCACCGTGCACGTCACCATCGAGCACGACGGCCGGATCGGCTCGCCCGAGCCCACCGTGTCGCTCGGCCCCGGCCTCGCCCTGGACGCCCTGACCGTCACCCCGACCGGCGTCGACCTCGTCCTCCACGCCGACAGCTGGGGCCGCCGTCACCTGGGCGTCGTGGACCTCGACGTGCCCGACGCCCGGGGCCTGGCCCGCCGGACCGTCCGCACCGACCTCGGCACCGTCGACGTCTTCCCCGTCCCCGATGCCGCCCGCCTGACCCCGATCCCGGTCCGGCTGCCCGAACGGATCGGCGAGCACACCACCGCTCACGAGGGCACCGGCGTCGAGGTCGTCGGCGTCCGTCCGCACGTGCCCGGCGAACGGCAGCGCCGGATCCACTGGCCGTCCACCACCCGCCGCGACGCCGTCCAGATCAACCAGTTCGCCGCCGAACGCGCCGTCGACGCGGTCGTCCTGCTCGACACCCTCGCCGACTACATCGACACCACCACCGGACGGCGCAGCCTGGACGAGACCCTGCGCGCCGCCACCGGCCTGACCCGCGCCTACCTGCGCCGACACGACCGGATCGGCCTCGTCGCGGTCGGCGGCCGCCTGCGCCAGCTCACCGCCGCCACCGGGGACCGCCAGTTCTACCGCATCGTGGAGAGCGTGCTGGAGGCCCGCCAGGACCGCCCCCGGCGCGGCCCCCTCCCGCCCCTGTCGCTTGCGGCCCTGCCCGGCCACGCCCTCGTCTACGCCTTCACACCCCTCGCCGACCAGCGCATCCTCGACGTCCTCGGCCAGATCCGCGAACGCGGCAACCCCCTCGTCGTGGTGGAGATCCCGGCCGGCGAGCCGACCGCCCGCCCCGACGACGAGACCGACGCCCTCGCCCTGCGTCTGTGGCGCGCCGAGCGCGAGGCGATGCGCGCCACCCTGCGCGGCCGGGGCATCCCGGTGGTCGCCCACACGCCCGGCGAAGCCCTGGACCTCGCCCTCGGGCCGCTGCTGCGCCGCCGCATCGTGGGAGGCGGGCGATGACCGACCCCTCGACGACCGCTCCGACGACCGCTCCGCCGCGCCCTGCGAAGCCGAGGCGGCCGGTCCGCAGCACCACCGCCCTCTCCCCGCGCCTCGAACGCGCCGCCCTGCGCGGCACCGGTACCGCCCTCGCCCTCGCCGCCGCGGGCACCGGCACCGGCACGCTCACCGACCGGCTGGGTCCGTTCCTCCTCCTGCCGATCGCCGCCGGCGCCCTGTGGGCCGCCGTACCCGCAGCGGACGGCCCGACGTCGACGAGGTGGCTCGCCCACCTGTCCGCGACCCGCACCACCGTCCTGGCCGCCGGATCCGTCCCGCTCGCCGCCCTCGGCGAACCGACCTGGTGGCGGGCGCTCGCAGTCACCGTCCTGCTCGCCGGGTATCTGCTGCTGCTCGACGCGCTCGGCCCCCACCGCCCGACCATCCGCCCCACCACCGCGGCCGCCGCCCTCGCCGCCTCGCTGCTCGTCCTGCCCCCGGCCCTCGCCCCCACCGCGGCCGGCGAGTGGTCCCGCCCCCTCGCCGTCCTGGGCCTGGCCGCAGCCGCCCTCGGCGTGGCCCTCGCCCTGCGCCCGGAGCGCACACCGCCCCAGCCGCCGCCGGACGGACAACCGGACGACACCCGCCCGGCCGCCACCTGAGGGCCCGCGCCCCGGCCACCGACGGTCCCGGCACTGACTGTCCCGCCACCGACCGTTCGGCGGCCCCGTTCTCGAGGACGGCAAGGATGACAAGGACGACAAGGACGACAAGGACGACAAGACCGAGGGCCCGTCCGGTCGGACGGGCCCTCGGTCATCGGGATCAGCACAGGACGCAGAGGTCCTTCGGATCAGCGCAGGACGCCGAGGTCCTTCGGGTCGGTGACGCCGTTGAAGGTCAGCAGGTGCCGGTCGGCGGTGACGGCGTAAAGGTCGGGCCGCCCGTCACCGTTGCCGTCGCCCACGCTGCCGAGCGTGGGGTACTCGGCGACCGGGAAGGTGCCGATCACCGTGCCCGCCGCAGGGTCGGCCAGCGAGGTGAAGTCGTACTTGCCGTCTGCGCCCTTGGCGATCGGGTAGGTCCGCAGCTCGCCGGTGGCCTGGTTACGGGACCAGAGCGCGAGCGAGCCGTCGGCCGCCTTGCCCGGGGCGATCAGGTCGTAGCCGGTCCAGGCGCCCGTGGTGGAGATCCTCACGAAGGTGTTGTAGTCGTACAGCGGAGCCGGGTCGGTGGAGAGCCAGAGATCGCCGTCCTCCACCGTGAGGATCGAGGTCCGCTGGTCCGTTCCGAGCGCGCCCACGGGCACCAGCTGAGTGGCCTTCGACCAGTCGGGGGTGAAGCCCGCCGGGACCGGCGGCGGGTTGAACGGGTCCATGTCCCGCCCGAACGAGATCACGCCACGGGCGAAGGCGCCCATGTCGAAGTTGCGGTAGAGGGACATGCCCGCACCGCCCGGCCGGTGGGCCATCAGGTCGTCCACCGGCGCGTGCGCCTGGTCCCAGCCGCGGTGCAGCAGTTGTACGCCGTTCCACCCCGCGCCGCCCGGCGCGCGAACGGCGGCGACCGTCGACGTCGGCACGGTGCTGGTGGCGTCCGCGCTGATGATCTGGAGGTTGCCGGCGGCGTCGGGCAGCAGGATGTCCGGCACGCCGTCGCCGTTGACGTCGCCCGGGGTGGACGGCGGGTTCGGGTTCGAGGGCGCGTAGAAGGTGTAGGTGACCGGCGGGGTGGTGTTGCCCGCGTTGTCGACGGCCTGCACGGTGAGGACGTTGGTGCCCCACTGGGTCGGCTTAAGCTGGAAGGTCGCGGTGCCGTCGGCGCCGGCCGTCACGGTGCCCGCGCCCTGGCACGGTGCGCCGGCGCTCAGCGTGCCGTTCAGGACGTACTGGTAGCAGGCGACGCCCGAGCCCTGGTCGGTGCCCTTGACGGTGAAGGTTCCGGTCTGGCCGGCGTACTTCGACGGGGTCGCCCCGCCGGCGGACGCCGGGAAGTCGGCGGACTCGACGGTGAACTGCGGGGCTGTGGCGTCGATCCCGAAGTGGCAGGCCGCGGTCGGCTTCCCGCCGCCCGGGCCGTAGTCGGGCCAGACCTGCCAGGAGTAGCCGGCGCCCTCGGCGAGGCCCGTGGGTCGGACCTGGACGGTGCCGTCGGCAGCCGTCTGCGCGGTCTGGTCGAAGACCTTGGCGCCGGCCGCGTTCCACACCTTGAAGCGCGCCCCGGGCGCGGTGGTGCGCGCGGTGAGCGCGGGCTCGGTGGTGGTGATCCAGCCCGGCGTCGTGGTGCTGTCGCAGGCGTCGGTGGACGCCCCGGCGGCGAGCGAGCGCGGGCTCGGGGCGGCCTTGGGGTCGGTCACGGCCGTCTGCCCGTTCTCGGCCGTGGCCGTGGGCGCGCCGATGGTCATCAGGACGACGGCGGCGGCACCGAGCGTGGCGGCCAGGCGCCCGCTGATGGTGGTTGACATGCGGTTTCCCCCTCTTCGATCATGTTCGATCGTGTGGCGGGAGCACTTTGTCAGCAGGCCGACCAGGCGTCAATCGCATTTGGACCTCCCGGCAGTCTTGGCCGCTGCTTCCGCTGCCTCCTCCATCGTCTCCGTGGCTTCCGTCGCCTCCGCGTCGGTGATGCGGCCGCGCAGCATCGCGTCCATGACCGCCATGTATCGCTGGGTGCGAGGGCCGCCGAGGAGGAAGGGGTTCGCGGCGCCGGGCGGTTGGTGCCGGAGCTGTTCGGCTCGTTCGAGGCCGTGGTCGTTCGGGTGGTTGGAGAGTTCGACTTCCACGTTCGCCCGGCGCATGACGGCCCGGAAGGAGTGGACGGACGCGAGGAAGGTGCGGAGTTCCGCCACCGTCGAGGGCGGGTTGAGGCCGCCCCAGAGCATCGCGCTGTGGTGTCGGCGGTCCGCGCGGACCGGGATGACCGGCGATACGGTGCCGGGAGTGTGGCCCGGGGTGTGGTGCAGTTCGATCGTGGTGCCGCCGAGCGTGAGCTGCGTGCCGTCCGCGATGTCGAGGTCGCGGACGGGGGCGTCGGCGGGGCGGGTGCGGGCGAGGAGGTCCCAGTCGGCCGGGGACATGTGTACCCGGGCGCCGTAGCGGTCGGCGAGGGTCTGCGCGCCGCCGAAGTGGTCCGCGTGGCCGTGGGTCACGACGACGTGCCGGATCGCCGCCGGGTCGGCGCCGACCGCCCGCAGTCCGGGGACGATGACGCCCTCGGCATCGGCGGGCGAGGTGAGCGCGTCGATCAGCACGATGCCGTCGTCGGTCAGCACCGCCATCGCCGAGACCCAGCCCACGCTCAGCAGCACGAGGTTGTCGAACAGCTTGACGGGCGCGGGCGCGGGCAGCCGGGGCAGGGCGGAACCGGGTGTCAGCGCCGTCACCAGGGCCCCCAGCACGGGGTCGTCACCGGCCAGGCGGCGGGCGCGGTCGTAGTGGGCGCGGGAGGCGGACGGTGTCCTCGCCGAATCGGGGGCGGCGGCCGAGGCCGGCCCGGCCAGGGCGCCCGGCCCGGCTCCGGCGGTGAGACCGAGGACGGCGAGCTGGGCGAGGCGGCGCCGGGTGAAGTCGGCGTCCGTGGCGGTCCGGCGGGTGGGGCGGATCATTCCGGTCGGGGCTCCTGGTCGATCGGGCGGTTGGGCGATCGGCGGTCGGTCGGTCGGTCGGTCGGTTGGTCGGTCGGTTGGTCGGTCGGGGAGGCTCAGCCGAGGGTGTTGACGACGGTCTTCGTGGCCTGGGCGAGCAGGGCGTCGTCGGACTTGGCGTCCGCCTTGCCGCGGTCGGACAGGAGGACGATCACGATCGGGCTGCGCCCGCCGCCCGGCCACGCCACGGCGACGTCGTTGCGGGTGCCGTAGCCCGCGTTGCCGGTCTTGTCGCCGATCTTCCAATCGGCGGGCACACCCGCGCGGATGTACGGCCCGCCGGTCGTGTTGCCGACCAGCCAGTCCGTCAGCAGCCCGCGCCGGTCCTCCGCGAGGACGTCGCCGAGCACGTAGCGGCGCAGGTCGGTGGCCAGGGCGTGCGGTGTGCTGGTGTCGCGGGTGTCGCCCGGGGTCGCCTCGTTGAGGGTGGGTTCGGTGCGGTCGACGCTGGTGGTCGAGTCGCCCAGGTCGCGCAGGGACTGCTGGACGGCCGCCGGGCCGCCGAGTCGGGCGGTGACCAGGTTGGCCGCGGTGTTGTCGCTGTACTGGATGGAGGCGGCGGCCAGGTCCCGCAGCGTCATGCCGGTGGCCACGTGCTGGGAGGTGATCGGTGCCCACGCCAGCACGTCCTCCTGGCGGTAGGGGACGACCTTGTCCAGGTCAGCGTCGGATGCCTTGTGCAGCAGGTAGCCGGCGGCGAGCGACTTGATCGTGGACGCGAACGCGAACCGCTCGTCGGCTCGGTGGGTGACCTCCCGGCCGCTACCGGTGTCCACGGCGAACACGCCGAGCCGGGCACCGAACTGCTGCTCCAGTGCCGCGAAGGAGGCGTCCGCCGAGTCGGTCGCGGGAGCCGTCGAGGCCGCTGTTGCCGCTGTCGCCGCGGCCGTGCCGGTCGCCGGCGCCGTCGAGGCGCTGCCCGCTCGGCCGCACCCGCCGATCAGCGCGGCCACCAGCAGGGCCACGGCGGGCAGCGCGGTGCGGGGTCGGTGCAGGTCGGGCGTCATCGGTGGTCTCCCAGGTGGTCGGTGCGGTCGTGTGCGGTGCGGTGCCGTCGTGTGCGGTGCGGTCGTGTTCGTGCCGTCGGGTTCGTGTCGGCGTGGTCGCGCCGTCGCGCTCAGCTAAACAGGCCGCCGCCTCCCCAGTCCAAGACCTCAATCGTGAAGTGGGTGATAAGAAAACACCTATGATTGCTGCCCATGGACCTGCTGGGGCACCTCCGCCACTTCCGCGCCGTCGCCGAGGAACGGCACTTCGGCCGCGCTGCCGAGCGCCTGAGGATCGCCCAGCCCTCGCTCTCCCAACGGATCCAGCGCCTCGAACGCGAACTCGGGGTGACCCTGTTCGACCGCGGCCCGCGCGGAGTCGACCTCACCCCGGCGGGCCGGCTGCTGCTCGCCGAGGCGGAGGAGACGCTGGACAGCGCGGCCCGGCTCCTCGCCACCGCCGCCGACCTGCGCACCGGACGGGCCGGCACCCTGCGCGCGGCCGTCCCGCCCGAGCTCGGGCCGGCCGCCCTGGCCGCGCTGCTCACCGGCTTCGAGACCGCCTCCCCGGGCACCCGGCTCGAACTGCGGGAGTTGCCGGTCGCGACCGTGGTGCGCGAACTCGCCCAGCACACCGTCGACGTCGCCGTCGTCCGCCACCCCTGCCCGGCCGACGGACTGGCCTTCGGCCCCGTCCTGCACCAGCCGCTCGGCGTCCTGCTCGCCGCCCGCAGCCCGTACGCCGACAGCCCGGAGCTAACGGTGGCCGAACTGACCGGGCTGCGCCTGGTCCTCCCCCCGCGCGCCAACGCCCCGGCCCTGTACGACGAGGTGCTCACCGCGCTGACCAGGCACGGCTGCACCCCCGAGGCCGTCGTCGATCCGCCGGGACCGGACGTCGCGGGCGCGCTCGTGCTCACCGGCAGCGCCGTCGCCCTGGTGCCGCGCACCGCGCCACCGCCGGGTACAGTCTGGCGTCCGCTCACCGGCACCCCGCTGGCCTGGCGGACCTCCACGGCCTGGCCGGCCGGGCGGGGCGGGCCCGCGGTCAGGCTGTTCGCGGAGGCCGCCCACGCGGCGCTGACCGGACCGGGCGGCCTGCTGCCCCAGCCGCCCAACCGCCCGCTCTACCCCCGGCCCGCAATGGAGTTCCCGCTGTGACCAGCGACCGCACGAGAGCCGACCGCACGCGAGCCGACGGCACGAGAGCCGACCGTACGGCCAACGACCGTACGGCCAACGACCGCACGCGAGCCGACCGTACGGCTGCTGCCCGGACCCCGCACGGCCGGGCCGCGCGCACCCGCATCGCCGCGGCCTTCGCCGACGCGGGCGTCACCGGCCGGCTGCACGCGCGCGACCTCGACACCGGGGCCGAGATCGACCTCGGCGCCGACACCGCCGTCAGCACCGCCAGCGTCCACAAGGTCTGCCTGCTCGTGACGCTGTACCGCGAGGCCGCCGCCGGACGGATCGACCTGACCCGGCAGGTCGACGTCCCCGCCACCGGCCGCACCCCCGGGGGGACCGGCCTCGCCGCCATGCTCGACGCCGCCCGCCTCTCCCTGCGCGACCTCGCCTACCTCACCGTGGCCGTCAGCGACAACACCGCCGCCGACGTCCTGTGGGACGAGATCGGTCTCGACACCGTCAACCGGACCATGGCGGACCTCGGCCTGAGCCGCACCGTCGCCGTCCACAAGCTCCGCGACCTCATCGCCGCCCTCGCCGAGGACACCGGCCCGGACTCCCCGGTGGACCCGGCCGTGGTCGCCCGCCTCAGGGTTCTCGACCCCGCCTTCACCAACCACAGCACCCCCCGCGACATGACCACCCTGCTCGCCGCCCTCTGGCACGGCGACGCCTGCCCCGGCGAGCACGGCGCCGCCCTGCGACGCCTCCTCGGCCTCCAGGTCTGGCCGCACCGCCTGGCCTCCGGCTTCCCCTTCGACGACGTCCGCGTCCACGGCAAGACCGGCACCCTCCCCACGCTGCGCCACGAGGTCGGCGTCGTCGAGTACCCCGACGGCGGCCGCTACGCCGTCGCCGTCTTCACCCGGGCCGCCGCCACCACCATCACCCTGCCCGCCGCCGACGCCGCCATCGGAACCACCGCCCGCCTAGCCGTCGACGCCCTCCGGGCACAGGCGGCAGCGGCCGGGAGGGGCTGAGCGGGCCGGACAGGACCGAGGCGGTTCCGTTTGGATCATCAGGCGGGCCAGGGGAAGACGCCTGCGATGTGGAGTCGGGCCGGGTGGATGGTGGCGGTCTTCTCGTAGCGGGTGGCGATGCCTCGGCGCGGTGGGTCCAGCCGACCGCGCCGGAATGCTTCGTCCACACCCTGCCACCGGCCACCTGCACGAAAGTGCCACAGGAGACCGCCGCAGGGCACCCGCGCTCTGCCCTCAAGTACCTTCCGCCGCGCCCCGGCCATTGGGTTGAATGGAACGTTACCGACGATCCCAGGAGGGGCGGAGCCCGATGCGTGAGCGGGAGAACGAGAAGGCCACCGGGGCCAAGGCCGGCCGGGAGGCGAGGCACGCGCCCGCCACGGCCGGGCACCCACGGCCCAGGCTCCTCGCCCTCCAGGGCACCGTGGGCAACGCGGCGGTCGTCCAGATGCTTCGCCGGGCCGGCCACGGACTGGACGAGGAGGAGCACCGGCACGGGGACGGCTGCGGCCACGGGGGCTTCAAGGACCCCGCCGTCCAGCGTGCTGCGGCCGCCGCCGTCCAGCGCTCCTCCGTCCACGACGTCCTGCGCAGCCCCGGCCGGCCCTTGGACCAGGCCACCCGTACGGACATGGAGTCCCGCCTCGGCGCCGACTTCTCCGACGTACGCATCCACACCGGCAGCGCCGCGAACGCCTCCGCCGCCGAGGTCGGCGCGCGTGCCTACACCTCCGGCAACCACGTCGTCATCGCCGCGGGCGGGGGCGACGCGCACACCCTCGCCCACGAGCTCACCCACGTCATCCAGCAGCGCCAGGGGCCGGTCAGCGGTACCGACCACGGCAACGGGCTGAAGGTCTCCGACCCCTCCGACCGCTTCGAGCGCGAGGCCGAGGCCAACGCCCGCGCGGTGATGAGCCGTCCGGCCCCCCGGGCGACCTCCGGCCCGCAGCGTTCGGACGGGCCCGAGACCGGGACGGCCGGTGCGGCAAAGGAGCCTGTGCAGCGCACCCTCGCGGCGGGCCTCCCGAAGGAGACCCAGGTCGTCAAGCACACGGACGAGGGGGACATCGAGGGGCATAAGATCCTCGGTTTCTCCTTCGGGTCCTATCTGATCTCCGCGGGCGAGGACGGCAAGAAGCCCCGGGCGTCCCTCAAGGACAAGTCGTGGGGGACGGTCGAAGGGCGGGAGGCGTCCCGCGCGGAGTATGAAGCGGCTCGCGCCGCCGAGTTGGACCCGGCGGTCCTCGCGGCCAAGCAGAAGCAGAAGGACCTCGACCTCGGCGAGAACTACCTCAGTGCCGACTACCGCCGGATCAACCCGCTCCTCGCGGCCCTCGGGCAGGTCGGCTTCGCCCCCGGCGAGATCGCCGCCCCCGGCTTCTCCTACAAGTCGAAGGAGAGGGAGGTGCTCGACGCGTGGCGCAGTATCGCCGTGGCGCGGGGGTACGCGGACGAGCAGAGTACAGAGGCGTGGGACGAGAAGCACCTCGCGGACACCTTCGACATCTTCGCCCGGATCAACGGCGTGTGGGACGACTTCGCGACGCCCCGCGCGAACGAGGAAGGCAACGTGATGCGGGGCGACAGCAAGCACATGTTCGAGTCGTTCGGCGGCATCCTCAAGCAGCAGGAGAACCACCCGGACGGTGGCTACGTCTCGGTCGACCAGACCATCGAGTGGCCGGCGATCCTGTCGACCACGTACGGCGATCCATTGACCCACACGTACGTGGCCGGCAAGGAGATCGTCTGGGAGTTCGGCCTCCCGGAGGACCACCGGGGAAGGGCGCTCGGCAGGAACAACCAGTCCGAGGAGGAGATGACCTTCCCCATCGGCACCGAGATCCACATCCGCCAGATCCTCGTGCGGAGCGGCGATTTCCGGCAGGAGAAGTCGGCGAAATACGGCGAGAGCGCGTCCGTGATCGTCTTCGCCGACATCCTGGCGGGCCAGGGACCGACTCGAGGGGACTAGGGTGCGTATTTGGTCGTGATCAAGCGGCTCTGGTGAGGTCCTTGCTCCAGATCATCGCGCCACGAAGGTGGAGGCCGGCGAGGTAGCTCTC
>NZ_JBVIFM010000032.1:0-84455 GCF_055571335.1 Kitasatospora sp. NPDC030952
GGGGAGATCAACTGTCCACCGGGGACTTTCCACGTCCGCCAGTGGGGAGATCAACTGTCCGCGAGCGGGGAACTCCTACTGTCCCTTGACACAGGACAGCGGTCCTCACTGACATTGATCAAGAAAATCGTGCGTCAGTGACTCCCAAAACCATCTTGGAACGACATCCATGACGACTGACGGCTTCATAGCCACGAGGAGGCCGTCGCAACCTGCCAGTGGTCAATGGTCAGCGCAGAACAGCATCCACAACCTCGCCTGGCACATCGCCCGCCGCCCCGGCGGCCTGGTCGCCCTCGCCATCCAGTACGGCCACCTGCGCACCGCCCTCGACACCGACACCGCCAGCCGCTACGGCAACCGCTCCCGCACCGGCATGCACCCCCTGATCGACATCGAGACCGCGCTGGCCGCCGCCGACCTCCACGAACGCCTACAAGCCGGAGAAGCAATCTCCGGCCCCGCCGCCCGCCCGGCCATCCTCGCCGCCACTCGAGGACCCGCCTTCCACGGCGCCCTCGTCGGGCTCGACTTCACCCGCAAACACGCCGCCGCCCGCCGCCACCTCGCCCGCGACGGCACCGTCCTGTACGACAACCCCAACGCCCTGCTGCTGTGCCTCTACCGACGCGACCGGGCCCTGTGCACCAAGGACGGCCAACACGACGCCCCCAGCCTCGACCAGTGCGTCTCCGGCTGCCCCAACACCATCCGCACCGATCAGCACGTCCGAAACCGCAGCGGCACCTCGGACGTCGAGGCCCGGCTCCGCCAGAAGATCGTCAGCCTCCAGACGACCATCGGGAAGAAGAACACCCTGATCACCCGCCTGGAGGCTGACGTCGAAGGGTTCCTCGCCGAGAACACCAGGCTCACCCTGGAGAACCAGGAACTCCGAGACGTACTCAGCGGCAGCGCCAACGTCGCACCGCTGCGGCTGGCCCACCCTTCGGGCATTGACGCAGCATCAGAATCGCGCGTAGGGAATGAAGTTCCATAAGATTCCGCCCGGCCGACGTCCGAAGGGGGAGCACCATGTCCAGCTCGAATGATCACACGCCCGAGCCCTCCAGAAACGAGCCGAACCAGACGCCCACAGCCGACCTGAACTCCCCGGCCTGGCCGAAGCCGCTACGGCAGGGTGATCCGCACGCGGTAGGGGATTTTCGGCTGGAGGGGCGCCTGGGCGGTGGCGGGATGGGGCAGGTATTCCTGGGGCGCTCTCCTAGCGGTCGCCCGGTCGCGGTCAAGCTGGTGCGGCCCGAGCTGGCCGGCGATCTCGGATTTCGACGCCGGTTCGCCACAGAGGTCGAGGCGGCCCGCCGGGTCGGCGGGTTCTACACCGCCCAAGTGGTCGATGCTGACCCCGATGCCGACCCACCTTGGCTGGTCACCGCCTACATACCAGGCCCGTCCCTCCACGAGGCCGTCCAGAGGCACGGTCCGCTGCCCGCGGAGGGGATCACCGTGCTGGGAGCAGGACTGGCCGAGGGGCTCCGTGCGATCCACGCCTGCAACCTGGTGCACCGCGACCTCAAACCCTCTAACGTGATCCTGGCCGCCGACGGCCCCCGCGTCATCGACTTCGGCATCACCCGCGCGCTGGACGCCACCTCCACCACCGTCTCCCGCTCCGTGATCGGCACCCCGTCGTTCATGTCCCCCGAACAGGCACGCGGCCACAAGATCGGCCCGCCCAGCGACGTGTTCTCCCTCGGACTCGTCCTGGCGTTCGCAGCCACCGGCCGCAGCCCATTCGGCACCGGCTCAGCGGAAGCGATCGTCTACCGCATCGTCCACGACATACCAGACCTGACCGGCCTACCCGCCTACCTGGCGGACCTGGTGCACCGCTGCCTGGCCAAGAGCCCCGGGGACCGCCCCGAAGTGGCCGACATCCTCAGGGAACTCACCACTCCCACCCAGACCATCGTCCAATGGCTCCCCGCGCCGATCACGACGATGATCGACGAACGCCAAGTGCAAACCCCGGCACCATTACCATCGCCTCCTTCCAGCCCCAGTCCCCGCAAGGAAAGGACACCAGGAGGCACCGGCAGCGTCCGTCCCGACGAATCGGCCTCACAGCGGAGGCGGTTCGGCCCTAACCTCGCATGGATCAGCATCGCCTGCCTCGTCCTCGGCCTGCTAGCCGCCACCGCCTTCGCGGGGCTGCCCCCCTTCTCCCACACGCAGGCCGACGCCGTGTCAAGTTCTACGGCCACGCTCAGCCCCACCGCGACCCCCACTCCGAGTGCCAGCCCTACGCCCACACCCAGCCCTACGCCCAGCCCCACGCCCAGGCCGACGCCCAGCCCCACGATGGACGCCATCGGCCAGGCCTTCGCAGCGGCACGAGTGGGCGACTGCTTCTACGGAGAAGACGCATACGGCCCCCCAGGTGACTTCGTGATCGACCAGCCGAACGACACCTTCAAGCCGAACATAGTGCCCTGCGACGCGTGGAATGCGTACTACCGCGTCACCAAGATGGTGCCCACCGGCACTGAGGAGTGCCCGGGCCCTCCCGGCGGAGGCAGTACACAATGGGTCCACCTGGGCGGCAGCCCCCTCATCACCCTGTGCGTAGACCGTCAATTCCGCGTCGGCGACTGCTTCCTCGGCGGCGGCAATGGCAAGTTCGAGGCTGGCTACCCACGGGATGGCTGGTTCTGCAACAACACCCAGACCCCCTCTGGTCGCCCCTACATCATCCAGATCTCCCAGATCCTCGGCCCCAACAAGGGCGACCAGTGCAACGCGCCGGGCTACTCGATGCAGGTCCTCCACGGCACCGAGACGCTGTGCATCAAGGTGCTGTTTTCACCGGGGTGACCCGACAAATCAGCTCTCAAGGTCGGTGGTCCCAGTGGCCGCTGTCACTCAACACGCTGACTTGACAGGGAAGCCCCGGCCGGGCCGTCCACGGTCCGGCCGGTGCGGCGACGGGGCCGGTCACGGCCCTGACGGCGGATCCGGCGGCGCAGTCCAGGCGGCAGCGAAGGATGGTCCAGCGCATCCGGGCGCTGGCCAGGGTGCGGTAGCGGAGCGCGCCGCGCCAAGCCACCTCCATGGTCAGGTCCGCGTGAATCATCGGGTTACCGCCCGGACCCGGCTGTCCGGCAGGGTAGGAGCCGCCACCCGACCGGACGAAGAGAGCGAGCGGTGGGAGCTGGGATGGACCCATGGTTCATTTTGGGGGACACCACAATCACCAAATGAACCATGAGTCCATCGACCCCAGGGCGCAGCGGAGAATCAACCCGAAGCCGACCTGCGCTGTTCTCCCCGTACGCTGATGGCCTGGCCCCTCACGTCGACGAGCGTGAGGGGCCCGGCCATGTCCAGGGTGGTGCTGGTGCGGGGTCAGGGTCCGGCGATCACCCAAGTCACGAAGACTGCTGACATGCCCTCATGCAGGCGGTACACGACGCTGATGCGGTCGCCGGGGTCGGAGGCCGGGTCGGTGCGGGCGGTGTAGTCGTCGACCTCGGGGTCAGTGCCGCCGGGCACCGGGATGCCGAGCCGCGGGAAGACCGCCAGGCGCTCCACGAGCTTCTCGACCGCGTCCAGCTCACCCGGGCGCAGCGCGGCGAGGGCGGCTTCGGCAGCGTCGGAGAGAAAGACGTGCAGCGGAGCCGGCTGTTCGGGTTGGTCGGTCACCGGTCGCCGCCGGCGGCGCGGAGCCGGGCGAAGACGTCGGCGGCCGGGGTCCACTGCTGGCCTCCGATCGGCGGCCGTTCTGGCCAGCGGGCTTCGCGGTTGTCCCACTGAGGTGTCCGTCAGTGTTGTCCTGCGGCCGTGTCCGCTTCCTCTGCTGCGATGCCACCGCCAGCTGCGGTGCTGCCCGGGCTGGGCACGGGGACGTGCTGAGCTGCTGGTGCAGCTCGGGGTGATGGCGGTGACGGGGCTGCCGATTCTGCGGCTGCCCTGGGTGGTCGGCCGAGAGCTGAGCGGGACCGGCCGCGCCCGGTACGGCAGCAGAGCCCCGGTACGGCAGCAGGGCCCGGACCGCGCGTCGCGGTCCGAGCCCTGCCCCGTGCGGTGCCGCGCTGCGGCGGCGGCGCGTCAGCCCTGTACGGTGTCGCCGCCCGCCTGCCCGGCGCCCTCAGTCGTTCCTGCCTTCTCGCGCATCTTGCGCACCAGCTCCGCCTTCTGGTCGGCTGCGCCCTGGCGGTCGAGGTTGCGGTGCGGACCGTTGTTCTGCCGTTCGGCGCGGGACTGCCTCTTGCGCTGGCCGCCGCCCATGCCCACGGGGTTGTTGATGTTCTTGCTCACGGTCGTGGGTTCTCCTGGTGGTGAAGTGAAATGAAGTGAAGTGATCTACGGATTCATCGGTGGGGGACGGGCGGCGACGTCGAAGGACGTCAGCAGGGGCCCATCACGCGCTCACTCGTAAATCGGCGTCTGGAAGAACATGACAAGGACGTTACCCGGTTCCGTCGGCCTTGCACACCAACCTTGACGCTCGGCCCGGAGATCTCAGGTCCATCCATAATTGATCTTGTGGCAGGTCGGGGTGAGTTGACGGGTGGCCCCGCAACACGCTGCCGGTGCCCGCAGAATGGGCCTCCGCACGGGGACGAATTGGCAGGTCCGGACAGCTCGCAGACGCGCCAGGCGCTCGGCAGGTCCCGGGGAGGGTGGGCACCGAGGTTCAGCTTGCCGTCGTCTGCACCAGCACGGTGTGCACGTCGTCCTTCTGGGCGGCGTGCAGGGCCATCTGCGAGGTGTGGCGGGCGCCGAGGGAGTCGGCGGCGATGGAGTCGACGGTGACGTCGACCGGGCGGCCGGCCTCGGTCGCGGCGTTGAGCGCGCGGGAGTTCTCCGGTTCGACGGCGACGGTGCGGATGCTGTGGTGCTGGGCGGCGGTGCGACACCGGCGAACAGACCGCCGCCGCCTCGGGATCGACCTGGGCCGCCCGCTGGACGATGGCTCGCTGCTCTGGCCCGGCGGCGGGCCTGCGGAGGTGCGGTGATGGCGGGCGGGCGAGGACGCCTGCAGCTGGCGGCCGGCGGCCAGCTCCTGCTCAACGGGGTGCCGTGGACCGTCGAGTCGGCCGAGCCGCAGTTCGGCCGCCTGGTCCTGGTCGACGGCGAAGGACGGGCCGAGTACCGCTCGATCCGCTGGCTGGTCCACCACCCGGACCTGCGGCCAGCCGGGAAGGCGGGCGACGTCAGCTGCCAGCAGCGGGCTGTCCAGCCGCTGTCGCTGGCCGACCTGGCCGAGGACCAGCTCATCCGGGCCCAGATCCGGGCCGAGCACGTGCTGGAGGCGGCGACCGGTTTCCGCGACGGACACCGCGCCCGGGCCCGGCCGGGCGAGCCGCGGCCCGCCTACGACCCGGACACCACAACGCTGACCGAGCGCCGGGCGGCGAAGGTCGCCGAACTGGCGGCCCTTGCGCCGGACGAGGCCGCGCGGCTGGGGCTCCAGGGCCTGGGCCTGCGCACCCTGCAGGGGCTGACGACGCTGAGCAGCGAGGGAAGCCTGCTGCTGGCCTGCGCGGACGGCCGGTGGACGCGCCGCCAAGGCGGGCACCCGACGGTCACCGAGGAGGTCCGAGAGGCGATCTTCGCGGTCAGGGAGGAGCGCAAGGACCGGGCCCGCACCAGCATGCGGGCCAAGCACCGGCTGCTGCACCAGCACATGGCGGAGAGGTTCGAGGACTTCCCCGCCGAGAAGATCCCCTCCCGCTTCACCCTGGCCCGGGGCGGGGCCGAGTGGTTCGGACCCGGAGGCGGTCGGGCCCGCTACCTGCGCTCGGCCGACGCCGCGGCCCAGGCCGGCGTCGGCACCCGGGTGGTGGTCCACCGCCCCGGTCAGGACCTGGCGCTGGACTCCACCCCGCTGCCGGTCATGCTGCGCGAGACGGTCTTCGGGGAGGCCGTAGGGGCCACGCTGACCCTGGGGCTGGACCTGTTCACGCACTCGCTGCCGGCGTTCCGCCTCACCCTGGGGTCGGACACCTCGGTCGACGTCGCGATGCTGCCGCGGGACGTGATGCTGCCCCTGCCGATGCGCGAGGGCTGGGGAGCGGAGATGGAGTGGCCCTACCCCGGTGTCCCGGCCGAGCTGATCGCCGAGTTCGCCGGCCACAAGGTCGCGGCCCTGCCCTTCTTCTCCCCCGAGACCGTGACCACCGATCGCGGCAGCCCCTACAAGAACCACGCCCTGGTGGAGGCGGAACGGGAGCTGGGCTGCACGATCCTGCCCGCCCGCACGCTGCGGGCCAGCGACAAGTTCGCCGTCGAGCGCGCCTTCGGCGGCATCAAGACCCTGCTGTTCGAGCACCCGGGCCGGCTTCCCGGGCAGGTCGGCGCCCGTTGACCCTCTGATAGCGAGACGGGGCAGCAATGTCAGTCCCGCTGTCCTCTGACAGGCGATCTCGACTGTCTGCCAAGCAATCTCGGCCCGCCCCAGGTTGCTGCCGCTCTACCCTGACGGACCGTCAGTGATCTCGTGCGGTTGTTTCTGCTGCTTCGGCGTGTACGCGCAGCAGGTGGTCGATGTCGGAGAGACGGCCCCAGCCGGGGCTGTTCATGTTCTTGATGCCGGAGCGGATCTCGTCGAGAACCGTTCGGCCGTATTCGTCGTCGCGCAGGGCCAGGCCGGCGGCGGCCTCCAGGCGGGCGTCGAAGTACGGGTCCGTCAGGTGCGCGGCGAAGACGCCGCGCAGTTCCGGGGTGTCTACAGCGGACATCAGGAGCTCGCTGAGCGCGTTCGCCCGCGTCATGGGCACGGGATCGCCGGCCAGGCACATCAAGGCGGCGAGGGCTTCCTCGCGCTTGGTGGTGTTGGTGCGGAGGAGCGCGGAGACGGTCCTGCGGACGTGCGGGTCGGGGTGGCTGGCGTGGGGCAGCAGCGCCGGGACCACGTCGCCGGAGCAGTGCTCTGCGAAGGCGGCGATGACGATGGCGAGAGTACGGGGGTCCTGTTCGCTGTGAAGCAGCGGGCGCAGGAACTCCTCCGCCTCGCGGGCGAAGGGGAGCTCGGTGTCGTCGACGTCGACGCGGACGCTCAACCCGATTCCCAGGTGGTTGATCGTGTCGAGTCCGAAGCGCCTGCGGTCACGGTCGGACGCGTGCCGGGCTGCTTCGAGGGCCCAGTCGAAGGTCTCCCGGTCGATCCAGAGCCCCAGGTTGTAGACCGAGGCGAACCAGTCGTCGTGGTCGGGGTCGGCGTGCACCAGGGCACGGGCCATCAGCTCGTCCGGCGAGTGACGGACGCCGAGCACGGCCTCCATTTCAGTGATGACCGCCCGGTGCGCGGGCGGCGGCTCGCTCCCGGCCTCCATGCCAGACGCTAGGGCCTCCTGCGCGGCACACAGCGCACGCCGGTGCGGGCTGTCGCTGCTCAGGGGATCACGGCTTCGGGACAGCAGCGCCTGCAGCACCCAGTACCGGCCGTTCTCGGCCGCCCACGTCACAGGGTCCACACCTCCGGCCCAGGGGCGGGTCACGTCCACGTCCCAGACGACCAGATGGTCGACGACCTTCTGGCGTCCGGCCCTTGCGGCGGCGGCCAGCAGGGTCACGGAGTCGTCGCCGGCCAGGTCGTCCGCGGTGGCGTCATAGAGGAGTTCGAGCGCCGCGTCGTCGTCTCCGCGTTCGACAGCAGCCAGCAGCAAGGGCAGATCCACCGGCCGATTGTGCCTGTGGACGGGCCGGGACGCGAACGAGTTTCCGGCAAGCTCTGCGCCGGTCTCGGCTGCCATGCGGTGCGTTGCCAGCTCCTGAAACGGTCAAGATCACTAGGCCACTGACCCAGTTCTCAAACCCGGTCTCAGTGAGCCCTCTCGCAATTGCAAGTGCCCACTGTCCTGTTACCGGACGGCCGCCTGACCCCCTGCCAGCGGGATGACAGCGGTCTGCCACCGAGGTGCGGAACCGTCTGACATGCCGGGCGGTACACCGCGACCGAGGAGCGCGGACGACCGCCCGGCCCGTTGACGAAAGGGCTCTCGCGTGACTCGTACCTCCCCTCCCACTGGCTCGGTCGCAGGACGGCGCCAACCCAAGGCCTTCCACACCAAACGGCGAGAGGTAGGCTCCTGGCGGCTCGTCGCCAGTGCCGCCGCGACCGCGCTGCTGGCCGCGGTGTGCCCGGCAACTGCGGTGGCTGCGCCAGACACCACCCCGGTGCCGCGACTCGCCTGGGCGGCGTGCGCGGACGGCTTCGAGTGCGCGACCGCCCGCGTCCCGCTCGATCACCACGACCCGCGCGGCGCCGGGATCGACCTCGCTGTCATCCGGCACCCGGCGCAGGACCGGGCCCACCGGATCGGCTCACTGTTCTACAACCCCGGTGGCCCTGCTGCGGCCGGCACCGTGGCCCTGCCCATGATGCTCGGGCAGTTCCCCGAAGAAGTGCGCCGGCGCTTCGACATCGTCAGCTTCGACCCGCGCGGCACCGGTGGCAGCGCTCCCGTCCAGTGCTTCGACGACCCGGCGGACGAGCAGGCCCTGCTGACGGGCACGGCCGCCGGCTACCCCGAGGGCCCGGACCAGCAGAACGCCTGGGCCGACGCCTACCAGCGCCTGGCCCGGCAGTGCGCGGCCCGCAACCCCGATCTGCTGGCGCACATCTCCACCGCGAACGTGGCCCGGGACATGGACCTGCTCCGCCGCGCGGTCGGCGACCGACAGCTCAGCTACCTGGGAACCTCGTACGGCAGCTACCTCGGCGCCACCTACGCCAACCTGTTTCCCGGCCGCGTCCGCGCGATGGTCCTCGACAGTGCCCCGGACCCGGTCGCCTGGTCGACCGGCCGCGGAGACCAGGCCGCCACCACGGGCGCCCTGCTGCGCAACGGCAGCGACGTGGCCGCCGCTCGCGTCCTGGACGCCTTCCTCGACCAGTGCGGCCAGGCCGGCCCCCAGACCTGCGCCTTCTCCGCCGGGACGGCCGCCGCGACCCGGGCCAGGTACGGCGAGTTGCTCCAGCGGCTACGTACCCGGCCGGTCGCGTTCGATGGGAGGACCTTCACCGCCGGCTCGGCCGTGGAGGCGACGATCATCGCGCTGTACGCCACCAATCCCGTCGCGAAGCTGCCCATCGGCTGGACCGAGCTCGGCGCCACGCTCCAGGGGCTCTGGACCGCCACCGAGGCACCCGACGCCGGGCCGAGCACGCCGCCGGCGCCCGTCCTGCGCCAGTCTCCGGACCAGGCGCTCGCGGTGGTCTGCTCGGACTCCGCCAACCCTCCCGCCGCCGCCGACTGGCCCGCCCTGGCCGAGCACGCCCGGGCCCGCTCCGGCGAGACCGGCCCGTACTTCGCCTGGGCCGACGAGCGCTGCGCCGACTGGCCCGCCCGCGACCGCGACCGCTACGACGGCCCGTGGAACCACCGCACCTCCGCGCCGATCCTCGTCGTCGCCAACACCGGCGACCCGGCCATGCCGTACGAGGGGTCCCGCGCGATGGCCCGCTCGCTCGCCCGCGCGCGGCTGCTGACCGTCGACGGCTACGGCCACACCGTGCTGGTCAACCCCAGCGACTGCGCCGCCGAGCACGAGACCCGCTACCTGACTGACGGCATCCTGCCCGCCCCCGGTACGGTCTGCGCCCCCACCAAACCGCCGTTCAGCGGCTGATCGCACGATCGGGCCGGCGGCGCCACCCGCCCCCGGGGGCGCGGCCGACGCGCTCCTGGGGGCCGGTCAGCCCGCCTCCAGGGCCAGCGACTCCGGTCGCGACAGCGCCCGGCCGCGCTCCCAGGCGGCCCGGAAGCCGGCCTCTCCGAGGGCCTGCGCGCAGCCGTCGAGGACGGCCCGCAGCTCCGGATCGCCCGCGTCGTGGGCCCCACGCAGGCCGTACGCGGCGCCCAGTGCCGCCGCACCGCGTGCCGCTTCGCCGAGCGCGAGGCAGTACTCGGCGAATCCTTCCAGCACATCCGCCCGCACCGGCCGGTCGCCGCTTTCCGCGGCCAGCTCCAGGGCCCGGCGGTGCAGCGGCCCGGCCGCGTTCGGTGCGCGGCGCCGCTGCTGGGTGCGGGCCAGGCTGGTGTGCAGCAGGGCGAGCAGGTGCAGTCGAGTGGGGTCGCCGGGGCCGGTCGCCGGCAGCTGCTCCAGGCGCCGCAGCACCTCACGCTGTTCGTTCAGCGCTGTCTCCAGGTCCCCCTCGCGCCGCGCGAGTTCGCCGAGCGCGTAGCGGGCGGCGGCCTGGAGGTGTGGGTCGCGGGCCCGTTCTGCTCCGGCCAGCGCGCGCTCCAGGTCGACCCGGGCCGCGGCCGGCTGGCCGCAGCGCGCCCGCAGGCGGCCCGACAGCACCAGTGCCAACGGCGCGTCGCCGGAGCCGCCCATCTCGGCATCCCGTTCACCGGCTTCCGCCAGCGCCGCGAGGGCCTCGTCGGCCGCGCCGGTGACGGACAGCAGCGCGGCCAGTGTGACCAGCGCCATGGCCAGCCCCCAGCGGTCGCCCAGGGTACGGAAGCCGTCCACCGCGGTCCGCAGGCAGTGCTCGGCGTGCCCGATCCGGCCCGCGCCCAGCTCGATCCGGCCGAGCACCAGATGGGCGGCGGCCCGCGTCCACGGGTCGGGGTGCTCGGCGAAGCGCTGCGCGGTCGCACCCACGGCTTCGGGCGGCCCGGCCATGGCGAGCAGCAGCGCGGCGGCCAGCGCGACCGGGTGGTCGCCCTGCTGTGCCGTGACCAGCGCCGTGCCCATCGCCTCCGGCGGGATCGGGGTGTCACCGGGTTCCCTCAGCGGGGCGGTGAGCTGCGCCAGGAGCACGCACAGGGCGTGCGCCCGCTCCAGACCGGGCGGCGGACTGCAGCCGTGGGCGGCGAGAACGGCCGCCGTCCACTCACCGGCCTCACGGCCCTGACCGCGCATCAACCAGGGCCAGGCCCGCGCGGCTGCCAGCCGCAGCGCGTGCTCCGGCGGGCCGACGGCGACCGCCCGGCCCAGTGCCGCGTCCAGATTGCCCTGCTCCGCGTCCAGCCGGGCCAGCCAGCCGACCTGGCCGTCCGTCCGCAGCAGGGGTTTGGCGTTCTCGGCGAGCTCGACGAAACAGCTCAGGTGGGCAGCGCCGGTCCGGTCGTCCTCGCCCGCCTCGACGAGCCGTTGCGCGGCGTAGGCGCGAACCGTCTCCAGCAGCCGGTAGCGCACCGTCCCGGTCTCCCGGTCGGCGGCCACGACCAGGGACTTGTCGATCAGGGAGGCCATCAGGTCCTCCACGGCCGTCGGGTCGGGCGCCGGCCCGCCCGGCCAATGCGCGGCGCAGACCAGGTGTGCGTCGCGGAGGGTCGCCCCGCCGGCGAACACGGAGAGCCGGCGCAGCAGGACGCGCTCGTCCTCATCGAGCAGCTCCCAGCTCCAGGCGATGACGGCGCGCAGTGTGCGGTGCCGGTCGGGAGCGGTGCGTGAGCCGCGGTCCAGCAGTCGGAGCCGGTCGTGCAGCCGCGCCGCGACCTGTCCGGGGCTCAGGGCCCGCAGCCGGGCCGCCGCCAGTTCGAGGGCCAGCGGCAGGCCGTCCAGCTCGCGGCAGATCCGGACGACCGGCTCGACGGTGTCGTGGTCCAGCGTGAAGCCGGGGCGGGCTGCGGCAGCCCGCTCTGTGAAGAGGGCGACGGCCGGGTGCGCGAGCGCTTCCTGGGCGGTGGAGCCGGGCTCGGGCACGGCGAGCGGTGTCACCGGCCAGAGCGCCTCGCCGGTGACACCGAGCGGTTCGCGGCTGGTGGCCAGCACCGTGAGGCGGGGCGCTGCGGCCAGCAGGTCATGGGTCAACCGGGCCGCATCCTCGATCAGATGCTCGCAGTTGTCCAAGACGAGCAGGACCTCACGACCCTCCAGGGCCCGGACGATCCGGTCGACGGGATCCCCGGCCTGATCGCCGGCAGGCAGGCCGCTGGCCAGCACGCCGGCTTCGCCCGGACGGCAGACAGCGGTCAGCACGGCCTGGGTCACTGCGTCTGGCCTGTTGACGCCCGCGAGTTCGGCGAGCCGTACGTCCGTCGCGGGCGGGGCGGCCCTCGCGGCCGCAATCGCCAGCCGGGTCTTTCCGACGCCGCCCGGCCCGGTCAGCGTCACCAGGCGGGAACGGTGCAGGCGCACCCGAACCGCTGCCAGCGCCTCATCGCGGCCGACCAGACCGGTGAGCCAGGTGGGCAGTGCCGCCCGCCCTGCCGGGTAGCCGGCGGGAGCCGGGGCCGGCCCGTGCCCCGCCGACTTCGCGCCGGACAGCACCTGCAGGTGGGCGTCCCGCAGTTCAGCCGACGGATCCGCACCCAGTTCCTCGGCCAGCGCCCGCCGGGTACGTTCGAACACCTGCAGCGCCGCCGCCTGCTGCCCGTCCGCGTGGAGCGCGCGCATCAGCCTGACGGCGGCTCGTTCGCGCAGCGGGTGGGTGCTACAGAGTCCGGTGAGCTCGGCGACCAGCCGCGGCAGCGCTTCGGTGCCGCCGAGGGCGAGCAGGGCGTCCGCCCGGTCCTCGACCGCCGCCAACCGCAGTTCCGTCAGCCGGGCCGCCGGCGCAGAGGTGAACCCGGCGCCCTCGGCGTCCGTGAACGGTGCCCCGCGCCAGAGTTCCAGTGCCCCTTCCAGCAGCGCGACCGCATCGGCGAACCGGCCCGCCGTCAGCGCCGCCCGCCCCGCGGCCACCCGCTGTTCGAAGTCCCAGACGTCCACGCTCGACCGGGGCAGATCCAGCAGATACCCGGCAGGGTGCGAACCGACCGCCGTCCGGTCGCCCCCCAGCGCCCGGCGGAGCCGGGAAACCAAGGACTGCAGGGCACCGGCTGGCTCCTCCGGCGGCATGTCCGCCCACAGGTCGTCCACCAGACGCTCACGGGTGACCACGCGCCCAGGGTCGAGAGCCAGCCGGACCAGCAGCAGTCGAAGCCGCGCCCCGCCGACCTCGAAGGCCGCCCCGTCCCCACCCCGTACGACCTGAAGCGGCCCCAGAACGTTGATCCGCACCCCGCCCCCTTGCCCCGCATCAGCCAGCATCCAAGATCATTATCCCGATGCCCTACAAGGCCCGAGCGGCAGGGTGCGATCCGACGCGAGATTTCACGGCCGCACTGCGCAGTGGTGAGGCGGCGCTGAGCGCAGGGCACTCGAACAACCAGTCAAGGCTATTTGGCAAACGATCAAGTTCTAGTGCTACAGCGCGCACGGTGATGGCGATCCCTGAAAACGGCTCTGCCCGGAGTTCCGTGATGCTCATGGTCGGGTGAGGATCCGTGTCCGCAAGAGGCGGAACGAGGCGCGCCCATACATGGCTCTTTTGAGGGTTTTGATCCGGTTTACGTTGCCTTCGACCTTGCCGGAGCTCCATTCGAGGGTGAGGCCGGCGGTGACGGCGTCGAGGTCCTGGCGGAGGAAACCGGCGAACGAACGGACGGGTGCGGGGGCGTCCTGTTCGGCCTCGCGGATCCAGTCGTGCAGGAGGGCGCCGAGTCGGTTCGTCATGAGGTCGTGGAAGCATCGGGCCAGGTCGTAGGCCCGGGCGATGTCCGGGCAGGCGATCCGGACGCCCAGCAGTTTGCCCTGTTCGTGATCGGTGAGCGTGCCTGTCGGGCGCATGATCCATGAGGTGATCCGGCGGGGGCTGGGGATGTCGGCGCGGACCGGTTCGGCGGTTCCCTCGCGCAGGGAGGCGACGTGGCGGCGGACCACCAGGACGCTGCCCCGGTAGCCTCGCTCGCGGATCTCCCGGAACAGTTGCTGGGCGCTGGTGCACCCGGCGGTGAAGCGACTGTTCAGGTAGGGCTTGAACGGGTCGATCAGCCCCTGCCTGCTGGCTCCGAAGTTCCGGGCGGAGGCGAGGAGTTCGTCCAGCGGGGTGGTCTTGAACCTCCGGACGGTCTTGCGGTCCAGGTGGAGGTGGCGGGCGATGGCGCTGATCGTCCACTTCTGGTCCAGCAGTCGGTGCACGTCCGCATAGCGGTCTCGGGTTCGCTCGATGATCGGCGTGCGGGGCAGCTGCGGCATCGGCAGGTCGATCGCCGGCGGCTCGGGCGCCTCCTCTTGGTCGGCGTGTTTGCGCAGGCAGGAGCGGTGCTGGTGGCAGGTCTTCTCGACTGCGGCGGACAGGTTCTGGAGCAGGTGCCAGCGGTCCGCGACCTCGATCGCGTCTGGTGCGGCTTCCTTGATCGCCCGGGTGTAGGCGGTGGCCCGGTCGCGGCAGATGATCTCCGCGCCGGGGTGCTCGCGCAGCCAGGCGGCGAAGGTCTCCGAGGTGCGGTCCGGGAGCACGTCCACGACGCGGCCGGTCTCGACGTCGACGAGGACGGTCCCGTAGGTGCGGCCCTTGCGGAAGGCGAACTCGTCGACGCCGAGCACCCGCGGTGCCCGCTCCGGCACATCGGGCTCCTCCAGCAGCCCGAGGAGGCGGGTCCGGCCGGCGGCGATGCTGAGCTTGTGGCACAGCCGTTCGCCGGCCCGGCCGCCCAGCTCGACGGCGACGTCCCGCAGCCACTGTTTCAGCCCGATGCTGGAACGCAGGTGGCGCTCGCTCAGTCCGGAGACCTGCTCGACAAAGGTCGTCCGCCGGCACCGCGCGCGATCGCAGAAGTAGCGCCGAACGCGAAGGCGTATCGCCAACTTCCTTCCTGCCAGCGGGCGTTCGGCAAGCGTTCGCCAGTAGGTGGAGTGCCTCCGTCTTCCCGGGCTTCCGCAGCTTGGGCAACGGGCCGGCGGGCCGCACGCGGCCACCTCCACCAGCACGGCCCCTTGGGCGGCGGTCAGCCGTTCCAGTTCAACATCGACTCCGGGAAACAGCACATCTTCGATCGAGCGGAGAGCCACGCGCAGGTCATCCCCCAGGGAAACGATTCTGCATGCATGCCGCTGACCTGGGGTTTCACGGAACTCCGGGCAGAGCCGTTTTCGCGGATCCTCATCAACGGTGGTTTGCGAGCGGCCAAGAAGGCCCGTCTGACCTGTGCCTTTCCCGCCCCTGTGGGCCGTTCGGTTATGGCACTCGCAAGATGCCGCGCTCCGCCATCGCAAACTGCGGTGCCCCATCACGGCCATGACCAGCGAGTTCTAAACGATCACTCGCAAACTATGGCGCTCCGTCACAATCGTGGTCGTAGGCGCGCGAGGTGAGCGCGCCGGTGGCGGCGGCGAACTCCTCGCAGGCGGCCAGGGCCTCGGCGTACTTGGCGCCGACCAGGCGGACGTCAACGCCATAGCCGCGGAGCTTGGCCACCTTCACCGCCGGAGCGGTGGGTCCGCCGACGAGCTCGCGGTACTCGTGCCCCGGCCGGACCAGGGATCGGGTATCAGGGTCGGCTCCGAAAACCCGGCCCCGCAGCAGCGCCTCTCACTACGGTGGCGGACCCCAGAGGCTGTGCTCGTCACTCGTCTTCGTCGTCGAGGTCGTAAGGCGGGATGGTCCATCGCATCACTGTCTCGCCCGCGTCATCGGCTTCGAGCGTGACCGGATAGACCTGGTCGGCGTCCCGTTCACCGCGGTGCCTGATCGAGTGGTCGCCTTGGTCCCATTCGATGCCGAGCACCTGGCAGCCGCCGACCTCGATCGCACCGACGTGGAGCGGGTGGTGCCACCCGGCTCGCCGGAAGCGTTGGTAGTCGGTGTGCTTGTCGATCGAGACCATCAGACCGTTGCCGTAGAGGCGGTCACGCCAGGCGGTGAGTTCGGCCGAGCGTGAGGCTGCCTCGGCCAGCGGGAGGTCGGGCCACCCATGCGGTCCGTCGACGCCGTACTGCGCGATCCGCTCGCCGCCGAACTGCCCGTACGCGTCGTCCTCGTACCGGCCCCAGTAGGTGACGTCGGCGAGCCCGTCGGCCGGCTCATCCTCCATTCCTGTCCACGCGTCCAGCCCCGAGGCGTCGCCGATGACCATTCCGCACCGGTCGACGGGCAGGTCCCCGAGTCTGATCGGCACCGATCGGTCTGCGGTCTCGAGCCAGGGAAGTCCGAGGCTGATCTCCAGGGTTGCGATCGTCGGTTCCTCGTCGAACGGGGACGGCGAGGTGCTCGCCCGCACCCTCAACGGCCGGTCATCAGCGGCTGGGACCGCGACTGCCTCGCACAGCCACTCACGAAGATGGCCTCCCCCCGACGACGCTGCCGCCCTGGCACGCTCGGACAGAGGCTGCCCCAGTTCCCGCCAGTAATCGATCCACCCGGCCATGCCGAGCACCAGCACACCGGACGGCGTATCGACGGATCCCAGGTCAACGAAGGTTTCAGGCATGCGCCGATTGTGCACTCCCGGTACGACAGGATTCGGTGCGGGGCCCCACCGCCGAAGCCTTCATGCTGCGGCGACACCCATTGCCCCGGCTCCGAGCTCCCAGGAACCACTCTGCCCTCAGGCGGCGGCCCGATCACCGCGCCAAGCGGCCGGTGGTGCGTCGTTCCTGTCGGCAGGATGGGCGGACGAGTACCCGTCGAGCGCGTGAGCAGGAGCGCGGTGGCGATGATCCGCCTGGGGGTGCGGACGCGCTGGCAGTCATGGCGGTCCTGATTCGGCGCGCGGCGGTCGGTCCCCGGGGTCCGGCCGTCTTGGTGCTTCACGCCGGTCTACCGGGGCAGCCTCACTGGGTCGATGTCGAGGAGGAACGGGTCGGTGAGCGCGGTGGCCTCGCCGACCTGGACGAGCCGGTCGACGTAGGTGCCGCGCTCGAGGTTCCCGAGGTTCCCGAGGTAGAGGCGCGGGGCGGGGTCCAGCTCCGGGCGCAAGTAGTGCGGAATGCCGGCCGCGGCGTACAGCGCGGACTTGGGCACGGTATCGACCACCCGCGTGGACGGCACGCTGACCTCGATCGCGACCAGGACGTCGCGCGCGAACGGCCGGACCGGCTGCGCCGGCCGCGTTGGCGTCGGCGATTGCTGGTGCGCGTGCCCGCCGCACCGACCTGCACCGCCATGGCCGGCACCGGCACGGTCGGCGGCGCCCTGCTTACCGGTACGGTCCCGCCCAACTCCCCCCTGGTGTGGCCGCTCGTCGTCCTCGCCCTCGGCGTCGCCATTCCCCGGGAGCAACCCCCGCCAGCGCGGGGGTTGCTCCCACCGCCAGCCCTCCCAGCAGCTCGCCGACCTGTCGGCCAGGCGGACCTGGGCCGGGTCGGTGGTCACACCGGTGGCGACCTGGCCGAGCGGCTGCCAACCTCCGCGCCCGTCACCGCCCTTGTTCAGCCAGACGTCGACCGCGCCGTTGGCTCCGATGGTGAGGTAGTCGGCCTTGCCGTCCCCGTCGAAGTCCGCGTACCGGACGCGGCCGAGGCCGCCCGACTCGCTGGCGGTGTTCGAGGTCACGGATGCCTGCGCCGCACGCTCGGAGAACGCCTGGTCCAGCCCGCCGTAGAAGGCCTGCGCGATCCGCCGGTAGCCGCTGTCGTTGGGGTGGAGGCGGTCGGACATCTCGGCGGGGTCCAGGGCGGGCGGGTCCACGTACCGGAAGGAGTTCCCGGCCTGGGCCTCGGCGGTCTGCAGCTGGCGAGAAGGGCGGTGACACCGGCCGCACGGGGATGCTCGCGCTCGTCGCGCTGCCGGGGGTCGTCCCGCCGCTCACCGCGCTCGCGGTGGCCGACCAGGTGCTGCTGCGCGCCGGCCGGACCGGGCTGCTGCCGTGGCGCACCGGTGCCCGGCAGGAGCAGGTCTGCGCGACGGGCTTCGGGCGGCTGCACGCGAAGGTCCCGAGTACACAGGGGTCGTCGAGCGGTCCGGTCGGCCCTGTCAGTGGCGGCCGCTAGCGTGCGGCGCAGCCGGGAAACGGGTGTTCAGGGAGGGTTCCGCATGGGTGGGCAAGCAGGGCTGCTGCGCTGACCTGCCGATGGCCTTCCTCGCCCCGGAACCAGATCCACGCCTGACGTTCGCGCGGGAACTCCCGGCTCACGTAGGCGAACTCCATGACGGCGACGGCATCGGACATCCGCCAGCGCCGCATGGGGCCTGACGCTTCGGCGATCTCGCTGAGGTTGTTCAGGTGCCGGGCGATGGCGAGGCCGCCGCCGTCGATCGGCCACGGATCCCATGCCGACACCTCGTCCATAACGGCGTGGGACTCGATCCGGTGGAGCATGGATGCCTCCATCTCCTGGAAGACACCGTCGCCGGCGGTGTTCTCGGCTCCCACGCGCCCGTCGGTGTGGAGGAGGTAGCGGATCGGGTGGGCGGCGCGCGGTCCCCACCAGTCGAAGAACCAGCCCCGCACGGGATCGGGCCACACGTACGGCCCCAGCTCGTGGCTCCACTCAAGGCTGCGTTCCGAGCGCCCGCCGTTCGCGCCCACGAGGCTTCTTCGCACGGTGTAGCGCAGTCCGCCGTACCTCTGCGCGAAGCCCTCGCGCCGGATCACCAGCTCCATCGGGGCGGGGATCGACCGGCCCTTGCGGTCACGGACCCGCAGCAGTTCCGTGGGGAGCCTGGGCTCCGTCGGCTCCTGCCGGCATCCGGTGCGGTCGAGCAGGGCAATGGCACGCAGGGAGAGACCCGAGCGGTCTTCCAGGATGTGCATGTTCTTCTTTTTTCAGCTTGAAGACCGCATCAGCGAACGCACACTATCCGGCTGACCCCAGCAGTGTGAAGCCCGCTCCAGGCAATAACCCCTTCGAGACTAGGTGTGGTCAGCAGCCGGATCTCATCGATGCCCTCCTGGCGGAGCCTCTTAGCGACCGGCCGGCCATCTTGTCGTGGGATGGCTGGTCCCCACCGTGTCGCCGGTGTCCGCGCGGGTAGGGATCGACCGGAGTCGGTCGAGGCGTTGAAGGGAAGGGCAGTGGGTCGTGCGGCGAATCGCGGCCCTGGACGACGCCGGCCTGGACCCCCACACCGTCAGGACGACCCGCACCGTCGAGACGGCCGCCGCCGCCATCGCCCGCCACCCGAGCACCCAGGAGCGACCGCCGTGCCCACGACTCCCCACCCCCGCGGTACCGACGGCGAGCGCCGCATCGTGGTCCTCACCGACCACGGCTCCGACGAGGGCAGCAGCGCCGTCCTCGAAGCCGCCGTCAAACAGCTCACCGGCACCGCCGCGATACCCCTCGACGCGCGTCAGTTCATGTCCGGCGGCGCCGGCCGAGCCGAGGTCCGCCACGGCCGCCTCACCCTGCATCTCGCCGAGGACGGCCTGAGTCTCACGCCCGACACCGTGATCGTCTACGAGATACCCCCGGGCGACCGCCACCGCTTCGAGGACTTCCAACGTGTCCTCGCCCGCAGCGACACCGCCCGCCTGGGCGCCGCCGACAGTGCCGCCTGGCGCAACGCCACCGACAAGAGCCGCACCGTCGAACGCTTCGCCCGGCACGGCGTCCCGCACGCCCCGACCATCACCCTGCACGCGCCGGACCAGGACTCCGCGCTCGCCGCGTTCGGCCGCCTGGGCGGAGACGTGTGGACCCGGCCCGCCACCGGACTGGGCGGCAACGACGTGTTCCACGCCACCACCACCGCCCAACTCCTCACCGCCCGCGACCGCTACGCCGCCACCGGCCAGAAGTGGCAACTCTCCCGGGACGCCCGCAACTTCGACGCCCGGGGCCGCCGGCATCAGCTGCGCGTCGTCGTGCTGGGCGAGCGCGTGCTGCGGGTGTGCGAGCACGTGCAGCAGGCGCTCGACGAGCCGTGCAACGAGGCACGCGGAGCACGCTCCACCGTGCTGCCGCCCGAGGAACTGCCGCGCCGGCTCGCCGACCTGGCGATCGCGGCGACCCGCGCGCTGGGACTGTCCTTCGGCGGCGTCGACCTCGCGGTCGAGGACGGCGGATGCGTCTTCGAGGTCAACGTCCACCCGGCGATCAGCGGCCCGGGCGCGCTGGAGGGCGTCGCGCTGCCCATGGTCCAGGCCCACCTCACCGGGCACCCGACACCGCAGCCGGCACCACGCCCGACACCTCACCCGTGACCCCGGCACCGCACCCGACCCTCGGCCCCGGCCCCGCGCGGCCCGACGAGCGCACACCGGCCCGCCATCCCTCCCGTTCTTCCCGTCCGCCCGAAAACCGTACGACGGCGGAGCCGGTGGCCCTGTTGAATGGCGCCCATGTCCAGCGCACCGCAGAGTCCCGCCGAAGCCGTCGACCTCCTCCTCGCCGAGCTCGACCCGCTCGCCCACCCGGCCCGGATACGGCGGCTCGCCGCCTGGACCAAGGAGCTGTGCCACGACGACGGGCCGGAGCGCCTCGGCCCGCTGCTGGCGGAGCTGGACACCCGCGGGTCCTACGGCCGAGGGCTGGCCGGGGTCGCCGCGACGGTCGCCCGCGACGCCGCGTTCATCGCCGCACGGCTCACCGATCCCGACCCGGCGGTCAGCCGCCAGGCGCTGAAGGCCGCGCTCCATCTGCCGGTCGCGGACGAGGCGTTGGCCGCGGCGCTGGCCGACGCACCCGCCGTCCTGCGCCACCGGCTCACCGCCCTGGTCGTGGCCCGCGGGCGCACCGCGCTGGCGGAGCGGCTGCTGGGGTCCTTCCGGCAGTCGTGGGGGGATACGGCGGCCGCCCGGCTGCTGCCGGGCTGCGGGCCCGAGACCGTGGCCAGGCTCCTGCCCGAGTTGTTCCTGGCCGTCACCCACTGGCGCAACCTGGCCCGCCGCCACCCCGACCTGCTGCTGGACGAAGTGGCCCGCCAGCTCGCCGAGTTGCCCGAGCCGGCCCGCGACACCTGGTGGTACCGCAACGGTGACGCCCTGACCGCTGTGGCCGGGAAGCGGCCGGAGCGGGTGCTGGAGCTGCTGGAACAGCACTGCCCCACCCGGTTGCCGCAGCCGGTGCTGGAGTGCCTGGGCCGGTTGCTGACCGCCGCGCCCGGCCGGACCATCCGGCTGATCACGCTGCCCGAACGGGCCGCCACCGCGTCGATCTCCCGCAGCGCGCTGACCCGGGCCGCCCGGCTCGACCCGCCCGAGCTGGCGGACCTGGGCCGGGCGTGGAGCACCGCCCCGCTGTGGCTCGCCCAGCTGCTGCGCGCCTTGCCGCCGTCCCGGCGCGAGGCGTTCTACGACCACGCCACCGCCGGCCGGGAGCTGGGCCACAGCGACCTGTCCGAGGCCGTGCTCGACGCGCTGCCCCGGCGACGGGCGCAGGCCGAGGCCCGGCGGATGGCCGCGCAGGCCACCGAGCGCGGCGCCGCGTGGTCGGTGGTGCTGGCCCACGTCGCCCATCTGCCGGTGGCCGAGGCCCGGCCGCTGCTGCTCGCCGCGACCCGCAGGCCCGCCGCGGAGGACCGGGCGCTGGCCTACCCGCTGCTGGTGCGCAACGCCGCCCGCTCGGGCGAGAAGGCTGCGGTCGGCGAACTGCTCGACGAGCTGCTGCGGCTGCGCAACGAGCAGGATCCGGTCCGCTCCCCCGCCCTGGTCGCGCTGGCCGCCGTCCCGCCCGCGCTCTTCACCGGCGCGGCGGCCGACGCCCTCGGCCGGATCGTCACCGACGCCGTCGAGGCCCGGGACACCTCCTGGCCCACCCGCCAGGCCCTCTCCCGGCTGGCCCTCGCCGTACTGCGCGAGCACGCGGTGAGTGGCGAACAGCCGCTGCTGGGCTGGGCCCTGGCCACCCTGCGGCAGCTCTCCGGGGCCCTCGGCAGTGTGCCGCTGGGCCGGCTGGACACCGTGCTGCGGCACGGCCAGGAGGTCCAGGTCTTCGAAGCGCTGCGGCCGTGGCTGGCGGCCGGCGCGGACAAGGTCGACCACACGCTGACCTTCGCCCTGGCCGGGGCCCTGGGCCGTCGGGCCCACCACCTGCCCGAACTGCAGGAACTCCTCTGGGAGGCGATCCAGTTCGGCGACAACGCGACCGTCAGCCGGGCCGTCGGCTACTGGCTCGCCGACCCCGCGCACCGGGGCGAGCGGGTGGCGCGGGTGCTGGAACTGGAGCCGTCGGCCGCCGTCCTGGCGCCCGTGCTGGCCGTACTGGCCCGCCGGCGAACCGACCTGCTGGACACCGTGCTCGCCGACACCCCGCCGTACGGGCGCTTCCTGGCCGCCGGATCGCACTGGCTGCCGCCGGTCAGCGGGATCGAGTGCTGGGTGCCCAGGCAGCGCGCGGCCGCGGCCCGCCTGCTGGCCAGGGCGACGGACGACGCCTCGCTGCCCGCCCAGGTACGCACCGGGCACCTGCGCGCCATGGTGGCGGTCCCCGAGCTCGGCTTCGCCGCCGCCCGCCGCTACGCCGCCGCCCCGGACACCGTGCTCGCCGAGGCGGCGCTCGGAGCGCTGGTCTGGACGGACCGGCCCGCCGAGGCGCTGCCGCTGCTGCTGGCCCAGGCCGGCAACGACCGGGCGCGGGTGGCACTGTACGCGGCCGGGCGGGCAGCCGGGTTCGTCGCGCCCTCTCGGCTGGCGCCCGTGCTGCGGTCGGCCCTGCTGCCCGGTCCGGACAGCCCCGCCGAGACGGCGCCTCCCGGCCGGGAGGCGACCGCCGGGAGCGGGACGACCGCCGGAAGCGGGACGGCCACCGGGAGCGGGACGACCACCGGGAGCGGGACGACCACCGGGAGCGGGACGACCACCGGGAGCGGGACGACCACCGGGAGCGGGGTGAAGGTCACCAGCCGCAAGGAACTGGTCCGGCTGGCCGCCCGCCTGCTGCCGGTGGAGACCGCCCTCGCGCTCCTCACCGAGGTGCACGACCTGCCCGGGCAACACCGCGACGTGCGGGCGGCCGCCGTGGCCGCGGCCGTCGGCCTGCTCCCCGCGCCCGCGGCCTGGCGGATGCTCGACGGTGCCGCGGCGGGCCCGCCCGTGGCCCGGTCCGCGGTGCTGCGCACCCGGCCGCTGGACCTGCCCGCCGCCGACCGCCCCCGCTACGCCGCCCTGGTGAGCCGGGTGGCGAGCGGTGATGACCCGGAGACCGCCCGGACCGCACTCGACCTGCTGGCCGCCTGGGCACCCTGGTACCCCGCGGCGGAGGACCTCCTGCTGGCGGGCACCGTCGACCTCGCCGACCGCGCCTCCTGGCGGTCCTCCGCGAGCGGCCTCGTGGCCATGGCCATCGGCGGTACCGGCCGGCGGCTCACCGAGGCCCTCGCCCGGCTGCTGGCGAGCGAGGCCGAGGTCGTCGGCACCGAGGGGGACGGGCTTGACGCGACGGCCGACCGCGACCGGCCGGCCCGGCAGCGGATCGACTTCCTGGTGGCCCGGCTCCGGGCCGGCACCGGTGACCGCCCTACGGCGGCCGCCGTGGCGGCGGCCCAGGAGGCGGCCGAACTCCTCGCCCCAGCAACCGATTTCGTCTCCCACGCCATCCAGCTCCGGACCGCCGCCCTGGATCTCGACGCACCGCACGACCACCTGCTCGCCGAACTCGACCGACTGGCCGCCCTGCACGCCGACCGCCCGATCCTGGCCGCCCGCACGGCCGAGGCCCTGCACGCCCGGCTCAACGCCACCCGCCGCCCCGGCGACCCGGCAGTACTGCGGCACGCCGTCGACCGGCTCGCCGCCCACGGCGGCTGCCCGCACGGCCTGTTCGCGGTCGGCCTCACCCACGCCCTCGGCCCGCGCACCGGATGGCAGCCACAGTGGCGAGCCGCCCTCCGTACGCTCCGACGACACCCACAAGCGGACGTCCGAGAGGCCGCGCTGGCGGTGCGCACGGCGGTGGAGTAGCACCGCGGCGACCGGCCCCTGCCCTGAACCGCCCCCTGGGCGCGGGCCGCTCGGGGAGGCCTCTTACGATCGGTCCGCATTCTTCGACGGACGCCGAAGCCGGACCGGCCGGGCGCCCGCCACCGTTCCACGTCCTGCACCACCCGACGCACGTTCCACGTCCTGCACCACCCGACGCACGACACGACGGCTCCACCGACGGCGATGGAGTCGTGCACCGAGGAGGAATCTCCATGCAAGCCCGGAAGATCGGCGCGGCCGCCGCGACTGCGGTGGCGCTTCTGGCTGCCCGCGACCTCATCCAGAAGAAGCACGCGCTGCTCCGGAACTTCCCGGTGCTCGGCCACGCCCGGTACCTGTTGGAGACGATCGGGCCCGAGCTGCGGCAGTACATCGTGACCTCCAACGAGGAGGAGCGCCCCTTCAGCCGCGACCAGCGCAGCTGGATCTACGCGTCGGCGAAGGAGCAGAACAACTACTTCGGGTTCGGCACCGAGGTCGACGTCGAGCACGTCCAGGGGCACGCCTACGTCAAGCAGCGCACCTTCGCCGACGCGCTGCCCGACCTCCACGACCCGCAGTCCCCGCTGCCCTCGGCCAAGGTGCTGGGCGGGCCGCGCGGCCGGGCCAAGGCGTTCCGCCCGGCGAGCGTGGTGAACATCTCGGCGATGAGCTTCGGCTCGCTCTCCGGCGCCGCGATCACGGCGCTCAACAGGGGCGCGGCGGAGGCCGGCGCGATGCACAACACGGGTGAGGGCGGCCTCTCCCCGTACCACCGCCAGGGCGGTGACCTCGTGCTCCAGCTCGGCACCGCGTACTTCGGCTGCCGCAACGAGGACGGCAGCTTCAACCTCGCCAAGCTCAAGGACGTGGTCGCCGGCGCGCCCGTGAAGGCGATAGAGATCAAGCTCTCCCAGGGCGCCAAGCCCGGGTTGGGCGGGATGCTGCCGGGCGCGAAGGTCACCCCGGAGATCGCCGCGATCCGCGGCATCCCGGTCGGCCAGGACTGCGCCTCGCCGTCCCGGCACACCGCGTTCGGCGACGTCGACTCGATGCTGGACTTCGTCGAGTTGCTCGCCGCCGAGACCGGTGTGCCGGTCGGCGTCAAGAGCGCGGTCGGCGACCTGGGCTTCTGGCAGCAGCTGGCCGCGCTGATGGAGCGCGGCGACCGCGGCGTCGACTTCGTCACCGTCGACGGCGGCGAGGGCGGCACCGGCGCCGCACCGCGGATGTTCGCCGACTCGGTGTCCCTGCCGTTCCGGATGGGCTTCTCCCGGGTCTACGGCACCTTCGCCGAACTGGGCCTGACCGACGACCTGACCTTCATCGGCTCCGGCAAGCTGGGCCTGCCCGAGAACGCCGCGGTCGCCTTCGCCCTCGGCGCCGACATGATCAACGTGGCCCGCGAGGCCATGCTGTCCATCGGCTGCATCCAGGCCCAGAAGTGCCACACCGACAAGTGCCCGACCGGGATCGCCACCCAGAACCAGTGGCTGGCCCGCGGCCTGGACCCGGCGTCCAAGTCCACCCGCGCCGCGGTCTACCTGCGCACCCTGCGCAAGGAACTGCTCAAGGTCTCCTCGGCCGTCGGCGTCGCCCACCCGTCGCTCATCACGGCCGACGACATCGAGATCATGAACGGCGACTACGAGGCCCGCACCCTGGCCGGCGTCTACGGCTACAAGGCCGGCTGGGGCGAACTCGGACCCGACCTGGCCAAGGAGATCACCGCCCTGGTCACCGCCGAGCCCTCCACGAAGCCCTCCACCACGCCCACCGCCACGCCGTCCGTCTGACCCGACGCGACACCGGGCAACGGGGTCTCCCCCTCGTACGGTGGCCTCCCACCCCCTGCCGGGGCGGGAGGCCACCGTCATGTCCGGGGTCCGGCGTCAGGCCGGCCCGGCGGCGCGCAGCCGCTCGGCGGCGGCCTCCGGACTGACGTCGGTGACGAAGGCGTCGAGCCCGGACTCCACGCCCGCCAGGTACTTGAGCTTGCCGGGCGCCCGCCGGATGGTGAACAGCTCCAGGTGGAGGGCGAGTTCGGCGCCACTGTCCTTGGGCGCCTGGTGCCAGGCCGCGATGTACGGGGTGCGGTTGGGCGCCCCGCCGGGCCCGGCGGGGAACAGGGCGTCGAAGCGGCGCAGCAGGTCGAGGTAGAGGCCGGGGAACTCGGCGCGCTCGGCCTCGTCGAGCGCGGTCAGGTCGGGGACCCGGCGGTGGGGGTAGAGGTGGACCTCGTACGGCCAGCGGGCCGCGAACGGGACGAAGGCGGTCCAGTGTTCGCCCTGGAGGACCAGCCGCTCGGGGGTGTTCCGTTCGGTGGCGAGCAGGTCCTCGAAGAGGTTGCGGCCGGTGCGGGCCCGGTGCGCCTCGGCCCGGGTGATCATCCGGGCGGTGCGGGAGGGGATGAACGGGAAGGCGTAGATCTGCCCGTGCGGGTGGGCGAGGGTGACCCCGATCTCCTCGCCGCGGTTCTCGAAGCAGTACACCTGCCGTACGCCGGGCAGCGCGGACAGCGCGGCCGTGCGGTCGGTCCAGGCGTCCAGGACGAGGCGGGCCCGCGGTTCGTCGAGGTCGGCGAAGGAGGCGTCGTGGTCGGAGGTGAAGCAGACCACCTCGCAGCGGCCGTTGCCGGGCCGGAGGGTGTGCAGGGGTTCGTCCCGGGCCGCGACGTGGTCGGCGGAGCCGGTGGCGAGCGAGGGGAAGCGGTTCTCGAACACCGCGACCTCGTAGTCCGGCGCGGGGATCTCGCTGAGCCGTCCGTCGCGCGAGGGGCACAGCGGGCACTCGCCGGCCGGCGGGTGGTAGGTGCGCTGCTGGCGGTGCGCGGCCACCGTCACCCACTCGCCGAGCACCGGGTCGAGCCGGGTCTCGGAGAGGCTCGCGGTCGGTTCGAGCGGCCGCTCGTCCGGGACCTCGCGGAGCGCACCCGGCCCCTGGTCGAAGTAGACCAGTTCGCGGCCGTCGGCCAACTTGGTGGCGGTTCTGTGCACCGCTGTACTCCTTACGCGCGTGGGACGTCGGCCCGGGCAGTTCGAGCTTCAACAGATTCAAACAGAGACGATCGCTTGTCAACAAGCATCTCTGCTGGTGATACCGCTTCCGGCTGTCTGCTCGACGCAAATGAACATGGACATCGGCAGATATTGACCCTGGGGGCAGTCGTGTTTGATTATGTCGGAATTCGCTTCCCGCGTGCCGGTGCAGGCCGACGGCGGGAACCACCGCGCACCCCAGGCATGGAGTTGCAGATGATCGACGAGGCCACCGAGTTCGAGGCCGTCCACGGTGTACGCCCGAGCGGCACCTGGGCCGCCCCCGGCCGGGTGAACCTGATCGGTGAACACACCGACTACAACCACGGCTTCGTCCTTCCCATCGCCCTCCCCCACACCACCCGGGTCACCGCCCGCCGCCGCGAGGACGGCCGGCTGCGCCTGTTCAGCGCCCAGGGCGGGGGCACCATCACCGACCTCGCGCTCGACGGCCTGGCGCCCGGCGTGGTCACCAGCTGGGCCGGCTACCCGGCCGGCGTGTTCTGGGCACTCGCCGAGGCCGGGCACGCGGTCGGCGGGGCCGACCTGTTCTTCGCCAGCGACGTGCCGAGCGGAGCCGGCCTCTCCTCCTCCGCCGCCCTGGAGTGCGCGACCGCCGCCGCCCTGAACGACCTGTACGGCCTCGGCCTGAGCGCGCCGGAGCTCGCCGTGCTCGCCCAGCGGGCCGAGAACGCCTTCGTCGGCGTGCCCTGCGGCGTGATGGACCAGATGGCCTCCTCCTGCTGCACGGACGGCACCGCGCTGTTCCTGGACACCCGGACGCTGGAGCAGCGGCACGTCCCGTTCGACCTGGCGGCGGCGGACCTGCGGCTGCTGGTGATCGACACCCGGGTCAAGCACGACCTCGGCGACGGCGCCTACGCCGCCCTGCGGACCGGCTGCGAGCGCGCCGCCGAGTTGCTCGGCCTGCCCGCGCTGCGCGACCTCGCGGCCGCCGACCTGGGCCCGGCCCTGGACCGGCTGCCCGGTGAACTCCGGCCGCTGGTACGGCACGTGGTGACGGAGAACGGGCGCGTGCTGGAGACCGTCGACCACCTGGTCCGCGGCGACCTCGCCGCGCTCGGCCCGATTCTGACGGCCGGACACGCCTCGCTGCGCGACGACTTCAGGGTCTCCTGCGCCGAGACGGACCTCGCGGTCGAGGCCGCCGTCGCCGCCGGGGCGCTGGGCGCCCGGATGACCGGCGGCGGGTTCGGCGGATCCGTCATCGCCCTGGTCGGGGCCGCGCGGGTGGCGGAGGTCTCGGCGTCGGTGACGGCGGCCTTCCGTACCGCGGGCTTCGCCGAACCGGTCACCTTCACCGCCGTTCCCTCGGCCGGCGCCCGCAAGGTGGGCTGACCAGACGACGGGCTGACCGGACGACGGGCTGGCCACCAGGCGGCCCAACCGCCCAGTGCGCCGCCGGGAGCGAAGGGCTCAGCCGGCGGCCGGGACGACCAGGAGCTCGCCGACCGCCTCGGCGAGCACCCCGCGGGCCGCCGCGGGCAGGGCGTCGTCGGTGATGAAGCAGTCGACCTCCGCCAGGGTCGCGAAGCTGCTCAGGCCGACGACGCCCCATTTGGTGTGGTCGGCGACCACGACGGTGCGGCGGGCGGAGGCGATCAGGGCCCGATTGGTCTGCGCCTCGGCCAGGTTCGGCGTGGTGAGACCGGCCTGCTCGCTCGCCCCGTGCACGCCCAGGATCAGCAGGTCCACGTGCAGCGAACGGATGGTCTGGTCGGCCAGCGCCCCCACCAGGGCCGCCGAGCGGGTCGGCGACCCGCCGGTCAGCAGCAGGGTCGGGACGCTCTCCCGCCCTTCGCTCCCCGCCGCCCACAGCAGGTCGGCGATCCGCAGCGAGTTGGTCACCACGGTCAGCTCCGGGACCTCCAGCAGCCGGGAGGCGACCGCGTAGGTCGTGGTGCCGGCCGACAGGGCCACCACGCTGCCCGGCTCCACCAGTTGCACCGCGGCGTCCGCGAGCGCGGCCTTGGTGCCCTCCTCGAGGGCGGACTTGGCGTCGAAGCCGGGCTCGAAGGTGCTGGCCGTCCCGGTCGCCACCGCGCCGCCGTGGACCTTCTCCACGGTGCCCTGGCGCACCAGCGCGTCGAGGTCCCGGCGGATGGTCATGTCGGACACGCCGAACTGCTCGACCAGCTCGGCGACCCGGATCGCGCCGGTCCGGCGGATCGCCTCCAGGATCAGCGCCTGGCGCTGGGCGGCGAGCAACGTCTGGTCAGCCACGGAGGACCTTTCGATCGAACGAGCGCGTACGGCCGGGGCGTCCCCGTCGGCGACCGGCGACGCGGCCGGAGCCTGCGTGATCCATTATCCCCGCCCCCGACGGGCCCCGGGTCCTGACCCCGGGACCAACAGGACCACCGGACCACCGGACCGCCGCGGAGGTGGAGGCGCGGGAGCGCACCCGTGTGGGGGCCGGGTGCGCTCCCGGCCCCCGGCCCGCGGGACCGCGGCGACGGAGAGTCCGTCCGGTCCCGCGGGAGCGCGAGGGCGTAGGAGGGTGCGGGCGCAGGAGGGTGCGGCGCGGCGTCAGGCCGGCAGGCCGACCGCCCGTTCCCGGTTGCGGCGCTGCTGGATGACCACCGCGGCCACCAGCAGGGCCCCCTGGGCGACGTTCTGCCAGAAGGCGTTGATGCCCTGGACGGTGAGGCCGTTCTGCAGCGCGCCGAGCAGCGCCACCGCCAGCAGGGTGCCGCCGATGCTGCCCTTGCCGCCCTTGAGGGCGCAGCCGCCGAGCGCGGCCGCGGTGATCGACTGGAGCTCCAGGCCCTCGCTGCCGGAGACGGGCTGGCCGCTGCCGGTGCGGGCGGTGAGCAGGACGCCGGCCAGGGCGGCGACGGTGCCGGAGAGGGCGTAGGCGGCGATCAGGTACTTGTTGAGGTTGATGCCGGCCAGCCGGGCGGCGGTGTCGTTGCCGCCGATGGCGTAGATGTTGCGGCCGATGTCGGTGTAGGTCAGCAGGGCGTGCACGGCGACGGCGGTGAGGATCAGCAGCCAGACCATGGTGGGCAGGCCGGCGATCTTGCCCCGACTGAGGAAGACGAAGACCGGGTCGTTGAGCACGTAGCCCTGGGCGCGGCCGTCCGAGACGAGCTGGGCGACGCCCTTGTAGGCGGCCAGTCCGGCGAGGGTGGCGATGGTCGGGTTGACCCGGCCGTAGATGATGACGACGCCGTTGAACAGGCCGATGCCCGCCCCGATGGCGAGCGAGGCGCCGATGCCGAGGTAGGGGTTGGCGCCGGTGGAGGTGAAGACCATGGCGCTGGTGACGGAGGCCAGGCCGGCCTGGGAGCCGACCGAGATGTCGAGGCCGCCGCAGATGATCACGACGGTCTGGACGACGGCCAGCAGGCCGGAGATGGTGGCGGCCTCGGCGATGACCTGGATGTTGTCCCAGCCGACGAAGTTGGGGTTGAGCGTGCCGAACAGGGCGACGACGGCGACCAGGGCGCCGATCAGGCTGAGATTCTGACCGCCGATCGCGGCGAGCAGGGCGCGCGGGCCGCCGGACCGCGCGGGCAGGGCTCCGGCGTCCGGCGCCGGGGCGGTCGGGGGCGTGGCGGTGGTCATCGGGTCTCTCCGGTCTGGGCGGGGGTGGTGGCGGCGGCGCGGTGGTCGGCCGTGGCGAGGTGGTCGGCGGTGCCGAGCCGGTCGGCGGAGGCGAGGTCGTCGGCCGTGGAGAGGTCATCGGCCATGGCGAGGGCCAGGACGGCCTCCTCCGTCGCCTGTTCACGGGTGAGCTCGCCGGTGGTGCGGCCGTTCTGCATCACCACGATCCGGTCGGCGAGGCCGAGCACTTCGGGCAGTTCCGAGGAGATGACCAGGACGGCGGTGCCCTCGCGGGCGAGGTCGGCGATGATCTGGTAGATCTCGGCCTTGGCGCCGATGTCGACGCCACGGGTGGGTTCGTCGAGGATCAGCAGCTCGGGCCGGCGGGCGAGCCAGCGGGCCAGGACGACCTTCTGCTGGTTGCCGCCGGACAGGGTGCGCACCTCCGCCTCGATGGAGGGGGCGCGGACCCGCAGCCGGTCGGCGTACTCCTGGGCGAGGGCCTTCTCCTGGCGGTGCTTGACGAACCGCCACCGGCTGAGGCGGCCCAGGCTGACCAGCGAGGTGTTGTCGCGGATCGTGCGCTGCAGGAACAGCGCCTGGGCCTTGCGCTCCTCGGGTGCCAGTCCGATGCCGGCGGCGATGGCGTCGCGCGGGCTGCGCAGGCGCAGCACCTCGCCGTTGAGGGCCACCGTGCCGGAGTGGATCGGGGCGTCGCCGGCCAGGGCGAGGGCGAGTTCGGAGCGTCCGGCGCCGATCAGACCGGCCAGGGCGACGACCTCGCCCGCCCGGACCTGGAGGCTGATGTTCCGTACGTCGTCGGTGGTGACGTCGGCGACGTCCAGGACGACGCGGTCGGTGGCGACCTGCTGGCGCACGAACAGCGAGGACAGGTCGCGGCCGACCATCAGCCGGACGAGTTCGCTCTCGTCGGTGGCGGCGGCCTGGACCACCCCGGCGACCCGGCCGTCGCGCAGCACGGCGATGCGGTCGGCGAGCTGGAAGATCTCCTTCATCCGGTGGGAGACGTAGATGACCGCGATGCCCTCGTCGCGCAGCCGTCCGATCAGCGCGAACAGGGCCTCGACCTCGTGCTCGGAGAGCGAGGAGGTCGGCTCGTCGAAGGCGATCGCGCGCGGCGCGACCGCGCCGGTCAAGGCCCGCATGATTTCGACCAACTGGCGCTGGGCAGCGGTGAGTTCGGAGCCGAGGAGGTCCGGGTCGAGGACCTTGTCGAAGCCGAGGCGGGCCAGGTCGGCGGTGATCCGGCGGCGCAGCTCGGCGCGGTCCAGCCGGCGCAGGGCGGTGCGCGGCAGCGAGCCGGCGTAGACGTTCTCGGCGACCGGGACGTGCGGGATGATCTCGGGTTCCTGCGGGATGATCCGGATCCCGGCGCGGCGGGCGTCCTGCGGGGAGTGCAGGTCCAGCGGCCGGCCGTCCAGCAGGACGCGCCCCTCGGTGGGGCGGTGGTCGCCGGTGAGGATGCGCAGCAGGGTGGACTTGCCGGCGCCGTTCTCGCCCATCAGCGCGGTGACCTGGCCGGGCGGGAAGGAGAGCGTGACGTCCGTCAGCGCCTGGACGGCGCCGAAGCGCTTGGACACCGCTTCGGCGCTCAGGCCGGCGGAGCCGCCCGGTGGCGGGAGGGGCGAGGGTTCGGGTGGGGTCATCGGGGCCTCGTTGGCAGTGCGGTACGGGCGGAGGTGCGGACGGGCCGCGGAAGCGGCGGCGGCGCGACGGCTATGGCTGCGGCGGTGACGGCTGCGGCGGTGACGGCTGCGGCGGTGACGGCTGCGGCAACCGTGCGGCGGAACCCGGTGGCCCCGCCGCACGGCCGGCCCGACCTGGCGTCGGGCACGGCCTCGAACGCGGCGTCAGCTGCAGGACACTCCCGCGGACTGCCAGGTGGCGGCGTCGACCATCTTGGTCGGGGCGAAGGCCTCCTTGGGGAAGTCCTTGCCGTTCTTGAGCTTGTCGTACATGGTCTGCACCGACAGGGCGCCGACGTCCTTGCCGTTGATGAACAGGGCGGCCTTCATGCCGGAGGGCTTGCCGGCGGCCCAGTCCTTGCAGGCCAGGTAGGCGCCCAGGCCGACGCCGTCGATGTCGTCCGGGCTGATCCCGGCGTTCTGCAGGGCGGTGACGGAGCCCTGGACGTTCTCGTCGTTGCAGCCCCAGGTCACCCAGTGCTTGACGCCCGGGTTGGCGGTGATGGTGGCGGCCACCTTGTCCTGCGCGCCGGTCGGGGTGTTGTCGGTGGCGACGTCGATGGTCTGCACGCCCGGCACGCTCTGGTCGAAGGCGGCCTTGGCGGCCTTGACCCGGTCACCGCAGACGGTGACGTCCTGCTTCCAGGCGGAGATGATCCGGGTGTCGGCGGCGTTCCAGCCGGCCTTCTTGAACTCCTCGGCGGCGCGCTGGCCGACCTGCTGGCCCATCTGCTGGCCGGAGAAGCCGATCCGGGGCACCAGGTCGCCGGCCGCGCACTTGGCCGGGTCGGGGCCGCTCGCGCAGACCTGGTCGTCGGAGGTGAGCAGCGCGGCCTTGGCGTCCCGGGCGGTCTGGACCACCTGCGGGCCGACCGCCGGGTCCGGCACCACGATGATCAGGCCGTTGCTCTTCTGGGCGATCGCGGCCTGCACCTCGCCGACCGTCTTGTTGGCGTCGCTGCCGAGGTTGACCACCTTCAGGTCGGCGCCCAGTTCGGCGGCCTTGGCCTTGGCCCCGGCCGCCTCGTCCACGAAGTACTGCTGGTCGCCCTGCTTCTGCAGGTAGGTGATCGAGACCTTGCCGGACACCGTGGCCACCGGCGCGTCGGCCCCGGAGGAGGAGGTCTGGCCGGTGGAACAGGCCGTCAGGCCGACGGAGGTGACCAGGCTCAGCGCGGCGAGCGAGGCCAGGCGGCCACGGAGGGTGAGGTGCATGCTGAAAGGCTCCTGAGGGTGTCGGGCAGATCGGCCAGTAACAACAGAACCGATCAGAAAACATCGCAATCAAACGCGATGAGCCAACAGGAAACGCCCAGTTCAGAGCTGAGTCAAGCTCGGGTTTGCCATCCGGGCCGTTTCGACACCGTCTCGTTATGTCCCGATCGACCCGAGCGCCCCAAGCCCCCTACTAGCCGGTAAGTAAGCGCCCCGATAGCTTCAGGTATCGCCGGTACGACGTCAATAGCAGGTGGCGGGGCGGTTCCGGTGGCACGCTCGGCTCCGGGCGCCCGGAGCTGTGACCGGGGGCGTCCGATCGTGTGCGGTGGGTCGTGGCGGCGGGACTGGCGCGGGACGACAGCGGGCAGCGGCGTTGAATCTTGCTGGACCAAGTTGTTGATTAGTGTTGGAAGTTGGGTCTACGCTCCTGCCCGGCGTCCCGGCATGTACCCGCCACCGCGCTCGACGACACCGCTCCGCCGACCCCGCGCCCCGAGTCCTGCCGGACCCCCACACCGCCAGAGCCGCCGGACAGGAGCAGTTCATGAGCAGATCCCCCCGACCATGGCGCAGAGGACTCGCCGCCGCGGCGGCCCTCGCCCTGGGCGTCGCGACAGCCGTCGCGGGCGCACCGGCAGCAGTCGCCGCGCCCACCAGCGCCAGCGCCACCGCCACCGCCACCCGGACGGTGACCATCGACGGTTCCTCGCCCGGGCGCGCCTTCGACGGCCTCGGCGCGATCAGCGGCGGTGGCGCCACCTCGCGCCTGCTGGTCGACTACCCCGAGCCCCAGCGCAGCCAGGTGCTGGACTACCTGTTCAAGCCCGGCTACGGCGCCTCGCTCCAGACCCTCAAGGTGGAGATCGGCGGCGACGCCAACTCCAGCGACGGCCCCGAACCCTCCCACCAGCGCACCCCCACCGAGGTCGACTGCAATCGCGGGTACGAGTGGTGGCTGATGGGACAGGCCAAGGCCCGCAACCCGAACATCACCTTCTACGGCCTGGAGTGGGCCGCCCCGGGCTGGCTGAACGGCGGCATCTGGTCCCAGGACAACATCACCTATCTGCAGTCCTGGCTCGGCTGCGCCCAGCAGCACGGACTCGACGTCGGCTACCTCGGCGGCTGGAACGAGCGCGGCTACGACAAGGCCTGGTTCGAGAAGCTGCGCGCCTCCCTCGACAGTCACGGCCACCAGGGCACCACCCTGGTCGCCTCCGACAGCGACGACCAGAACTGGTCGATCGCCACCGACCTCGCCGGTGACCCCGCCTTCGCCAAGGCCGTCGGCGTCATCGGCCTGCACGGCACCTGCTGGCACTCCACCCCGTCCTACACCGGCTGCCCCGGCAGCAGCACCGCCACCGGGCTGAGCCAGCGGCTGTGGGCCTCCGAGGACGACAACGACAGCTACGGCGCCGACCCGGCGGCCCTGGCCCGCAACGTCAACCGCGAGTACGTCGACGCCAAGGTCACCTCCGACATCAAGTGGGCCCTGGTCAGCTCCTGGCCCTCCGAGCTGCCGTACGCGGGCGCCGGGCTGATGGGCGCCGACCAGCCCTGGTCCGGCAACTACACGGTGGGCCGCGACATCTGGGTGATGGCGCACACCACCCAGTTCGCCAAGCCCGGCTGGCAGTACCTCGACTCGGCCGGCGGCTACCTGCCCGGCACGGGTGCCAACGGCGATCCGCACAGCGGCAGTTACGTCACCCTCAAGTCCACCGACAAGCACGACTACAGCACCGTGTTCGAGACCACCGACGCCACCGCCACCCAGACCGTGAACGTCCAGGTCACCGGCGGCCTCTCCACCGGCACCGTGCACGTGTGGGACACCGACCTGAACTCCACCGACCGGTCCCGGTGGTTCGTCCACAGCCAGGACGTCACCCCGCACGGCGGGTCGTACCCCCTCACCCTCCAGCCCGGCCACGTCTACACCGTGACCACCACCACCGGCCAGGGCAAGGGCACCGCCACCCCGCCGGCCGCCGCCCCGATGGCGCTCCCGTACCAGGCCGACCTCAGCGGGGACCCGGCCGGTGCCACCGCCCGCTACTTCCACGACTGGGCCGGCTCCTTCGAGACCGCCCCCTGCCCGGCCGGGACGAACACCCCGATGTGCCTGCGCCAGGTCATCACCCAGGCCCCCATCCCCTGGCACGACGACATGAACTACACCCCGGCCACCTTCCTCGGCGACCCGTCCTGGACCCACTACCAGGCGAGCACGGACGTCGACCTCGAACAGGCCGGCACCTCGGCCGAACTGCTCGGCCGCATCGACCACGTCGACCACGACCGCAGCGCCTACCACCTGAAGATCGACGACACCGGCGCCTGGAGCCTGTTCACCGAGGACCGCACCGGCACCGACACCGTCCTCGCCGGCGGCAGCTACCCCGGCGCCGGAGCCGGCACCTGGCACCACCTCACGCTGGCCATGCAGGGCCAGACCATCACCGCCTCCATCGACCACAACCAGGTCGCCTCGGTCACCGACGCCGCCCACCACACCGGGCAGCTCGGCCTGGGCGTCGGCGGCTTCCAGCACGTCGACTTCGCCAACACCACCGTCACCCCGCTCGCCGCGCCGCCCACCCAGGCCGTCGTCTCCGCCAACAGCGGCAAGTGCCTCGACGTGACGGGCGCTTCGACGGCGGACGGCGCCCAGGTCGTCCAGTGGACCTGCGGGGCCGGGAAGCCCAACCAGCAATGGACCCTGGTGCCCGTACCCGGCACCAGCACCGTACAGATCGTCTCCGCCAACAGCGCCAAATGCCTCGACGTGACCGGCGCTTCCACCGCCGACGGCGCCCAGGCCATCCAGTGGACCTGCGGAGCCGGGAAGCCCAACCAGCAATGGACCCTGGTGCCCGTACCCGGCACCAGCACCGTACAGATCGTCTCCGCCAACAGCGCCAAGTGCCTCGACGTGACCGGCGCTTCCACGACCGACGGCGCCCAGGCCATCCAGTGGACCTGCGGCACCGGCGCCAACCAGCGCTGGACCGTCGCGTAACACGACCGTCCCACCCACCCGTCCCCCACCCCTCGGAGACCTCCATGGGCCGCACACACCTGCCCTCGAAACTCCGCTCCGCCCTCGGCGCCGCAGCCCTGCTGCTGGGCGCCCTCGGCGGCCTGGCCGCGCCCCCCGCCGCCCAGGCCGCCGGCCCCGCCACCCCTGCCACCCCCGCCCCGACCACCGCCATCACCGTCGACGGCACCCACCCGGGCCTCGCCTTCGACGGGGTCGGCGCGATCTCCGGCGGCGGCGGCAACTCCCGGCTGCTGGTGGACTATCCGGAGCCGCAGCGCAGCCAGCTCCTGGACTACCTGTTCAAGCCCGGCTACGGCGCCTCGCTGCAGGTGCTCAAGCTGGAGATCGGCGGCGACACCAACTCCACCGACGGCGCCGAGCCCAGCATCGAACACACCAAGGGCACCGTCGACTGCGACCAGGGCTACGAGTGGTGGCTCGCCGAGCAGGCGATGGCCCGCAACCCGAAGATCAAGTTCTACGGCCTGAGCTGGGGCGCCCCCGGCTGGATCGGCAACACCGGCAGCGGCGGCGACTTCTGGTCCCAGGACACCGTCGGCTACCTGATGGACTGGATGGGCTGCGCCGCCCAACACCACCTGAACGTCTCCTACCTCGGCGGCTGGAACGAACGCGGCTTCAACGCCACCTGGTACGAGAACCTCAAGTCCGCGCTGGTGTCGCACGGTTACGGCTCCACCAAGGTCGTCGCCGCCGACGACTCCTGGGCCGTCGCCGACGCCATGGCCACCGACCCGGCGTTCAAGAACGCCGTCGACGTCGTCGGCGTGCACTACCCCTGCGGGTACATGAGCAACTTCACCAGCTGTCCCAGCACCCCCACCGCCCAGGGGCTCGGCAAGCCGCTGTGGGCCAGCGAGAACGGCTCCGAGGACGCCGACGGCGGCGCCGGCGCGGTCGCGCGCGGGATCAACCGCGACTACCTCGACGGCCGGATGACCTCCTTCATCAACTGGCCGGTCATCGCCGCGCTCTACCCCAACCTGTTCTTCTCCAGCGACGGCATGTCGATCGCCAACCAGCCGTGGTCCGGCCACTACACGATCGGCAAGACCACCTGGGTCACCGCGCACACCACCCAGTTCACCCAGCCCGGCTGGCACTACATCGACTCCGCCGGCGGCTACCTCGGCGGCGCGCGCACCAACGGCAGCTACGTCACGCTCAAGTCCACGAACAACCGCGACTACAGCACCGTCATCGAGACCATGGACGCCACCGCGCCCCAGACCGCGAGCTTCACCGTCACCGGCGGCCTGTCCACCGGCGCCGTGCACGTCTGGTCCACCGACCTGAACTCCACCGACCCGTCCCAGTGGTTCGTCCACGCCCAGGACGTCACCCCGCACGGCGGCGCCTACACCCTCACCCTCCAGCCCGGCCGCGTCTACACCGTGACCACCACCACCGGCCAGGGCAAGGGCACCGCCACCCCGCCGGCCGCCGCCCCGATGAGCCTGCCCTACGCGGACGACTTCGAGACCCCGGCCACCACCACCTCGCCGAAGTACTTCGCCGACATGAACGGCGCCTTCCAGACCGTCCCGTGCGGCGGCGGCCGCGCCGGCAGCTGCCTGCGCCAGATGACCCCGACCTCGCCGATCCGCTGGACCGACGAGCCGTACAACGCCCCGTACACGATCATGGGCGACGGCAGCTGGTCCAACTACACCGTGTCCGCCGACACCCTGTTCGAGCAGTCGGGCAGCGTCGAGCTGCTCGGCCGGGTCAACCAGCAGGGCCGCAACAACAACGGCCTCAACGCCTACCACCTGCGGTTCAGCGACACCGGCGGCTGGTCCATCGACAAGAGCGACACCAGCTGGCACTTCACCACCCTCGCGAGCGGCACCGTCACGGCGCCGGGCACCGGCCGCTGGCACACCGTCGCGCTGTCCATGCAGGGCACCACCCTCACCGCCGCCATCGACGGCGTCACGGTGGGCAGCGCCACCGACGCGAGCTTCACCAACGGACAGGCCGGCCTCGGGGTGACGGGCTACCAGACCGACCAGTTCGACCGCTTCGGCCTCACCCCCGGCACGCCGACCACCCACACCGGCCCGATCGCCTCCGCCCTGCCCGGCAAGTGCGTCGACGACAGCGGCGATTCCGCCGCCAACGGCACCGCCGTCCAGCTCTGGGACTGCACCGGCGGCAGCTCCCAGGTGTGGACCTGGTCCAACGGCACCCTCACCCACGACGGCAAGTGCCTCGACGTGACCGGCGGCGCCACCCTCAACGGCACCCCGGTCGAACTGTGGGACTGCAACGCAGGCCCCAACCAGCAGTGGACTCCCCAGTCCGACGGCACCCTGAAGAGCACCCAGTCCGGCCGCTGTCTGGACGACCCGGGCCTCGCCACCGCCAACGGCACCCGCCTGGAGATCTGGGACTGCAACGCCGGCGCCAACCAGCGCTGGACCCTGCCGTAGGGCGTGTCCGACAATTCCCGCCGTCCACGAAGTGGCCGGGCCCCGTGCGGTCGAACCGCTCGGGGCCCGGCCGCTCCCGTTTCTGCCTGCGCACCGCATGCACACCCCTGCTCCGAACCCGCCTCGGATCTGATCGTTACTGATTGATCCTGCCGTGGTCTTGTCAGAAATGAGCAGAGCCCCGTACAACTGATCCCGCTGAGGCAACGCCGTTCACCATGCCCTGACCCCGAAGACTCCGTGAGGTCGAAGCGTGTCAACTGCCCTCCCCCGGTGGCTCCGTGCCGCCGTCGCCTGCTGTACGACGCTCGCCGCGGCGTCCACGGGAACGCTCCTCGCCCACCCCGCGGCCGCCGCACCGCCCGCCCCGCCGGGCGCCACCGCCCAGTACCCCGACTACGCCCCCACCCCGCCCATGGGCTGGAACGACTGGTCGTACTACCAGTGCGGGATCGACGAGAAGACGATCCTCGGCAACGCCCGGGCCCTGGTCACCACCGGGCTGGCGAAGAAGGGCTACGACACCGTCACCATCGACGACTGCTGGATGTCCCAGCAGCGCGACGCCAAGGGCGCCCTGGTCGCCGACCCCGCCCTGTTCCCGCACGGGATGGCCTACCTCGGGCGGCAACTCCACCAGCTCGGGCTGAAGTTCGGCATCTACGAGGACGCCGGGACGACCACCTGCGGCGGCTATCCCGGCTCCCTCGACCACTGGCAGCAGGACGCCGACCTGTTCGCGTCCTGGGCGGTCGACTACGTCAAGCTCGACGGCTGCAACGTCCCCACCAAGCCCGGCGAGACCGACGAGCAGAGCTACCGCGACACCTACACCGCGATGAGCCGGGCCCTGCTCAACACCCACCGCCCGATGGTCTTCTCGATCTCCGCACCCGCCTACTTCCAGGGCACGGCGAACTGGGACTCCGTCATCCGCTGGTCCGCGCAGCTCGGCAACCTGTGGCGGGAGGGCGACGACATCGCGCTCGGCCAGGCCCCCGGCCGCGACAAGTGGGCCTCGATCAAGGACAACTACGGCTACAACGTCGGGCTGACCGCGTTCCAGCGGCCCGGCCGCTGGAACGACCCCGACTTCCTGCTCGCCGGGGATTCCGGGCTCAGCCAGGACGAGATCCAGAGCCAGGTCTCGCTCTGGGCCGTGATGGCCGCGCCACTGATCTCCAGCACCGACCTCACCCACCTCTCCCCGGCCGCGCTGACCGCCCTCGGCAACGAGGACGTCATCGCCGTCGACCAGGACCGGCTCGGCGTCCAGGGCCAGATCGTCCAGCAGGGCACCGGCTACGACGTGCTCAGCAAGCCGCTGGCCGGCGGGGACCGCGCGGTCGCGCTCTTCAACTCCTCCGACACCGCGCAGACCATCACCACGACCGCCGCCCGGGCCGGCCTGCCCGCCACCGCCGGCTACGCGCTCAAGGACCTGGTGACCAAGCAGGTCACCGAGACGACCGGCGTGATCTCCGCGGACGTGCCACCGCACGCCACCGTCCTCTACCGGGTCCATCCCGGCGCCACCCGCGGCGCGGCACCGGCGACCGCCCTCACCTGGCAGGACATCAGCACCGCGCAGGCCCCCGGCACCTACCGGATCACCCTGGCCGAGCACGGCGCCGTCCCGCTCGACGACGCCCGGCTGCGGATCAGCGCCCCCGCCGGCTGGACCGTCACCCCGGCCACCGCCGCCCTGCCCCGCATCGAACCGGGCGGGACGGCTTCGGCCATCGTGACGGTGCACGGCCCGCAGGGCACCCCCGGCACCACGGTCACCGCGATCACCGCCACCGCGAGCTACCGGGCCCGGCCGACCGAGGTCGACACGGTCAGCGGCGATCAGACGATCGTGCAGGTCGTGCCCTACCCCTCGCTGACGGCCGCGTTCAACAACGTCGGCGCCACCTCCGAGAGCGACCCCGCGCCCGGCGACTTCGACGGCAACGGTGACAGCTACTCGACCGAGGCCCTGGCCAAGGCCGGCGCCACCCCGGGCGCCGCCATCAGCGCCAACGGCCTCGGCTTCACCTGGCCGTCCGCGGACCCGGGCACCGCCGACAACGTGTCCGCCGCCGGCCAGCAGATCACCCTCGGCGGCCAGGGCCAGGCGCTGGGCTTCCTCGGCGCCGAAGCGGGCTTCACCGCCGGCACGGTCACCGTCACCTACACCGACGGCACCACCAGCACCGGCCAACTCGGCTTCCCCAACTGGTGCTGCGCCCCCACCGACGCCTACGGCGCCAAGCCCGCCTTCACCACCGACCACCGCAACACGCCCACCGGCCCGGCCAATTACGGCATCGGCTACGGCGTCTTCACCAACACCGTCCCGCTGACGCCCGGCAAGACCGTCCGCTCCGTCACCCTGCCCGACGCCCCCGCGATCCACCTGTTCGCCCTGACCGTCCAGCCCTGACCCGTTCCGCCCGAACGGTGCTCCTGGAGAGCCCCGCCGAGACCCGAACCGTCGGGCGGCCGAACCCGGCCGCCCGACGGCCGTCGCAGGTCAGCGGCGGGAGCGACGGGCCGCGCTCAGGCTGCCACCGGCCACCGGGAACACCACTGTCACCCGCCACTTGATCCCGCTGCCCCGGCACCACGTGGTCCGTCAGCAGGACCTTCGACCCGGTCGGATTCGCCTGCGGTGAGGGCGAGTTGGACGGCGAACACGGGTGCGTGCGGAGCGAGCCGTCCCGGCCGGGAGGTCCACCGGTGCGATGGGTAGGGTGGACCGGCTCAAGGCCCGCTCCGGACTGAGCTACGGGACGCTGGCCAAGCGGCTGCACACCAGCACGTCCACGCTGCACCGCTACTGCAACGGCACGGCGCTGCCCCATGAGTTCGTGGCGGCGGAGCGGTTCGCCCGCCTGTGCCGCGCGACGCCGGAAGAGCTGATGGAGCTGCACCGGAGCTGGATCCTGGCCGACGCGGTCCGGTGATCACCGTCAAGGGCGGCCAGCGCGACTTCCCGTACAAGGTCAGCGAGTCCGACCCGGAGGTCTTCTACGTCGTCGCGCACGCCAAGGCGCACGACGTCCGCTGGGACCTCAGCGTGGACTGGTCCAGCGGGGACCGCCACGGCACCGTCCGGGTCGACAACCGCGGGACGCCCTTCCGCACCAGCGCGAACGTCAACCGCCCCGGCTACGACTACCCGCCGGGCTACAGCGAGTGGATCAAGCGCGAGGGCGGCTGAGGAGGCCGTGGACAGGCCCTGAGGCCGGGCCGTTCCGTCCCCCCGTACGGAACGGCCCGCTTGACGGTGTCCGCTACTTCAGCAGGAAGTCGTAGACCGCCTGCCGCCCGGCCGGGTTGGCCGCCCGGTTCTGCACCGAGTGCGCCGCTCCGGGCACGATCACGATCTCCGGGTGGTGCGCCGACTCGGCCTGCTGGTACAGCCATTCGTACGGCGTGGCCAGGTCCCGGTCCCCGCCGAGCAGCAGCACCGGCACGTCGGGCAGCTTGCGGTGCTCCGGCGGCAGCGGCGGCACCTGCTCACGCGGCCAGTCCAGGCAGACCAGCAGGGAGCCCAGCCCGGTCGCGGTCGCCGGGTCGTACGGCCAGGTCTGCTCGGCGGTGAGCCGCTGCCGGGTGCGCTCCACCGCCGCCGCGCGGCCCTCGACGGGGGTGTCGGCGGTGCCCCACGGGAAGCGTGAGTCGGCGCACAGGGCGGCGGAGTGCAGCCCCTGGCTGAGCTCCTCGGCCGGGGCGGCGTCGACCTCCCGGTGGACGAGGTCGAAGAAGTCCTGGAGCTTGGCGGGCTGCCCGGCGGCGGCCTCGTGCAGGATCTCCGGGACGGCGCCGTAGTCCGGGTCGATGAACTCGTAGCCGGTGAGCGCGCTCAGGATCTGCGCCCCGTTGCCGTACCGCCGGACGGTGGCGGCGAGGTCGGCGGCCGGGTCGGTGGTGCAGCCGGTGGCCCGGCAGGCGGCCCGCAGGACCCGGGCGGTGGCGGGCAGCGCGGCCAGGTCCAGGGGGTCGAAGCCCTCGCGCGGCGCCACCGAGTCGAGCACCAGCCGGGCCACCCGGTCCGGGTGGGCGAGGGCGTAGCGCCTGGCGACGACGGTGCCGTAGGAGACGCCGTCCAGGGTGAGGCGCCGGTCGCCGAGGGCGCGCCGCAGCAGGTCGATGTCGGCGACGGTGGCGGCCGTGCTGTAGAAGCGGGCGTTCGGGCCGAGGGCGGTGGCGCAGGCGGCGATGGACTGCTTGCGGGGCAGGGCGAGGTCGGAGGAGCCCATGTCCTCCTGGAGTCCCGGGCACTGGAGCGCGCCCCGGCCGGTGCCGCGCTGGTCGAACATCACCAGGCGGTAGTCCTTGAGGACGGGCGCCAGCTTGTCCGCCATCCGCTTGATCGTCGGGACGCCGGGCTGGCCGGGGCCGCCGACCAGGAACAGCAGGTCGCCCTTGGGGGCGTCGGCGTTGCCGCTCATCGCCACGTCGAGCGGGAGGGTGCCGGGGGTGGCGCCGCCGTGGTCGAGCGGCACGGTGAGGGTGCCGCAGGTGAACTCGGGCGCGTCCGGGCAGGGCGCCTGCCCGGTGATTCCGCCGCCGTACCGCCGCGGGTCGGCCGGCGCCGCGACGGCCGGGCCGGCCAGTGTGGTGCCGGCGACCACCGCGACGGCGCCCAGCAGGGCGGCGACGCGGCCTCGTGTGCTCGTCATGTTCGTCCTTCCGGTCACGCCGCGTCCGTACTGGCGCGGCCACGGAAGCAGCCTGCACTCCGGGGCACGCCACTGGCGAGAGTTCGGGCCGGAACCGCCGGGGACGGACCGTCAGAACCCGAATGGCGCAAGGGGCGCACAGGAGTTCGTACGACGCCCGCGAGGGCGGCGGGCCGGGCTGTCCGACCCCGGGGTGCCGGACCTGCCGCTGAGCGCCCACCAGAGCCTTCCCGCCGGGGCAACTGACAACTGATATGAATCACAGGAGAATTACCCATGCACATGGGCTGTTCCCGGCGCCCGCACCGCCCCTAGACTGCCGCTGCCCGCCGACCACGTCCTGCGGGCGACACCGCAGCGCGCTCGGCCCCAACTCGCCGCGCGCGCCCGCACGGAGGAGGAACCGAGCATGGTCAAGCACTACCTCAAGTACGCCTTCAGCACCCTCACCGCCGCGATGTTCCTGCACATGGCCTGATCCGCACGACCCCGGCCAGGGCCGGGTGGCGTACCGTCCGACCCTGGCCCGGGGAGCCCGCTTGTTCGCGACCGCAATGAGCCAACTGCGCTACGGCGCGTCGATCCTGACGAATCGCCGGATCCGGCCGGGCGACCTGGAACGCCTCGCCCGCGACCTGGTCGCCACCATCGCCGAGTTCGGCGAGCCCGGCGAGGACTCCGCGCTGCTGCCCGGCCGGGCCGGGCACGTCGACCCCCAGCTGCGCCGCGAGGTGGCCCGGCGCAGCCTGCGCGCCACCGCCCGCGCCGCCGCCCGGCACACCGCCTACTACCACCGGCTGTTCGCCGAACTCGACCTCGATCCGGCCACGTTGGAGCCGGAGGACTGGTCGCGGGTGCCGGTCACCCCCAAGCAGGCGCTGCGCGCGCTGCCCGCCGCCTTCGTCTCCGCCGCCGCCTCGCCGGCCCTGATGGCGCTCACCACCGGCACCAGCGGCACCCCCACCGCGGTGTGGTTCTCCCGCGACGAGATCGAGACCGCCATCGCCTTCAGCACCATCTCCGCCGTGCTCGGCCTCGGGCTGCGGCCCCGCCACACCGTCGCCTACGCCGGCTGCTCCCGCGCCACCCTGCCGCTGGTGTACGCCGAGGAGTCGACCACCCGCACCGGCGCCGGCTTCGTCCAGTTCGGCACCGTCGACCCGGCGCTGGCGCTGGACCGCCTGGCGGCCCCGCTCGGCCTGCCCGGCAAGGACCCGCAGATCACCCATCTGACCACCTCCGCCTCCTACCTGGCCGCCCTGGTCCAGGAGGCCGAGCGGCAGAAGTGGCAGAGCGCCGACTTCGGCCTGGAGTCGATCAGCGTCGGCGGCGAGGTGCTCTCCGCGCCGCTGCGCCGCCGGGCCGAGGCGGTGTTCGGCGCCGCGGTGTCCTCCGCGTACCTGATGACCGAGATCCTGCCGTCCGGCGCCACCCCCTGCGCCCGGGGCCATCTGCACCACACCACCGAGTTCGGGCACCTGGAGGTGCTCGACCCGGTCAGCGGGGAGCCGACCGCTCCGGGCGGGATCGGCACCGTGGTGCACACCCCGTACGTGCCCTACCGCGAGTGCACCCTGCTGCTGCGCTACGCCACCGGGGACCTGGTCCGCCTCCCGGACGGGCCGCCGGACTGCGAACTCGCCCACCTGCCGGCCACCTCGGAGATCCTCGGCCGCTGGTCCGGCCCGCTGAGCACCGCCGTCACCACCCGGCAGGTGCTCGACCTGGTGGAGGCCGAACCGGAGGTCCCGCTGCCCGCCCGCCACGCCCTCACCGAGGGGCCGGACGGACCGGAGGGCCCCGCCCGGCTGCACCTGCTGGTCCCCCGGCTGCCCGCGACCGCCCTGCACGGCCGGCTGGAGGAACGGGCCGGGGAGGCCGGGCTGCGGCTGGCCGGCATCGTGCTGCACGAGGACCGGGCCACCATGCCGCCGACCGCCCCCGTCCGCGCCGACCTGCGCGAACACAGCTTCGAGACATCGGGCGCCGGGCGCCCCGGGAGGCCGTGAATGGACGTCAGCCCCCTCGCGCTCACCGCGCTGAGCGGCGCCGTGGCCGTCGAGATCGCCGTCGCGGCCCGGTACCTGGCCGGGGTCCGGATGCCCCGGCCGCCGGTCGGGGTGTACACCGGGGGCGACATCGCCGTGCTGTGCGCCGGTGTGGTCGTCGCGCCGCTGCTGTACACCGCGCTGCCCGGGGCGGCCGTCTCCGCCGTGTTCGGCCTGGTGCTCTGCCTGGCCGTGCAGTTCACCCTCGCCCCGCTGCTCGCCGCCACCGGGCTGCGGGCCGCGCCGTGGTCCTGGGCGGCCGCCCTCGGCGGCACCGCCGCCACCGGACTCGCCGCCCTCACCGGCCACCCTGGCGGCGCCCGGGCCGGCGGCGACCTGCTGATCGCCGTCGCGGTGGTCGGCGTCGCCAACCTGTGGACCCAGAGCGGCCTGCGGGCGGGCCACACCGCCGCGCTGGCCGCCGTGCTCACCGGCTACGACCTGGTCGCCACCACTCTCACCGACACCACCGCCCGCTTCTTCGAGCAGGTCCGCGACCGGCCGTTCGCCCCGATGCTGGCCCTCACCGGCGGGCCCCAGCCGGTCGCGGTCGGCCTCGGCGACCTGCTGCTGCTCGTCCTGTTCCCGCTGGTCGCCGCCAAGGCCTACGGCCGCACCGCCGCGTGGGCGGCCGCCCTGGCCGGCCTGCTGGTGACGAGCGCCGTCAGCGCCTGCTTCGCGCTCGGCCTGCTGTCCACCGGCTTCCCGTTGCTCACCGCGCTCGGCCCGCTGATCGTCGCCCAGCACCTCCACTGGCGGCGCCGCTCGGGCGGCGAGCGCACCACCGCCCAGTGGCGCGAGGGCCGTTCCGGCCCGCCGCCACCGTCCGACACGGAACTCGCCGCCGCCCTGGCCGCCCCCGCCCCCGAGGGCGCGCCGCCGGGCAGCTGGCTGGCCCTCGGCGCCGGCCGGGTGCTGGGCACCGGACCGACCCCGGGGCGGGCCCGCCGCGATGCCCGCCGCCAGGGGGCGGAGGCCCCCACCACGGCCCGGATGGTCTGAGCTCACCGTCTGCCGCCCGGCGCACAAGTTCGGCCTGGACACCGTCGAGCAGCGGATGGACCTGCCCCTCTGAGCGGTCCGCCCGTCTCAGCCGTTCTCGGCGGCGCCCGCCGGGAGGAGGGCCGACTTCCGGTAGCTGTCCGGGGTGTGGCCGGTCCAGCGCTGGAAGGCCCGGCGCATGGCCCGCGGGTCGGCGTAGCCGAGGCGGGCGGCGATCGACTGGACCGAGAGCCGGGTGTCCCGCAGCAGGTGGGCGGCCCGTTCGTGGCGGACCGCGTCGATCTCCTCGCGCCAGGTCGTGCCGTGGTCGCTGAGCCGGCGCTGCAGGGTGCGCGGGCTCACCGCGAGCCGGCCGGCGACGCGTTCCAGCGAGAGCAGGTCGTCGGCCAGGGCTTCGGCCAGGGTGGCCCGGAAGGTGTCGCGCCAGTCGGGGGCCGGCCTGGCCGCGGCCAGGCCCAGCTCGACGTAGCGCCGCATGATGCGGGCCAGTTCCGGGTCCGCGGTGGCGGCCGCCCGCCCGGCGTCGAGCAGGACGATCGAGTTGGCGGGCTGGTCGAAGTCGATGCGGGCGGTGCCGAAGGCGTCGACCAGGTGGCGGTGCCGTCGTGGTGCCGGGTGGGCGAAGGCCACCCGGGCCAATCCGGCCGAGGTGCCGCCGGCCTCCCGCATCCGCCGCAGGAAGGTGGCCAGGGCGAAGACGCTGATCTCCCGGTCCACGCCGTCCCGGAACGGCAGCCCGTGGTAGTTCAGGGTGAGCCGCCGGCCGTCCTCGATCACGTCGAGCGAGACGGCCGGGTCGGTCAGCGCGGTGATCCAACGGGCGCCCTCCCGCAGGCCGTCGGCCAGTGTGGGGGCGCTGGTGACCAGGTAGTCCCAGGCGTGCAGGCTGCCCGTCGGGGCGTCCGAGGCGACCAGGAGGCCGGCCCCGTCCCCGCCCCGGGCGAAGATCAGCTCCCAGATCCGGTTGATCGCGGCGGTGGGGACCCGCGTCAGGTCATCGGCGAGTGCGGCCGGTTCCAGCCCGGTGGCCAGCGCGATCTCCTGCGGGGAGATCCCCAGGCGGAGCGCGCTGTTGCGGACGAGCCGCACCAGGTGGGCGGGAACCGTGTCTCTGTGCACAGCGCGCGAGTCTAATGGCACGCCAGAGAGCAAGGCCGGGGCACCCACCGGTCGCGAAGTGCCCCCCTCCCGGCGTGAACGGTCCCCGCTGGCGCCGTCGGTCCCCCCGGTGACGCGTCCGGCCTCCCGCCGGGCGGCCCGGCCCCGCCTACGGTCGAAACCGGGGGGCCGGTGGGTTCCCCGCAGTTCCCGAGCCAAGGACCAGCCATGACCGACCTGAAGATCCTCGCCATATCCGGCAGCCTGCGCACGCAGTCCCACAACACCGCCCTGCTGCACGCCGCCCGCAAGCTCAACCCGGGCGGCCTGGAGATCGAGGTGTACGACCGCCTGCGGGAGATCCCGCCCTACGACTTCGACCTGGACACCCCCGAGGCCCGGCCCGCCGTCGTGCAGGAGCTGCGCGACCGCATCGCCGCGGCCGACGGACTGCTGATCGCCACACCGGAGTTCAACTACTCCGTCCCCGGTGTCCTGAAGAACGCGATCGACTGGGTCAGCACCGACTGGACCAAGTCCGAGGGCCTTCCGCTGCAGCGCAAGCCGATCGCGATCCTCGGTGCCGCCCCGACCAACTTCGGCTCGGTCCGGGCCCAGCTGGCGCTGCGGCAGGTGTTCATCTGGACGCACAGCGACGTCGTGGTGAAGCCCGAGGTCATCGTCTTCCGCTCGCACGAGCGCTTCGACGAGCAGGGCGACCTGGTGGACGAGGGCACCATCGCGCTCCTCCAGGACCTCCTCGGCGCACTCAAGCAGAAGATCACCGCCGCGCGCTGATCCGCAAGACCCGGTGGACGGACCCCAGGACCGACCAATCCCGCTTCGCTGACCTGGAGTTCTGGACGGACGAGCCCGGAACCGGTCTCCTACTGGACAGTTGGCAGGTCTGACGGGGCTTCAGGGCGGGCATAAGACCAGCAACCGGTTATGGGCCCGGCCGCAACTCCCCCACGAGTGCGACCGGGCCCCGACCGGTGACCGGGCCTGGGCGTGACTCCCCCCACGGAGCAGCGGCCGGGCCCGATTGCTGTTCATCCGGCGACACGCAGCGTACATGTCATCTCTACCCAGCGCTACCTCGCGGTCGACCGAGTCGCCGGATGTCGACTGTTGTCGACTGTTGTCGACTGTTGTCGACAGAGCACGGCACCGCCCGGAGTCTTACCGAAGCGTGACACGACCTCCGGATCGGCCCGTCGCCGGGGCGGCGGGCGATAGCGTCGCCGGTCATGAGGATTCTGGTCACCGGCGGCGCCGGGTTCATCGGTTCGGCGGTCGTGCGGGCCCTGGTCGCGGCGGGCCACGACGTCCGGGTCCTGGACGCGCTGCTGCCCGCCGTCCACCCCACCGGGGCGTGCCCCGCGCTGCCGGAGGGCGTCGACTTCCGGCACGGGGACGTCCGGGACGAGGCGGCGGTCGGCTCGGCGCTGGCCGGGGTGGACGCGGTCTGCCACCAGGCCGCCATGGTGGGCCTGGGCCTGGACCTCGACGACGCGCCCGCCTACGCGGGCTGCAACGACCTGGGCACGGCCGTCCTGCTCGCCGCGATGGCCCGCGCGGGGGTGCGCAGCCTGGTCCTCGGCGGCTCCATGGTGGTCTACGGCGAGGGCCGCTACCGCTGCCCGGAACACGGGGAGGTCGCCCCCGGCCCCCGGCACCCCGGCGAGTTGGACGCCGGCCGCTTCGAGCCGCCCTGCCCCGAGTGCGGCGCCGCGCTGCACCCCGGCCTGGTCGCCGAGGACGCCCCGGCCGACCCGCGCAACGTCTACGCGGCCACCAAGCTCGCCCAGGAGCACCTGGCCGGCGCCTGGGCCCGCGCCTGCGGCGGCCGGCTCCTGACGCTGCGCTACCACAACGTCTACGGCCCCGGGATGCCGCGCGACACCCCGTACGCCGGGGTGGCCTCGCTGTTCCGCTCGGCGCTGGCCCGGGGCGAGGCGCCGCGGGTGTTCGAGGACGGCGGGCAGCGCCGGGACTTCGTGCACGTCCGGGACGTCGCGGACGCCAACCTGGCCGCGCTCACGGCCGTCGGCGACCGCCCGCCGGGCAGCGTCCGGGCGTACAACACCGGCAGCGGCGAAGTCCGTACGGTCGGCGAGATGGCCGGGGCGCTGGCCGCCGCCCACGGCGGGCCGGCGCCGGTGGTCACCGGCCAGTACCGGCTCGGCGACGTCCGGCACATCACCGCGGACTCCGCGCGGCTGCGCGCGGAGCTGGGCTGGCGGGCCCGGGTGGCCTTCACGGCGGGCATGACGGAGTTCGCGGCGGCGCCCCAGCGCGGGTGACCGCGCCCGGTGCTCAGCCCCGGGCGGCCGGCAGCACGATCTCGAAGCAGCAACCCCCGGCGACGTTGCGCACCCGGGCCCGCCCGGCGTGCGCCTCCACGATGCCGCGGACGATGGCCAGCCCGAGCCCGGCGCCGCCCTCACCCCGCTCCCGGGCGCTGCCCGGATCGGCCGAGCGGGGCGTGCGGGCGGTGCTGCCGCGCCAGCCCGTCTCGAACACCCGGGGCAGGTCCGGCTCCGGGATGCCGCCGCAGCCGTCGGTGACCGCCAGCACCACCTCGTCCGCCTCCCGGCGGGCGGAGACGGCGACCACGCCGTCCTCCGGGGTCGACCGGATGGCGTTGACCAGCAGGTTGCCGAGCACCCGGGTGATCTCGCCGGAGTCCACCTCCACCGGTTCGGCGGCGACCTGCCCGCCCTCCAGCCGGACCCCGCGCTGGCGGGCCAGCGGATGGGCCCCGGCGAGCGCCTCGTCGACCAGGTCGTACACCGACACCCGGGACACCGACAGGGCCAGCGCCCCGGCCTGGATCCGGGACAGCTCGAAGAGGTCGTCCACCATCCCGGTGAGCCGCTCGACCTCGGCGCGCATCCGCCGCAGGTAGTCCTGCGGGTGCTCGGCGACGCCGTCCTCCAGCGCCTCCGCCATGGCCCGCAGGCCCGCCAGCGGGGTGCGCAGGTCGTGCGAGATCCAGGCGATCAGCTCGCGGCGGGAGGCGTCCAGGGCCTGGGTCCGGGCCCGGGACTCCGCGAGCCGGGCGCTGGTGGCGGCCAGTTCGGCGCCCAGCTGGGCCAGCTCCAGGCCCAGCGGGCGCTCCGGCGCGGCGAACCCGGTGTCGCTGCCGACCGTCCGGGCGGCGGCGGTCAGCGCCCGGCTCCCGGCCACCACCTGGCGCCCGAGCAGCGCCGCGGTGGCCAGCGAGACCACGGCGGCCATCGCCAGCACCGTGATCACCACGCCCAGATCGTGCCGGGACAGGAACATCGCCTGGGCCACCGCGAAGGTCCCGGAGGTGACCGCCAGCACGGTGACGGCGGCGACGCAGAACAGCGACAGCGCGAGCGAACGGCGCCGCAGCAGCCGCACCGCCAGCCAGCCGAGCAGGCCGGCCCCGCCGGCGCCGAGCGCGGCGAACAGGGCGATCAGCAGCAGGTCCTTCACGCCGCCCCGCCCTCTCCGCCCGTCTCCGGACCGCCCGCCGCTCCGCCGGACTCCGGGCCGCCCGCCGCTCTGCCGGACTCCGGGCCTCCGGCCGGGGCCGGGTCGTAGCGGTAGCCCACGCCCCAGACCGTGGAGATCAGCCGCGGCGCGGCCGGGTCGTCCTCGATCTTCTCCCGCAGGCGGCGGACGTGGACGGTCACCGTGGAGAGGTCGCCGAAGTCCCAGCCCCAGACCCGCTCCATCAGCTCCTGCCGGGCGAACACCGTGTGCGGGTGCCGGAGCAGGAATGCCAGCAGATCGAACTCCCGCAGGGTGAGCGCCAGTTCACGTCCGTCCCGGTACGCCCGGCGGGCCTGCGGGTCGAGCGCGACGTCCCCCGAGACCACCCGCCCGCCGACCGGTCCGGCCGCCGCGCCCGCACGGGAGCGGCGCAGCACCGACTGCACCCGCAGGACGAGTTCGCGCGGGCTGAACGGCTTGGTGACGTAGTCGTCCGCGCCCAGTTCCAGCCCGAGGATGCGATCGGTCTCGTCGCCCTTGGCGGTGAGCAGGACGACCGGCAGCTCCGCACCGTCCGGGTCGGCCCGCAGCCTGCGGAGGATCTCCAGGCCGTCGATGCCCGGGAGCATCAGGTCCAGGACCAGCAGGTCCGGCCGGGCGCTACGGGCCAGGGCCAGCCCCGCGGGGCCGTCGGCGGCGCGGTCGACCTGGTGACCGGCCCGGGTGAGGTAGCCGGCGACGACCTCGGCCACGGTGGGGTCGTCGTCGACCACCAGGATGCGGCCTGGCCGCGCCGGGCCGGCGGGGGCGGTCGCCGGGCCGGCCGGGGCGGGCACCGCTCCGGCGGGGATGGGCGCCGCTCCGGCGGGGATGGGGCTCTCGTTCACCCCGCCGAGGATACGAGGCGCCGGCCCCGGCGGACGGCCTGCGGGCCCCGCGTCCGACTTCCGTAAGAACCTCGCGGCGGTGCCCGGCACCGGCGCGCGCTCCCCCGAACGGGCCCCGCCGCCCGGCCGTCGTACTTCCGTAAGGGCGCGGCTGGGCCCCGGCGGTGCCGGCCGCGGTTAGCGTGACCGGCGTGACTCCTCCCCTCGCTCCCGCAGCGGTCGTCGACGTCGTCCTGCCCTGCCTCGACGAGGCCGCCGCCCTGCCCTGGGTGCTCGGACGCATCCCGGCCGGCTGGCGGGCCGTCGTCGTGGACAACGGCTCGCGCGACGGCTCCGCCGAGCTGGCCCGCTCCCTCGGCGCCACCGTCGTCGAGGAACCCCGGCGCGGCTTCGGCGCCGCCTGCCACGCCGGGCTGCGCGCCGCCACCGCCGAGCTGGTCTGCTTCATGGACTGCGACGGCTCGCTCGACCCGGCCCAACTCCCCCGGGTCACCGGCCCGGTGCTGGCCGGCGCCGCCGACCTGGTGCTCGGCCGCCGCCGGCCCGCCACCGCCGGCGCCTGGCCGGTGCACGCCCGGCTGGCCAATGCCGTCCTCGCCCGCCGGCTGCGGGCCCGCACCGGCGCCCGGCTGCACGACCTCGGCCCGATGCGGGCCGCCCGGCGGGAACGGCTGCTCGCCCTCGGGCTCGGCGACCGGCGCTCCGGCTACCCGCTGGAGATGGTCCTGGCGGCCTCCGCCGCCGGGCTGCGGATCGCCGAGACGCCCGTCGACTACCTGCCGCGCGCGGGCCGCTCCAAGGTCACCGGCACCCTGCGCGGCACCCGCCAGGCCGTCCGCGACATGCGGGCGGTGCTGGCCGCGCCGCCGCCCACCCTGCTGGTGATCGCCAAGGCGCCCGTCCCCGGCCGGGTGAAGACCCGGCTCACCCCGCCCTGCACCCCGGCGCAGGCCGCCGCCCTGGCCGAGGCCGCGCTGGCCGACACCCTGCACGCCCTGACCGCGATGCCCGCCGGGCGCCGCCTGCTGGTCCTGGACGGCGAGCCGGGCGACTGGCTGCCGCCGGGCTGGGACGTCCTCCCCCAGTGCGGCGGCGGCCTGGACCGACGGCTCGCCGCCGCCTTCGCCCACGCCGCCCGGCTGGCCCCGGACGCCCCCGCGCTGCTGGTCGGCATGGACACCCCGCAACTGGACCCGGCCGCCCTCGCCGAACCGCTGTCCGCCGCCCGGCGGCCGGGCCTGGACGCCTGGTACGGCCCGGCGGCCGACGGCGGGTTCTGGGCGCTCGGCCTGGCCCGGCCGACCGAGCGGCTGGCGGCACACCTGCTGCACGACGTCCCGATGTCCACCCCGGACACCGGCGCGGCCCTGCTCCGGCGGCTCGCGGAGGCCGGCCTGACCGTCCACCGGCTGCCCCGGCTGACCGACGTCGACACCGTCGACGACGCCCGGCAGGTGGCCGAGGAAGCCCCGCACAGCCGCTTCGCCACCCGGCTGCGCGCCCTCGACTCCGTTCCGGAGGTGGCGAGTTGACGGTCGCCGCACCCTGGGTGGACGACCCCTTCGCGGAGGCCGTCCGCACCGGCTACGGCCCGCTCTGGCTGCGCCGCGAGGACGGCCGGCGGCTGCACCTGGACATCGAGCGCTGGTGCGCCCCGGCGGCCGGCGCCGACCACAGCCTGCTGCTGCGCTGCGCCCGGCTGGCCGCGCCCGTCCTGGACCTCGGCTGCGGCCCGGGCCGGCTGGTGGCCGCGCTGCTCGCCCTCGGGGTGCCGGCCCTCGGGGTGGACGTCACCAGGGCGGCGGTGGCCCGCACGGTGGGCCTGGGCGGGGCGGCGCTCTGCCGTTCGGTGTTCGACCGGCTGCCCGCCGAGGGCCGCTGGGGCGCTGCCCTGCTCGCGGACGGCAACCTCGGCATCGGCGGCGACCCGGACGCCCTGCTCCGCCGGGGTGCCGAACTCCTCGCCCCCGAGGGGCTGTTGCTGGTGGAGGTGGAGGCGGAGGAGGTGGACGAGCGGTCCGTCGTCCGGGTGGAGGGGCCGGACGGCCGACTCGGCCCGGCCTTCCCCTGGGCGCGGCTCGGAACGGCCGCCGCCCTGCGACGGGCCCGCGCCGCCGGGCTGGTCGAGGCGGAGCGCTGGACCTCGCACGGCCGCCGCTTCCTCGCCCTGCGCAAGGGCTGAACCGGCCCGCACGGAGCCCCGTGCGCCACACTGGTGCGCGTCGTCCGGCGGACCGGGCGGCACGGGTACGGGAGGGGGCAGCGGTGGGCACGGACACCGTCAGGGCGTTGGCGGCGGCACTCGGGGGCGGGGACGACGCCGTACGGGAGGTCCGCCCCGGTCACCACCGGCTGGCCGTCCCGGACCAGCACGGCGACGGCTTCACCGTGGACGTCCTCGGCGACGGACGCACCGCGCACCGGGTGCTCCACCTCCTGCCCGGCGGCGGCCTCAACGTCGACGCCGACTACTGCACCGCCCAGGGCCGCAGCCTGGCCCGCTACTTCGCCGACCACGGCTACCTGGTGATCGGCACCACCCCCCGCGAGGACGCGCTGGTCCCCGAGCGGATCGGCCCCCGGTGCGCCGACTGGGGCCTGGACGGCCACCGGGCGGACCTCGAACGGGTCATCGCCGCCGCCGAGTCCGCCACCGGCCTGCCGCACGAGCTGCTCGGCCACTCGGCCGGGGCCGCGCTCGCCCTGGCCACCGCCGCCCGCAGCGGCGGCGCGGGCCCCCGGCGGGTGCTCGTCCTGGACACCACCGGCCCCTACCACCCGCAGCGGGAGCCGGAGTCGCTCGCCCGGGCCGAGGCGCTGACCGACCTGTTCCGGCAGCAGCTGGACGCCGGCGTCCGGACCGTCGACCCCGGGCTGAAGGGCCTGTTCGCCCGCGCGGCCGCCGCCCCGGACGCCCCGAGCGGGGTGCCCCGGCCGGTGGACGGGTCAGCCCCGTTCAGCAACCTCGGGCTGCTCCACTACGCCCTCACCCACACCCGGGACCTGCCCGGCCCGGCGAACTGGATCCACCACCGCGGGCACAGCACCGGCGGCTACCGCTTCGGCGCCACCCCCGCCGAGGACCGCTTCACCCTGACCCACACGCCGCTGGCCGTCTGGCAGCAGGCGGTCGCCCGCCTCGGCAGCGGCCTCCAGCCGACCGCGCTGCTGCGCGACCTGGCGGCGATCTGGGCCGGCCGGACGGAGACCTACGCGATCGACTGGGCGGCGATCCGGGCCGAAGTGGTCTGGCTGAACGCCGAGTTCGGGCGCGGCGACCACGACCTCGGCGCCCGGCTGATCGCCCGGGGCGGCGCGAACGTCGACTACCGGGTGGTGCCGGACTACGGCCACGGCGACGTGGTCTGGTCGGCCACCGCCGAGCGCGACGTGTGGAGCCTGCTGCTGCCCCCGCGGTGACGGCCGGCCGTCAGGTCCGCTCGCCGGCGCCCGTCCGCAGCGGCTCCGGGCCCTCGGGCTCCGGGCCCTCGGGCTCCGGGTCCTCGGGCGCCGGGCGCCACTGCGGGTGCTCGCGCTCGGCCCAGCTCCGCTCGACCAGCCCGGTGCGCATCCCCAGCCGCGACTCGCCGTCCCGCCAGGCCATCCGGACGTGCCCGGCGATCACCACGGCGATGGCGGCGGCCAGCCAGTCGTGCACGAAGGTCGCGCCGGTGCGCCAGGCCGGCGGAGCGAGGTGGGTGAGCCACATCAGCAGCCCGGTGCCGAGGATCACCAGCATCGAACCCAGCGTCCACTGGGCGTACAGCTTCTGCCCGGCGTTGAACTTGCCGGCCGGGCGGTGCGCGGCCCGGGCCCGGCGGGCGCGCAGCCACTGCCGGTCCGCCGGGGTGAAGCGGCTCAGCCGAGAGAAGTCGGCGCGCAGCGCCCGGGAGGCGAGGCCGAGCAGCAGCGGCACCGGCAGTGCCAGGCCGCACCACACGTGCACGGTGACCACCAGCGGCCGGTTGCCGACCAGTTGGGCGAGCGGCGCGAGGTAGAGGCAGGCGGCGGTGGCCAGGCAGACGCCCATCAGGGCGGCGGTGGTGCGGTGCACCCAGCGCTCGGCGCGGGTGAAGCGCAGGACCAGATCAGCTCGTCGGTGCATCGTCCCGCCCGTTCGACCGGCCGACCCAGGCGTCGACGTCATAACCGTTGCCCTCCCAGTACCCCGGCTGGACGGAGTCCGTGACGGTGATGCCGGAGAGCCACTTCGCGGACTTGTAGAAGTACATCGGCGCGACGTACAGCCGCACCGGCCCGCCGTGCTGGTGGCCGATCGGCTTGTCCTCCAGCCGCAGCGCCACCAGCACGTCGTCCCGCCGGGCCTGTTCGAGGGTGAGGCTCTCGGTGTAGGCGTCGTCGAAGCAGCTGAAGCGGACGGCCTTCGCGCCCGGCCGCACCCCGGCGGCGTCCAGCAGGTGCGCCAGCGGCACCCCCTCGAAGGGGGTGTTCGGCACCCGCCACCCGGTGACGCACTGGACGTCCTTGACCAGCCGCCGCTGCGGCATCGCCTGGAGGTCGGCGAGCCGGTGGGTGGCGGGGTGGTCCACCAGGCCGTCCACGGTGAGCGTGTAGTCGGCCGCGCCGCGCTCGGGGACGGAGGTGACCACCGAGTAGTAGCGGAAGCCGTTGTTGCCGGGCAGCAGCCCGGTCAGGCCGCTCGGGTCGCGCTCCGCCAGCCCGGACTCCACCCGCTGCAGGAACGGCCCGGCGGCCACCCCGGCCGCCCCCAGGCCGAGCAGCCCGAGCACCACCCGGCGCCCGACCGGGGTGCCCCGGCCCTCTTCGTCTGTACTGTCCACGCGACTGTCCACGCGACGATTCGACCAGTTCGACCCGGTCCGGGGCCAGTCGCGGCGGCGTCCCGTCAGACTTTCGTCATCTCCGGCCCGGCGCCGCGCACCGGCCGCGGCGGCAGGGCGCGGGCCAGTCCGCGCACCGCGGGGACCACCAGCACGCAGGCCAGCGCGGCGCCGTACGCGGTGCGCTGGGCCTCCTCGCCGCCCACCAGGTAGAGCAGTTGCCCGGCCGCCGGGACGGCCAGCCACTCCCAGCGGCCGTCCAGCGCGACCAGGGCCACCACCAGCAGCCCGTACCAGGGGTAGCTGGGGGCGACCAGCAGCAGGGCCGTCCCGGTCACCGTCAGCGCGCCCCGCCAGGGCCGGTCCGGGTCACCGCGCCGCAGCACCCGGAGCACCACCGCCGCCAGCACCAGGGCGGCCGCCCACGGCGCCCAGCGGTCCGGCAGCACCGCCCGCACCAGGCCGAAGCGCTCCAGGTGGCCCTGCTCGTAGCCCTCCTCCCGCAGGTAGCCGGGCAGGTAGCCGAGGACGCCCACGCCGGAGAGCGCGACGTACGGCAGGTAGGCCGCCGCGAAGGTGCCGAGGGCCGAGGCGAGCAGCACCAGGTCGCGCTTGGCGGGCCGCCGGGCGAGCAGGCCCGAGAGCGCCCCGGGCAGGGCGAGGGCCGGCAGCAGCTTGGTGGCGACCGCCGCCCCGAGCAGGACGCCGCCGGCCCCGGCCCGGCGGCGGGCCGCACAGCCGAGGCCGGCCACCATCAGCAGCGCGCCGAGGGTGTCCACGTGGGCGTCGTTGACGGCCCACACCGTCACGCCCGGGCACCAGCCCCACAGCGCCGCCCGCCGGCTGCGCCCGCCGACGGCCAGCAGCACGCCGGTGGTGGCGACGGCCAGCAGGGCGCCGCCCACCTGGACGCCGCGCACCCCGCCGCCGAAGGGGTGTTCGGCGAGGAACCAGGCCTCGGCGACCGGCGGGTAGACGGTGTGCACGGCGGGCCGGTTGATCCGGGTGCAGTCCCCGGCGGCGGTCCGGTGCTCGTCCCAGGCCGTGCAGCCGCCTGTCGTCGGGAACAGGCCGGGATCGCGCAGGGCGCGCAGGGCCGGGTCGTCCGGGGTGTGGGCGTACGGGGAGGTGCCGGCCGCCTGGACCCGGCCGTCCCACACGTAGCGGTAGGCGTCGTCGCTGGTGCGCGGCGGCGCGAGCAGCCCGACGGCGGCGACCAGGACGCTCCCGGCCAGGACGACCGGCACCACCCGGCGGTCCTCCACCCGCCGCAGCAGGAGCAGCGCGAGCGCGAAGAGGGCGGCGTCCAGGGTGTACCAGTCGTGCAGCGGCGCCCGGTCGGCGAGGGTGCCGCCGCCGGTCACGGTCAGGGCCAGGGCCGCGACCAGGGCGGTCAGGGCCGCGGCGCAGGGCAGGGTCCGGGTGAGCACCGGCCGGTCAGCGGCCCGGGACACCGGGCAGTCCGGTGGTGAGGCCGTCCAGGGCGTGCGGGCAGGGGCACTCGCGGACCGCGGGCAGGGCCTCCAGGGCCTTGAACAGCACCGTGCGCAGTCGGTCGACGTTGCCGGCGAAGACCTCCAGCACCTCCGCGTGGGTCACCCCGTCCCCGCTCTCGACACCGGCGTCGTGGTCGGTGACCAGGGCCAACGAGCTGTAGCAGAGCCCGAGTTCACGTGCCAGAACGGCCTCCGGATGCCCGGTCATCCCGACCACCGACCAGCCGTTCGCGGTGAACCAGCGCGACTCCGCCCGGGTGGAGAACCGCGGACCCTCGATCACCACCAGCGTCCCGCCGTCCACCGGCTCCCAGGCCGCCGAACGCGCCGCCCCCAGCACCGCCCGCCGCCCCGCCGGACAGTACGGATCCGCCATCGACACGTGCACCACCCCCGGCACCGAACCGTCCGGCAGCACCCGCCCGTCGTAGAAGGTCTGCACCCGCCCCGAGGTCCGGTCCACGAACTGGTCCGGCACCACCAGCGTGCCCGGACCGTACTCCTCCCGCAGCCCGCCCACCGCACACGGCCCCAGCACCTGCCGCACCCCCAACGAGTGCAACGCCCACAGGTTCGCCCGGTAGTCGATCCGGTGCGGCGGCACCCCGTGCCCCCGCCCGTGCCGCGGCAGGAACGCCACCCGGCGCCCCGCCACCTCCCCCACGAACACCGCGTCACTCGGCGGCCCGTACGGCGTCTCCACCCGCACCTCCACCACCTCCTCCAGCAACGCGTACAACCCCGAACCACCGATCACACCCAGCTCGGCCCGGGGCTCCTTCTGCGCGTTCTGACGTGGCGTCATGCTTCAGCACCTCTCCTCGGGAGTTCGATCCCGACCAATGTAGGAGCGGACGGGGACGGCCTCGGCGAAGCGCGTCCTTACGATTCCCGAACGCCGCCGCCCACGCGGCGTCGGCGGGCCCGGCGACGGACCCGGCGCAGCCGGAGCGCGAGCGCGACGCCGGACGCGCCGAACAGCACGCCGGTGATGGCGAGCCAGCGGCCGAGGTAGACCCCCTCCGACAGCCCGGTGGCACCCGGGTAGGGCGCGGAGAGGCCGAGGATCAGCGGGAACCAGACGAGCAGCAGCAGGCCGGACAGGAACACCGGGACGCGCAGGAAGTTGATCCAGTCCACCGCCGGGGCCCGTTCCGCGCGGTGGCGCAGCACCGACCGGGCCGAGAGGTCCGCGAGCGAGTAGAGCGGCAGCAGGATCAGGTCGTGGACGACGGCCGCGCCGACGAACCAGAGCGCCACCGCCAACGGCCGTACGGCCACCAGGCGTTCGACGGCGAAGCCGGTCAGGGCGAGGGAGGCGAGGAGCGCCAGCAGGTGCAGCGGCCCGGCGCCGTACCAGCGGGCGAGGGTGCCTGGGTTCGGGGCGGTCACATGGCTCATCTCGGTCAGGTCCGGAAGGTGAGCCGGCCCACCCACTTGGTGTTGTTCACACCGGGGTTGGCCGGGACGATGATCCGGGCGGGGTAGCCGTGGTCGAGCGAGAGCTCGGCGCCGTTGACGTGCAGGGCGAGCAGCGAGCGCGGGTCGCGGATCTGGTTGCCGCGCAGCACCACGGAGCTGTAGGGGCCGGGCGGTTGGACGGACTCCACCAGCACGTCGGCCGCGTCGGGCAGTCCGGCCAGGGCGGCGAGGTCGGCGAGCCGCAGTCCGCTCCACCGCTGGTCCTCGGTGGACCAGCCCTCCACGCAGGCGATCGGCAGCCGGGCCGAGCGCTGCGGCAGGGCGAGCAGCTGCTCCCGGGAGAACACCACCACCGGCCCGGCACCGTACAGTTCCAGCCGCCAGTCGGGCCCCACGCTCGCGGCCGAGATGCCGACGGCGGCGGCCGTCTTGTTGACCTGGAAGCCGTTCGGCCCGGAATCCCGGTCGCGGTTGTGCGGCGCCAGCAGCGCGGTGCCGCGCCACCGGCCGCCGATGCTCTGGCCCGCGGTGACCACCAGCAGGGCCAGCGAGCCCGCGCCGACCAGCGCGAGCGCCCCGCGCCGGGCGATCGTCGGCGAGGCGGGTTCGGGCGCCACCAGGCCGTCCGCGTCCGGCGGTTCGGGTCGGGTGCCGGTCCGGCCGGTGCGCAGCTCCACGAGCAGCGAACGGGACCGCAGGGCGCGGAGCATCCGGCCGAACCTGAGGCCGACGTGGACGGCGAACGCGGCGATGAACACCCACGCCCCGTAGAAGTGCAGGGTGTAGAACGACCCCGGGAAGACGTAGTGCAGTTGGATGTTGAGGATCCCGGTGGCGAACTCGAAGACGGCCCCGCCGACCAGCATCAGCAGGGACAGCCGCTCCAGCCCGTGGGCCGCGCTGCGCACCGGCGGCCACTCGAACAGCTTGGGGATCACCGACCACAGCTTGGCCAGCAGCACCGGGACCAGGACGACGCCGAGGGTCACGTGCACGCCCTGGGTGAGCCGGTACAGCCAGGACGGGCTGGTGGGCCAGTCGAAGAGGTAGAAGCCCAGTACGCCCTTGTCCGGCGTCTGGTCGTTCAGTGGGCCGAGGTCGGGGTTGTAGGCGGCGTAGGACAGGGCGCCGGTGACGAAGAGCACGGGGATCCCGACCAGCAGCACCAGCCCGAACACCGAGGTCAGCCAGGGCCCGCGGATCGGGCTGCGCCAGAACCGGGGCCGGAACGGCCCGGGCGGCGCGGGCGGTACGGGCAGTCGGCCGAGGCGCTCGGCGAGCCCGTCCGCAAGCCCTGTTGCGAGCCCTTTCGCGCGCCCCGCCAGCCTGGCGCCGGCCGCCCGTACCCCGGTGAGCCACCGGGGCCGCTTCCGGGGCGCGCCGCCGTCACCGTCGCCGCCACCGTCGTCGACGTCACCGCCGTCGCGTGCCGTGCCCACCGACCACCTCCAGCTGCCCGGGGATCCGCCGGGCGCGGCCCGCGCGGCAGGGAACGGGCGGGCGCCGGCACTCCGTTCGGCGTCGGAGGACCGGTCGGCCGCAGCCCGCCCGACAGCCAACCACCTGCGGGGACCCGCCCGGGCGGAGCCGCCCGGACCGGGCTGGAGCCTCACCCGTACGGCCGCACCCCGGCGCCGACCGGCCGCCCGCTCAGGGCCGGGGCCGGGTCGGCCCCGCCGGGCCCCGGGAGCCCGGGGCCGGCTTCGATCGCCGCGGTTCGAATACGGGGAGGGGTATATTCGGTCGAGCCGGTCCATCCACCGGGGAGCCTTGAGAAGGGAGCGCGGCATGTGCCGCCGAATCGCCTGCCGTACCTGCGGGAAGCCGACCTACGCCGGGTGCGGAATGCACGTCGAACAGGTGCTGGCCGGGATCCCCGCCTCCCAGCGGTGCTCCTGCCCGCCCAAGGAGCGGACCTCCGGCGGCTGGCTCGGACGCCTGTTCCGGCGCCGCTGACAGCAAGGCCTGCCGGTGGCCCTGGCCCCGAAGCCCCGTAGACCCCACCCGGTGGCCGCGTGCCACCGGCACCGGGTGCACCCCCGTTCGCGGCGGCCGGCCGTCGCGAACGGGGGTTCGGCTGTCGAGAACGTCACATCCGACCCGCCTTCTGCCGGGCCTCCCGGGCATGTCATCATCTGAAGACATCATCCGATGACATCGGCTGATGACATCCCTCGGTCACCTGTACCCCGGGGTGCCCGGGGTCGGCTACCCGCTCCCCGGTTCGGATTCTCGATCTGTGACAAGGGAGGGCGCGTCCATGGAGACCCGAACGGGCCTGTCGACGCGACGTGAGCGGGCCCTGGTGCCCGTGCTGGTGTTCCTCAGCGCCGTGGTGGCGGTGATCAGCAGCCTCGGCGCTCCGATGATCCCGACCATCGCCACCGTCGACCACGTATCGCTCGCCGAGGCCCAGTGGTCGCTGACCATCACCATGCTGGTCGGGGCGGTCGCCACCCCGGTGCTCGGACGCCTCGGCGACGGGCCGGACCGCCGTACGGTCACCCTGGTAGCCGCCGCCGTGGTGGTGCTCGGCAGTGTGCTGGCCGCGCTGCCGCTCGGTTTCTGGTGGCTGATCGCCGGACGGGCCCTGCAGGGCGTCGGGCTCGGCCTCACCCCACTGGCCATCGCCACCGCGCGGGACGCCGTGCCGGCCGAGAAGTCCCGCTCGGCGGTCGCGCTGCTGTCGATCACCACCGTCGCCGGCGTCGGCCTGGGCTACCCGATCACCGGGCTGATCTCCCAGTCCTTCGGCATCCACGCCGGATTCTGGTTCGGCGCCGTGATCAGCGGCCTGGCCCTGGCGCTCGCCGCCCTCGTCCTGCCCCGGCCCGCCCACCGCGAACGGCGCCCGCTGGACGTGCCCGGCGCCGTGCTGCTCAGCCTCGCCCTGGTCGGCCTGCTGCTGGTGCTCAGCGAGGGCGAGAGCTGGGGCTGGGGCTGGGCCGGCGGCCGGCTGTGGACGGTCGCGGCGCTGTCGCTGCTGCTGCTCGCCGGCTGGATCCGGCACGAGCTGCGCACCGCCCACCCACTGGTCGACCTGCGCAGCCTCAGCAACCCCATCGTGCTGACCGCCGACGTGGCCGGCCTGGTCGGCGGCGTCGGGATGTACCTGCTGATCTCCCTGGTGATCCGCTACGTCCAGACCCCGACCAGCACCGGCTACGGCCTGGGCGCCTCGGTCGTGGTCGCCGGCCTGGTGCTGCTGCCCTTCTCGGCGGCCAGCCTGGCGTCCAGCAAGATGCTGCCGCTCCTCACCCGGCGCGCCTCCTCCGCCCTCGTCCTGCCGATCGGCTGCGCCGTCTCGCTCGCCTCGATGCTGTTCTTCCTGTTCGCCCGCGACCGGCTGTGGGAGCAACTCGTGGTGATGGCGCTCGCCGGGCTCGGGGTCGGCTGCACCTTCGCCGTGATGCCGGGGCTGATCGTCGCCGCGGTGCCCGCCCACGAGGTCGGCAGCGCCGTCAGCTTCAACCAACTGCTGCGCACCATCGGCTACTCCACCGGCAGCGCGCTGTGCGGCGCCGTGCTCCAGGCGCACACCGCGCCGGGCCGGCTGCTGCCCGCCGACAGCGGCTACCGGGACGCGGCGCTGATCGGCTGCGTGGTCTGGGTGGTGATCGGCGTGATTACGATCGTCCTGCCGCGCGTCAGTGCCGCGGCCGCCGCCCGGGACGACGGTCTGCGGGTGGACGAGGAGCTGATGGTGGAAGAGAGCATCGCCGACGCCGTGGCCGGCGAGAGCGAGGTACCCGTGCTGCGGGCGGGGGCCGACCGGTGAGCGCGCCGGCCTCCCCGGCCGATGGGCCCGACCCCGCACCGACCAACCCCGCACCGACCAACCCCGCACCGACCGACCCCGCACCGACCGCGTCCCCCCGGCGCCGGGACGCCGCCCGCAGCCGCGAGCTGCTGATCCGGGCTGCCCTGGAACTCTTCGCCGAACGCGGCTACGACCGCACCACCACCCGGGAGATCGGCGAACGGGCCGGCGTGGACCCGGCGCTGATCGCCCGCTACTTCGGCGGCAAGACCCAGCTCTACCTGGCCACCGTCCGACTCGAACTGGGCGACGAGGCACCGGCCGACCTGCTGGAGGAGGAGCGGCTGCGCACCCTGCTGGTGCGGCTCACCCAGCGCGGCCCCGGCCCCTCCTTCCAGGCCGCGGTGACCCCCGGCGACAACACCGAGGTGCAGCAGGCCTCCCGCACCTACCTCTACGAGCGGATGGTGCACCCGCTGCACGAGCGCTTCGCCGCCGAGGGGGTGGACCGCCCGCAGCTGCGCGCCGAACTGGCCACGGCGGCCTTCGCCGGGGTCATCCTGGCCCGCTCCAGCGGGGCCTTCGCCGAGCTCGCGGCGGCCGACCCGGAGGAGCTGCTGCCGCTGCTCCAGGAGCTGCTGGCCGCGAGCCGGCCGAACTGACACCGGCCCCGGGGCCCGGGACGGCGGCCACGGGCCCCGAACGGCGGCCCCGCGCATCAGGCGGTGGCCCCGCGCACCGGACGCTCCGGCGCGCGGGGCCACCGCCTTTCGCCTACCGCGCCCAGGGCCGGGCGAACTCGTGCAGTGCCGCCACCACGGCCGGGGCGAGGGCGTGGTCGCCGACCGGTGTGCCGGCCGGGTGCAGGAAGTGGTCGACGCCGTCCAGGGTGCGCAGGCCCGGGCCGGTGGTGTGTGCCCCGGCCAGGGCGCCGAGCAGCGGGGGCACGGTCGCGCAGGGCACGTTGCCGTCGGCGGTGCCGCAGGTGACGGTGACCCTGGTGCCGGGGCGGACCGCCCGGGCGGCATCCGGCGGGTAGACCGCGTCGTCGCTCCGGACGAAGCGGGCGTTGTTCGGGCCGAACAGCGCGTTCAGCAGCCCGGCGAGCGGCGGCAGCAGGACGCTGGTGTCGGCCGGGCGGCCGGCCCGGAAGTCCGCGACGGCGGCCGACACACCGGCCTTGTTCGCCCGCGCCGCCTCCTCGGTGACCTGCCCGGCCGCGACCGCCTGGTCGAGCTGGCCGTCGAGCTGGGCGGTCAGCAGGTCCAGCAGGCGCTGGTCCTGCGGGGCCAGCAGCGCGAGGCCGACCGGCGCCGGCCGGACCGTACGGGCGACCAGCAGGGCCTGCAGCCCGCCCTCGCTGTGGCCGACCACCAGCAGCTCGCGCCGGTCGGCCTCCGGCTGGTCCCGCAGGGTGGCGTAGGCCGCGGCCGCCTGGCGGGTGAAGGCGGGCAGGTCGAGCCGGCCGGGGTCGCCCTGGTAGGCGCCGGCGCCGGTGCGGCCGGTGAAGTACTTGTCGAAGCGCAGCGTCATCACGCCGTCCGCACCGAGGGTGTCGGCGACCGCCCGCAGGGTGCCCGGGGTGAGCGCGGGCGGCTCGTCGCCGTTGCGGTCGGTCGGACCGCTGCCGGGCAGCAGCAGGGCGGCGGGCAGCCGGTGCCCGGCCCGGTGGGCGGGGACGTGCAGGGTGCCGTAGGCGGTGGTGCCGTCCGCGGTGAAGCTGATCTCGCGGTCCGCCGCGGGCACCGTGGGCGCCGGTTCGGCCGCGCTCGCGACGGGCGCGGCCAGGCCCGTCGCGGTCAGCGCGGCGAGCAGGACGGCGGCCGCCGAGGAACGCCAACGCATGTTCTCCCCCTGGAAGTCGGTCTGCGGGCTTGCCGCTCCCAGGCTACGACCGGGCCGCCCCCGCGCCCGGACCGCCCCCCACGACGTCGGCCCCGTGACGTCGACCCCGTGACGTCGGCTCAGCGGCCTTGACCTCAAGCCCACTTGAGGTCCTAGCGTCGACCGCATGATCTTCACCGAGACGGAACGCCGCTACCTCACCGCCCAGCCGCTGGCCCGCCTGGCCACCACCGGACCCGACGGCGGCCCGCAGGTCCGCCCGGTGGGCTTCCGGCTCAATGACGACGGCACCATCGACATCGGCGGGCCCGACATGGCCCGCAGCCGGAAGTACCTCAACGCCCAGGCCCGTCCGGAGGTCTCCGTCCTGGTCGACGACCTGGCCCCGGCCGACGACCCCGTCGCGGCCGGCTGGGGCCGGGGCGTCGAGATCAGGGGCCGGGCCGAGGTGCTCACCGTCGACGTACCGCCGGTGGCACCCGGCCGCTTCAGCCATGACATCGTCCGGGTCCACCCCCGGCGGGTCATCACCTGGAACCTGGAGGCGCTCGGAAGCGCCGCCCGTATCGTCGGGTGACGGCGTCGGAGCGTGAACGTCAGAGCTTGAACATCGCGGTGTACGGATGGATGACGCGTTCCTGACGTGACCCGAAGTCGACGAGCACCGCGATGTCGCCGTCCCCCTCGACGCCGATGACCCGGCCGAGGCCGAACCCGTCATGGGTGACCCGGTCCCCGACGGCGAAGTGCTTGCGCGGCGCCTCGGTACGGGGCTTGAAGGGGCTGGTGGGCAGGGGGCGACGTCCTGCTGAGAATTTCGTCATTTCATTCAGTATGCGCCGGGAAGCCCTGGCCGCGGACCTTTTCGACGGCGCGAGTTCGATTTCCCCGAGAATTTCCGTCCTCCCGACCGGGCCGGCGCCGCCGCATCGCCTCGCTCCCGGGCCCAAGCACCCTTCCCCCGAGGCGAGTTCACACCCCGCTCCGACCGGTGCGGCCGGCCGTCCGGGAGCCCGGCGGAAAACCGCGCGCGGGAGGACCCCCCGAAGCGGGCCGCGGCCTGCTACAGTCGACTCAGTTGCAGTAGTGGTTCCCATGAACTTTGTGTGCGCCTGCTGATGTTCTGCAGGCGCATTTTTTGTTCCCCGGCTCTTCCCCGGGGTGGGCGCTCCATGCGGTGACTCGGTGTGCACACCGTGCGCGCCTCGGACAGTCCCTTGAAGGAGATTTTTTAATGGCTAATGGCACCGTGAAGTGGTTCAACTCGGAGAAGGGCTTCGGCTTCATCGAGCAGGAGGGTGGCGGCCCGGACGTCTTCGCCCACTACTCGAACATCAACGCCAACGGCTTCCGCGAGCTGCTTGAGGGCCAGAAGGTCGAGTTCGACGTCACGCAGGGCCAGAAGGGCCCGCAGGCCGAGAACATCCGCCCGCTGTAGTTCATCCGCCACGGCACCCCCCTGGCAGTGAGGGGCCCGCACCGCGCACGCGCTCGGTGCGGGCCTCTTCGTTTTCGCGCCACGGCGCCCTGAACGGAAGGTTCCCGCATGACCCGCTCCGGTCACTCCCCGTACCGAGACGCTGACTTTCGGTCCACCACGGGGGCCCGCTCCGGCGGCAGCTCCTCCCACGGAGACCGGCCGGTCCGCGGCCGCCGCCCCCACGGGCGCGGCGCCGCTCAGGAACCCACCGCACAGGGCGAGTTCGCCACCCCGGTGAACACCACCCCGGCCCTTCCGGCCGTCGAGTCCTTCGGCGAGCTGGACCTGCCGGAGGCACTGCTCCCGGTGCTGACCCAGCAGGGCGTCACGGCACCGTTCCCGATCCAGGCCGCCACGCTGCCGAACTCGCTGGCCGGCCGCGACGTCCTGGGCCGGGGCCGTACCGGCTCCGGCAAGACCATCGCGTACGGCCTGGCCACCCTGGCCCGCACCGCCGGGCGCCGGGCCGAGCCGGGCTGCCCGCTGGCCCTGGTGCTGGTCCCCACCCGCGAGCTCGCGCAGCAGGTCACCGAAGCCCTCACCCCCTACGCCCGCGCGGTACGCCTGCGGATGGCGACCGTGGTCGGCGGGACCTCGATCAGCCGCCAGGCCTGGTTGCTGAACCGCGGGGTGGAGATCGTGGTGGCCACCCCGGGGCGGCTCAAGGACCTGGTCCTGCGCGGCGACTGCCGGCTGGACCAGGTCGGTGTCACCGTGCTGGACGAGGCCGACCAGATGGCCGACATGGGCTTCCTGCCGCAGGTCACCGAGCTCCTGGAGCAGGTCGACGGGGCCGGCCAGACGATGTTGTTCTCCGCCACGCTGGACCGCGGCGTCGAGGGCCTGGTGCGGCGCTTCCTCAAGGACCCGGTCACCCATTCGGTGGACCCGGCCGCGGGAGCGGTCGGCACCATGGAGCACCACGTGCTGCACGTGCGCAACGTCGACAAGAGCGCCACGATCGCCCACATCGCGTCCCGCGACGGCCGGGTGATCATGTTCACCGAGACCAAGCAGGGCGCGGACCGCCTGGTGGAGGAGCTGCTCGCGAACGGTGTCAAGGCCGCGGCCCTGCACGGCGGCAAGCTCCAGCCGCAGCGCACCCGCACCCTGGAGCAGTTCCGCACCGGCCAGGTCACCGCGCTGATCGCCACCAACGTCGCCGCCCGGGGCATCCACGTCGACGGTCTCGACCTGGTCGTCAACCTGGACCCGCCGGGCGACCACAAGGACTACCTGCACCGGGGCGGGCGCACCGCCCGGGCCGGTGAGTCCGGCACCGTCGTCACGCTGGTGCTACCCAGCCAGCGCCGCGGGATGGCCCGCATGATGAGCACCGTCGGCATCACCCCGGTCACCACCATGGTCAGCTCCGGTGACGAGGACCTGGCCCGCATCACCGGCGCCCGGGTGCCCACCGGTGTGCCCGTCACCGTCCCCGACCCCGTGGTCGAGCGGCCGCGCCGCGGCCCGGCGACGGGTCGCGGCCACCATGGCGCGCCCCGGCGCGCCGCCCACGCCGCTCACGCCACGCGCGCGCCCCGCACGCCTCGCGCCGAGTAGCCCCGAGTAGCGGCGTCCGGTCCCCCGGCCGGGGCGGCGGTCAGCCGCCGATCCGCTGCGGGACCTCGCACGACGCGCCCCCGGTAGGACCGTGTAACGCCTTGGAAGGCCCGAGCCAAGTAGAGACGTAAGGCAGTGCTCGTCGTTCCAAGGAGTCCACCCGTGTCAGCGGAGCACCGAACAGCACCACCCTCGCGCGACCCGGCGGCGTTCGCCGTGTTCTACCAGCAACAGTTCGACCCCGTGCTCGGATTCGTCACCCGGCGCACCTCCAGCGCGCATCTGGCGGCCGATCTGACGGCCGACATCTTCCTGACGGCGCTGGAGCAGGCCGACGGGTACGACGCCCGCCGCGGCACGCCCATCGCCTGGCTGTACGGGATCGCCCGCAACGTCGTGGCCGCGCACTTCCGTGGCAGCGTGCGGGAACGCAACGCGGTGGCCAGGATCGCCGGCCAGCGGATGCTCGACGATCAGGACGTGTCCGCGATCGAGGAACGCATCGACGCGGCGCAGGAGGTCCGCGCGCTGGCCGGACGGCACGCCGCCCTGTCCGAGCCGCTGCGCGCGGTGCTGGACCTGGTGACCGTCGACGGGCTGACCGTCCGTGACGCGGCCAAGGCACTGGGCATCACCGCGGCCACCGCCCGGGTGCGGCTGCACCGGGCCCGCAAGGCACTGCAGAAGGTCGTCCCGGCCACCGACACCACCAGCGCGTCCGTGAACACCCTCCTGGAGGCCGCCTCGTGAACACGCCCCTGCACTTCCGGCAGCAGCTCGGTGCCGAACTCGCCACCCGGGCCGCGAACCTCCCGACCGCGGGCACCAGGGCCCCGGCCCGGCCGCGCCACACCCGCAGGCTGGTGGCGACCGGCTTCGGGCTCGCCGCCGCGGTCACGGCGGTCGTCCTGCTGCCGCACGACGACACCGCCCCCGCCACCCCCGCGGCGCCCGCACCGCAGACCGGCCCCGCCACCGCCCCGAGCACCGGTGGCAGCCCGGTCGCGGTACAGCTCACCACCGCCTCCTACACGGTGACCCCCAACACGGACGGCACCGTCTCCGTCCAGCTGACGGGCACCGAGTGGTCCGGGCTCCAGGGCGCCCTGCGCTCGGTGGGCGTACCCGCACTGGTCATGACGCCCTCGGCCTCCTGCCACACCCCGGTGACCACCGACAGCAGCCGGCTGGACGCGGTGATGTCGCTGGACCCGAAGAACGGCCGCATCGCGATCCTGCACCCGGGCGCGATCCCGCCCGGTGAGAGCCTGCTGGTACTCAACACCGCTCCCCAGGGCTCGCTCCAGCCGAACACCGTCGGCAGCATGGACATCACGCTCACCAAGGAGACGCCGGGCTGCTTCCCGCTCTCCCAGACCAATGTGGTCGGCGTGGGCTGATCCGTCCGACGGCCCACCCATGACACCGCGCAGCTCCCGGCCCGTGGCACCACCGCGGCCGGGAGCTGTGCGGTGCCCGCCGTGGTGTCTCCCCACGCGCCCTACGCGCCCTCCGTGCCGCCCCCGGCCAGGGCGCGCCGGCGGTGTTCGCGGGGCGAGAGCCCGTAGGCGGCGCGGAAGGCGCGGCTGAAGTCGTCGGCGCGGGGCAGGCCCCAGCGGGCGGCGACGGCGTGCACCGGGGTGGTGCGGTGGGCGGGGTCGGCGAGGTCGCGGCGGGCCCGTTCCAGGCGTTCGGCGCGGATCCAGGCGGCGAGGGTGCGGCCCTGGGACTGCCGGGTGAAGACCCGGTGCAGGTGGCTGACCGAGACGTGGTGGGCGGCGGCGATCACCGCCGGGGTGAGCTCGGGGTCGTGGAGGTTGCGGCGCGCGAAGGCCCGCACCTGCCCGGCCAGCGCCCGGTGCCGGGCGTCGTCCGACAGCTCGCCCTCGGCGTCCAGCTCTCCGGCCACCCAGGCCGCCACCAGGTCGACGACGACCGTCCCCAGCCGGGCCGTCTCCGCCGGGCCCAGGGCGGCGGCCTGCCGGTCCAGCCCGACCAGGAACTGCGCCAGCAGCGCCGCCGACCCCTCCCGGGCCGAGAACGCCCGGCCCAACAGGTCGCGCAGCCGCTGCGGGGGCAGCGGCAGCAGCGACACCGGGAAGTCGATGCCGACGCCGGAGATCCGGGGCTCCGGCTCCGTGGCCGTCGGACCGCCGAAGGCCCGCAGGTCGTACGGGTGGGAGCTGTCGACCAGGTGCAGGTCCCCCGGTCGGAGCGTCTCCGTGCGGCCCGCGCCCCGGGTCAGCGTCATGGTGCCCTGCTGCAGGAACGACAGGTGGTAGACGCCCTCGTCGGAGCGCCGCACCATGCGCTCCGTCCGCCGGAACCGCACCGACGGGAACGACGTCCCGAGCAGGGTCACCTCCCCCAGCTCGGAGCGCCTCAGCTCCGCCCGGAAGTCATCGGCGTGGGCACTGGTCGCCTCACACGCCCTGGTCCGCTCCAGCAGCTCCCGCCAGCAGTCGAACCGCTCCCGCGCGGGCACGTCCTCGCCGCGGAACACGGCGGATCCCGTCCCTCCAGTCACCCTCGCCCCTTCAGACCGACCTGCACATGGTGAGCGGCGTCGCGACGCTGGTGCACGCACCTCGCCGCGTTGTCGTCGGTCGCCCGATGCTCCGCATCGCCTCCCTCCTCCGCCTTGCGATGCACGCACCCCAACGCCGCTCCTTCACCCACTCACCATGTGCCGGTCGGTCACAGGCTGCTTCCCCCTCCATCGATTCAGTCGATTCCGTCGACGAGCGGTCGGATCAACCAGCCGGGGGCGGGGCCTTGTCGAGCGACACCGCCGGCTCCCCGGCCGCCACCTCGCCCCCGGTCGCCGGCTCGTCCGCCACCGCAGGCTCGGCCTGCTCGATCCGGCTCAGCAGCCGGGCGACGGCGTCGGTGCGCTCGCGCAGCACCACCACGTGCTCCGCCCGGTCGGGTTCCGCCACCGCCTCGGCGGGCCGCACCGGGATGCCGCGTCGGCGGGCGGTCGCCATCAGGCTCTCCCGGGCCTGGCCGACGATCACCAGCGAGGCGGCGGCGAAGCAGCCCGCTTCCAGGGTGCGCTGGCGGCCGAGCAGACCGCGGTGGACGATCTGGGCCGGTACGGTCAGCTCGTCCAGCCGCTGGTCGACCGAACCGCGTTCGAGCGCCGCGAGGACGACGGTGGCCAACGCCTCCCCCGCCTTGGTGACGGCCCACTTGCGGCCGGGCACCGGCGGGAGGAACTCGCGGATCCGGTCCACGTCCTGTTCCAGGGCACTGGTCGTCAGCACCTCGAAGGCGTTGCGGGTGCGGATCTCCACGACCTTGTCCCACTCCACCTCCTCCCCGTCGAAGCCGGCCCGCACCGGGCCCAGGTGCACCGCGCCGTAGCCGTCGAGGAGTCCGAGCAGCTTGTGCGCCACTGCCGGTGTCCGCGGGTGACGGCCGATCAGCGTGCCCAGCGACAGCTTCCACGGCTCGGTGGCCGGCACCTCCGGCGGGGCGACCGAGCTCAGCGCCGCCAGCGCCCACCGCCCGCCCGCCGCCGAGCGGCCACCGCGCAGCACCGCCTGCCGCCCGGCCTCCCCCAGCTCGGCCGCCGCCCCCACCAGCCGGCCCAGACCGCCCGCCCACTCGACCCTGCCCACCCGCCCGCCCTCTCCTCGCCTCGGCAAACCCACAGGCCGGACATGGTACGACCGCCCCGCCGGGCGGCAGCGGGCGCCTCCCGGATCAGCGGCCGCTCTCAGGGGGGGGTGGTGTCAGGGGGGGTGGCGTCAGGGCCGGAGTCAGGGGCCGGCGTCAGGAGGTGGTGTCAGGAGGTGGTCCGGACCGGGAAGCCGGTGGTACGGCCCTGGGCCTTCAGCCAGCCGAGCACCTGGCCGAGCGCCTCCACGGTCTGCTGCCGGTCGCCGCCGCCGTCGTGGAACAGCACCGTCGGGCCGTTGGGGATCTCCTTCTTGACCGTCTCGACGATGGCCGCCGTGCCGGGCTTCTCGAAGTCCTTGGAGTCGACGTTCCAGCCGAGCGGGCGCATCCCGTTCGCCGCGGCGATCCGCCGGCTGTCGGGGGTGAACGAGCCGCCGGGGGCCCGGTAGTACTGCACCACTCCGGGGCTGCCCGCGGCGTCCTCGATCATCTTCTTCGCGTCCAGGATCTCCTTCTCCTGGTAGGCGACGGGCTTCTTGTCCATCGTGGTGTCGTGGTGCACGGTGTGGTCGCAGAGCCGGTGACCGGCCGCCAGCACCTGCTTCACCAGCTCGGGGTGGGCCTTGGCCTGCGGCCCGATCATGCAGAAGGTCGCCTTCACCCCGTACCGCTTGAGCACGTCGAGCACCTTCGGGGTCCACACCGGGTCGGGACCGTCGTCGATGGTGATGTTCACGGCATTGCCCCCGGCCTCGGAGGCGTGGGCGATGCCCTCCGGCACACCCCCCTGCTGCGTGGCGCCGCCGGCGGAGCCCTGCGAACCGTCGTGATTGTCGGTGGCCGGCTCCTGCTCGTGTGCGGCGTTCTGCTTGGCCGCGGCGAACGACCCGGTGACCGGCGGAACCGCCCAGGCGGCCACCGCCACCACCACGACCCCCGCGGCCAGCGCCACCCGCGACCGGCCGCCCAGCTTCGCCATGCCCGCCTTGACGTCCATCTACCGTCACTCCCCCGATCGCACCTGCGTGTTCTCCGAGGTCCATGACGTGAATCGAACACGATGGGTTCCCTCGGTTCGAAGCGAGTGCCGGGCCCGCCGGGGTGAGGGTCTCGTCGTCCGTCCGCCCTGCCCATCAGCCCGACCTCCCTGCCGTGCAAGGGTTTTCGGCCCGGAACCGCTCCCGGACCGGGAGGCAGACTATTACCTTCCGGTAACCGAACCATCCGCGAATGATCTGTGAAAATCGGAGATCGATCGCTGTCCGAGGTACATCCGCGGGGCCCTCCGATGGTTGAGACGCAATGCCCGGGGCGGGGACTTTCAATCCATTCGAGCCGATGACGACGCAAAACATATCGACGGAGGCCGATTTCTGATCCGGTCTGTGCGTCCCGGCCAAGCTTCACCTACGATCCGACTGGTGAAGGCTCAACGACCTGACGTCAGCCCAGGTCAAGCCGCCAGAATGACACAACGAGCTACTCCGGAGTAACGAACAAAGACGTTCTCCTCCGCGAACCCCGCTTCTCCCAGGCCGTTTCCCTGAGGTGACGTCATGATCGGGTGCGGTGGATCACTCACGCACGAGTCGGGCGGACCCTCCGGCAATGTAGGTCGACCAGACGGGAACTTCCTTGCATTTCAACATCCTTGGCCCGCTGACAGCGGTCCACCACGGTGAAAACGTGCCACTGGGCGGGATCCGGCAACGGACCGCCCTGGCATTCCTCGTGTTGCACGCCAACACCCCGGTCAGCACGACGCGCCTGGTCTCGGCACTCTGGGAGACGGACGTGCCCACCACCGCCCGCAAGATCCTGCAGAACGCCGTCTCCGGGCTGCGGCGGATCCGCGCGGGGCGCGAGCCCCGCGACAGCACCCCGATCGACCTGCGCACCGAGCCCCGGGGCTACGTCCTCCACCTGGCTCCGGAGCACGTCGACTACGGCCGCCACCGGGAACTGGCGCGCCGCGCCGAGCGGGAGCTCGCCGACCGCGCCTGGGCGACCGCCTCCGCCACCCTGCGGGAATCCCTGTCCCTGTGGCGCGGGGACGCCCTGGCCGACCTCGCCGAGGCGGGCGTCGACTGGCCCGAGCTGGCGGCCCTGCGCGAGGCGCGCTGGAACGCCCTGGAGGACCGGGTGGTGGCCGACCTGATGCTGGGTCGCCACCGCGAGGTGCTCGCCGAGCTGAGCGCCGCCACGACCACCACCCCGGCCCGCGAACGGCTGTGCCGGCTGCTCATGGTCGCGCTGTACCGCAGCGGGCGCCAGGCGGACGCCCTGGAGGTCTACCGGCGCGCCAAGTCCGCCCTCGCGGAGCGGGGCCGCACGGCCCCCGGCCCCCGGTCACGGGCGCTGGAACAGGCCGTCCTCAGCCACTCGCCCGCGTTGGACGAGGCCGACGCCGTCCTGCGGCTCGCCGCATGACGACCGGCGGCCACCCCGACGAGCTGCGGTTCAACGTGCTGGGGCCCCTGGAGGTCCTGCGGTACAACACACCCCAGCCCCTCAGCGGCATCAACCAACGGGCCGTACTCGGCTACCTCCTGCTGCGCCACAACCAGGTGACGGCCACCAGCCAGCTCATCTCCGCGTTGTGGGACGGCCCGACGCCCCCCTCGGCCCGCAAGATGGTGCAGAACGCGGTCTGGCAGCTGCGGAACCTCCTCCTCGCCGACACCCGGCGGCCCGCGCCGAACGCGCCGGCGCTGCTCTCCCGCGCCCCCGGATACGTCCTGGAGGTGGAGCCCCGGGCGATCGACCTGCACCGCTTCCAGGAACTGGTGGCGGCAGGCCGGACGCGGATGCGCGAGGGCGCGGTGGCGGCGGCCTCCCAGAGCTGGCGCGAGGCGCTGGACCTGTGGCGCGGGGACGCCCTGGCCGACCTCGCCGAGGCCGGGATCGGCCTGGCCTGGCCCGAGCTGACGGCGGCCGGGACGGCACGGCTGGACGTCCTGGAGGAGCACTTCGACGCCGAACTCGCCCTGGGGCAGCACCTGGCGGTGCTTCCGGAGCTCCAGGAGCTCAGCCGGGCGCACCCGCGCCGCGAAGGACTGGCCGGACAGCTGATGCTGGCCCTGCACCGCAGCGGCCGGCAGTCCGACGCGCTCGGCGTCTACCACTCCGTCCGGGCCCACCTGGCCGAGGAGTTGGGCCTGGACCCGGGGCGCGAGCTGCAGAACGTCCAACAGGCGATCCTCACCGACGACCCGGCGCTGGAGTACACCCCCCTGCCCGGCAGCGTCCGGATCCGGCCCCCGGCCCAGTGCCCGCCGTCGCAGGCCCGGACCGGACCACCGGTGCCGGCGGACGCGACGGACGCGACAGGGACCGGGACGGCAACGGGAACGGGGACGGCGGGAGCAACGGGCGCCGCGGGGGCGGCCGATGCGCCGACCGGCGCCGAGGACTTCGCCCAGGAGCGCCGGGAGGTCACCGTCGTCCTGATCAACGCGTCCGTCCCGGCCGAACACCCGGGCGCGGATCCGGAGCGCCTGGACACGGTGATGACGGCGCTGCACGGAATCGTGCGCTCCGAGGCGCAGCGGTTCGGCGGCACCGTCTCGGCGCGGATCGGCTCCTCCTGGCTCGTCGTCTTCGGCGCCCGGCACATCCGCAGCAACGAGGCGATGCGGGCGGTGCTGATGGCGCTCGCCGTCCGGCACCGGGTGCGGTTCGAGCACGCGGCGGCCGAACGGCTGGTCCTGCGGGCGGCGATCGACACCGGTGAGGCGCTGGTCCGGTTCTGCCCGGAGGCGCCCGGCTCGCCCTCGGTGACCGGCGCGGCCCTGGACCGGCCGCTGTCCCTGCTGCCGCTCGTGCCGCACGACCAGATCTGGGTCAGCGAGTCGGCCAGGGAGCAGACCGACAACTGGATCGACTACCGGCGCGCCTCCGTCCACTCGACGATCTGGGCGGTCGCCGGGCTGCGGTCCAACGGCGTGCGCGACGAGGGGTTCCCCACCCTGGAGCGGGCCGAGGGGCTCGACGCCATGACGGGCCTGCTCGCCGCCGGACCGGGCGATCCGCGCGTGGTGCTCGTCGTCGGCGAGGCCGGCATGGGCAAGAGCGCGATGCTCCACGCGTTCGAGCGCCTGGCCGCCCGGTCCGATCCGGCGGCGCGGCCGCTGCTGGCGCACGTCGTGCCGTGCGCCGTCGACGAGAGCCCGCTGCGGTTCGTGGCCGCGGAGCTCTCGGCGGCCTGCGGCATCCGCCCCGACGACCTGCCGGGCACCGCCCGGACCAGGCTGTGGGAGACGGTCGAGCGGGTGGCCGAGAGCCCCGCCGAGGCACGGCACCTGTTCGAGCACCTGGTCGTCCCGATCGGGCACGTGCCGGACCACGAGCGGACCGCCGGGGCGGAGGAGGTGACCGCGGCCTGGCACACCCTGCTGGAGCGGCTGGCCGCCGAACGCACGGTGATCATGCTGGTGGACGACCTGCACTCGGCGGACGAGCGCCTGCTCGACGCCGTCGGCCGGCTGGTCGCCGCACCCGGCCGGTCCCGGCTGATGGTGGTCGCCACGGCACGCCCGGAGCTGTTCGCCCGGCGGCCGGACTGGCGTGACGCCGCGGGGGCGCTCACGACCGTCACACTGGCGCCGCTGTCCGATGCCGCCGTCGCCCGGCTGGCGAGGACGGTGATCACCGCGCAGCGCCCGGCGGCCACGCCGCCCGGGCTGGTGCGCGAGATGGTGCGCGAGCTGGTCGAATCGGTGACCGCCCTGGCCGGCGGGAACCCGTTGTTCGTGACGGAGTTCGTCCGGCTGGCACTGCGCCGGCTCGACGCCGCCGAGCCGGTGCCCCGCTCCCCCGCCCTGGGCGAGGTGCCGCCGGCCGTGCACCGGGTGGTCGCGGCCCGGCTGGACGCCCTGCCGGCGAACCTCAAGGCGGTGCTCCAGGACGCGGCGCTGCTCGGCGACGGCATCCGGCCGGACGCGGTGGCGGCGCTGCGGCGCGAGCGGACGGACGAGGTGAACGGCGCGCTGGACACGCTCGCCCGGCTCGGCATCCTGGGGCCCGCGCCCGCCGACGCCGACGGCACCAGCCGCTTCGCGTTCCGGCAGCCGCTGCTGTGCGAGGTCGCGTACGCGCGGATCCCGCAGGGCCGGCAGGTCGCGAAGCGGGCCGCGCTGGCGGGCTGGGACGGCCACCCGAAGGTCCCGGACCGGCCGCGCCCGGTGGCGCCCGAACTGCTGCGGCTGCGGGCGGCCATGCGGCGGCTCTGCGAGTGAGCGGGCGCTCGGCGCCCCGGTTCGGGCCCAGGCTCGGGCCGGGGTTCCGGACTGGTGGCCCGGACTGGTGGCCCGGTGGGCGCGGCCGGTCCGGCAGCGGGTCGGCCGGAACGGCGGCGGGTCGGCCGGAACGGCGGCGGGTCGGCCGGAGTGGCGGCGGGGTCAGCGGCCGGCGACGATCACCCGCCCCGGGTCGGGCTCCTCGGCGTAGAGCAGTTGGACGGCCGCGCCCCGCCGCTCCACCACCGCGCGCTGGTTGAGGTAGCCCTTGTCGGTGAGTTCGCCGCCGTCCATGCTCGGCGGTTCGGCGACCAGCACCAGCCGTTCGACCCGGGAGGCCGAGCCCGCCCCCGCGTTGAGGCCCGCCAGGCTCCCGGCCAGGTGGCGGCGCAGCTCCTCGTCGTGGAGCAGTTCGGCGGCGTCGGCGGCCCGGGTACCCAGCAGGTCGTTGGCCCGGTCCAGGGCCAGCCAGCCGATCGCCGTCACGCAGGGCCGGTCGCTGCCGACCAGGACGGCGTCGGACAGCACCCCGACGGCCGACAGCAGCGCGTTGCGCAGTCGGCCGGACTGCACCCAGGTGCCGTTGCCGAGCTTGAAGTTCTCGGCGATCCGGCCGTCGAACCGCAGCCCGCGGCGGGGGTCGCCGTCCGGGTCGAGGAGCCGGGCGGCGTCGCCGGTGCGGTAGTACCCCTCCTCGTCGAGCATCCCGCCGAGCTCCGCGCCGACATAGCCCGGGGTCAACGAGGCTCCCCGTACGCGCAGTTCGACGGCTCCGCCGTGCGGCACCAGTTTCAGCTCGACGCCCGGCAGCGGTATCCCGATGCCCTCGCCGACGCCACCGTACGTGGAGGTGGCGGCCGGCCCGGTCTCGGTCGCACCCCACGAGGACACCAGCTCGATCTCCCGGCCGGTCGCCTTGCGGGCCAGGGCACGCAGCCGCTCCCGCAGGGCGTCGGGCAGGTCGGCGCCCGCGTAGACGAGGACCCGTGCCCGCGACAGGACCCGCTCGGCCAGCGGCGGGTCGTTCTCCAGCCGCTGGGCGAGCAGGGCGTACCCGGCCGGCACATTGACGCAGACCGTGGGGGGCACCTGCCGCAGGGCCTCGACGGTGCGGCCGAACCGGCCGGGTGCCGGCGATCCGTCGTCGATGTACAGGGTGCCGCCGTTGGCCAGGGCCAGGTGCAGGTTGTGGTTGCCGCCGAAGGTGTGGCTCCACGGCAGCCAGTCGGTGAGCACCGGCGGCTCGGTCCCGAGGAAGGGCCAGACCTGCCGGATCATCTGCTGGTTGGCGCACAGCATCCCGTGGGTGTTGAGCACGCCCTTGGGGGTGCCGGTCGAGCCCGAGCTGAACAGGATCTTCGCCACCGTGTCCGGGGTCAGGGCCTCGTGGGCCCGCCGGACGGCCCCGGTGACCGGCGTGCCGCGGAGCGCCTCGACCGTCAGGTCCGCCGGGCCGGGCCGGCGGGAGACGACCGTCACGGGCGCTTCACCGGCGGTGCCGGCCCGGGCGCCGGCGGTGCTCCGGACGGCGTCCAGGGCGGGCCGGAACGTCTCGCCGTCCTCGGCGAACACCAGCCCCGGGCGGACCAGTTCGGTGAACGCCCGCAGTCGGCCGTGGTCGGCGCTGCGCAGCGAGTAGGCCGCGCTGACCGGCACGACCGGGACCCCGGTGAGGTAGCCGGCGAGGGTGAGCCGCAGGTGGTCCAGGGAGTTGCCGGACAGCAGCAGCACCGGGCTGCGGGGGCCGAGCCCCCGGTCCAGGTAGGCCTGGCCCAGCGCGGCGGCCGCCTCGGCCGCCGCGCCGTAGGTGAGGCTCCGCCAGCCGTCGCCGTCCCGCTCCGCGGCCAGGACCGCGTCGGGGTGGCGGGCCGCCCGGTCCAGCAGGGTGTCGGCGAGCGTCGGCGGGTGCTCCCCCAGCTGCTCGGCGACCCGCAGGAGCCAGCTGCCGTCCGCCCGCCGCCGGCCGATCACCCGGGCCTCGGCGGCCACCGCCGGGCTCACCTGGCCCCCTGCGGCTGCTCGGTCCCGCGGGTGTGCGGCTCGACGGCGCGGCGCAGGTCGCCCGACTGGATCAGCACGGCCACCCGCTCGATGTCGACGTCCATCGGCCGGTCGCCGTCCAGGAACGCGCAGACCGCGCGCACCTCGTCGTACGCGGCCCGGCTCGGCGGGCTGAGCACCTCCAGGCCTCGCAGGTCGGCCGCCTGGCACAGGGATATCAGGTGGATGGCGGCGATCCGCTGGACCAGTTCGACCACCGACCGGGCGTCGCGGGCCGCGATGGTGCCCATGCTGACCTTGTCCTGGTTGTGCGCCTCGGTCGAGCGGGAGAACGAGGCCGCCGGCATCGTCCACTTGAGCGCCTCGGCGGCCAGCGAGGAGGCGGTGATCTGCATGCCCTTGAAGCCGTGGAACAGCCCGGCCTCGAAGTCCTCCGGCCCGAGCACCGGGATGAGGTTCGGGGTCAGGCCGTTGTTGAACTTCTCGTCGACGACGAGGGCGAGCTGGCGGTCCAGCAGGTCGCCGACGCCGGCCACGGACGTCTTGAGGGCGTCCATCGCCTGGGCGACGTGGCCGCCGTAGAAGTTGCCGCCGCTGCCCACGGAGCCGGTGGCGACGTCGAACAGCGGGTTGTCGTTGGCCGAGTTGACCTCGACGGACAGCAGCCGGTGGGCCCAGTCGGCGGTGTCCCGCAGCACGCCGGTGACGTGCGGCGCGCAGCGGATGGAGTAGCGGTCCTGGACCGGCCGCTCCAGCTCGGCGAAGTCGGCGTCGGGGTGGAGGAGGCCCAGGTCGGTGCCGGTGTCGTCACGGAGGATCGCCCGGACGGTCGCGGCGCTGTCCAGCATGCCGTCGAACGGCTTGGCCTCGAACAGGAAGGCGGCGAAGTGCCCCGGGTTGCCGAGCAGGACCTGGCTGGTGAGCGCGGTGCACAGGTCCGCCGTGAAGGCCAGCTCCCGGGCGTCGTGCAGGGCGAGGACGGCGAATCCGGACATGAACGACGTGCCGTTGACCAGGGCCAGCCCTTCCTTGGCCTCCAGCGTGAACGGGGTGAGGCCGGCGTCCGCGAGGGCCTCGGCGGCGGGCTTGGAGCGCCCCTGGTGGGTGACCGTGCCCTCCCCGGTGAGCGCGGCCGCGAGGTAGCTCAGCGGCACCAGGTCGCCGCTGGCGCCGACCGAGCCGCGCTCCGGGATCTGCGGCAGGATGTCCGCGTTGAGCAGGTCGATCAGTGCCGAGACCAGCTCGGGCCGCACCCCGGAGACGCCGCGGGCCAGGCAGTTGGCGCGGACCGCCATGGTGGCGCGGACGACGTCGGCGCGCGCCTTGGGGCCGGTGCCGGTGGACAGGAAGCGGATCAGGTTCTCCTGGAGCAGCGCGGTCTTGCGCTTGGAGACGTGCCGGGTGCTGCTGTCGCCGAACCCGGAGGTCACCCCGTAGATCGGGGTGCCGGAGTCGAGCAGCCGGTGCTTGAGCGCGTTGGAGGCGGCGATCGCCTCGGCCGCCCCGGCGGCCAGGGTGACGAGCCGGCCGGACGGGTCCCGGGCGATGGAGACGATGTCCTCCACGGCCAGCGCGTGGCCGTCCAGCGGTACTTCGAGCAGGCGGGTACCCGGATCGCGGGTGATGAGCATGACTGTCCTCTTTCTTGCCGTACTGCGGTGGGAACGGGGCCGGTGTTCACTGCGGCGGGAAGTAACCGGTCCTCGTGAAGAAGGCGTGGTAGGTACGGAACAGCTCCCGGGTCGGCGCGGGCCGGACGACCCCGGTGTCCGCCAGCGCGGCGTCGGTCAGCGAGCTGTCGATGGGCAGGTAGACGTCGGTGGCCCGGTCGCCGGAGACCGCCTCGAAGGACTCCAGCAGCGGCAGGAGCGCGTTGTCCGGGTCGGCGGTGACCCGCTCGCGCCAGGCCGCGGGCTCCAGTTCGGCCAACTCGCGTCCGAAGGAGCGCAGATGGCCGACGATCTCGGCGAACGTCACCGGGGCGCGGCCCGACAGGTGGAAGGTGCGGCCCACCGCGTCCGGGCGACGGGTGAGGGCGAGCACGGCGGCGCTGACGTAGTCCACCGGCACCAGCTGGAAGCCACCACCGAGACCGGTCGGAACGGCACCGGCCTGGAGCATCCCCTTGACGCTCAGCCAGACGAAGTCCCGGGTCTGGCAGGCGCCGTTGCGCTGGTCGCCGGAGACCAGGTCGACCCGGTGGACGGTCACCGGCAACCCGCGCTCGCGGGCCAGGCCGACGACCTGCTCGGCCACCCACTTGCTCCGGGTGTAGCCGGTCCGCAGCTCCTCCGGCGGCCCGGTGGGGTCCTCCGGGCGCAGCGGCACCCCGGCCTCCACCGCCTGGGCGAACACCCCGGTGGTGGACAGGTAGTGCAGCGGCACGCTGCGGTGCCGGGCCGCCAGGCGCAGCAGTTCCGTCGTCCCGCCGACGTTGGCCGCCCGCAGCGCGGAGTACGGCTGGAGCCAGTTGACCTGGGCGGCCGCGTGGACGACCAGGTCGACCGAGCGGGCCAGGCCGTCGAACACCTCGGCGCCCAGACCGAGCAGCGGCCCGGCCAGGTCGCCGGCCAGCACGTCCAGCCGGTCCGGGTCGATGTCGTCCAGGAGCCCGTACCAGCGCAGGTTCTCGGTCAGCCGCTCCCGCGCGTCCGCCTCGTCGGCCCCCCGGGCCAGGCAGCGCACCACCGCGTCCGTGTCGCGCATCAGATCGCGCAGCAGGAACGCGCCGACGAAGCCGGTGGCCCCGGTCAGCAGCACCTCGCGCGGGTCCTCGGCGGCCGTCACGACCTCGGCGGCGGGCCGGATGTCCTCGGGCAGGACGACGTCCTCGGCGAGACGGGGCCCCGTGGCGCCCGCCTCCACCGGCTGGTCCGGCGTGCCGCCCGCCTCCTCGGGCAGCAGCTCGGCCAGGATCCGGTCGGCGAGCGACCGCGCGGTGGGGTGGTCGAAGACCAGGGTGGGCGGCAGCCGCAGGCCGGTGGCGGCGTCGAGCTGGTTGCGCAGCTGGACCGAGCTGAGCGAGTCGAAGCCCAGCTCCGGCAGCGGCGCGTCGTCCCGGACGGCCGACGGCGCGTCCAGGCCCAGCAGGGTGGCGATCCGGCCGCGCACCAGGTCCAGGACCCGGGCCCGCCGGTCGGCGGCCGGCAGCGCGGCCAACTCGTCGACCGGCACCGCCGCACCGCCGTCCTCCTGCGGCCCGCGCCGGTCGCCCCGCTTGGCCAGGGCGCGCAGCAGCGGCGGTACGGGGGCCTGCCGCCGCACCACGTCCAGATCCAGCGGGCAGGCGACCAGCAGGGGCTCGCCGCTCACGACGGCCGTGTCCAGCAGCGCCATGCCGCGCGCGGCCGGGATCGCCCCGAAGCCCTCGCGGGCCACCCGGCGCAGATCGGCCGAGGCGGCCATGCCCGCGCCGTCGAGGTCCCACGGCCCCCAGGCCACCGAGACGGCGGGCCGTCCGACGGCGGCGCGCCGCTGGGCCAGTGCGTCCAGCGCCGCGTTGGCGGCCGCGTAGTTGGCCTGCCCGGGGCCGCCGAAGACGCCCGCGACCGAGGAGAACAGGACGAACGCCGTCAGCTCGTGCTCCCGGGTCAGCTCGTCCAGGTGCCGGGCCGCGTCCGCCTTGGCCCGCAGCACCGTCGCCAGGCGCCGCGCGTCCAGCGCGGTGAAGGCGCCGTCGTCGAGCGCCCCGGCGGCGTGCACCACCGCGCGCAGCGGCCGGTCGGCGGGCAAGCCGGCGAGCAGCGCCGCCAGGGCCGCCCGGTCACCGACGTCACAGGACGCGACCTCGGCGCGGGCGCCGAGCGCGGCCAGCTCCTCGACCAGCCGGGCCGCGCCGGGCGCGTTCGGGCCGCTGCGGCTGGTCAGCACCAGGTCCCGTACGCCGTGCTCGGCGGCCAGGTGACGGGCGATCACGGCGCCGAGCGCGCCGGTGCCGCCGGTGATCAGCACCGTGCCCTCGGAGGGCCAGCCGGCGACGCCGGAGGCTGCGGCGGGTGCGGCGGGTGCGGCGGCGGCTGGTGCGGCGGCGGCTGGTGCGGCGGGTACGGCCGCGGCTCCTCCGGCGGGTGCGGCGGGTACGGCGACCGGGGTCGCCGGGGCCAGCCTCGGTACCAGCACGCGGTCGGCGCGCAGGGCGAGCTGGGGGAGGCCGGCGGCGGCGACGGCGGCCAGCAGGGACGGCGGGAGGGACGGGTTCGGGGTGTCGGCCGGGGCCTGGTTCGTGTCCGGGGTGCCGGCCGGGTCGGCGTCCACCAGGACGAACCGGCCCGGGTGCTCGGACTGGGCGGACCGCAGCAGGCCCCAGACGGCGGCCGCCTCCGACGGCTCCTCCCCGTCCACCGACACCGCGCCCCGGGTCACAACGACCAGCGGCGGGCCCTCGGACCGGGCGGCGAGGGCCCGTTGAGCGGTGCTCAGCACGTCGTGCAGCGGGAGCCCGTCGGTGACGTACTCGACGTCCGGGGCCACCGCCCCGGCGGCGGGCAGGACCACCGGCGACCAGGCGATGCGGTACAGGTCGTCGGCCGGGCGCACCGAGGGAACGCCCCCGCAGGTCAGCGCGTCCACGGTGGCGACCACCAGCCCGGCCCGGTCCGTGAGCACCAGCCCGGGGCCGTCGGCGGGGACCGCCGCCACCCGCACCCGGCCGGTGCCGCCGCGGTGGACGCGGACCCCGTGCCAGCGGCGGACGTCCCGGCCGCCGATCGCGGCGGCCAGCAGGCCGGGGTGAAGGACGTAGCGCTCGGCCTCGTCGTCGGCGACCACGAGGTCCGGGCCGGCGGGAGTGGCTGAGGCAGCGGCTCCGGGGACGGGCCCGGCCGCCGGGCTGAGCAGGCCGTGGGCGCACCGGGCCCAGGCGGTGGCCTCACCGGCGCGGGCGTGGATGCGCACCGCGCGGCGGCCGTCGGTACCGGGCGGGTCGACGACGACCAGCAGGTGGGCGGCGGCACCGCGCTCCGGCGCCACGGCCGCGTCGATCACCAGCTCGTCCACGGTGGTGCAGTCGACCTCGTCGGCGGCGCGCAGTGCCAGTTCGACCCAGACCCCGGCGGGCGGCAGGTCGCCGACCAGCCGGCCGGTGAGCGTGACGCGGCCGCTCTCCGGGTCCTCGACCACCGAGGTGAGGAGCGGGTGGCCGGTGGCGGAGCGGTCGGTACCGCTCTGCCGACCGCGCCAGTAGTGGTGGTGGTCGAAGGCGTACGTGGGGAGATCGACGGGCCGTCCACCACGCCCGGTGAAGAACCCGGACCAGTCGACCGGGACACCGGCCGCGAACAGCCGGCCCAGACCGGAGACCAGCGTCTCCGCCTCGTCACCGCCGCGACGACCCAACGGCACCGCCTCCAGACCCTCCGAGGCGATCCCAGCGATCAGACCCGACAACACACCATCAGGACCGACCTCCGCACACACCCCCGCACCCCAACCCACCAGCGAGTCCACCACATCCGCGAACCGCACCGGCTCCCGCACATGCCGCACCCAGTA
>NZ_JBVIFM010000033.1:0-84341 GCF_055571335.1 Kitasatospora sp. NPDC030952
TGACTTTTGGCACGCTGTTGAGTTCTCAAGGAACGGACGCTTCCTTCGGACCGCCTTCCAGCGGGCCCTCCGGGCGCTTCGTTCTTTCGTGTTTCCAGCTTAGCAGATGTTTTTCGCTCCGTTTACCGGGGCTTTTCGCATCCGAAATCTGGTGTTAACCGCCAAGTCGCGGCGACTCGACCAACCATAGCGGGTCGATGACCGGAGTGCGAATCGAGGCGCGTCCGGGGTCACCCGGGTGGCGGCATGATTTGTTGCTCTCGCGAGCATATACAGCAATGGTCCTGATTCGCCAAGATGCCTGTAGAGTGCGGCGCATCGACCAAGAGGACTAGACCAGTCATGAGTCGATGTGACGCCGGTCGGTAGACGGGCGGGGGCGTGGTTCTTCGCCCGGGAACGTCGACAGTTGTCCGAAGTTGACATGATTTAGGCTTCAGCTGATCGTGTGCCGCACCTCGCGGCCGCTCGCTGTATTGCGCACTTGGGAGGCACCACCATGACCACTGTGACGTCGCCGCTGACCGGCAAGGTTGTCGGGCTCGCCGGCGTGCCGGACCCGGTGTTCTCGGGTGCGATGGTCGGCCCCGGCACCGCGATCGACCCGGTCCGTCAGCCCACCGAGGCGGTCGCTCCGGTGGACGGTGTCGTCGTCTCGATGCACCCGCACGCCTTCGTCGTGGTGGACGCGGACGGGCACGGTGTGCTGACCCACCTCGGGATCGACACCGTGCAGCTGAACGGCGAGGGCTTCGAGCTGCTGGTCAAGAAGGGCGACACGGTGACCCGTGGTCAGGCCGTGATCCGGTGGGACCCGGCCGCCGTCGAGGCTGCGGGCAAGTCGCCGATCTCGCCGATCGTGGCGCTGGAAGCCGCTCCCGACTCGCTGACCGACCTGCGCGAGACCGGCGAGGCCAAGGCGGGCGACCAGCTGTTCAGCTGGAGCTGACCCCTCTATCACCGACACACACCCGCCCCGCAGGAGTTGACGGGGCGACCCGGCACTCAGCGGTTCCCGGCGGGGCCGCTCCTCTCAGCGGAGATACAGGTACATGGAGAAGACACTGCACGGCGTGGGTGTCAGCCACGGGGTCGCGATCGGCCAGGTGCGGCACATGGGCACGGCGGTCCTGGAGCCCCCGGCCACCCAGATCCCGACCGAGGACGCCCCGCGTGAGCAGGCGCGCGCCCAGGCGGCCGTCGAGGCGGTCGCCGCGGACCTGATCGCCCGCGGCAATCTGGCGGGCGGTGAGGCGCAGGCCGTGCTGGAGGCCCAGGCGCTGATGGCGCAGGACCCGGAGCTGATGGCCGATGTGTCGCGCCGGATCGCCGTCGGCAGCAGTGCCGAGCGCGGTGTGTACGACGCCTTCGCCGCCTACCGGGCGCTGCTGGCCTCCGCCGGGGAGTACCTGGCCGGACGGGTCGCCGACCTGGACGACGTGCGCAACCGCATCGTGGCGCGGCTGTTGGGCGTGCCGATGCCGGGCGTGCCGGACAGCGACGAGCCGTACGTGCTGTTCGCGCGGGACTTGGCCCCGGCCGACACCGCGCTGCTGGACCCGACGCTGGTGCTCGGCTTCGTGACCGAGGAGGGCGGGCCGACCAGCCACAGCGCCATCCTGGCGCGGGCGATGGGCGTGCCGGCCGTGGTCGCGCTGCCGGGGGCGTCGGACGTCGCCGAGGGCACCGTCGTCGCGGTGGACGGCAGCTCGGGCGACGTGCTGCTGGAGCCGTCGCAGGAGAAGCAGGACGAGCTGCGGGCGATCGCCGCCGAGCGCAAGGCCGTGCTGGCCGCCTCCTCCGGCCCGGGGCAGACCTCGGACGGGCACCGGGTGCCGCTGCTGGCCAACGTGGGTGGCCCGGCGGACGTGCCGGCCGCGCTGGAGAACGGGGCGGAGGGCGTCGGCCTGTTCCGTACCGAGTTCCTGTTCCTGGACGACTCGGCGAAGGCTCCCAGCGAGGAGAAGCAGGTCGAGGCGTACCGCAAGGTGCTGGAGGCCTTCCCGGAGGGCCGGGTCGTGGTCCGGGCGCTGGACGCGGGCGCGGACAAGCCGCTGGACTTCCTGACCCCCGCCGACGAGCCGAACCCGGCGCTGGGCGTGCGCGGTCTGCGCACCCTGCTGGAGCACCCCGAGGTGCTGGCCACCCAGCTGCGGGCGCTGGCCAAGGCGGCCGAGGGCCTGCCGGTGCACCTCGAGGTGATGGCCCCGATGGTGGCCGACCGCAAGGACGCCGCGGACTTCGCGGCGGCCTGCCGCCAGGCCGGGCTGGACGCCAAGTTCGGCGCGATGGTGGAGATCCCCTCGGCCGCGCTGCGGGCCCGGGCGATCCTGCAGGAGGTCGAGTTCCTGTCGCTGGGAACCAACGACCTCGCTCAGTACACCTTCGCCGCCGACCGTCAGGTCGGTGCGCTGGCTCGGCTGCAGGACCCGTGGCAGCCGGCCCTGCTGGACCTGGTCGCCGCGGCCGCCGACGCGGCGCGGGTGACCGGCAAGAGCTGTGGCGTCTGCGGTGAGGCCGCCTCGGACCCGCTGCTGGCCGTGGTGCTGACCGGTCTGGGCGTCACCAGCCTGTCCATGGGCTCGGCCTCGATCCCCTACGTGCGGACCACGCTGGCCAAGTACACCCTGGCGCAGTGCCGCCGGGCGGCCGAGGCGGCCCGGGCCGCGGACAGCGCCGAGGAGGCGCGGGCCGCCGCCCAGCAGGTGCTGTCGGGCGAGTGAGACGGTAAGAGCAGGAGAAGGGGCGCCCCCACCGCACCGGTGGGGGCGCCCCTTCGGCGTTCCCGAGGGCTGGGTCAGGCCTGGCGGTCGGCCCGCAGCTGCTCGAAGAAGCGCAGGTGGTCGATGTTGTCGACGGAGCCGGGGTTGACGGCCTGCTCCAGCGGGGTGCCGGAGAGGATGCGCTTGACCGGGACCTCGATGCGCTTGCCGGTGAGGGTGTGCGGCAGGCCGCGGACGGCGATCACCTCGTCCGGGACGTGGCGCGGGGAAAGCTCGGTGCGCAGCGAGGTGCGGATGCGGCCGATGACGTCCTCGTCCAGTTCGGCGCCGGGGGCCATGACCACGAAGAGCGGCATCCAGTAGCCGCCGTCGGGCTCCTCCAGGCCGATGACCAGGGATTCGGCGATCTCGGGGAGGCGCTCGACCACCTCGTAGATGTCCGAGGAGCCCATCCGGACGCCCTGGCGGTTGAGGGTGGAGTCGGAGCGGCCGTGGATCACGACGGTGCCCCGGGAGGTGACGGTGATCCAGTCGCCGTGCCGCCAGACGCCGGGGTAGGTGTCGAAGTAGCTGTCGTGGTAGCGGGTGCCCTCCGGGTCGTTCCAGAAGCCGGTGGGCATCGACGGGATGGGCCTGGTGACGACGAGTTCGCCGACGGTGTCGGTGTGCGGGTGGCCCTGGACGTCCCAGGACTCGACGGCGGCGCCGAGGCAGGGGGCCTGGATCTCACCGAGGTACACCGGCAGGGTGGGGACGCCGCCGACGAAGCAGGAGCAGACGTCGGTGCCGCCGCTGACCGAGGCGAGCCAGACGTCCTGCTTGACCTCGTCGTAGATCCAGCGGAAGCCGTCGGGCGGGAGCGGGGAACCGGTGGTGCCGATGCAGCGGACGGCGGAGAGGTCGAGGTCGCGGCCGGGGTGCAGCTCGGCCTTGCGGCTGGCGATGACGTACGCGGCGGAGGTGCCGAGGACGGTGGCGCCGGTGCGGGCGGCGACGGACCACAGGGCGCCGGTGTCGGGGTGGCCGGGGCTGCCGTCGTAGGTGACGATCGTGGCCCCGACCAGGAGGCCGGCCAGCAGGAAGTTCCACATCATCCAGCCGGTGGAGGTGTACCAGAGGAAGCGGTCCTGGGGGCCGAGGTCGAGGTGGAGGCCGGCCTGCTTGAGGTGCTCCAGCAGGATGCCGCCCTGGCTCTGGACGATGGCCTTGGGCAGGCCGGTGGTGCCGGAGGAGTAGAGGACCCAGAGCGGGTGCTCGAAAGGGACGGGCTCGAAGACCGGCTCGACGTCCTCGGCGACCAGGTCCTCCCACTGGAGGGCGCCCTCGGGCGCCGGGGCGCCGAGCAGCGGGACGTGCACCACGGTGTGCAGGCTGGGGAGTTCGCGGCGCAGCTCGGCGACCACCTCGGTGCGGTCGTGGTCCTTGCCGCCGTAGTGGTAGCCGTCGACGGCGAAGAGGACGGCGGGTTCGATCTGCTGGAGGCGGTCCAGGACGCTGCGGGCGCCGAAGTCGGGGGCGCAGCTGGTCCAGACGGCGCCGACGGCGGCGGTGGCGAGGAGGGCGACGGCGGCCTGCGGGATGTTGGGCAGATAGGCGCCGACCCGGTCGCCGGGGCGGACGCCGCGGGCGCGCAGGGCCGCGGCCAGCGAGCCGACCTGGCGGCGCAGCTCGGACCAGGTGAGCACGGCCGGCTGCTCGGTGGTCTCGTCCAGGTGGAGGATCGCCGGGCGGTCGGGGCCGGTCTCGGCGGCACGCAGGGCGTGCTCGGCGTAGTTGAGGCGGGCGCCGGGGAACCAGCGGGCGCCGGGCATGGCCGGGTCGGCGAGGACGGCCTCGGGGGCCTCGGTGAAGCGGACGTCGAACCACTGGGTGACGGCCGTCCAGAAGCGGTCGAGGTCACCGGTGGACCAGGCGTGCAGGTCCGCGTAGCGCCGGGCGGCCTGCTGGTCGTCGGCGGCCGGGGCGAGCGGGGCGGCCGGGGCGCCGTGGTGCTCGGCGGCCCAGGCCTGGAAGGCGACCAGGCTGGTGGCGGCGGCGCGAGCGGGGTTGGGGCGCCAGAGCGGCTGGTCCTGGGAAGGGGTGCTCACGGTGGTGGTCTCCCGGCCGGTGGTGGGGACGGGTGAGCTCGTGGCCAACCCGTCCGATTGGGCTGTCGGTGCAGACCATGCCATGTGAGCGCCCGCTGCGCCAGGGTCGGCCGGCGGGTCAGCGGGGGGCGAACTCGCCGTCGAACCAGCGGCGCAGGACGCCGTTGTGGAAGTCCCAGACGAGCGGGGTGTCGGCGGTGGCGAGCAGCCAGCCCTCGGTCTCGTCGGTGGGGCGCGAGGGCGGGAGTTCGGCGAGTGGCCGGGCGGGGAGGAGCCCGCAGAGCATCACGAAGCGCCCGTTGGGGTCGGAGGCGGTGTGGATCAGCCGGACGTCGGCGGCGTCGGCCGGGATGCCGGTCTCCTCGCCGAGCTCGCGCACGCACGCCTGCTGCCAGCTCTCGCCGTAGTCCAGGTAGCCGCCGGGGAAGGCGAGTTCGCCGTAGCCGGGTTCGATGGTGCGGCGGATGACGACCAGGGCCGGGTCGGCGCCGGGCCGGGTGACCGGCAGGACGGTGACAACGACGGGCAGCGGGTTGCGGTAGCTGATCTCGGCGCAGCCGGGGCAGGTGCGGGGCCAGGTGTCGGTGCCGACCGGGTACGGCGTGCCGCAGAAGTGGCAGTGGGAGAACGGCCGGTGGGCGGTCCGCGGCGCTTCGTCGGTGGTCATGGGCGGATGGTAGCCGGGGGCTCGGCGGGCCCGATCGGCGGCGGGCCTTCGGTGGCCGGCCCCTCGCAGTCGGGCTGGTCCTCGCGGGCGGGGCGGAGCAGGGCGGGGTGGAGCAGCCGGGCGCTGCCGGCGTGGTACGTGCGGGCCCGGGGGCCGCCGCGGGCGCCGCCGCGCTCGGTGGTGGAGCCGGTGCTCTCCACGAAGCCCGGGACGGAGAGGACCTTGCGGTGGAAGTTGCCGGGGTGGAGCTTCTCGTCCCAGACGGCCTCGTAGACGGCGCGGAGGTCGGGGATGGTGAAGTCGTACGGCAGGAAGGCGGTGGCGAGCGGGCTGTACTCCAGCTTGGCGCGCACCCGGTCGAGGCCGTCGGCCAGGATGCGGGCGTGGTCGAAGGCCAGCCGGATCGGGCCCGGTGGGACCGGCTGGGGGCCGGTGTGCCCGTCGACGCCACCCCCGTGGGTGTCGGCGGGCACACCGGCGGCTTGGGCGCGGTCGGCGGACCGCGGGGCCGGGTCGAGGTCGGCGACCGGGTGCCAGGCGGCGGCCGCGGCGTCCGTGCCGGCCTGCGGGTCGGGCAGGTCCGGGGCGAAGGCCAGGTAGGCGACCGAGACGACGTGCATCCGCGGGTCCCGCTCGGGGGCGCCGTAGGTGCCGAGCTGTTCGAGGTGGAGCCGGCAGAGCGCGGCCTCGGCGGCGCCCAACAGGCCCGTCTCCTCGGCGAGTTCGCGGGCGGCGGCCTCGTCGAGGCTCTCCTCCCCCGCCTTCAGGAAGCCGCCGGGCAGCGCCCAGCAGCCCTGGTAGGGCGGGGCGCCGCGCTCGACCAGCAGCACGTGCAGTCGGCCCGCCCGTAGCGTCAGGGCCACCACGTCGACGGTGACGGCGACCGGGGTGTAGGCGCGCGGGTCGTACGCGGCGAGCCACTCCTGCTCGGCCGTGGGCCCGGCGGCGGGCTGGGGGGACGTGTCGTCCGCTGCCATCGCCGGCTCCTCTCCGCGCCCCTGGGGCACCTGGTGCTGTCGTTCTCGGGATGAGCACAACGTAACGACTTCGTTCCCCGGCGGCAAACGGTTTTCCCGGCCGCCGGCGGTCTCCGGCTTCTAGGCTGTGACCAGGAACGACCGTGCCCGAGGAGGCCCAGATGCGCACTGCTCCCCCGCCGGACTTCGCCACGGCACTGGCGGCCGGCCCGCTGGTCCTGGACGGCGGGATGTCGAACCAGTTGGCCTCCGCCGGGCACGACCTGTCGGACGCGCTGTGGTCGGCCCGGCTGCTCGCGGACGACCCCGGTGCCGTGGTGGCCGCGCACCGGGCGTACTTCGCGGCCGGGGCCGAGGTCGCCATCACGGCGAGCTACCAGGCGAGCTTCGAGGGCTTCGCCCGGCGCGGGGTGGGCCACGCGGCGGCGGCCCGGCTGCTGGCGAGCAGCGTGGAGCTGGCCCGGGAGGCGGCGCGGGCCGAACCGGGCGGGCGGCGGCGCTGGGTGGCGGCCTCGGTCGGCCCGTACGGGGCGGTACTGGCGGACGGTTCGGAGTACCGCGGTCGGTACGGGCTGAGCCACGCGGAGCTGGTGGCCTTCCACCGGCCGCGGCTGGAGGTGCTGGCGGCGGCCCGGCCGGACGTGCTGGCGCTGGAGACGGTGCCGGACGTGGACGAGGCGCGGGCGCTGCTGGAGCTGGTGCGCGGGCTGGGGGTGCCGGCCTGGCTGTCGTACAGCGTGGCGGGTGGCCGGACCAGGGCCGGGCAGCCGCTGGCGGAGGCGTTCGCGCTGGCGGCGGAGGTGGACGAGGTGCTGGCGGTGGGCGTCAACTGCTGCACGCCGCAGGACGCGGACCAGGCGGTGGCGGTGGCCGCCGAGGTGACCGGGAAGCCGGTGGTGGTGTACCCGAACAGCGGGGAGCGGTGGGATCCGGAGCGCCGGGACTGGCGCGGGGAGCCGACCTTCCGTTCGGCGCGGGTGGGCGGCTGGCTGGCGGACGGCGCCCGGCTGGTCGGCGGCTGCTGCCGGGTCGGCACGGACGGGATCGCCGCGCTGGCGGCCGAGGTGACCGTGCGGCGCGGGGTCGCGGCGGAGCGCGGCGGCAGTGCGGCGGGGCGCGGCCGGGGGCCCGCGTGGGCGGCCTCCCCGGCCCGGCCCGGTGGCGCGGGCGCCTGAGCAACCGGGCCCGGGTGGCGGCGGAGCGGGGGTCGCCGAGTAGGGGTCGCGGAGCGGGGGGGTCGCGGGGCGGCTCCGGCGCGGCGGCGCGGAAGGTTAACACCAGGCCGAGCGCGGGTTACCGAGGGGGAAGGTGCACGGACGTCCGGACGCCTGGCAGACTCGTCCCCGTCACCACTGCGGTCGACAATGTCGACCGCCTGTCAGCCCGGAGGTATCCATGCCCGGCCCGATCCAGTCGCTCTCCCGGGCCGCCGCGATCATGCGCCTGCTGGCCGGCGGTGAGCGCCGCCTGGGACTTTCCGAGGTCGCGACGGCGCTGGATCTGGCCAAGGGCACCGCGCACGGCATCCTGCGCACGCTGCAGCAGGAGGGGTTCGTCGAGCAGGATCCGGAGAGCGGCAAGTACCAGCTGGGCGCCGAGCTGCTGCGGCTGGGGCAGAGCTACCTGGACGTGCACGAGCTGCGGGCGCGGGCGCTGGTGTGGGCGGACGACCTGGCCCGGGCGGCCGGCGAGACCGTCTACCTGGGGGTGCTGCACCACCAGGGCGTGCTGATCGTGCACCACGTGTTCCGGCCCGACGACACCCGGCAAGTGCTGGAGGTGGGCTCGATGCAGCCGCTGCACAGCACCGCGATCGGCAAGGTGCTGGTGGCCTACGACCCGGTCGCGCGCGGGGAGCTGGGCGACGGCCCGTACGAGTCGTACACCGTGCGGACGTTGACCGAGGCGACCGACCTGGACGCCGAGTGCGCGCTGATCCGCGAGCGCGGCTGGGCGGACTCGATCGAGGAGACCTGGGAGGGCGTGGCCTCGATCGCCGCGCTGATCCAGGACCGGCGGCGCAACCCGGTGGGCGCGGTCTGCATCAACGGGCCGGTGGAGCGGGTCTGCGAGGACGGCTTCGTGAAGCCCTCGCTGGTGGCCTCGGTGCGCAGCGCGGCGCGGGCGATCTCCCGCGACCTGGGCGCCGGGCGGTTCTGACCGGAGCGGTCTCTTCGTCACGCTGAGGCGCGGACGGGCGGTGAGCCTGTCCGCGCCTTGGCGTTTTGCCCCGATTCGGGACGCTCCGCTGGGTAACTTCGGGGGACCCGCCGAGGGAAGGGTCACAGCTGCGTAACCCCGCCTTGACGCGGGGCCGACCCGGGGAGGAAGCTTCCGCATGACGGTCGACATTGTCGAACGGCGGCCGGGAAGATCACTCCCACAATGCGCTCACCCGCACAGCGATCGACCGGCCCACCCCCACCCGCACCTCCGGGCCATGACAAGGGAGTCTTTGTGTCCGCGTTCTCCAACGGCGACGTCTTCGTCGGCGAAACCCTCGGCACCGCCGCCCTGATACTCCTCGGCGGTGGCGTCTGCGCCGCCGTGACCCTCAAGAAGTCGAAGGCCGTCAACGCCGGATGGCTGGCGATCACCTTCGGCTGGGGCTTCGCGGTCCTCATCGCCGCCTACATGTCGGCTCCGAAGTCCGGCGCGCACCTCAACCCGGCCGTCACCATCGCACTCGCGGTCAAGAGCGGCGAGTGGAGCCAGGTGCCGCTCTACCTCGGCTCCCAGCTGCTCGGCGCGATCATCGGCGCCACGCTGGTCTGGCTCACCTACCTCGGCCAGTTCCAGGCCAACGAGGAGCCCACCCTCGGCATCTTCTCGACCGGGCCCGAGATCCGGAACCCGATCCAGAACGTGATCACCGAGGTCATCGGCACCTTCGTGCTCTGCTTCGCGATCCTCACCATCGGTACCAACTCCGGCCTCTCGCAGTCCGGCACCAGCACCCTGATGGTCGCCTTCACCGTCGTCGGCATCGGCCTCTCCCTCGGTGGTCCGACCGGCTACGCCATCAACCCGGCCCGTGACCTCGGCCCGCGCATCGCCCACGCCCTTCTGCCGATCCCCAACAAGGGCAGCTCCGACTGGTCGTACGCCTGGATCCCGGTCGTCGGCCCGATCCTGGGCGGCCTGGCGGCCGGTGGCCTGTACAACGCCATCTTCTAGAAACCGCCGGGTTCGAACCCACCGAGCACGGGGACTGACCGGACGTCCGTGTCAGGCCCACCCACCCCGTAACCCCCGAACTTGAGCCGAGGACCCTCCACATGACCTCCACTGGCAACTACATCGCCGCGATCGACCAGGGCACCACCTCCAGCCGCTGCATCATCTTCGGCGCCGACGGCCGGATCGTCTCCGTCGACCAGCAGGAGCACCGGCAGATCTTCCCCCAGCCCGGCTACGTCGAGCACGACGCCGCCGAGATCTGGACCCGGGTGCAGTCGGTCGTCCGCGGTGCGCTGGAGAAGGCCGGGCTGACCAAGGACGACATCCGCGCGATCGGCATCACCAACCAGCGCGAGACCACCGTCCTGTGGGACAAGAACACCGGTGAGCCGGTCCACAACGCGCTGGTGTGGCAGGACACCCGCACCGAGGCGCTCTGCCGCGAGCTGGGCCGCAACGTGGGCCAGGACCGCTTCCGCCGCGAGACCGGCCTCCCGCTGGCCAGCTACTTCGCCGGCCCGAAGATCCGCTGGCTGCTGGACAACGTCGAGGGCCTGCGCGAGCGCGCCGAGGCCGGCGACATCCTGTTCGGCACCATGGACACCTGGGTGATCTGGAACCTCACCGGTGGTGTCGACGGCGGCAAGCACGTCACCGACGTGACCAACGCCAGCCGCACCATGCTGATGAACCTCAAGACCCTGGCCTGGGACGAGGACATCGCCGAGTCGATGGGCGTGCCGATGGCCGTCCTGCCGGAGATCCGCTCCTCCGCCGAGGTGTACGGCGAGGCCGTCGGCGACCTGGCCGGCGTCCCGGTCGCCTCCGCGCTCGGCGACCAGCAGGCCGCGCTGTTCGGCCAGACCTGTTTCAACGAGGGCGAGGCCAAGTCCACCTACGGGACCGGCACCTTCCTGCTGCTGAACACCGGCGAGAAGATCGTCAACTCGTACCACGGCCTGCTGACCACCGTCGGCTACCGGATCGGCGACCAGGCCCCGGTGTACGCGCTGGAGGGCTCGATCGCCGTCACCGGCTCGCTCGTCCAGTGGCTGCGCGACCAGCTCGGCATCATCTCCACCGCCGCCGAGATCGAGACCCTCGCCAACACGGTCGAGGACAACGGCGGCGCCTACTTCGTCCCGGCCTTCTCCGGCCTGTTCGCCCCGTACTGGCGCTCCGACGCCCGCGGTGTGATCGCCGGTCTGACCCGGTACGTCACCAAGGGCCACCTGGCCCGGGCCGTCCTGGAGGCCACCGCCTGGCAGACCCGCGAGGTCGTCGACGCCATGCAGAAGGACTCCGGGGTCGAGCTCACCGCCCTGAAGGTCGACGGCGGCATGACCAGCAACAACCTGCTCATGCAGAACATCGCCGACGTCCTGGACGCCCCGGTCGAGCGCCCGTACGTGGCCGAGACCACCGCCCTCGGCGCGGCCTACGCGGCCGGACTCGCCGTCGGCTTCTGGAACGACCTCGACACCCTGCGGGCCAACTGGCACCGCGCCGCCGAGTGGACCCCCCGCATGGACGAGGCCACCCGGGAGCGTGAGTACAAGAAGTGGCTCAAGGCCGTGGAGCGCACCATGGGCTGGGTGGAGGAAGAAGAGAACAACTGACCGACCAGCCGGTCGGGGCCCCGGGCCCCGACCGGCCGCCCGCTGTTCAGGCAACGGGCGTCACCGCGTTTCACCGGCCCGCCGCACCGGGCCGACCGGCCTCTCTCGCAGGGGCCGCACCGCACACGAGAGGAGTAACGGCGCCGCCCGACCAGCGCGCCGTACACAACCACCATGGCAACCATCCCGACCCTGGGCGCCGAGCGCACCGCCGGCCGCACCGCCTCCCGCGCCGAGACCCGTGAGCTGCTCGGCAAGGCCACCTACGACCTGCTGGTGATCGGGGGCGGCATCCTCGGCACGGCCGTCGCCTGGACCGCGTCCCAGGCCGGCCTGAAGGTCGCCATGGTCGACGCCGGCGACTTCGCCGGCGCCACCTCCAGCGCCTCCTCCAAGCTCGTCCACGGCGGCCTGCGCTACCTGCAGACCGGCGCGGTCAAGCTGGTCGCGGAGAACCACAAGGAGCGCCGCGCGCTCTCCACCGACGTGGCCCCGCACCTGGTCAACCCGCTGACCTTCTTCGTGCCGGTCTACAAGGGCGGCCCGCACGGCGCGGCCAAGCTCGGCGCCGGCGTGTTCCTGTACTCGGCGCTGTCCGCCTTCCGCGACGGCATGGGCCGGGTCTCCACCGCCGCCCACGCCGCCCAGCAGGTGCCCGCGCTGCGCACCGAGGGCCTGCGCTCGGTGGCCGTCTACGGCGACCACCAGATGAACGACTCGCGCGTCGCGGTGATGACCGTGCGCGCCGCCGTCGACGCCGGCGCCGTGGTGCTCAACCACGCCGAGGTCACCGGCCTGCGCTTCACCGGCGGCCGGGTCACCGGCGCCGAGCTGCGCGACCGCCTGGACGGCACCGAGTTCGGCGTCAACGCCCGCCTGGTGCTCAACGCCACCGGCCCGTGGGTCGACCACCTGCGCACGATGGAGGACGCCGGCGCCGCGCCGTCGATCCGCCTCTCCAAGGGCGCCCACGTCGTGGTCAAGCGCCGCTCGCCGTGGCGCGCCGCGCTGACCATCCCGATCGACAAGTACCGCGTCTCCTTCGCCATCCCGTGGGAGGACCACGTCCTCCTCGGTACCACCGACGAGGAGTACACCGGCGACCCGAAGGACGTCCGGGCCACCGACGCGGACATCGACCAGATCATGGGCGAGGCCGCGCACGCGATCCGCGACGAGCACCTCGACCGCGACCTGATCACCTACTCCTTCGCCGGCCTGCGCGTGCTGCCCGGCGGCCCGGGTGACACCGCCGCCGCCAAGCGCGAGACCGTCGTCACCGAGGGCCGCGGCGGCATGCTGTCGGTCTCCGGCGGCAAGTGGACCACCTACCGCCACATCGGCCGCGCCGTGCTGGAGAAGCTGGCCCACGTGCCCGGCACCAGCCTCGGCGAGGACATGTCCCCGATCGCCCCGACCGTCCCGCTGCCGGGCGTCGGCGCGCCGAACGCCGTGGCGCACCGCCTGCTGATCGACCGGGAGCCGGGCTCGCGGATGGAGCCGCTGGTCGCCAAGCACCTGGCCAGCCACTACGGCACCCTCTCCTTCGAGATCGCCCGCATGATCGACGAGAACCCGGAGCTGGGCCGGCCGATCCACGAGGACGGTCCGGACGTCTGGGCGCAGGTCGCCTACGCGGCCGAGAACGAGTGGGCGTACACCACGGACGACGTCCTGCGCCGCCGCACCACCATGACGGTGCGCGGGCTGGACACGCCGGAGATCCGCGACGAGGTCGAGGCCTTCCTCGCGAAGCGTGGGAGCAAGTAAGGCACAGCCTCGCGAAGCGTGGGAGCAAGTAAGCACCTTTGCCGGTAGGCAACTTGCGGTACGACGGGCGGGCGTTCGGGGTTTCCCCGGGCGCCCGCCCGTCGTTTCGCCAGATGACGGCGCCGGCCTTGACCACGTGCCTGAGGTGCCGTTCCGGGCGGGTCAGCACGGTGGGGTCGGTTAGCGGGTCGCCGTCGACGACCGGCAGGTCGGCGTGGGCGCCCGGGGCGAGGGTGCCCGAGCTGGTGCCCCCGGGGGCCGATGCCGGGCAGGCGACGGCGGCGGTGCTGTCCGGGCTGCTCGGGCCCTGATCCGGCGCCGACCGAGTGCCGACCGAGTGCCGACCGGGCGCCGGCCGGGCTCTCCAGTGCCCACGGGAACGCCGAGGGGCGGCACCCGTACGGTACGGGTGCCGCCCCTCGGCGGTGGGGTGCGCTGGTGCGCTAGATGAGCATGCTCAGCGGCAGGATCAGCGCTATCGCGACCACCGAGATGATCGTCTCCATCACCGACCAGGACTTCAGCGTCTGCCCGACGCTCATCCCGAAGTACTCCTTGACCAGCCAGAAGCCGGCGTCGTTGACGTGCGAGAGGAACAGCGAGCCGGCGCCGATCGCGAGCACCAGCAGGGCCGCGTGGGTCGAGGACATGTTCGCGGCGAGCGGGGAGACGATGCCGGCCGCGGTGATGGTGGCGACCGTCGCCGAGCCGGTGGCCAGGCGGATCAGCACCGCGATCAGCCAGCCCAGCAGCAGCGCGGAGATGTGCCACTCCGCGGACCAGTGGCTGACCATGTCGCCGACGCCCACGTCGATCAGGGTCTGCTTGAAGCCGCCGCCCGCGCCGACGATGAACACGATGCCGGCGATCGGGCCCAGCGCCTTGCCGACGGTGTCGGAGATCCGCGCCCGGTCGAAGCCGGCCGCCTTGCCGAGGGTCAGCATGCCGAGCAGGGTCGCGGCGAGCAGGGCGATCAGCGGGGAGCCGATGAAGTCGAACACCCGCTGGCCGACCGCCTTCGGGTCGTCGATCACCACGTCGGCCAGGGCCTTGCCGAGCATCAGCACGACCGGCAGCAGGATGGTCGCCATGACCGCGCCGAAGGACGGGGTGTGCTCCCGCTCGGCCTTCTCCTCGGGGGTGACGGCGGCCGGGATCTCCAGCGGGCCGACCCAGCGCTCGGCGACCCGGGCGAACAGCGGGCCGGCCACGATCAGGGTCGGGACGGCGATCAGCAGGCCGAGCGCCAGGGTGATGCCGAGGTCGGCCTTCAGGGCGTCGATGGCGACCAGCGGCCCCGGGTGCGGGGGCACCAGGCCGTGCAGCACCGACAGGCCGGCCAGCGCCGGGATGCCGACCCGCATCAGCGGCACGTTGCCGCGGCGGGCGACCAGCAGCACGATCGGGATCAGCAGGACGACGCCGACCTCGAAGAACAGCGGCAGGCCGAGTACGGCGGCGATCAGCGCCATCGCCCACGGCAGTGCCTTGTGGCCGGTCCGGGACAGCACGGTGTCCGCGATGATGTTGGCGCCGCCGGAGTCCGCGAGCAGCTTGCCGAGCATCGCGCCCAGGCCGATCAGCAGGCCGACGCTGGCCACGGTGGAGCCGAAGCCCGTGGAGAAGCTGCTCAGCAGCTTGTCGAAGGGGGCGCCCGCGACGGCGGCCAGCAGGCCGGAGCCGAGTGTGAGGGCGAGGAACGGGTGCAGCTTCAGCTTGGTGATCAGCAGGACGATCACGCCGATGCTGAGCAGCACCGCGATCAGCAGCTGGGAGTTGCTGCCGGTGTGCGGCAGGGCCGGTGGGGCGGCTGCCAGGAGGGTGGGGGACAGGCTACTCACGCGAGGTCTCCATTGACGGGCCGCAGCAGCGCCACGGCCATCTCGACGAGTTCTTCGGGGGACGGGCCCACGTCCAGGACCGCGCCGCGCTCGTCCGCGCCCAGGGCCTCCAAGGTGGCGTACTGGGATCCGAGCAGCGACGTCGGCATGAAGTGGCCGGAGCGGTGGGAGAGCCGGTCCTCGACCAGCTGGTGACCGCCGCTGAGGTGCAGGAAGAAGGCGTCCGGGGCGTCCGCGCGCAGGATGTCGCGGTAGCCGTGCTTCAGCGCCGAGCAGGTGACCACGCCGCCGGTGCCGGCCTCGGTGCGCTCCCTGAGCCAGGCGCCGATGGCGCGCAGCCAGGGTTCGCGGTCCTGGTCGTCCAGCGGGGTGCCGGCGGACATCTTGGCGATGTTGGCCGGCGGGTGGAACTCGTCCGCCTCGGCGAAGGGGAGATCGAGGCGGTCGGCCAGGAGGCGGGCCAGCGTGGTCTTGCCGACACCGGAGACGCCCATCACCACGACGGTGAGGGGGGCGTCCGGGACGGCTCGGTTCTCGACGTTGAGAGCCATGGGGTGGTGCTCCTTCGTTGCAGGCCGCCACTATCGCCTCAAAGATATGACGTATTCAAGTGGCGGAAACCAAATCGTCATACTTTTACCGTGTGGGCTCGGTCGCAGTGCGCCCGGTGGCGGAGGAGGCGGCCGGGAGACCTCGGGCCGGGGCGTCTAGGCTGGGCGGATGGAGATCCAGGGGCTGCCCGGTCGGGTGCTTGACGAGCTCGGGCCGGCGATCGCGTCCGGGGAGATCCCCGAGGGCGCGGTGCTGCGCGCGGAGGACCTGGAGGAGCGGTTCGGGGTGTCCCGGACGGTCGTCCGGGAGGCGGTGCGCGTCCTGGAGGGGATGCGCCTGGTGGCGTCCCGGCGGCGGGTCGGGATCACCGTCCAGCCGAAGTCGCTCTGGGACGTCTTCGACCCGATGGTGATCCGCTGGCGCCTGGCCGGTGCCGACCGGCCCGCCCAACTGCGCTCGCTCGGCTCGCTCCGGATGGCCGTCGAACCGGCCGCCGCCGCCCTCGCCGCGACCCACGCGACCGATGACGACCGGCGCGAACTCAGCTCGCTGGCAGTGGAGTTGACGGTCTCCGCGCGGGAGGCCGACCTCACCACCTTCCTCCGGCACGACATCGCCTTCCACGCCCTGGTGCTGCGCGCCTCCGGGAACGAGATGTTCGCCCACCTCGGGGACACCGTGGGAGCGGTGCTCACCGGACGGACCGAGTACCATCTGATGCCCCATCAGCCGGAACCGTACGCGATCCGGCTGCACCGGGAGGTCGCCGACGCGATCTGCGCGGGCGACGCCGTCCACGCCGAGCAGGCGATGCGGACCATCGTCACGGGGGCCCTGGAGGAGCTCAACCTCCAGTTGGGGTGAGCCGGCGCCACCGCCTGTCCGGATGACACGATTTGGCGGCAATTCAATGGATTCGGACGCATGGTCCGGGTTTCGCGGGGCAGAGTGAGGCAAGGGGGCGCGTTTCCCGTGCGCCCGCTTCTCGTACGCCACCGGATTCGCGCCTGGGGGTCGCCCGATGTCCGTGCCACGCCGCCGTCGCCGCCTGCCCGACGAGGTGCGCTCCGCCGCGGTCCGGGCGGTGCTCTGCCTGGCCTTCACGCTGGTGGGCGTGGTGGTCGCGACGCTGGCCTCGTACGCGGGCAGTTGGCTGATGACGCCCGCGCTGCTGGCGATGGGGCTCGGGGTGTTCGGCACGATGTGGTGCCTGCTGGAGATCCTGATCTCCCGCCAGGTCGCCGCCCAGCGGCTGCGCGGGCCGAACTCCGCCTCCCCGATGGCGGGCAGCCGGGTCGCACCCGAGCCGCTGGCCGCCCGGCCGTTCCCCCGGGCCGGTGGGGCGGCGCCGCAGTATCCACAGCAGTACCCGCAGCAGCAGCCCCAACAGCCTTACCAGCGCGGGGTGTCGGCCGCTAGGGGACGACCCGGTAGTGGGTGGTGAGCCGGCCCGCGTCGTCCAGGACGTGGAAGGCGAGCATCGGCGGGTGGTCGAAGCTGATGCCGCGCCCGCCCTCGCAGGGCAGCGTGACGGTGGAGACCACCCCGGGCGCGACCAGCACCGGCAGGCCGGCGAAGGTGGTCGCGGCGGGGGTGTGGGAGTGTCCGCAGAGCAGCGCGGCCACCCGGGGGTGGCGGCGCAGCACCTGCGCCAGGCGGGCCTCGCCGAACTGGCGGATCCGGTCGATGCTCGGGATGTAGAGCTCGACCGGCGGGTGGTGGAAGGCCACCAGCGCGGGCAACTCCTGGCGGCCTGAGGAGAGTCGGGCGTCCAGCCAGTCGAGGGTGTCGTCGGCCAGCAGGCCGTCGTCCTGCTCGGGTATCGAGGAGTCGAGCATCAGCACGTCGACACCGGGCAGCCGGTGCAGCCGGTTGACCGGATCCGTCGACGGCTCCTCGCCGAGCAGCACCTGGCGGTACGGCGCCCGGACGTCGTGGTTGCCGGGGCAGGTGAGCACCGGGTGCCGCGAGTCCAGCACTTCGACGACCTGCCGGTACTCCTCGGGCAGGCCGTGGTCGGCGAGGTCGCCGGTGACCAGCACCGCGTCCAGCGGGCCGGGCAGGGCATCGAGGTACGCCATCACCTGCTCGGCCCGCCGCCGGGCCCGCTTGCCGGCGTCCCGATGGTGGACCTGGCCGAGGTGGATGTCACTGAGGTGTGCGATCGTCAACATGACGATCACGCTAGTGACTTCACTGCTGGGCGGGAACCTCCGGGGGGCGCTTGAACATCCGGGTGGCGGTGATCTCGCCGTGGATGGTCGGGCCGTCCGGGTCCTGCGGGGCGGGCAGGCCGGGGCGCAGGTGCTCCTCCACCGAGATGTACTTGAGGCCGGCCCGCAGGTCGGCGTCGTTGCGCAGCCGGATCACCAGCGGGAACTCGGCGAGCGCGGTGGTGTCGAACAGGCCGGTGGTGTAGATCAGCTGGACGCCGAGCGCGTCGGCCACGGCCCGCTGGAGCTCCAGCAGATAGGTGGCGTTGGCGCGGCCGATCGGGTTGTCGAGGAACAGCGTGCCGGCGTGCCGCAGTTGGGACTGGCCGCGGTCGTTGGCGCGCAGCGCGGCCATCGTGCAGTAGAGCGCGATGGCGGCGGTGAGCAGCTGGCCGCCGGAGAAGACGTCGGACATCTGGCCGACGCTCACCCGCTCGGCGCGCAGCACCGCGTCGGGCTTGAGGATCTCGACGCTGACGCCCTTGGGGCCGATCGCGGCGGCGACACCGCGCAGCAGCAGGGACATGCCGTCGCGGCGCAGGTCGCTGTTCTTCCGGACGGCGGCGCGGGTGGCCTCGTCGATGACCTCGCCGAGGCGTTCCACCAAGGTGGCGTGGTCCGGGTCCTCGAAGCGGATCCGCAGGAACTCCTGGCCGGACCACTCCCCCAGGCCCTCGGGCAGCCGGGACAGCCGCTGGGCGGCGCGCAGGGTGGTGAGCGAGGACTCGACCAGTCCGCGCAGCCGGTCCACGATCGAACCGCGGTTCTTCTCCAACTGGGTCAGCTCGTCGGTGAGCACCCGCAGTCGGGGGGCGAAGGCGGCGGCCCAGGCGGCGGCGTGCTCGGGCAGCGCGGAGGCGGGCAGTTCGCGGATCTGCTGGCGCGCGGGGGTGCGGACGGCCTCGTAGCGGGCGGCGTTGGCGTGCCGGACCAGTGCGTCGGAGGCGTCGCGGACGGCGAGTTCGGCCGAGGACAGCTCGCCGACGGCCGTCCGCAGGCCGCGGCGGGCGTCGGTGGAGGCGTTGCGGGCCTCGGGCAGCGAGCCGAGGTAGGGCTCGACCGGCTGGGCGTCCTCCTCCTGCGCCTCGCGCAGGCCGTCGCGCAGCTGGCCGGCCAGGTCGTCGAAGTCGGCGGCGGCGGACTGGGCGGCGTCGAAGGTGCGCTGGAGGTCGGCGTGGGCGGTGCGGGCGGCGTCCACGGCCTCGCGGCACTCGGCGAGCCGGCTGGTGGCGGTGCGCAGCAGGGCCTGGGCGTGCTCGGGGTCGGTGGGCACCAGCTCCTCGGGCAGCTCGGTGTGCGCCTCGCCGTCAGCGGGGGCCGAGCGCTCGGCGTCGCCGCGCAGCCGGCCGAGCTGCTCGCTGGCGGCGGCCGAGCGGGCCTCGATGGTGGCGACCAGTTCCTCGGCGCGGGCGGCGGCGGCCTGGCGGGCCGGGCCGTCGGCGCCGTCGGGGCTGCCGAGGAGTTCCTCGGCGCGGGTGCGGACCTTGTTGGTGAGGCGGTCGAGTTCGGTGGCGGCGGCGGCCTCGTCGCCCTCGGCGCGGGCCTGTTCGGCGCGCAGGTCGGCGCCGACGCCGACCTTCTCGTACAGCTGGGAGGCGGCCCGGTAGGCCTCGCGCAGGGCGGGCAGCGCGGCGGGGGCACTCTGCTCGGCGGGCTCGTCGGCCTGCTCGGCGGCGGGGATCTCGGCGCGTTCGGCGCGCAGCGCGCGGACGGTGCGGCGGGCGTCGTCGGCGGCGCGCTGGGCGGCGCGGCGGTCTTCGTCGCAGGTGCGGGCGCGTTCGGCGCAGACGGCCTGGCGGCGGTCGCACTCGGCGGCGTCCTCGGCCAGTTCGCGCTGGCGGCGGGCCCAGGTGGCGCGCTCGCGCAGCCGGAAGGCGAGGCCGGAGAGGGCGTCGGCGCGGCGCCGGGCGCGCTGGGCGGTCTCCCGGTGCTCCTCGTGGGCGGAGGCCGCGGCGGCGTGGTCGGTCTCGGCCTCGTCGTGGTCGGCGCGCAGGGTGGCCAGGGCGGCGGCGGCCTGCTCGGCGTGCTCGCGGGCGGCCTCGGCGGCGGCGGCGAGTTCGGCCAGGGTGCCGGGCGGGCAGCTGGCGTGCCAGGAGGCGAGGCGGGCGGCGAGGGCGCGGTCGGCGCCGAGGCGGCCGGCGAGTTCGCGGATGTGCTCCTCGCGGGCGGCGGCGCGGGCGCGCAGTTCGCGGCGCTCGCCGTCGGCGGCGGACTCGTCGTGCATGGCCGGGTTCGGCGGCACCAGGAAGAAGGCGGGCTGGTCGGTGATCGGGGCGACCAGCGAGGCGGCGGCACCGACCGCGACGGTGGAGCGCGGCAGCAGGGCGGCGGCCTGGAGGGCCTCGCGGGCGCGCTCCAGCGAGGCCGGGTCGGTGACGACCACGCCGTCGACCAGTTCGGGGCGGGCGGCGAGGATCGCCTCGTGGTCGGCCGGGTCGACGGACTGGGCGAGGTAGCGCCAGCCGGGCAGGGCGGGGATGCCGTGCTCGGCGAGGTACTCGACGGTGGCCAGCACATCGGGGCCGGGTGGCAGCAGGCCGCCGTCACCGAGTGCGGCGAGGATCCGGGAGTCGTCGGCCGCGGCGGTCCGGAGGTCGAACAGGGTGCGCTCGGCGGTGGCGATCGCCTCGTCCAGGAGTTCGCGCAGGTACTCGGCGTTGCGGTCGAGCACGGCGGGGGTGAGGAAGCCGGCGTCCTCCTCGGCACCCTCTTGGTAGGGGGTCAGGGACAGCAGGTCGGCGAGCCGCTGCTCGGTGGCCAGCAGGGCGGCGGTGCGCTGCTCGGCGGCGAGCGCGCGGGCGGCGTCCTTGCGGGCGTCGCCGGCCCGTTCGGCGGCGAGTTCGGCGCGGGAGGTGGCGGCGGCGGCCTCGCGCAGCCGGGCGGCGCAGGCCTCGGCGGTGGTCCGGGCCTGGGTGAGGGCCGCGGCGGCGGCCTGCTCGACGTCGGCGGCGTGCAGGGCGGCGCGGGCCGGGTCCACGTCGCCGTCGGAGTCGATGAAGCCGGCCTCGACGGCGGCCTCGGTCTCCTGCTCGACCTCGGCGAGGCGCTGGCGCAGGTGTTCGGCCTCGCTGCGGGCCTTCTGGGCGGCGGTGGCGGCCTCGGTGGCGGCGGACTGCGCCTTGCCGCCGTCCTCCTGGAGCTCGCTCGCGCGCTGCTCCTCGGTGTCGGCGCGGGTCTCGGCGGCCGTGGCGGCGGCTTCCAGGGCGCGGGCGAGCGCGGTGGCGGCGAGGGCGCGGGCGGCGAGCGCGGGGGCGGCGTCGAGTTCGGCCTCGCGGATGGCGACGGCGACCCGGGCGACCCGGTCGGCGGCGGCGCGCTGGCGCAGCACGGCCTCGGCGGCCTGCCAGGCGGAGTGCAGGGTGCGGGCGTCGGTGAGTTCGCGGCGCAGCGCGGCGGCCTCGGCGGTGGCCGCGGCGAGGCTCAGGGTGGCGTGCCGGTGGGTGAGTTCGTCGGCGATCAGGCTGTGCCGGGTGCGGTCGGCCTCGGCGGCGGTGACGGCGCTCGCGGCGGCGGCGACCTCGATGGCGAGGTCCTGGGCGCGGTCGCGCTCGGCGGCGGCGCGGGAGGTGAGGGCGTGGGCGAGCCGGCGGGCGCGGCGCTCGGCGGTGCGGTGGGCCTCGCGGACGGTCTCGCGGGCGGCGGTGGCCTCGACGATGCGTTCCAGCAGGTCGAGCGAGCCGGCGGTGAAGTCGCGTTCGGCGGTGAGTTCGGCGCGCAGGCCGAGCTTGGCGGCGAAGCCGTGGACGAGGTCGGCCAGGCCGTCGGTGTCCCGGGTGTCGGTGACGGCGCGCAGCAGCAGGTCGGTGAAGTCCTTGTCCTGCTTGACCGCGAAGAGGCCGGCCGCCTCGCCCTCGTCGGCGTTCATCTCGCGCTGGTAGCGGAAGAGTTCGGGGTCGAGGCCGAGTTCGCCGAGGTGTTCGGTCCAGCGGTCGTGGCCGTCCTCGAAGACCAGGTCGAGGTGGGGGTGGGCCTTGCCGGCCTCGGTGAGGGCGTCGCGGAAGCCCTTCATGGTGCGGCGGCGGCCGCGGGCCTTCTGGTCGCCGGCCAGGCTGATCCGTTCGGCGACCGGCAGCGAGTCGAGGGTGAGGCCGGGGCCGGGGCGGAAGGAGTACCAGGTCTCGGCGAACTTGCGCGGGTCGGAGGAGACCTGGCGGCCGCGCCACTCGCTGACCTTGCCGACCACGATGAGTTCGCCGGTGACGGTGTGCTGCCACTCCAGGGCGACGTGGCCGCAGTCGTCGGCGAGCAGGAACTTGCGCAGCACGCCGGAGCTGGCGCCGCCGAGGGTGTTGCGGTGGCCGGGGAGCATCACCGAGAAGATCAGCTTGAGCAGGACGGACTTGCCGCCGCCGTTCTCCAGGAAGAGCACGCCGGCCGGGGCGGGGCGGCGGACCGGGCCGTCGGCGTCCTCGCCGAACAGGCCGATCTGCTGCGGGGCCGGATCGGCGACGGGCTCGCCGACGCCGCGCAGGTCGAGCACCGTGTCGGCGTAGCGGGCGCCGGCCGGTCCGATCGAGTAGAGGCGGACCCGGTTGAGCTCGTACATGTGCGGCGGTTCTCCGTGCGTCTTATGGGGTTGTCAGAGCGATCAGATCGGAGCGATCAGGGCGATCAGTCAGAGCGGTCAGAGCGGTCAGAGCGGTCAGAGCGAGTGGAACGGCAGGCCGGCGTCGGCGACCAGCTCGTCGCCGGTGTCCGGCGGCAGCAGGCTGGCGGTGCCGTCGGAGACCGGGACGATGCCGAGGTCGAGCAGTTCGGCCATCGCGGCGCTGCCGGCCAGGTCGCGGACCTGGAGCTGGTAGCGGGCGGTGGTGCGGTAGGTGCCGCCGGAGTCGTCGGAGACCTTCTGCAGGAAGCCGGAGTCCACCAGGAACATCACGGCCTTGGCCACGATGCCGATGGTGGAACCGGAGAGCCGGCGGGCGTCCTTGGTGGCGCCGGTGGCGGTGCGCCGGGCCCAGACCCGCCAGGCCGCCTCCAGGCCGGGGGCGTCCGAAGCCGGGTCGGTGTTGGCGCCCTCGGCGTCGGCCTGCTCCTCCAGCCGGCGGCAGGCCTGGCGGACGAAGGAGTCGACGCCGTTGACGGTGATCCGGCCGAGGTAGCCGTCGTCGGCGAGGTCCTCGGGGCGGGGGAAGGCCATCGCGGCGACGGCGAGGTGGGCCAGTCCGTGCAGGAAGCGGTCGGTGCTCTCGGAGGCGGCGCGGCGCGAGTAGTCGCCCATCCGGACGGCGAACAGCGACTCCTCGGCGGCGGCGACGGCCATGCCGGCCCGCGGCGAGACCTCCAGGACGACCAGGCCCATGCCGGTGGCGATGGCGTCGGCGAGGCGGGCGAACGGCGGGTCCTCGCGGTGGCGGCGGACGAGTTCGGCGTACTCGGCGTCGCGGGCGGGCAGCAGCTTGGCCTGGAGGCCGAAGGAGACCAGCCGCGCGGCGTCGGCGACGTCGGCCGGGGTGATCGGCGCGGGGGCCGCGGGTTCGGTCTCGGCCGCCCAGGACGTGTCGTGGTGGGTCGTCACGGGCGGTGCTCCTCAGGGGTGTTGCTGCTACGGGATGTCTGGTGGGGCGTCAACGTGGGTGTCCGGCCGGTCAGCCGGCGTCCTTGCGGTCGGCGGCCATGCCGACCGCGTCGAGCAGGGCGCTGCCGACGATCAGGTCGGCGCCGCCGAACTCCCGGTCGCGCAGCGGGGTGCCGTCGTCCACGGCGAACAGCAGCCGCTCCTCGCCCTGGCGGTAGGCGGTGCCGACCGGGGGGCTGGCCGCGTGCACGGCCAGCAGGGCGACCAGGTACGGGAGTTCCGGGTCCTGCCGGCGGGCGTCGGCGAGCAGGCCGGAGAGCCGGCGGGGGGCGTCCGGGGGCAGGTCGAGCAGTTCCTGGGCGGCCTCCAGCTGGGCTTCGGAGAAGCGGCTGTCGTCCGGGGTGGCGACGAGGTCCGGGTCGGGGAGTTCGGCGCCGAGGTGCTCGCGCTCGACCGGCGGGGTGAGCAGCAGGTCGACCAGGTCGGCGACGCGGACCGAGACGGGCGTGCGCAGTCCGGCGCCGCGGGCGAAGAAGGCGCCGGTGGGGCGGACGGCCTGCTCTATCGGCAGCCTCAGCACGGGGGCGAGCAACTGCCCGTAGAGGTCGATGCCGCTGCGGGTGCCGGGGGTGGCGAAGGCCTGGCGGTCCTGCTCGGCGCGGAACAGCGGGCCGGCCTCCAGCAGCCGGGTCTGCAGCTGGGTGTGGCGGCGGATGCAGTCCTTGACGATGTCGACCAGTTCGGCGGCGCGGCGCTTGTGTTCCTGGTCCTCGGCCTCGTCGCGGGCCTTGCGGATGTTGGTGAGAATCGCGTTCTCGTGCCGGTACCGGTCGGCGATGTGGTCCAGCGCCTCGTCGATGAGATCCGGGACGGCCTTCATCCAGTCGACCGCGCGGACGTTGCGGCGGGTGGCGTCGAGGGCGCGGCGCAGCGTCTCGGCGTACTGGACGGTGCGGTAGCGGGCCTGCTCGGCGGCGAGCTGGGCGTCGGCCAGGCGGCCGCGGCGGATCAGCACCTCCAGCTTGACCTCGGCGGCGATCTGGGCCGAGGTGACATCGGTGTCCAGCGCGCCGACCAGGACGTTGACGGCCTCGTCGGTGGTGCGCAGGTAGACGCCGCCGTCGGGGCCGGGGACCTCCTCGATCAGCTTGAAGTCGTAGTCGCGGCGGACGTACTCGCCGTCGGCGCCGAAGGTGCCGTAGACGGCGCGGAAGCCGCGGTCCACGCTGCCGACGTTGATCAGCGACTCCAGCACCCAGCGGGCGACCCGCTCGTGCTCGGGGGCGTGCCGGTGCGGGGCCTGGGCGGCGACCCGGGGCAGCATCCGGGCGAGCACTATGTCGCGGTCGGCCCCGGTGTCGAAGTCCATGTGCAGGGTGACCAGGTCGATCGCGGCGAGGCCGACCTCGGCCATCGCGTAGCCGCCGTACTCGCCGGCCAGGTTGACCTTGCGGTTGTCCAGGTCGTGCAGCGGGGCGGTGCAGGCCAACGCCTTGAGCCGACGGGCCAGGCCTTCGTCGGCGGCGGGGCCGGGCGCGGGCCGCGGGGCGGGCACGGCGGCGCCGGCGGCCGGGCGGAGGCCGGGCTCGGTGGGCGGGTCAGCGATGACGGTCACGGTGGACAAGATTAGAGGTTCGCACCGACATCGACCGAAACGGACCTTGCGGACGGGCCGGACGGCAGGCCGGGTGGCGTGTCGGGGTCGGATTCAGAACGTGGTTTCGACGGGATCGCGCCAATCCCGAACCGGCATTCGAGAAAACCGTGAGGGCGGTGCGCCTGACCGGTGATGATCGTCCCATGATCACCCGACCCGCCATAGCGGGCTTCGCCGCCGCCCTGTCCGTGACCGTCCTCAGCACCGGCGCCGCCGTGGCCGCGCCGGCCGGCCCGCCGTCGACCTCCGCCCAGCACGTCACCGTGTCGCAGAGCGGGAACTACCCCGGCGGCTTCTTCACCTCCGGCACCATGTCGGCGAGCTGGGTCTCCGCCGGCACCGCCGACCTGACCGGCCCGACGCACTTCACCGTCGACCTGCCGCCGGGCGTCACCACCGACGGCGCGATGTTCTACTCCACGCCGTACGACTACACCTTCACCGAGACCCTCTCCCCCGACGGCCGCCACCTGGAGGCCGTGCTCACCGGCACCCGGGTGGTCGGGAAGAGCGAGTTCATGAAGCTCAACCTCCGCACCACGGCCGGGGTGCCGATCGCCGGTGTGATCACGGTGACGGCCGCCAACCCGAACGACACCGACCCCACCGGGCACATCTCGCGGTACGACCTCGGCAGCCAGTCCTACCTGCCGGCGACCGTCCGGGCCGCACCGGCCGTCACCGGCCTCGACACCACCACCGGACCGGGCGCGGGCGGCACCGCGGTGACCGTCAGCGGCAGCAACCTGTCGAGCGGCATGGTGCTGGTCGGCGGCGTCCCGGCCGCGGGCACCTGCACCGACACCGCCTGCACCGTGACCACGCCCGGCGGCTCCGGCAGCGCGCCGGTCAGCGTGGTGACCCCGGGCGGCACAGCGGCGGCGCCGGCCGCCTTCGACTACACCGGCGACCCGCCGCCGGCGCCGCCCGCGCCGGTGGTGAGCAACCTGACCACCAAGAGCGGGCCGGTGGCCGGCGGGACCCAGGTGTACCTCCAGGGCACCGGCCTGACCTACGGCTCGGTCGCCTTCGGCGGGGTGCCGGCCGCGCACGTCTCCTGCGGGCCGTCCTTCTGCTCTGCCACGTCTCCGGCGGGCGCCGCGCCCGGACCGGTGAACGTCACGGTCACCACGGCGGGCGGCACCAGCGCGCCGGTGACGTACACGTACACCGCGTAGCCGGTTCCACCGAGCAGCCCGTTCCACCGAGCAGCCGCTGTTCCACCGATGCCCGGGGCCGTTCAGGTGCCCGGGCACCGGTGTGTCCGGGGCCGACTCGGAGGCCATGTTGAACGCGTTCAAATGCAGGGTCTAGAGTCGCTCTCGCGCAGACGGGACAAGGCCCGCCTGCACATTCGACATGCGCGCGCCCGGCGCGCGCTGGAGGTGTGCGAGATGGACGGCGACCCCGCGGTCATCCTCCGGAAGACCCGGCGCTGGCTCCGGTTCTTCCTGGTCTGCCTGGTGCTGAGCGGCCTGACCGCCTTCCCGCTGGAGACCGAGACCCGCTGGCTGGCCGAGTTCGCCGCGGGCCCGGCCGCCCCGCTGACCGGCCACGTCCCGGCCGTCACCGCCTGGTTCGAGCGGGTCCACACCGGCGTCGCCGAGACCAATCGGAACTACCCGTTCCTGGCCTACGGCACCGACTGGCTGGCCTTCGCCCACCTGGTGATCGGCGCCGCCTTCTGGGGACCGCTCAAGGACCCGGTCCGCAACATCTGGGTGATCCGCTGGGCGGTGCTCGCCTGCGGCGCGGTGATCCCGCTGGCGCTGATCTGCGGGCCGCTGCGCGGGATCCCGCTGGCCTGGCGATTCATCGACATGTCGTTCGGTGTCTTCGGCGTCGTTCCGCTGCTGATCGTGCTGCGGGCGCTGCGTCCGCTGGAACGTTCCTTCCAGGAACGCCTTGCCGCGAACTGAGTCGGCGCTCCCGGGCGCCGCCCCGGGGCGTGTGGGCTTCGCACCCGCGCCGGTGGGCCCGTCGGCCGTCCGGGTCACGGCCGACGGGCTTCCTCGCCAGGCCCTACCATCTGGCTCAACAGCTGCTGGGAGGCGGACGGGCGTGGCCGATGCGGTGATCGATCTCAATGCGGACCTCGGTGAGGGGTTCGGGCGGTGGACCTTGACCGACGACGAGGCCCTGCTGTCCGTGGTGACCAGCGCGAACGTCGCCTGTGGCTTCCACGCCGGGGACCCCTCGACGATGCGCCGGGTCTGCGCACTGGCCGCCGAACGCGGCGTCCGGATCGGCGCCCAGGTCTCCTACCGCGACCTGGCGGGCTTCGGCCGCCGCGCGATGGACGTCCCGCCGGAGGAACTGGCCGACGAGATCGCCTACCAGATCGGCGCCCTCCAGGTCTTCGCCCGCGCGGCCGGCTCCCGGGTCTCCTACGTCAAGCCGCACGGCGCCCTCTACAACCGGGTGGTCACCGACTCCGAGCAGGCCGAGGCCGTGGTGGCCGGCGTGCTGCGGGCGGGCGCCGTCTGCGACGGCCCGCTGCCCGTCCTCGGACTGCCCGGATCCCGGTTGCTCGCCGTCGCCGAGGGCGTCGGCCTGCCGGTGGTCACCGAGGCCTTCGCCGACCGCGCGTACACCTGGGCCGGCACCCTCGTCCCGCGCCGAGAGCCCGACGCGGTGGTGCACGACCCCGGGTCGGTGATCACCCGCGCGGTCGGCATCGCCCGGGACGGCACGGTGGAGGCCGTCGGCGGCGACCGGATCGCCGTCGAGGCCCGCTCACTCTGCGTCCACGGCGACACCCCCGGCGCCGCCCAGCTCGCCTGGCGGATCCGCGGCGCCCTGGCCTCGGCCGGCGTCCGGGTCGAGGCCTTCACATGACGGCGGGCGGGGGCCCCGGCCGGGTGCGGCGGGTGGGCGAGCGGGCGCTGCTGGTCGAGCTGCCGGGCACGGCCGAGGTCGCCGCGCTGTACGGGTGGCTGCGCGAGCGGCAGGCCGCCGGGGAGCTGGGCGGGGTCGACGAGGTCGTCCCCGCCGCCCGCACTGTGCTGCTGGACGGCGTCACGGACGTCCCCGCGCTGGCGGCGCTGCTGCGCACCGCCCGTCCGGCGGCGGCCACCGCGGCGGGCGGGCCGCTGCTGGAGGTCCCCACCGTCTACGACGGCGCCGACCTGACGGAGGTCGCCGCGCTCTGGGGCGTCTCCGCGGAGGCCGCCGTACGGATCCACACCGAGCCCGAGTACGTGGTCGCCTTCTGCGGCTTCGCACCCGGCTTCGGCTACCTCACCGGGCTGCCGCCGCGCTACGAGGTGCCACGCCGGGCCACCCCGCGCAGCGCCGTCCCGACCGGCTCGGTCGCCCTGGCCGGGCGGTACACCGGCGTCTACCCGAGCCCCTCCCCCGGCGGCTGGCAGCTGATCGGGCGGACGGCGCTGGCCCTCTGGGACCCGGCCCGCGAACCGGCGGCGCTGCTGGCGCCGGGGGCGCGGGTGCGGTTCACCGCGGAACGGGCGTAGCCGCGGGCCGACCACCCGGCTACCCGTCCACCCGAACGCCGGGCGGCCGGGACTCCGGAGCGGTTCGCGCCGTTGCGGAAGCGGTGAGGGCCGTTCAGCCGTTCCTCAGCCCGCACCCAGCGCCGCGGCGGCCGCCGCCGCGAAGCCGTCCGGGTTGTCCAGCATGATGTTGTGCCCGCAGTCCGGCACCTCCACCACCCGCACCCCCGCCGCGCGCAGCCCGTCGGTGCCGGCGGGCGCGTCCGCCTCCGGGTGGAGGAAGGTGCGCGGCAGGTCCAGCCCGAGCAGCAGTTCGCGCATGGTCGGCCCGCTCCCCCGGGCGAGGTGCACGGCGCTGCGGTATAGGGCCTCCGGGCCGGCCAGCCGCATGGTGGACCACCAGAACGGGCCGACCCGCTCGGCGACCTCGGCCCGCCCACCCGCCAGGAACTCCGCCTCGGAGTAGGTCGCGATCCCGCCGCTGCCGATCCGCTCGCGGTCGGGCGCGATGGGGTCGAGGTTGGCGTCGACCAGGACCAGCCGCGCGACCAGCCCGGGGTGCCGGTGCGCCAGGACGATCGCGATCGCGCCGCCCATGCTGTGGGCGACCACCTCGACCCGCTCCAGGCCGGCCGCGGCGACGGCGGCGGCGACCGTGTCGGCGTGCGCCTCCAGGGTGTACCCGAAGTCGGCGGGGCGGTCGCTGATCCCGAAGCCGAGGAAGTCGAGCAGCAGCGAGCGGTGCCCGCTGAGCAGTGGATGGGCGGCGGCGGCCGCGAAGTAGACGGGCGAGCTCGCGCCGAGCCCGTGGAGGTAGAGCCGGGCGGGTCCGGCGCCGGGCAGCTCGACCCAGCGGATCCGGTCGCCGTTCGGGGTGACGGGGGTCTCGCGCACGCGCACACGCTCCTGTGTCGGTGGGAAGCTGTCGAGGCCAGACAATACATCGACTTCGAGGTATAACGGAACCGATATACCGATGCTCCGAGACACGGATCCGGAAGAGCTGGAAGAGTGACCCCATGCTGAAGCTCGCGATCCTCGGGTTCCTGTACGACCGGCCGCTGCACGGCTACGAGCTGCGCCGCCACCTCGCCGCCCTCACCGGCCACATCCGCCCGATCAGCGACGGCTCGCTCTACCCCGCGATCAAGCGCCTGGAGGCCGACGGCCTACTGGTCCGCGAGACCGAGCCCGGCAGTGCCGCCGCTCCCCGGCACACCCTGCACCTCACCGCGGCCGGCCGCACCGCCCTGCTCGACCGGCTGCGCGAGCCCGAGCCGCTGGACATCAGCGACGGCAACCGCTGGACCACCGTGGTCTCCTTCCTGCGCCACCTCGACGACCCAGCCGCCCAGGCCGCCGTGCTCCGCCGCCGGCTGGACTTCCTCACCGAGCCCGCCAGCTTCTTCTACGAGGACGACCGCCCGCGCAGCGCCGAGGAGTTCACCGACCCGTTCCGGCGCGGCCTGCTGCTGACCGCCCGCGCCACGACCGAGGCCGAACTCGCCTGGCTGCGCGCCGCCCTGGCCGAACTGGAGGGTCCGCAGGCCGGCTGACGGACCGTCCGGCGGCTGACCGAATGCCGTCCACTCTCCCTTCCCTCCCCGCCCGGCCCGTGCTCCGATGAGGCCCATGGGCAACGACACGCACATGAGCGACGAGCGACGCGAGGGCTACGACGGCACGGGCACCGGCGCGATCACCCCGGACGGCTGCGCGGTCGAGGTGTGGACCCGCCTCCCGGTGGGCGACGCACCGGACGTGATCGAGGCCGCGGTGCCGCCGGGCGCCCGCATCCTCGAACTGGGCTGCGGCGTCGGCCGGATGACCCACCCGCTGGTCGAACGCGGCTTCGCCGTGACGGCCGTGGACGAGTCCGCCGAGATGCTGGCCCGGGTCCGGTCGGACGTCCGCACGGTGTGCAGCCCGATCGAGCGGCTGGACCTCGGCGAGCGCTTCGACGTCGTCATGCTCGCCTCCTTCCTGGTTCACGCCGGCGACCCGGCGGTCCGCCAGGGCCTGCTGGAGACCTGCCGCCGCCACGTCGCCGAGGACGGCTGCGTGCTGGTGCAGCGCGAGGGCGAGGACTGGCACCGCAACGTGCCGCGGGAGAGCCGGATCGCCGGGACGGAGGGGGTGGCCCGGATCCTGTCCGCGACACCGGTCGGTACCGGGGTGAATTCGGTCCACGCCGAGTACGTCTTCCCGGACGGCGTCTGGACCCAGACCTTCCTGTCCCGTCCGCTCACCGCGGCGGCCTTCGAACAGGCCCTGGCAGAGGCCAGTCTGCGGGTCGAGGAGTACCTCACGGAGGACCGCACCTGGGTCCGGGCCCGGCCGGCCGACTAGAACCGGTCCGCGCGGACGGGACGGCCCAGGTGCGCAAAGCACGGCTAAAGGGTGAACAAAGAGTTGTCACCTTCACCCCGTACCATCGGCCGCGCGCCGGGCCCGTGCGCGGCCGCGGGCCGCGCGGGTCGCGGTCGTCCGCACGCCCGCTCCGACCCGCAAGGACCCGCCCATGCCGCACCAGCACCACACCCGCCTGATACCCCTGGCGGGTGTTCGGTGATCGACTGGTTCCACGGGGCCGTTCTCGGCCTGATCCAGGGGCTCACCGAGTTCCTGCCCGTCTCCTCCAGCGCCCATCTGCGGGTGTTCTCCGCCCTGTTGGGATGGGACGACCCGGGGGCGGCGTTCACCGCCGTCACCCAGCTCGGCACCGAGGCCGCGGTGCTGATCTACTTCCGCCGGGACATCGCCTCGATCGTCCGGACCTGGGTGCTGTCGCTGTTCCGCCCGGCGCTGCGCTCCCATCCGGACGCCCGGATGGGCTGGTTCGTGATCATCGGCACCCTGCCGATCGGCATCCTCGGCAAGCTGTTCCAGGACTCCATCGAGACCCATCTGCGCGATCTGCGGATCATCGGCACCACGCTGATCGTCTTCGGTCTGGTGCTGGCCCTCGCCGACCGCACCCGGGCCGTCCGCCACGCCCGTCCGATCACCGACCTGACCCTGCCGCACGCGGCCGCCTACGGCTTCGCCCAGGCGCTGGCGCTGATCCCGGGCGTCTCCCGCTCCGGCGGCACGATCAGCGCGGGCCTGCTGCTCGGCTACAGCCGGGAGGCGGCGGCCCGGTACTCGTTCCTGCTCGCGATCCCGGCGGTGCTCGCCTCCGGGACGCTGGAACTGTTCAAGATCGGCGAGGGCCCCGCCCCGGCCTGGGGGCCGACGATCCTGGCCACCCTGATCGCCTTCGCGGTCGGCTACGCGGCGATCGCCTGGTTCCTCAAGTACATCTCGAACAACAGTTTCCTCCCGTTCGTGGTGTACCGGGTGCTGCTCGGCGTGCTGATCATCGGTCTGGTGGCAGGCGGCGTGCTGGCCCCGGACGCGGGCCCGGTCAAGTAGAACCGCGTTCCACCAAGCCCTCGACCGAAAACCGAAAGCAGCGGGCACCGACGCACAGCAGCGGGCACCGACGCAAAAGCAGTGGGCCGGGACACCGTCGAGGTGTCCCGGCCCACCGAAGGTCGGATCCCGTACCTAGCGCCCGAACTCCCGGGCGGCGGTCAGTCGGCCGCGTACGGCGGCGTGGACCTCGGCCTCCTCGGCCGGGTCCGCGGCGAGCCTTCGCAGCCGCTCCAGCACACGCGCGTCGCCGGTGGTGGCGACATGGCGCGCGGCGAGCTCGCGCGTGGACTCCTCGCAGTCCCAGAGGCACTCGACGGCGGGCCCCTCGGGGAAGTGCACATCGGTGGCGGCGAGCGCCCGGGCGGCGCGGCCGCGCAGTTCGGAGGAGCCGGCCTCGCCGTAGATGTGGCGCAGGACCGGGACGGCGTCGGCGGCGGCCAGCCGCCCCGCACCGTCGACCAGCGATCCCAGCCCGGTACCGCTGACCCCGCGCACCGAGATCCAGCGGCGCAGTCCGGCGACCACCAGCGGCGCGTCGGCCGGCTCCCCGGCGTCGGCGAGCAGCCGCACCGCGGTCTCGCCGAGCGCGCTGTCGGCTCCCCCGCTGGCCGGGTCGGCCCAGCGGCGGGCCTGCGCCAGCACCTCGGGGCCGCGCATCCGTCCGAGCAGCTCCAGAGCTGCCCGGACGATCCGGTCGTCCACGTCAGCTGCGGCGGCCTCGATCAGCTCGATGGCGGCCGGGTCGCGCTGGTCCACCAGGTAGCGCAGGGCGGCCCGCCGGGCGCCGGGCAGGCCGTCGCGGGCGGCCTCCAGCAGGACGGGGCGGTCCTCGGGCCGGACCACGGCGGTCAGACAGCGGGCGGCCGCGGCGGCGCGGCGGTCCACGGCGTCGGGGCCCGAGCGGTCCTCGTCGGCGCGCACCGGCTCGGGCCGGCCCAGGAAGGCGGCGGCGCCGAGGTCGCCCAGACTGCCCTGGTCGGCCCAGGCCAGCACGTCGGCGGTGGACCAGCCGGGGGTGACGCCGCCGCGGTTGAGCTGGCGCTGCCACAGGTCGAAGGGGGACTGCTCGCTGGCCGCGGCCACTCGCGGGTGGTAGGCCGCCCAGAGCCGCCAGGGCCGGGGCTCGTAGGCGTTGCGGATGAACTCACGCAGCTCGGCGTCGCCCTCGGGGCCCGGTGCGAAGCGGTCCAGCACGGCGGTGCCGAGCAGCAGCAGGCCGCGGTCGTCGTCGCGCAGGGCGAGTTCGTCCAGGGCCCAGGCCCAGTTGGCGCCGGTGGCGGCGTACTCGCGCAGCATCAGCAGCGCGTCGCGCCGGCCGTACGCGGCGAGGTGTCCCAGGACGGAGAGAGCGAGGCCGGTGCGGCTCTCGTCATCGCTGACGAGGTCCTCGGCGGAGTGGAGGTGGTCCTCGATGCCGTCGAGGGGGGCCTCCAGCTCCATGTAGAGGCGGGCGTAGTAGAGGGAGCGGCTCTCGACCTGCCAGTCGGCCCGCGGATCCCTGGTGACGCATTCCTCCAGCGCGGCGATGGCCTCGGCACGGTCGGCGGCCAGCGCGTGGAGCTGCCCGTCACCACGGCCTCGCTGAAGGAGGCCTAGGAGGCTGGCACTAGGTGCTATCACTGGCTCGAACATGAGGTCAGCATCCGTTGCGGCGGTCGTAGTGGCAACGGGATTTCCGTCGCCGGGGTCTCTGGTCGGTACTGCGGTGGGCGCCCGGGCGCCGGAATCACCGAAGGTTACCGCCTCGGACCCGCTTCCGCACACAGGGCGACGAAGGCGGCTGCCACAGTGGCATATGCCAGGGGAATTTTGCCTGCGTTCTGTCCAAATCGCCCACACCGGTGAGAACGCTGTGCGACAGTCTTCTCACCACCCCGACGCCCCGCACACGGCGGGCCACACTCAGCGATGGACCCGTCATGAACATGCCCTTAGGCACCGCCCGCCCGCCGGACACCGCCACGGTGGACGGCGCCCCGGCGGGCGCGGACGGCTCCGGTACGGAGCGCGCCGCCGGCCCCACGGGCAGGGCGGACCGCACCCGCGGCGCAGCGGGCGACGGTGCCGCAGACGGCTCCGACCGCGGAACGGACGGCAGAGTGGACGGCACGGCGCAGGAACCGTCCGGCCCCTACCTCGGCAACGGAGACACCGACGGCACGGCCGGCGACGGACTCGTCGGCTCGGCCGAGTGGGACTTGCTGACCGACGGCGTCCGCTGGGACGCCGAGACCTACCTCCTCCTCGGCTGCGACCCGGGCCACGGCCCGCTCAGCCTCGACCGGCTGCCCGACCGCCTCCCCGAGGCGGACCGGCCGCTGCTGCGCCGGATGATGACCGACGCCCTGGTGCACGGCCGCCCGGCCGCCGGCACCCTGCGGATCCGCCGCCCCTGCGGACGGCACGACGACGTCGAGTGCGCGGGCGAACCCGTGCTCGGCACGGACGGGACCGTCACCGCGCTGCGCATGCTGCTCCGGCGGGCCTGAATCCGGATCCCCATCCGCGTACCACCGGCCGAGAACCGCCCGGCCGGCCACTTCCCGGCCGACTCTGGCCCGACCATCTCGGCCCGACCGTCTCCCGACCGGCCGACTCCCGACCGGCCGACTCCCGACCGGCCACCCGTCTCACGACCGCCGCGGCCGGTTCTTGGCGTCCGCCGCCCGCAGCTCCCGGCCGAGCTCCGCCCGCAGCTCGTCCACCACCGGCAGCCCCCGGTAGCGGGCGGTCAGCCGGTACATCTCGCGCAGCCGGTCCCAGGTCCGGTGCGAGGAGTTCTGGCCGATCAGGTTCATCACCATCTTGGCCTGGAACTCCGCCGCGTCCGGCTCGCCGGTGATCCAGTGCACCGAGGCCAGGGTGATCCGGTCGAACAGCGCCGAGCGCAGCTGCCCGGTCCCCTCCCGGAGGGCGATCACCCGCTCCGCGTGCCGCCGCGCCTGCGGGGCCGCCGCCGGGTCGTGCTCGGCCAGGGTGCGCAGCACCAGGGCCTGCATGCCGCGCAGTTCGGCCTCGTCGAACACCTGCATCCAGGACGGCGGCGGCTCCGGCGCGTCCTCGGTGAACAGTTCCTCCGCCTCGCCGAGCAGCCGGTAGGTGTCCTGGGAGTGCCCGATCGAGGCGCGCGCCCAGGCCTCCACGGTGTTGAACATCGCCCGCGTTCTGGGCATCAGCAGGCCGCCGCCCGCCTTGGCCGCCGACATCAGCTCGATCGCCTCGTCGGCCCGGCCCAGGTGCACCATCTGCCGGGCGGCCCGGGAGATCGCCTCCCCGGCCCGCGGGCGGTCGCCGGCCTCCTTGGCCGCCTCGGCCGCCATCATGAAGTACTTCTGGGCGGTGGGCTCCAGGCCCACGTCGTGCGACATCCAGCCGGCCAGCACCGACAGGTTGGCCGCGACCAGCCACAGCCGCTGCTCCACCGCCGGCGCGTGGCGGTGCGTCAACAGTCCGCCGACCTCGTTGAGTTGGCCGACCACCGCCTTGCGCTGCAGCCCGCCACCGCGGGCCGCGTCCCAGGCCCGGAACACCTGCACCGAGCGCTCCAGCGACTCCACCTCGTCGAGCCCCACCGGGCCCGCGTCGTACACGTCGACCACCGGGCGCGCGGCGCTCCCGGTGACCAGCTGGCGCGGTCCGGGCACCGAGGCCGCGTACGCGACCGCGTCCCCGCCCAACCAGCCCTTCAGCGAGTCGGCGACGACCGCCCCGGCCGTGAGCGCGGCTCCGGCGCCCACCAATCCACGTCGGTTCAGCATGAGGTCCATTCCCGTGAACTCGGTGAGGACCGCGGCTGTTCGATCCGGCGACCACGGGACTGCTGCGGACGGCTCCGCTCCGGACCTGGTGGGCCGGTGTCGTTCCAGACCGAGGTCCTCAGTGGTGACGACACGTCCGAGCCGCTCCGTGAACACGGCTGCCAGCACCCTCGGCACCGGATCGCGCGGGATCTCCCCCTGCTCGATCCACCGCCGTACCCTCGACGTGTCGGTGGACAGCTGCTGCTGCCCCAGCGCGGCACCCCGACGGTTGACCAGCCGGGCCAGTTCGCCCTTGGACCATCCGGTCAGGACGAACAGATCGGCGAGTCGGGTGTTGGGTTCCCTGCTCAAATGAAGCCCCCAGGTTCCTCGGCACCTCCGAGGCTAGAGGCTCGGGCAAGTGCCAGGCGAGCATTCGCCACCGTTCGCCAGGGCCCGCCAGACTACTAAGCCAGTGCCCGACGGGTGTGTTGTAGGGATGCGCCACCTCGCCCCTCGGGTCGGGCGGCGTCCCACCAGCGTCGGGGCACTCCCCCGACCGTGGCACGGGGCGCTCCCGGTCTTCACCCGAGGGGGTGGCGCGGCCGGGTGGCGCGGGGGCGCCGGGCACGGCCACGGCAGTCCGGCCGACCGCATTCCCCAGGGTGCGGACGGCCGGAGCACCGCCGAACAGGGGTTCCGGCCCCGCGTCCGTGCCCGGCGCCCGCGCACCACCCACCGACCGAACCAGGGCCGCCGTCACGCCAGGAAGCACACGGCACCAGCCCTCCCCGCCCCCGCGGGGCGAACCCGCAGACGGACCGGAAGGGACCCCCCTCAGCCCATGTACTCCTCAGCGACGACCCCCACGCCGACCGCGAACCGGACCGCGCTGCGCCCCCCCAACGCGGCCGCCGGCCGTCCGGGGCCCAAGCAGCTGCCCCCGGCGAGCCGGCCGGTGGCTCCGCGCGGCACCGAGGGCCGGTCCGCCGACGCCCGGGTGCCGTCCGGCCGCACGGCGCTGGGGCTGCGCGCCCCCGAGGCCGCCCCGCCGGCCCTCCCGCCGGCCGGCCACCGCCTCCCGCTGGCCCGGCAGGCCGACGGGCAGGTGCTGCGCGCCCGGCGGCCCGGCCAGCCGGTCGGGCCGGAGCGGATCGACCCGTCGGCGCTGCAGACCCCGGCGGTACGGGCCGCGCTCGGGAGCGTCGCGCGGATATGTCCGGCGTTCACCCCGCGCCAGGTCCTGCGCGAGGGCAGCCGCCACATCCTGGTGGCGGGCACCATCGGGCGGGCACCGGTGGTCGCCAAGTGCCTGGCGCCGCAGGCGGTGCGGAGTGAGTACTTCGAGCAGCTGGTGGGCGACTTCCACCACGAGGTCTCGGTCTACCGGGCGTTCGTCCGGCACCGCCCGCCGGTGCGGCTGCCCCGGCTGGTCGCGGCCGACCACGACCGCTGCGTGCTCGTCATGGAGCGCGTCCCCGGCCGCCCGGCCGCCCGGGAGCGCCACCCGGTCAACGCGCCCACCCCGGGCGAAGTGCGGGCGCTGCTCAACGCCGTCCGGACGCTGAACCTCTGGCGGCCGCCGAGCGACGTCTTCCAGCCGCGCCTGGACTACCAGTTGGAGATCGCCCGCTACCACTCGGTGGGCCAGCTCACCGACCGGGACGCCGGCGACCTGCGCGGCCTGCTGCACGGCCTGGGCACCACCCCGCTGCAGCTGTGCCACGGCGACGCCCTGCTCAGCAACATGCTGCTGGCGCCCTCCGGCCCGGTGCTGGTGGACTGGGAGCAGGCCGGCTGGTACCTGCCGGGCTACGACCTGGCGGTGCTGTGGAGCGTGCTCTCCGGCGACACCGCCGCCCGCCGCCAGATCAGCCAACTCGCCCAGAGCGGCGGCACGCTGGCCCGGGACGCGTTCCTGGTGAACCTGGTGCTGGTGCTGATGCGGGAGATCCGGCTGTACGACGTGCCGGGCGCCGGCGAGGAGCAGCGGATCATGATCCGCCGGCTCTACGACGACGCCGCGCTGGCCCGCCGGGCGGTCCGGGCCGCGGTCGGCACCCGCTGACCCGCCCCGGGCCTCCCGGCCCACCGGCTCACGGCCGGGCGCCGCGCTCCAGGGCGGCCCGGCCGGCGGCGTCCAGGACGCCCTCCTCGGGCGCCAGGTGCACCCGGCTGCTGAGCACGTCCCGCAGGTAGCGCTCCAGCGGGTGACGCCGGCTCAGCCCCGGGTTGCCGGTGAGCGCGACGGCCTGCTGGACGGCCGCGGTGGCGGCCCGGGTGGCCAGCACGTGGGCCGGCCCGGTCCGGGCCACGGCGTCCGGCTCGCCCCGGTCCACCCGGGGCGCCAGGCCGTGCAGCAGTTCCTCGGCGCCGATCAGTTGGGCGTCGATCTCGCCGAGGGCGCAGCGGTAGCGCGGCAGGGTGCCGAGCGGCTCGGTCAGATTGGCCGGAGTTCGCTGCTTCAGGAAGCGGACCAGCCAGGCCTCGGCGGCCCGGGCGACCCCGACCGCCACCGCGGCGAGGGCCAGGTCCTGCCAGGCGCGGGCGAGTTCGGTCTCCGCGGCGTCGGCTTGGCCGGGCGTGCGGAGACCGAGCCCGAGTTCGAGCGGGACCCGCACCGCGTCGAGCACGACGTCGTGGCTGGCGCTGGCCCGCAGGCCGAGCTGGTCCCAGGTCGGGTCGATCTCCAGGCCCTCGCTCTCGCCGCGGACCAGGAACGTCCCGATCCGGGGCTCGGGTTCGTCGGTCCGCGCGGTGACGGCCATCCAGGCCAGCGCCTCGGCGCCGGTGCAGTACGTCTTCCGGCCGGTGAGCAGCCAGCCCTCGTCGTCCCGCCGGGCCACCGTCCCGGGCAGGTCGTCCGGTCGGCCACCGGGCTCCGCCCGCAGCGTGTTGACCAGCGCCGGTCCGCGCCGGGACTCGGTGAGCAGCCGGCGGTAGCCGGCCGTCGGCCAGCCGGCGCGGCGGGCCTGTTCGGCGTGCTGGAGCAGGGTGAAGGCGGTGACCACGGCCACCGAGGCGTCCCCGCGGCCGAGTTGGGCCAGCACCCGGACGGTGTCGGCGAGGGTGCCGCCCGGTCCGCCGTAGCGCTGGGAGACGGTCAGGGTGAGCAGCCCGGCCTCGTGGACGGCCTCGATGCCCTGGTACGGGAAGGTCGCGTCGCGGTCGTGCTCCTCGGCGCGGGCGGCGAGCAGGTCGACCACCCGGGGCAGACCGGCCAGGGCGGCCTCGACCGCCGGGCGTTCGGGCAGGGGCGGCACGGGCGTCACCGGCGCCGCGGGAGGGGTGGGCGCCGCGGGCCGCGCGGGCCGTACGGGGGTCGCCGGGCGCGCGGGCGGCGCGGGCGGCGCGGGATGGCCGGAATCCGTCGCTTCGGTTCGAGGACGATCATTCGGTGAACGATCGTTTGCGGCGATGGTCGTCATGGTGCTGGTGCCTCCGGGCGGCAGCATGGGCTCAGCGGGTGTGGACGGCGCGCCGCGGGGGCGCGCGGAACCGGCCGGCGGCCCCGGAGGCCGGCCCACGACCCTCCCCCGGATTCGGCGCCGACCCGGTCCGGTCGGCCGCCCGCCGCCACGGGGGCGAGATCCCCCCTCAGTGGCCCGGACACACCGCGCTGGCGGTCCGGCACAGGTCCAGATGCCTGCGACGGGTCAACAGCGGGAGACGGCACGGCATGTTCGCGACTGTACGAACCGGTGATCGATACCGTCAAGCAGTGTCCGCGCCCCGGGTGGGCTCGGTCAGCCCTGCTGGAACATGTCGGCCGGAAGCGGCTTCAGCAGCTGATACAGGTCGTCCGAAATCGGTCGGTCCCAGGACGCGATGGTGACCAGGACGCCGTCGCTGCGGCCGAACTGGGCGCAGAACACGCGTTCCTCGCTGGTCTTGACCTTCTTCACGATGAGCAGGTCGTCCCCGAGCATGACCGGGAAGTCCTCGGCCGAGACGAACTCGACCGGCTCGTCGTTCTCCAGCGCCGCGAGCAGCTGCCGCACCTCGAAGGGCACGTCGTCACCGGTCTCCCGGGCGGGCGAGCCCTCGGGGAGGTTGCCGATGAACATCGCCGGGCCTCTGCCGCCGAACAGGTCGTAGCGCAGGAAAATCCCCTGGCAGGAGCCGTCCGGGCCGGTCATCATGGCCGCACCGAAGTCGCCGGGCCAGTCGCCCGGGTCCATCGCGAGCACGTCGAAGTCCGGGCCGGCGGGCTGTCCGGAGCGACGGCGGAGAAAAGACATGGGAACATCGTACGTGTCCGGCACACCACACTCGCGAGGCGGGTGGGACACCGACGGGGGACGGGCGGGAGGTCGACGCTCAGAGACCAATGTTGACTCTGAGCAACCGTCCGGGCTACGTTCGGTTCAGCACGACAGCCGTTCTGGGTTTCACCCTCCGGGGGGACGGCATGTCGCAACGCGGCCCTACACGCGTTTCCCTCACCGTGCACTTGTCGTGCCGAACTGCCGAGCACCCAGCTTCGTCGTCGCGCACAGCACAACACACAAGCCAACAGTTCCATTGCAGTTCCGTGCAACAAGAGCCAGATCCGCGGGGCCCCGGCCCGTCGCTCCCGTGGATCTGCTCGGGACACCGCCGCGTGGGGGCGTGCGGGTCCCGAGCAAACGGTGCCGTCGTCCGAGTCGCTCTCGGCGTCGGCGCCAGCCTCCCGGCGACTGCCGGCCCCTCGTGGGCCGGGACCGGCCGACGCACCCCGGTGCGCAGGGGATGACTGGGAGGTAGGCCTGGCAAACGCCGGGCCGCACAGCAGGCGCCGTGTCTGGCCGCGTGGGGGCGGTGGGCACGGCGTCTGCCTGTGCTCATACTCTGAGCTGCGTTTGTCTAACAGTCAACAGAAATTCTGACGTGGCACGCTCAATAGATCATCAGTTGTGATGTTCGGTGCCGGAATCGGCGTCGGCTCCGCCCCCGGAAGCACCTGCGGAGCGGTCCCGACGCTGCCGGCTCGCCGCAGCTCGGGCCGCTCCGCAGGTGCTTCCGGACGGCGCGCGGGTCGCTCAGGTGAGGTCGAACTCGCCGTCCCGGGCGCCGAGCACGAAGGCCCGCCACTCGGCCGGGGTGAAGACCAGGACCGGCCCGTCCTCCTGACGGCCGTCCCGCATCCCGATGTACCCGTCCACGAACGCGATCTGGACGTCCCCGACGCCCTGGCTGCTGCACAACCACTCGGCCCCGGTGAAGTCCACCTTCGGCTTCCCGTTCCGCGCGAACTCCGGCTCGACGCCGACCGTCCCGGCGTCCGCCCCGGTGTCCGTCCCGCTGTTGACTGCCACTGACCGATCTCCTCCCGACGGGTTTCGACGGCCAGCCTAGCCACACCTCCCCGGCCCGGTCAGCGGGTTGACCAGGACTCCCCCGACCGGGAGGACGGCCGCCGCAGAAGCGCTCGGGGCGCGGTGGGGCGTGTCCCGACCGGCGGGGCGGCGGGCAGCTGCCAGAGTGCTGCCAGGACGCGTGCGGACCGGGCCGCCGGGCGGGCTGGGTGCCCGGTGGGCCGGACGGGCCCGGACACCCCGCAGGAAGCCCGTACACCCGCCGCGAGCGGCCCGCGGATCCGCCGCGGGAAGCCCGGGCAAAGCCCGTACGCCGCCCACGACTTCGGCGGTCCGCTCGCGGTCCGCCCAGGATCCGCCGCACTGCCCGCCCGACACCCCGCCCGACACCCTGCCCGACACCCCGCCCATGAACTCGCCCCAGGGAGCAGCCGATGAGCCGCCGGGACGGCACCCGCGCCGACGTCATCCCCATCTCCGACGCCCCCTCGGCCCACCCGCCGGCTCCCCGCACCCCGCCCTCGGCCACCCCGCTGCCCCGGCCGACCCCGGCGCGGCCCGCGGCGCACGGCCGGGTCGGGGTCGTCCTGGTCTCGCACAGCCAGGAACTGGCCACCGCCGTACGCTCGCTGGCGCTCACGCTGACCGGATCCGACTCCCCCGCGCCGGTCGCCTCGACCGGCGGCGACCCGGCCGACGGGCCGGGCATCAGCGCGGTGCTGGTGGCCGCCGCCACCCGGCGGGTCGACCAGGGCCACGGTGTGGTGGTGCTCGCGGACCTGGGCGGCGCCGTCAGCACCGTCCGGGCGCTGCTGTCGGAGGCCGACGAGCACGGGCTGCCGTTCCCGGTCCGGTTCGCGAACGCGCCGTTCGTGGAGGGCGCGGTCGCCGCCACCGCGACCGCCACCGCGGGCGGGGACCTCGCCGCGGTGCTGGACGCGGCGGAGGAGGCCTACCGGCAGCAGAAGGGCTGAGCCCTTCCTAGCCGAGCCGTTCCCGGGGGTGCTCCCGGCCGTCCAGGGCGAACACCGCCGGGCCCCGGCACTCGAGCGCGTGGCGGATCCGGAAGTGCTCGGAGTCGATCATCGGCGGCAGCTCGTCCAGCGCGAACCAGCCGACCTCCAGCGACTCGTCGTCGTTCACCCGGGCCTCGCCGCCGACCGCCCGGCAGCGGAAGATCAGCTCCAGGTACTGCGTCACGTCGCCGCTCGGGTAGGTGATCGGTGGCGTGACGGTGACGGCGGCGAGCAGCTCGGGCACGACCTCCACCCCGGTCTCCTCCAGGCACTCGCGCACCACGCCGTCGGCGGGCTGCTCGCCCGGGTCGAGGATGCCGCCGACCGACGCCCACCGCCCGTCGTCGGCCCGGCGGGCGAGCAGCACCCGGTCCTGGTCGTCCAGCACCACGGCGGCGACGGCGCTCAGCCAGAGCGGACGGGTGCCCACGACGGAGCGGAGTTCGAGGAGGAAGGGGGGAATGGCCATGCGGCGCAGCCTACCGAGCGGCCCTATGCCCGGGAGCCGTAGGGCCGGAGCGCGGCGAGGACGGTGAGGCCGAGGATGCGCAGGTCCAGCCGGAGCGAGCGGTGCTCCACGTACCAGAGGTCGAGTTCGGCCCGGTCCGACGGCGGTGCAGCGGAGCAGGGCGGCGATCAGCAGGGCGAGCGGGAGTGCGACGACGGCGGTCAGGGAGGCGACGGCGAGGTCGCCACCGCGTTTCATGAGGCGGACACGGCGATGTCCGGTCGACCCGCGCATCGCTCCCCCTTCAGGGCGTTCTCCAAGGCCTTCCGAGCCACGGGAGCGCATTCACAGTAGAGGGGGAGGAAGCCGTTGTCCGGGAATGGACAAACACAAGCGCGGGTGATTGTCAGAAGAGATGAAATTCGGTCGTTCTGACCAATTTCGATCGATCTGTTGATCAATCGCACCCGACCCCCGGCGAAGCACCCGACGGAGTGAGCGCCGGCGCCACGGTCAGAGCGCGGCACCCCGCCGACGGACCACTCCGAACACGATCCGGCCGAGCAGCAGGACGCCCGTCGCCAGGCAGCCGGCCACCGCCATCGCCCAGGCCGGACCGTCACTGTCCGGAACGATCACGGCCACGACGATGCCCAGCACCAGACAGGCCACACCCGCCACCGCCAGCGGAATCCGGTGGGTGACCAGGGCTCCACCGCTGCACGCGCGCGTCCATCGGGTCGCACCGTGCAGGTGGAAGGGATCACGGTCCGCATCTGCCATGAGCCCAAGGTACCCCGGGCACGTCCCCGAAGCAGCCCGCAGGGAGTGAGGCCCCGCGCACCCTGCGCGACCGCCCGTCCGGGGGTGCTCAGGGCCTGCGGACGCGTGTACGGGCTCCACAATCAGTCCACGAAAAATCCTCGTCCCCCCGGTACAACCATCCGCCTGGTGCGGGGGTCTCAATGGCATCGAGTGATCCAGGAGCCGTTCACGGGAGGGTGAGACCCCCCACCGAGAACCGGAATACCCAGGGAGCGGAGCCGCCGCCCCCTGGAGTCGGAGGCCGGGCTCCGTCCTCCGGCGGTACCGCCACGCCGCTCGGCGACCAAGGGGGAACCGTTGCCGCAGACCCAGTCCACCCCGTCGACCTCCACCGCCCGCGCCAGGCCCCTACCCGGCGTCCGGGCACTGCCGCCGCCCACCGGCTTCGCGTCCGACCACCACGGCGCCGGCCGACCCCGACCCACCATCGAGGCGAAGCGCCTCGAACCGACCAGACGACTCGACACCAAGCGCCTCGAGACCAAGCACGTCGAGCTGGTCGGTGCCGAGGTGGCCGGTGCCGAGGCGTTCGACATCGCGGCGGTCGGGGTCGGGCCCGTCGGTGTCCGGCCCGCCACGGTCGGGGGCGGGCCCGTCGGTGTCGGGCCCGTCGGTATCGAGGCCGAGCACGTCGACGCGGCGCACACCGAGACGGAACAGCAGGACGCACGGGGCGAATGGCTGCGGTTCGCCCCCGTACAACCGCTGTTCCGGGCCCGGGCCGCCCAGCGACTCGCCGTCCTCGCCTACCACGGGGTCACCGACCACCGCTCCTTCGGCGCCCAGCTCGACCGGCTGCGAAGGCTCGCCACCCCGGTCTCGCTGGAGGCCGTCCTCCAGGCCGTCAGCGAGCGGCGGCCGCTGCCGCCGCGCAGCGTCCTGGTCACCTTCGACGACGCCGACCGGAGCGTCCTCACCCACGCCCTGCCCGCCCTCGACGCGCGCGGCATCCCCGCCACCGCCTTCGTCATCTCCGAACTCATCGGCACCGAGCGCCCCTTCTGGTGGCACGAGGCCGACTTCCTCGCCCGCCACGGCGGCCGCGCCCGCTCACTCGACTGCGGCCACCCCTCCCAGCTGCTCCCCCGGCTCAAGGCCATGCCCGACCCGGACCGGCGCCGCAGCCTGCACGAACTGCGGGTCAGCGCCGACCGCCGGCCGCCCCGCCAGGAACAGCTCACCCCCGCCGACCTCCTCGCCCTCCGGGACGGCGGGGTCGCCATCGGCAACCACACCCAGGGGCACCCCTGCCTCGGCCGCTGCGACGACGTCACCGTCCGCTCCGAGATCACCGGCGCCCACGAAGCCCTCACCCGCTGGCTCGGCGAACCCCCGATCGCCTTCGCCTACCCCGACGGCGGCCACGACGCGCGTGCCGAAACCGTCCTGCAGGAACTCGGCTACCGCCTCGGCTTCCTCTCCGACCACCGCCTCGGCCCCCGCCTCCCCACCCACCCCCTCCAGATCAGCCGCCTCCAGGTCGACTCCAGCACCAGCATCCGCCGCTTCGACACCATCCTCTCCGGCCTCGAACCCGCCTACCGCCGATGGCGCCGCCACGAGGTGGCCTGACCCGGTAGCGCCGCTGCGCAGGAAGTCGATCCGGCCGACTTCCTGCGCAGCGCCCTTTCCGGCCACTTCGTGGCCCGGCGGGATGCGGGGACGAGGCCGGCCGACGCCTGTTGGGCCGGGCCGCGCGGCACCAGAAGTCGGCCGGATCGACTTTCTGTGCCATTGGCGGCGGGGCGCAGTTCGGTAGCGGGGTCGAATGCCCCTGCCCCGCTGCGTGGATCTGGTGCCGAACGGGGCGAGGCCCATCAGGGCGTGGGGGCCCGGCTACTTCGGCGCCCACCACTGCCCGAGCGGCCGGCCGGGCTGCGCCGCGCCAGAAGTCCGGCGGGCCGACTTCCTGTACCCAGCGGTCGGGAGGGAGCAGGTCGGGCGGGCCGAGAAGTGGCCGGGCGACTTGGCTCCGCGCCGGGAGGACTGGGCAGGAACGGCTGGTGGAGCCCTGCTCCGGACCCGGAAGTCGCCCGCTTGCCCGGCCCGCTTCCGGGGCCGACCTGGCCCGGTGGCCGGGTCGAAGGGCAACCGACGGCAGGCGCGGGACGGGGGTCTCGGGGCCGAGGGCGGTGGGCTCGCCGGGCCGAGGTGCCCCGGGTTGTGGGGTGAGGCCGGTTGAGGGGTGCGAGTGCGGCGGACCGAAGGGTCCCGGCGGGGCGGGGTCCGGGCCGCCGCGCGCGCGGCCCTACGGCGGGCCGGGGGCCCGGCGGGTTCGGGGGTCAGGCGATGGCGGGGGTGAGGGTGAGGCCCTGGGGGTAGAGGGTGACGGCGCCGGGGAGGGTGGCGGGGGCGCCCGCGTGGAGGACGGTGAGGGTGCCGGTGCCGGTGCGGGTGGGGTCGGCGACGCGGCGGAGGGCCTGGGCGGCGACGGCGTCGGCGGAGCCGTGGAAGGTGAGGGCCGGGGAGGCGGTGGGGGCGACGGCGGCCCGGATCCGGTCCTCGACCAGCTCGTAGTGGGTGCAGCCGAGCACGATGGTGTCGGTGCCCTCGGGCGTACGGGCGGCGGCGTCGGCGATGGCGGCGGTGATGGCGTCGTCGTCGCCGTGCTCGACGGCGTCCGCGAGGCCGGGGCAGGCGACCTCGGTGATGTCGGCGGTGCCGCCGAAGTCGCGGATCAGCCCGCGCTGGTAGGCGCTGCCGGTGGTGGCCGGGGTGGCCCAGATGGCGACCCGGCCGCCGGCCGCGGCGGCGGGTTTGATCGCCGGGACGGTGCCGATGACGGGCAGGCCGGGCTCGAGTTCGGCGCGCAGGGTGTCCAGCGCGTGGACCGAGGCCGTGTTGCAGGCGATCACCAGGGCGTCGGGTTCGAGGGCGGCGGCGGCGCGGCAGCAGCCGAGGGCCAGCTCGGTGACCTCGGCGGGGGTGAGCGGTCCCCACGGCATCGAGGCGGGGTTGGAGGAGAGCACCAGGTCGACGTCGGGGCGCAGCTTCCGAACGGCGGCGGCGGCGGCCAGCAGGCCGATTCCGGAGTCCATCAGGGCAATCTTCACGGGGCAAGACTCTAGTCGATCCACCGGTGGCGGCCCGATCTGCGGCAGACTGCCGGGGTGACCGTCCTGCTGTGGATCGCCGCGTTCTCCCTGCTGGTCTGGCTCTGGCTGACGTGCTGCCACGGCTCGTTCTGGCACACCGACGTCCGTCTGCCGCCGCGCCGTCCGCCGGTGCGCTGGCCGCAGGCGGCGATCGTGGTGCCGGCCCGGGACGAGGCGGCGGTGCTGCCGTCGTCCCTGCCGACGCTGCTGGCGCAGAAGTACCCGGGGCGGGCTCGGGTGATCCTGGTGGACGACCACAGTTCGGACAGCACCGGTGCGGTGGCGGCGGAGCTGCGGACGATGGACGGGCTGGAGCTGACCGTGACCACCCCTCCCCCGCTGCCCGAGGGCTGGACGGGCAAGCTGTGGGCGCTGCGGCACGGGGTGGAGCTGGCCGGCCCGGACGTCGAGTACCTGCTGCTGACGGACGCGGACATCGCGCACGGCCCGGACTCGCTGGCCGAGCTGGTGTCCGCCGCCGAGTCCGGCGGGCTGGACCTGGTGTCGCAGATGGCCCGGCTGCGGGTGGAGACCGGCTGGGAGCGGCTGGTCGTCCCGGCCTTCGTCTACTTCTTCGCCCAGCTGTACCCGTTCCGCCGGAGCAACCGCCCCGGGTCCCGGACGGCGGCCGCGGCGGGCGGCTGCTCGCTGGTGCGGCGGGAGGCGCTGGAGCGGGCGGGCGGGGTGGCGGCGATCCGGGGGGCGGTGATCGACGACGTGTCGCTGGCCCGGGCGGTGAAGTCCTCGGGCGGGCGGACCTGGCTGGGCCTGGCCGGGGAGGTGGACAGCGTCCGCCCGTACCCGCGGCTGGAGCAGCTGTGGCGGATGGTGTCGCGCAGCGCGTACGCCCAGTTGCGGCACTCGCCGCTGTTGCTGCTGGGGACGGTGCTGGGGCTGGCGCTGGTGTACCTGGTGCCGCCGGTGGCGACCGTGGCCGGGCTGGTGGCGGGGGTGGTGCCGGTGGCGGTGGTGGGCGGGGCGGCCTGGGCGCTGATGGCGGGGACGTACCTGCCGATGGTCCGGTACTACCGGCAGCCGGCCGCGGCCGTGCTGCTGCTGCCGTTCACGGCCTCGCTGTACCTGCTGATGACGGTGGACTCGGCGGTGCAGCACTGGCGGGGCCGGGGTGCGGCCTGGAAGGGCCGGACCTACTCCGGGGCTTGAGCGGCCCGGGGCGGGAAACCCCGGGCGCGGCGGGCTCGTCGGGCCCATACTGCTCGGATGGACCGTCAGCAGATCTCCCGGCTCGCCCATGCCCACCACCCGATCGCGGCGCCGCTGGCGGACGGGTCGGTGGCCCGACTGCTGGAGCGGGCGCTCGGCGGGCAGGAGTCCGGCCGGGTGCTGGACCTCGGCTGCGGCGAGGGCGCCTGGCTGCTGCGGGCGCTGGCCGCGCGGCCGGGCTGGCGGGCGGTGGGCGTGGACGTGGACGCGGCGGCGCTGACCCGGGCCCGGGAGTCGGCGGCGGCGCTCGGTGTGGTGCGCCGGATCGGCCTGCACCACCGGGACGCGCGGGAGTTCACCGATCGGGAGCGCTTCGACCTGGTGCTCTGCGTGGGCGCCACCCACGCCTTCGACGGACTGCTGCCCACCCTCGCCGCCGCCGGTGAACTCCTGGCGCCCGGTGGCCGGTTGCTGGTCGGCGAGGGGTTCTGGGAGCGTACGCCGTCCCCGGCCGCGCTGGACGGGCTGGGCGCCGCCCCGGAGGACTTCGCGGATCTCGCGACCACCACCGACCGGGTGCTCGCGGAGGGCTGGACGCCGGTGGACGGGCACGTCAGCACGGCGCGGGAGTGGGACGACTACGAGTTCGCCTGGACGGGTTCGCTGGCCGAGTGGGCGCTGGACCACCCGGAGCACCCGGACGCGGCGGCCGCCCGCGAGGCCGCGGACCACCACCGCACCGGGTGGCTGCACGGCTACCGGGGGACGCTCGGTTTCGTCACCTATCTGCTGCGCCGCGACTGAACTCCCCGGTGTATGCGGCTATTTCTGCGTCCGGGTGAGGAAGTCGTCGATCAGCGGGGCGATTTCGGGCAGCTTCTCCTCCAGGGCGAAGTGCCCGGTGTCGAAGACGTGCAGTTCGGCCGCGGGCAGGTCGCACAGGTAGGCGCGGGCGCCGGCCTCGGTGAAGAACGGGTCGTTGCGCCCCCAGAGCACCAGCGTGGGCGGCTGGTTGGCGCGCAGCCAGGCCTGCCACTGCGGGTACAGCTCGACGTTGGAGAAGTAGTCGAGGGCCAATTCGACCTGGATGTCCTTGCGACCGGGCAGGTCGAGGAAGTGCTGGTCGAGGGTCCAGCCGTCGGGGGCGACCAGGCTCGGGTCGCCGGTGCCGCCCTCGTACTGGCTGCGGGTGACGTCCAGGGTGAGGATCGACCGGGCGGCCTCCTCGGCGCCGGGGACGCCGCGCCGCTGGGCGATGAATCCCCGTGCCTGGTCGGAGAGCCCCTCCTCGTAGGCATTGCCGTTCTGCACCACCAGGCCGGCGATCCACTCCGGCCGGCGGGTGGCCAGGCGCAGACCGACGGGTGCGCCGAAGTCGAAGGCGTAGAGCGCGAAGCGGTCCAGGCCGAGGGCGAGGCAGAAGCGCTCGATCACGTCGGCGAGGGTGTCGAAGCGGTACGGGAAGGCGTCGGGCGCGGGGCTGTCGCTGTAGCCGAAGCCGGGGTAGTCGGGGGCTATCAGACGGTGGCGGGTGCCGAGGGCGTCGAACAGTCGGGCGTACTGGTGCGAGGCGGAGGGGAAGCCGTGCAGCAGCAGGAGGACGGGGGCGTCGGCCGGACCGGTTTCGCGGTAGAAGACGCGCAGGCCGTCGAGGTCGACGTGGCGGTGGTGGATGTGGGGGATCGTCAGCTCGCTCATGCTAACCATTAAACACCATCTAAACGGTTAGGCAAGGTGTGCTGCGAACATGGACCGGACGAACTGAAGCACCGTCAACCACCGTCTGTTTTCGGCCACCCGGGGATCAGTGCGTCTTCAGCTGCTCCTGCTGCACCAGGTAGTCAAGCACCTCGGGCATCCCCTCGACCCCGCCCGCCTTGGTCGGGGAGGTCCGGTACTCGCCCTGGACCACCACCGTCGGCAGCTCGTTGATGCCGTAGCGGACGAACTGGGCGGCCGCGTCGTCCACCGACCGCCGCACCTCGGCGGAGCGGTAGGCCGTGCGGAACTGCTGGGCGTCGACGCCGTGGCGGACGGCCCAGTCGGTGGCGGCGGCCTCGGTGGCGAGGTCGGCGTGGTCGGTGTGGATCGAACGGAAGGCACTGATCTGCAGCCGCTCGACCAGACCGAGGCGCTCCAGCGCGTAGTACAGGCGCGCGTGGGCACGCTGCACGCCCTCGTCCGGGCCGCCCTGCCAGATCGCCGGGACCCGGCGCAGCGCGACGTCGTCGCGGTGCCGCTCGGCCCAGGCCTGCAGCGGCTGCTCCAGCGCCTGGGAGTGGCCGCAGTCGTACCAGAAGAACTCGACGGCCTCGGTACGGGCGCTCTCGCGCACCGGCTGTGGGCGCTCCAGCTTGACGAACTGGACGCCCTCGGACGGTGGTTGGTGAGCCACCGCACCGGCCTGGACGGGGGATGCGGCGATCCCGGCGGCGACGGCGAGCAGGACGGTGGACCGCAGCAGCGACTTCGAGTTCACACCGGGCAGTGTGGTGGTGACGTCCCGTTACCGGCGAGTCGGTACGGGGCGGCGGGCCCGGATTCGCCCGAACGGCGTAGCCGGCCCGGCGTCTACGGGCACCCGTGCCCGCCATCGCGCGGCGGAGCTCAGCCGGCCGGGGTGCCGGTCCACACCTCGGCGACCAGCCGCTGCCAGTCGTCCACCACCGCGCCCAGCTCGAAGTGCTCCAGCGCGTGCGCCCGGGCGGCCGCACCCAGCCCCGCGCGGTTGCAGGCCAGCACCTTGGCCAGCGCCTCGGCCAGGGCGAGCGGGTCCCCCGGGGCGACCAGTGCTCCGGTGGCGCCGTCCCGGACCACCTCGCGCACCCAGCCCACGTCGGTGGCGACGGCGGGCACCCCGGCCAGCGCCGCCTCGATCAGCGCACCGGGCACCCCCTCGCTGTCGCTGGTGAGCAGCAGCGCGTCGGCCGCCCGGTAGAGCGGGGCCGGGTCGGGCAGCGGGCCGAGGAAGTGGGCGCGGGCGGCGGCCGGGTGGCGGGCCAGCGCCTCCAGCAGCGGGCCCTCCCCGGCGACGGCCAGCCGGACGTCGGGCAGCCGGTCGAGCACGTCGAGGGCGAGGTCGAGCCGCTTCTCGGGGGCTATCGCACCGATCCAGGCGACCAGCAGGACGTCCGCGGGCAGGCCCAGGGCATGCCGGGCGGCGCGCCGGTCGGCCCGGCCGTCGGCGGGCGGATAGCTCTCCGCCGCACGGGAGTTGGGGATCACCCGGACCTTGCCGCCGGGCAGTGCGAACTGCTCCTCCAGCACCTCGCGCGCCTCGTCGGTGAGCGTGGTGACGGCGGCGGCGCGGTGCATCAGGGTGCCGCCGCGGAGTCTGCGCAGCCGGTTGGCGGTCCAGTAGCGGGGGTGGCCGACCGAGACGTAGACGAAGGGGGTGGGGGTGCCGGCCAGCGCGAGGGCGCAGGCGGCCAGGGTGTCGGAGCCGTGGGCGAGCACCACGTCGGCGGCGCGAGCGGCGGAGCGCAGCGCCCGCAGGGTGCTCGGGCGCAGCCGGCCGGGGCCGAGGACGGCGGCGCGCAGTCGGGCGGTGTCGGGGCACCCCTCGCCGCAGGTCCCCGGCACGGCCGTCCCCGCGGTGCAGACCCCGGGCGCGACCGCACCCGGCCGGGCGGCGGGCAGGGCGGGGTGCGGGGCGAGCGCGCACAGCGCGGAGGCCTGGCCCCGGCGGCGCAGTTCCCGGTGGAGGTCACGGGCGAAGTTCTGGGCGCCGCCCCGGCGTTCGTCGCTGATCAGGTGCAGGACACGCGGGCGGGCTCCGGCCGAATCGGCCGCCGTAGGGTCGGGCATGGACCGACCTTGGCACAGCGCTCCGCCCGGTACAGCCCCTTCGCGCAACCTGGTGGTGGCCCGTGCGCCCGCGCCCGTACACCCGATGTGCGCTGAGGGGCCGCCGTCGTGCGCCGGTTGCGACCGCCGTGCGCCCCGGCTCGCCCCCGCCGCTCCGCGGGGCCGCCCCTCCGCCCCGTGGGGCCGCCCCCGCTCCATCGGGCCGCCCCCGCTCCGTCGCGCCGCCCGTTCGCTCCCCCCGCACGCCGCGTCGGGCACCGGCTCACGCCGTCGGATCAACCGTGGGCCGCGGAAAGGCCGATCGGCCGGTACGCGGACGGCCCGCGCGCCGCCCGGCGGGCCGGGGGCGGGCCGTCGGCCGGTTACGCGGATCGGGTGAACGCGGTTGGACCTCGACCCGGGCCGGTCGGCAGGATGTCCGGCCGGGGCGCCCGGCGTTCTGCCCCATCTCCCCCTTCCCCATTCGGATTTGGAGTCACCCGGTGTTCAAGGGATTCCGCAGCTTCCTGCTGCGCGGCAACGTGGTGGACCTCGCGGTCGGCATCGTGATCGGCGCGGCCTTCACCGCCGTCGTCACCGGGTTCGTCAGCGCCTTCCTCACCCCGCTGATCGGGGTCGCCACCGGCGCGGTCGGCGACTTCACCCAGAAGACCTTCGAGGTGGGCGGCACCAAGTTCCCGTACGGCCTCTTCGTCAACGCGCTGATCGGATTCGTGCTGGTCAGCGCACTGATCTACTTCGCCGTGGTGGTGCCGGTCGGCAAGCTGCAGGAGCGCTTCGAGCGGGCCAAGCCGGCGCCGGCCGCCAAGGTGGACTGCCCGGAGTGCCTGAGCTCGATCCCGGCCGCCGCGACCCGCTGCTCCTTCTGCACCACCGAGGTGACCGCCCGGCCCGGCCTGCCCGCGCAGTCCCAGGCGCTGCAGTCGCACTGACGCCCCGAAGGCGGCGTCCGGAGCTCCTGCGGTCCGGGCCCGGAACAGGCCCGGAACAGGCCCGGACCGTGCCCGGTTCGCCCCGTGTGGGCCCTGACGGGGATTTTATTCCCCAAACATTCACGAGCCTCCGTCGCACCGTCGGCGGGGGCTCGAATGCGCCGGCGCACGCCCGGTCCGCAAAAGTTTCTCCATGACGTCCCCGGGCGTCCACCGGCCGGTCATCGCAAGGCCTTCCCGAGGCCGTGTCCGGGTGCCGTTCGATCACTGACGGGGCGCCAGGGTTGTCCGGAACTGAACGCCGGTATGTCCGTTCTTCCTACTTTCGAAACCTTTGTGCGAGCGAAGACTGTGTAAACACTCGAACTGCTCGCCCTCCCGCTCTCCTCAGCAGGCGCATTGTGGGCTTACCGTATGCCCCATGACCTCGCCCCGCTCCTACGACGGAGTCGGCTACCCCTCTCCGTCCTTCTCCTCCGGCACGCCGATCTACGACAGCCTCGTGGCTGAGCGCGGCGTCCCCCAGATCGCACCCATCAACGTGCCGGCCGCCCTGCCGCCGGCGCTGTCCTCCGGTTACGGATCCGGCCTCGGCCAGTCCTACGAGAACCGGTACGCCAACGGGTACGAAAGTGCCGGCAGCAACCTCCCCGCGCTGCCGCCCGCCCGCCTCGCCCTGGGCCCCGGCCCGAGCAGCGGCCCCTCGGCCGGACCCGCCACGGCGTACATCCCGGCGCAGCCCGCGCCGGCGTACGCCGCCGCCCCCCAGCCGCCCGTCCCCGGTTACGGCGCCCCCCAGCCGTACCAGCGACAGCAGCCCGCCGCCCCCACGTTCGCCCAGACCGCAAGCGGTGGCTACCAGCCCACCGGCGGCCAGAGCTTCGGCGGCCAGAACACCTTCATCGGCCAGGGCGGCCAGCAGACCTTCGGCGCCCAGCCGACCGGCGGACCGGCCGGTTTCGGCCAGGGCCAGCCCGGCGGCCTCCCGCAGGGCGGTCCGCAGAGCTTCGGCGGACAGCAGTCCTTCGGCGGCCCGAACCCGGCCGGCCCCGGCTTCCAGGGCCAGGGCGGCGACCAGGGCTTCGGCGGCGGCCAGTTGCGCCCGGCCATGGCGCCGGTCCGCCCGATGCAGCCGCAGCGCCCGGGCCCGTACGGCGAGCCCGGCGGCTACCAGCAGGGCGGCTACCAGCAGCAGGGCCAGGGCTACTGAGCCACTGACACCACGGGGCCGCCCCCACCGGCCCGCACCCGCACCACCTGAGCACCACCCGGCGGCCCCCGAACGCCGGGCGAACGGAGAAACGGGTCATCCACGGACCGCCCGGAACGCCCCCCACGGCGTACCGGGCGGTCCGTGCGCGTACGGGGGCGTACGGCGACGTGCGGGGGGCGAACGGGCGCCGAACGACGACGTGCGGGCGAGGCGTGCGAGTCAGGCCCGCGGGGGCGCAGCAGGGGGCGTGCGTCCGGCCGGAGCGCTGCTGGCAGGATGGGGGAATGCACCTCACCGGACTCCACGTCTACCCCGTCAAGTCCATGTACCGCCTGAGCCCGGACACCGCCGCGCTCCACCCCTGGGGTCTGGCCGGAGACCGCCGCTGGATGCTCGCCGACCCCACCGGACGCTTCGTCAGCCAGCGCGAGAACGCCGCCCTCGGACAGATCCGGCCCAGCCTGCTGCCCGACGGCGCGCTGGCGCTGACCGCCCCCGACGGCTCCCGGATCGAGGTCACCGCCCCCACCCCCGCCGGCGGCGACCCGATCGCCGAGGTCGAGGTCTGGGGCACCCGCTTCAGCGCCGTCGAGGCCGCCGAGGAAGCCCACCGTTGGATCGCCGAACACCTGGGCGACTACCGGCTGGTGCACCTGGACGACCCGCGCGCCCGGCCCGTCGACCCCGAGTACGGCCGGCCCGGCGACACCGTCTCGATGGCCGACGGGTTCCCGCTGCTGCTCACCACCACCGCCTCGCTGGACCGGCTCAACGAGCTGATCGCCGCCGAGAACCCGGACGGCCACGAGACCCTGCCGATGGAGCGCTTCCGCCCCAACGTGGTGGTCGGCGGCTCCGAGCCCTGGGCCGAGGACGGCTGGCGCCGGATCCGGATCGGCGCGATCACCTTCCAGGTGGTCAAGCCCTGCGGCCGCTGCGTGATCACCACCACCGACCAGGAGAGCGGCGAGCGGCGCGGCCCCGAACCGCTGCGCACCCTGGCCCGGCACCACAAGCTGCTGCGCAAGGCCGCGTTCGGACAGAACCTGATCCCCGAGCGGCCGGCCGGCGTCGAGGGCGAGGTGCTGGGCACGCTGCGGCTCGGCGACGACGTCGAGGTCCTGGAAGACGGGGCGCACTGGCCCGCCGACGGGCGCTGAACCGGCGCCGCACCCTGGGGCCCGCCTGCTGGCTCCCGGCCGGAGTCCGGCACGCGACCCGCCCGTACGGAACTCCGGCTGTGCGCGCTCGTTGAAACAAGTGGTCGGAACCTGTGACCGCGGTGGGCGCCCCCGGTGCACACGCGGCGACGGGCGGCCGGGCCACCCGTCCCGACCGGTCGGAAAGGGCGGACGGACCACCCGTCCGGGCGCGCTACGGTGGGCGGACGGCCCGCGCACCCCCGCGCCCACGGCCCGTTGATCGCCGGCACGACGAAGGTGGGGACGACAGACCGTCATGGCTGAGCACAGGGTCCGGGTCACCCAGGACAGCGCATCCCGCTGGCGTCGCCGCGCGGGCGACTACGACACGCTCGCCGAAGCCCTGGCGGCCGCCGAGCCGGGCGACACCGTGACCGTCCGGCCGGGCACCTTCCGGGAGAACCTGCTGCTGGACAAGCCGGTGACGATCGTCCCGGCCCAGGGCCCGGGCACCGTCCGGATCGAACCGGCCTCCGGGGTGGCGATCACCGTCACCGCCGCCGCGACCGTGCGCGACCTGGTGGTCGAGGGCGGCGACAGCTCCTCCCCGGCCGTCCTGGTCACCGGAGTCCAGGCGACGCCCTCGTTCAGTGGCTGCCGGATCGAGACCCGCTCCGCCACCGGGATCGAGATCGGCGGCGGCGCCCGGCCGACCCTGCGCGGCTGCGTCGTCGCCAACCCCGGTGGGCTCGGGCTGCGGCTGCGCGGCGAGGGAACCGCCGCCGCCTTCGAGGACTGCGAGGTCGCCGCGGCCGGCCAGGCCGGAATCGCCGTCCTCGGCGGGGCGACCGCCGCCCTGGACCGCTGCCGGGTCCACCACGCCTCCGGCGCCGGGGTGTTGCTCTCCGACCCGGGCAGCGCGGCCGAGCTCACCGGCTGCGAGATCTACGAGATCCGCGGCAGCGGCGTCCAGGCCGAGGCGCAGGCCGGCGGGCGGCTGGTCGACTGCGACATCCACCGGGTCACCGGCAACGGCCTGACCCTGGACGGCGAGGCCGAACTGGTACTCACCGGCTGCCGGGTGCACGACCTGCCGGAGAACGGCGCCGACCTGCGCGGACGCGCCCGGCTCAGCCTCACCAACACCACCGTGCGGGACTTCGGGCGCGGGGCACTGTCGGTCTGGGACCAGGGCACCGAGGCCGTCGCCGAGTCCTGCCAGATCCACGGCTCCAGCGGCGAGTACCCGGCGCTGTGGGTCAGCGACGGCGCCCGGCTCACCCTCACCGACTGCTCGCTGCACGACCTGCCGGACGCGCTGTTCGTCCTCGACCGGGACTCCGCCGCCGTCGCCCAGGGCTGCTCGTTCAGCCGGATCCGCAGCTCGGCGGTCTCGGTCAGCGGCGGGGCCACCGTCTCGCTGGCGTCCTGCCGGGTGCAGGAGGCCGGGACCGGGCTCTGGTTCCGCGACCACGGCAGCGGCGGACTCCTCACCGACTGCGAGATCTCCGACGTCGCCACCGGGGTGATCGTCACCAAGGGCGCCGACCCGGTGCTGCGCGAGTGCACCGTACGGGCCAGTACGGACGCCGGGGTGTACGTCTCGGCGCAGGGCCGCGGCACCTTCGAGGACTGCCGGGTCTCGCACGGCAAGGGCTTCGGCTTCCACATCATCGACGGCTGCCGCACCCAGCTCACCCGGTGCCGGGCGGAACAGAACGAGCGGGCCGGATTCGAGTTCTCCGAGCCGGGACCGATCGCCGAAGGATGCACCTCCGACGACGTGGCGCGGACCGCCCCGGCCGGCCCGACGGTCTCCGGACTGCCGGAGTTGCCGACCCCCAGATCGGCCCAACCCGCCTCCGCCGCACCCGTGTTGACCGCCGCACCGATGGTCTCGGCGGTGTCCCCGACCTCGGCCGCCTCGGCCGCGACCGCCGCGATCGGGCCGATCCCGGACTGCCGGCCGGCCGACGAGGCGCTCGCCGAACTGGACTCACTGGTCGGACTGGCCACGGTGAAGCAGGAGGTGCGCACCCTGATCGACCTGATCTCGGTCGGCCGGCGCCGCCGCCAGGCCGGGCTCAAGGCACCCTCGCTGCGCCGGCACCTGGTCTTCACCGGCGCACCCGGCACCGGCAAGACCACCGTCGCCCGACTGTACGGCGAGATCCTCGCCTCGCTCGGCGTCCTCCAGCGCGGACACCTGGTGGAGGTGGCCCGGGTCGACCTGGTCGGCGAACACATCGGCTCCACCGCGATCCGCACCGCCGCCGCCTTCGACCGGGCGCGCGGCGGGGTGCTGTTCATCGACGAGGCGTACGCGCTCGCACCCGAGGACGGGGCCCGGGACTTCGGGCGCGAGGCGATCGACACCCTGGTCAAGCTGATGGAGGACCACCGGGACGAGGTGGTCGTCATCGTGGCGGGCTACACCGCCGAGATGGAGCGCTTCCTCTCCGCCAACCCCGGTGTCTCGTCACGTTTCTCACGGACCATCACCTTTCCCGACTACACGGCGGACGAGCTGCTGGAGATCGCCCGGGCGCAGTGCGCGGAGCACGAGTACGCGCTCGCCGAGGCGACCGCGGACGCGCTGCTGGACCACTTCGGCGGGCTGGAGCGCGGGCCCAACTTCGGCAACGGGCGCACCGCGCGGCAGGTGTTCGAGACCATGGTCGAGCGCCACGCGGTACGGGTCGCGGCGTTGGCCGACCCGTCCACGGAGGAGCTGCAGCTGCTGGTCCCGGCGGACCTGCCGACCGTCCCACTGCCGTAGGGCGGCGCCGGGGACCGCCGGGCGGTAGGGGGAGCTGCCGGTACGGAGGCTGCGCACCCGAACCGCCGCGCCGGGTGACCGCGGTGCGGGGGCGACCGCGACGGAGGAGTTTGCACGCGCTGCTCTATCCGGGCAAGCGGGTGCAGTTGGAGCAGCGGCGGATCGAGCTGGTGCTGCGGGACGATGAGCACGACGGGGCGCCGAAGCGCACGGGGATCGACCTCGCGGGCGGGCGGGCGGGCGGTGATGCCGGCGGCGGGGTGGCGGGTGACGGTGACGGTGACGGGAGGCGGGTGATGACTGACGAATGACAGCTGACAGAGTCTGAAATCTGTTATCTGTTACCTGTCAGCTGTTATCTGTCAGTTGTCACCCGCCCGCCGTCGTGCGTCGGCCGTTGACCGTCAGCCCGTCCAGGCGCCGCCCGCGAGGAAGGACTCCAGCGCGGCCCGGTACGGCGCGATGTCGATCCGCTCGCCGGCCAGCCAGTCGTCCGAGTAGTACTTGTCCAGGTAGCGGTCCCCCGGGTCGCAGATCAGGCCGACCACGCTGCCCGTCCGGCCGGCCGTCCGCATCTCGGCGACGATCCGCAGCGCGCTCCACAGGCCCGTCCCGGTGGAGGCCCCCGCCTTCTTCCCGAGCACCTGCTCCAGCACCCGGACCGCGGCGATCGAGGCGGCGTCCGGCACCTTCATCATCCGGTCGACCGCCCCCGGCACGAAGCTCGGCTCCATCCGGGGCCGCCCGATGCCCTCGATCCGGGAGCCGCTGCCGCAGACGGCGTCCGGATCGTGGTTGACCCAGCCGTCGAAGAAGCAGGAGTTCTCCGGGTCCGCGACGCAGATCCGGGTGTCGTACTGCATGTAGTGCACGTAGCGGGCGATGGTGGCCGAGGTGCCGCCCGTCCCGGCGGTGGCGACGATCCAGGCCGGTTCGGGGTGCGGCTCCAGGCGCAGCTGGGCGAAGACCGACTCGGCGATGTTGTTGTTGCCACGCCAGTCGGTGGCCCGCTCGGCGTAGGTGAACTGGTCCATGTAGTGCCCGCCGGTCTCTTCGGCGAGCCGCGCGGAGGCGTCGTACACCTCGTCCGAGCGCTCGACCAGGTGGCACTCGCCGCCGTGGAACTCGATCAGGTCGATCTTGGCCTGGCTGGTGCTCTTGGCCATGACGGCGATGAACGGGACCCCGATCAGCTGGGCGAAGTACGCCTCGGAGACGGCGGTCGAGCCGCTGGAGGCCTCGATCACCGGCTTGCCGGGGCGGATCCAGCCGTTGCAGAGCCCGTAGAGGAAGAGCGAGCGGGCGAGGCGGTGCTTGAGCGAGCCGGTCGGGTGGGTGGACTCGTCCTTGAGGTAGAGGTCGATCCCCCACTCGGCCGGCAGCGGGAAGCGCAGCAGGTGGGTGTCGGCGGAGCGGTTGGCGTCGGCCTGGACCTTGCGCACCGCTTCCTTCAGCCAGGTGCGGTACTGCGCGTCGGAGCGGTTGACGTCGACGGTCGGCTCGATGCCGAGGCTCAGGCCGGACTGGGTGCTCATGGTCACTACTCCCTCGTTGCGGCCCCCCGCTGCTCACTACGAGTGTACGAGGGTCACGATAAGTGACCGTTTTCAGTGGCCCAGCTTCCGCTTATCGAGCCTTCCCCGTCCGGCGAAGCCGACCGCCCCGGTGCCGACCGCCCCAACCACCCCAACCGCCTCAATCGCCTCAACGCCGACCGCACCGACGCTGACCGCACCGGCGCCGACCGCACCGCTACGCCGGGACGGACTGCGGGTCCGCCAGGTACGGGCCCCAGCCGAGTTCGGCCGCGCCGGCGAGCGCGCCGTGCGCCAGTTCCGCGCCGACGATCGGCACCCGTCCGCTGCGGCCCCACAGGCTGCGGTCGGCGACCACCGCGCGCAGCCGGTCGGGGGCGGCCTCCAGGAGGTCGAGGTGGAGGCCGCTGAGCACCACCCGGTCCGGGTTGAGGATGTTGACGACCCCGGCCAGTCCGAGTCCGAGCCGGTCGATCACGTGCTCCACCGCCGCCCGCGCCCGTTCGTCCGTCGCGGCCGCCCAGCACAGCTCGCGCGCCTGGTCTAGCAGCGGGCGCCCCGGCTCCGGGGTGAGGCCGGCGGCGGCGAACAGCGCGTCGGGGTCGGTCTCGGAGTTCAGGCAGCCCCGGTTGCCGCACACGCAGGGACGGCCCTGCGGGTCGACGGCCAGGTGGCCGACCTCCAGGGCGAGCCCGGCGCTGCCGGTGTGCAGGTGGCCGTCGATCACCAGCGCGCCGCCGACGCCACGGTGGCCGGAGGTGACGAAGAGCAGGTGCCGGGCGCCGCGACCGGCACCGTGCCGGTACTCGGCGAGCGCGGCGAGGTTGGCGTCGTTGGCGATGGCGGTGGGCAGCGGGCGCACCGCGTTCGGGCCGTGGTCGGCCCGGCCGACCTCGACGTCGTACAGGTCGGCGACCGGCGTGCCGCTGGGCCAGGCGAAGTGCAGCGCGGCGAGCGCCGTGCCGTCCGGCTCGGTGACCGGATTGGGCAGTGCGAGTGCCGCGCTCAGGCAGCGGCGGTCGGTCGCGCGGGCCAGTTCGGCGCCGGCCTGGGCGACGGCGCGCAGCATCCGGACCGGGTCGGTGGCGGCGGGCAGCGGCAGGTGGACGGGCGGGTCGAGCAGGCCGCCGAGGCAGGCCAGGGTGACGCTCAGCCCGTCGGCGTGGATCTGGCCGGCGACCACGACCGGGCCCTGCGGGTTGATCGCCAGCCGGTGCGAGGGGCGGCCGCGGCCGCCGCCGGCCGGGCGCGAGTCGACGGTGATCAGGCCGAGCGCCTCCAGCTCGGCCGTGACCGCGCCGGCGGTGGCCCGGGTGACGTCCAGCGCGCGGGTGAGCGCGGAACGGGTGGGTGTCTGGCCGGTGTGGATGAGCGACAGCGCCGGGCCGAGCAGCGTCCGACCCCGGTCGGGGGCCGCGCGGCGGTGGGCGTCGCGCTGCGCGTCGGGGTCGGTCCCGGAGCGGGGCCGCGGGCTTGATGGTGAGAGCTGCACGACCCTATTGTGACTTTGTGTCGCTTCGAAACAAAATCCGTTCCCGCCGCCCCGCCGACCGCTCCCCCACACAGTCTCGCAGCACACCCCCGGTGGCCGACAGCCCCTGGGGGGCCGCACGGCTCGCGCTCACCGCCTTCTTCGCCGTCGACGGCTTCCTCTTCGCCGCCTGGGTCGTCCGCATCCCGGACGTCCGCAGCCAGGTCAGCGCCTCGCACAGCGCCCTCGGACTCGCCCTGCTCTGCCTGTCCGTCGGTGCCGTCGTCACCATGCCCCTGGTCGGCCGGCTCTGCCTCCGCTACGGCTCGCGGCCGGTCACCGTCGGCTCGCTCGCCCTGCTCAGCCTCGCCGTACCGCTGCCCGCGCACGCCCACTCGGTGCTCTCGCTCGGCGCGGTGCTGCTGCTGTTCGGCGCCGGGTACGGCGGGGCCAACGTCGCCATGAACAGCGCCGCCGTCGACCTGGTCGCCCAGCTGCGACGGCCCGTCATGCCCAGCTTCCACGCCGGGTACAGCCTGGGCGGACTGCTCGGCGCGGGCTTCGGCGGGCTGCTCGCCGACCGGCTGACCACCGCGTGGGCGCTCGCCCTCGGCGGCCTGCTCGGGCTGGCCGTCACCGTCGGCGCGGGCGTCGTCCTGCTGCGCAGCCCGGCGGCGCCGATGGTCGCGCCGACGCCGACGCCGGTGCCGGCCGCGGCCGCGGGTGCGGGTGCGGGTGCGGGTGCCACCCGGGAGGTCGCTCCGGAGGCCGCTCCGGGTGCCACCCCGGAGATCGCCTCGAAGGGCACCGCGGAGGGCACCCCGGGCTCCAGAGCGAGCGTCGGCGGGCACTCCGCCGGCCGCCCGGCGGGGAGCCACCTCCGGCTGCTGGTGCTGCTGCTCGGACTCACGGCGCTGTGCACGGCGTACGGCGAGGGCGCGATCGCCGACTGGACCACCCTCCACCTCACCGACGACGTCCACGCCAGCGCGGGAACGGCCGCCGCCGGGTACGCGGCGTACGCCTTCGCCATGACCAGCGGGAGGGTGAGCGGCACCTGGCTCTCCATCCGACTCGGCCAGAACCGGCTGATGCTGCTCGGCGGACTGACCGCGGCGGTCGGCATGCTGGTCGCCGCCCTGGCGCCGTCGGTGCCGCTGGTCATCGGCGGGTTCGTCCTGGCCGGCCTCGGACTGGCCAACCTGTTCCCTCTGGCGATCGCGCGCGCCGGTGCGGCGGGCGGGCCGCAGGGCGTCGCGCTCGCCTCGACGCTCGGGTACGGCGGAATGCTGATCGGACCGGTGGTGATCGGCTTCCTCGCCGACGCCGCCGGGCTGCCACTGGCGCTGACCACGGTCGCGGTGGCCGCCACGACGGCGGCCCTGCTGCCGCTGGCGGTCGGGCGGCGCTGACGGTGGGCGGGGGCAGGTGGCGGGTAGCGGGTAGCGGGTAGCGGGTGACAACTGACAGCAAACGGATAACAGATTTCAACATCTGTTATCCGTTTGCTGTCACCTGTTCGCTGCCGCCTGTTCGCCGTTCCCCGCCCCCATCACTGACGAACCCACCCCACAACTGGCAGGATGCGACCCCATGACCACCACCGGAGGCATCCAGGTACTGCGGGCGAGCGAGCGCCCGGCCACCCCGTGGCTCAACGGGGGCGGGGTGACCAGGGAGGTCGCCGGGTTCCCCGCCGGGGCCGGACTGGGCGAGTTCGACTGGCGGGTGAGCCTCGCCGACGTCGCCTCGGCCGGACCCTTCTCCCCGTTCCCCGGGATCGACCGGGTGATCACCCTGGTCGAGGGCGCGGGCATGGCCCTCACCGTGGACGGCGTCCGACAGCTGGTGGACGCCCCGTTCCGCCCCTTCGCCTTCCCCGGCGACGCCACGACCGACTGCCGACTGCTCGGCGGCCCGGTGGTGGACTTCAACGTGATGACCCGCCGCGGCCGGGTCGAGGCCACCGTGGACCTGCCGACCGGGCCCGGCACCGTCCACGTCCCGCCGTCGGCGACCGTCCTGCTGGTGTGCCTGGCGGGTTCGGCCACCGTCGGGGCCGCCGAACTGACCCGCTACGACGCCGCGTTGCTCGACACACCCGGCACCCATGAACTGCGGCCCGACGGGGTCACCGCCGTGATCACCTTCCGCAGCACCACTCGCTGACACGGCACCACCCGCTGACACGCACGCCGGCACCACCCGCTGAGCAGCGCTGTTGCCCGTACCCCCGGAAGGAACCGGGGGTACGGGCAACAGCACCGGCGAGCCGTCAGCCGCAGAACACCGGCGTGGCGTGCGCCGGGTCCAGGGCGTTGGTCACCAGGTGCAGCGCCGTCGGCGAGAACGCGATCGCGACGTGCTCGGCGAGTGTGACCGGGCAGTGGTCCTGCAGCACCTCGTTGTCCACGTCCGGCCCGTTCAGGAACTGGGTCCGCCACGGGGTGACGACCTCGTCGTACACGGTCGAGATCACCGTGTAGTGCACCCCCGGCACGGTGTCCGGCTGGGAGGCCATGGTGGTGTTGAAGTCGGAGCCCACCGCCTGGTCACGGCAGGCCTGGCAGACGGTGTAGATCAGGTCGGCCACGCCCGGGAAGTACGGCGCCAGCTTGGTGATCCCGTCGAGCGTCGTGCCGTGGTTGGACGGCGCCAGGCCGACCAGCTTGTCGACCTTCGAGGCCCCGCCGAGGAACTTCAGGTAGTAGTTCGGCAGCATCCCGCCCTGCGAGTGCCCGACGATGTCGACCTTGGCCGCGCCGGTCGCACCGCGCACCAGGTCGACGAAGTGGGCGAGTTGGGCCGCCGAGGCGGGCACCGCTCCGAGGCCGCCGATCGGCAGCACCAGGCCGCTGCCGGTGGAGGTGATGCCGGGGATGCTGCCGTAGTCGAGGGCGAAGACGCAGTACCCGAGGCCCTTGAGCAGCGGGGAGAGCGCCAGCCAGTTCTCGTAGCGGTTGGCGAAGGTGCCGTGCACCAGCACCACCGGGTCGGGGTGGGCGGCGGACGGTCGGCAGCTCCAGTCGTTGGCACCGGGCGGCGAGGCCACCGAGTCGCCGTCGGGCGGCAGTTCGGCGGCGGTGACGGCCTGAGCGGAGACGGCGTGGGCCGCGGCAGGCGTCGCCGACGCGGGGGCCGCGGCCGCGCCGACCAGCAGCGCACCGGCCAGTACGGCCGCACCGAGGGCTCCACCGAGGGATCCACCGAGCCGACGGCGCACCGGAGTTGCGGAGAAGCGGAGAAGTGGGGTTCTCAACTGTTGCCTCCACAGCAGAAGTTTGTTACCAACAGGTAACCCGAGTGGCTCAATGATGCGGTCGCCCCTCCGGCCCGGCCCTTGGGCGTTCCCCAGACCTGGACGGTGTTCTCTGTGACCGGTCACAACGCACCCCACTGCACCCCCGCCGGCCGCCCCGCCGAACCTCCCACCGGCCGCCCCGCCGAACCTCCCACCGGCCGCCCCGCCGAAACCCCTGCGGCCGCCGACGCCCCCTCCCCCTGGCGCGTCCCGGTGATCGGCGGCCTCCCCGCCGACCAGCGACTCCTCGGCGGCGCCCCCGACGTGGCCGCAGCCGTGGTGGCCGCCCTGCTGGCCCGCGTGCCGGTCTACCGCCGCCTCCCGCGCGAACAGCTCACCGGCGAACTCACCCGCGACACCGAGCGCCGCATCCGCGCCCTCGCCCACGCCGTCCGCACCGGACTCCCCGCCCCCGCCGAGGAGTTCACCGCCGTACGGGAGGCCGCCGCGCGCCGCGCCGAGGAGGGCCTGCCGCTGGACGCCGTCCTGCTCGCCCACCACCTCGGACTGGAGGTCTGCTGGGAGTTCCTCACCCGGGACGCCCACGCCGGCGACGCCGCCGACCTGCTGCTGCTCAACCGTCTCCTGCTCGACCAGCTCCGCCGGGCCGCCACCGCCGCCGGCGCCGGCTATCTGGACGGGCAGCGCTCGGCCGGCGACCGCAGCTCCACCGCCCGGCAGTCCCTGCTCGCCGCGCTGCTCGCCGGCACCCCCGCCGAGGAGGCGGCCGCCCGGGCCGGCACTGAGCTGCCGGCCGGCTACGCCGTGCTCTGCCTGTCCCTCGCCGACCATCCGGACGAGCACTCACCGGGCATCGACCCGGGCATCGCGGCCCGCCGCAAGCTCCGCCGCTTCGGCGCCGAACTCGACCACCGCACCCGGCAGTCGGCGCTCACCGCGCTCACCCCCTCGGGCGGCCTGGTGCTCGTCCCGCTGCAGACACCGCCGGAGCGCGCCACCGAGCCGTCCGACGGAACCGCCGAGGAGTCGCTCTGGCCCCAGCTCGCGGCCACCCTCGCCGCCGGGGCCCGGGCCGCTGGCGTCCCGGTGCTGGCCGGGGCCGCCGCCGCGGTGCCCGCCGAGGTGCCCGGCGCCGCCGCGCTGGCGTACGAAGTCCTGGACGTGGCAAGGGCGTTCGGCCGTCCACCGGGGCTGCACCGGTTGGACGACGTCCTGCTGGAGTACCAGCTGACCCGGCCCAGCCAGGCCCGTTCCCGACTCGCCGCGCTACTCGAACCGCTCGCCGACGGCGGCGAGTTGCTCACCACCCTGCGCACCCACCTGGCCGGGGGCCTGAACCGCCGCCACACCGCGAGCGCCCTGCACCTGCATCCGAACACCGTCGACTACCGGCTGCGCCGGATCGCCGTCCTCACCGGCCTGGACCCGGCACGCCCCGCCGACGTCCTGCGGATCACCGCCGCGATCGCCGCCCGGACGGCCGAGCGGAGAACCCCCACGCCCTAACAGGCGCCCTACCAGGCCCGGCAGGCCCCGGCGGGCCCCGGCAGACCGGTTGGAACGGACCGCGCCCGCACCACCGGAGACGGTGGTGCGGGCGCGGGCGCGGGCGCGGGCGCGGGCGCGGGCGCGGGCGCGACGGTGGCGAAGGGACGCGCACTCAGCAGTTCAGGCTGGTGTGGGCCCCCACCCAGCTGTCCAGGGCGGACCAGGTCTGGGGCCCGACCACGCCGTCCTGCCCGATGCCGGCGCAGCGCTGGAAGGTCCAGACGGCCGAGTCGGTGAGCGGTCCCCAGACGCCGTCCGTGTCCAGGTGCGGGCTCCCGAACGAGAACGGGACGTGGTTGAGCTCGCACTGGAGCTGCTTCACCGCGTCACCCGTGGCGGGCGAGCGCAGCGTGGGCTCGGCGCTGGTGTAGCCGCAGAACCGCGACTCCTGGGCCGAGGCGGTGGGTGTGGCCGCGAGCCCGGTCGCGAGCACGATTCCGACGGTGGCGAGCCCGCCGACGAGACGATTGCGCATAGGAGGTTCCCCGTTCGATGGTTCGTTCGACGTCACGACGACAGTCGAACGAACGGCACGCTAGCGGACGAACCGTCAGGAAAAAGGAGGGATCAGCTAAAGGAGTGACAAACGATCAGGCCGGTACGGCCGTCAGTCCCGCTCGCCGGGCAACCGCAGGTCCCACCCCACCAGAGCGCGCAGCTGCTCCGCCGTCACCCCGTCCGGCACCGGTCGGGGCGGCTCGTGGCGCAGCGGCGGCTGCCAGCCCTCCGCCTCGCTCCACCGGCGGACCACCTTGGCCGGGGCGCCGGCGACCACGCTGTGGTCGGGCACCTCGCCGCGCACCACCGCACCCGCCGCGACCACCACGTTGCGGCCGATCCGCGCCCCCGGCATGATCACCGCGCCGGTGCCGATCCAGCTGCCCGCGCCGATCTCCACCGGCTCGTTGCGCGGCCACTGCTTGCCGATCGGCAGCTCGGTGTCCCGGTACTCGTGCGCCTGGTCGCTCACGTACACGCCGGGGCCGGTCCACACGTCGTCGCCGATGACGATCGACTGGTGGCCGACGATGTGGCTGTCCCGGCCGATCACGCAGCCGCCGCCGATCCGCACGATCGGCTCCGGCCCGAGGTCGAGCCCCGGCAGGAAGCCCGCGCTGATGGTGACCCGCTCGCCGATGATCGAGAACGGCCCGATGGTGATCCACTGCTCGTTGAACACCGCCCCGAGCGGAAAGGCCAGGGTCGTACCGTCACCCAGCTCGCCGAACCGGTACGGGCCCGGGGTCCGGTTGGTGACCGCGCCGGTCCGCTGCACCCAGCGCCAGCCCCGGTGGACGAGGCGCCCGGCGGCCCGGCGGCCACCGGCCCGGACGGTGGAGAGGAGGGAACGGGTTATCGGCATGCGCTCACGTTACCGGCCCGTAGCGTCCGCCCATCCGGTGGGAGGCCGACATCACACCGGGCCCAGCGGCCCCGTCCGCCCCGGCCCACCACCACTTCTGGCGCGGCCCACCGGCCTACCGGCCCTCGCGGCGCCGCCCCCGCGCCCGGCCCCGGGGCCGTCCGAATTCCGCCACCACTGTCGGCCCCCGGTGGGAGACTCCGTGCCATGGAGATCTCCGAGCACATCGAGGCACTGCGCCACGAGGGCGCCCTGCTCGCCGACGCAGCCGCCCGCGCCGACCTCACCGCCCCCGTCCCCACCTGCCCGGACTGGCGGATGGGTGACCTGGTGCGGCACATCGGCCAGGTCCACCGCTGGGCCGCCGCCTTCCCGGCGAAGGGCCTCCGGGCACCTCTGGACGAGCCCGGCCAACAGGCCGTCATCGGCCCGGACCCCTCGGACGCCGAGCTGCTCGACTGGTACCGCGAGGGCCACGCCGCCCTGCTGACCGTGCTCTCCGCGGCCCCCGCCGACCTCGAGTGCTGGACCTTCCTGCCCGCGCCCACCCCACTGGCCTTCTGGGCCCGGCGCCAGGCGCACGAGACCGCCGTCCACCGCTTCGACGCCGACGCGGCGGCCGGCTCCCCGGGCCCGGCCGTGGCGCCCGAACTCGCCCTGGACGGCATCGACGAGCTGCTGCGCGGCTTCATGCGCCGCGGCCGGGCGAAGGTGCACACCGACGGCCTGCGCACCGTCTCGATCCGGACCACCGACGGCCCGGGCACTTGGCACCTGACGCTCTCCCACGAGCCGCTCGCCGTCACCACGGAGGAGCGCCCCGAGCCCGCCGACCTGACCGTCACCGGCCCGGCCCGCGAGCTCTACCTGCTGCTCTGGAACCGGTTGACGGTCGAACAGACCGAGCGGTCGGCCCAGGCCGGCGGGGCCGGACCGGCCGGGCAGACCGGGCAGGCCGGCGGGGCCGGACAGACCGAGCAGGTCGAACTCAGCGGCGACCGGAGCCTGCTCGACCTCTGGCGGGACAACGCCGCGATCCGCTGATCCCGGGCCGCCGGCCGGGCCCGGGAGCGACTCGGCGCACCCGGGCCGTCGGCCGGCCGTCTGGACACGGCTCAGCCCGGTCGGCCGTCCGGGAGCGGCTCAGCGCACCCAGGCCGCCGGCCGCTTCTCCAGGAAGGCCCGCATCCCCTCCTGCGCCTCCGCCGACCCGAACAGCCGCGCCGACAGCTGCACCAGCTCGTCCGCGTCCCGCTGGAAGGATCGCGCGACCTCGGCGTTGGCCAGCCGCTTCGACTCGGCCAGCCCCTGCGGCGAGCCCTGGCGCAGCGCGTCCAGCAGACCCTTCAGCACCACTCCGGCGTCCTCGGTGGAGTCGGCCGCCCGGGTGATCAGGCCGATCCGGGCGGCCTCGGCGGCGTCGAAGACCTCGCCGGTGAGGTAGTAGCGGGAGGCGGCGCGCGGCTCCAGCTTGGGGCGCAGCGGCAGCGAGATGACGGCGGGCGCGAGGCCGAGGCGGACCTCGGTGAAGGCGAAGGTCGCGGCCGGTCCGGCGACGGCGAGGTCCGCCGCACCGATCAGGCCGAGGCCGCCGGCCCGGGCGTGCCCGTCGACCACGGCGATCACCGGCTTGGTGCAGTCCACGATCGCCTTCTGCAGCTCGACGAGGCCGCGCGGGCCCACCGTCGGGTCCGCGCCGGTCGCCTCGGAGAGGTCCGCGCCCGCGCAGAACACCTTGCCGGTGTGGGTGAGCACCACCGCGCGGACGTCCCGGTTCGCCGCGGCCACCGCCAGTCCGGCGTGCAGCTCGGACATCAGGCGGGTGGAGAGCGCGTTGCGGTTGTGCGGCGAGTCGAGGGTGAGCGTGGTGACGGCGTCGGCGGTGCTGACGCGGACGAGGGGCTCTGCGCTGGTCATCGGCGTGGGCCTGCCTTCCGGCTGAGGGTGGGTCGGGCAGCGGGCGCGGTCCGGGGTGTCCGGGCCGCGGGCGCGGTCCAGGGGTGCCCGGACGGCGCCCGCACGACTCTGGCACGCCCACCCGCCCCTCGGCCAGAGCCAACCGCCGCCCGGCGGACCGGACCGTCCGTCGGCCGCACGGAAAACCGCTGGTGACAGCCACCGCCCACCCGCCAGCATGGGCGCCATGACCACCGACTCCCCGGTCCTGCTGCTCGCCCCGCGGATCAACGACACCGGCCTCCAGCTACGCACCGCCGCCGGTCTGCGCGGCCTGCGGGCGTTCACCGCGGCCTCCTGGCAGGCGCCGCGCGAACTGCTCGGCGCACCGGTGCACGTGTACGGCGGGCCGCTGTTCGGCGACGCGGTCGGCCGGGAGCTGGGCCTGGCCCTGCTGGAGCCGGCCGCGGACTGGCTGGCCCGGCTGCCGCTCGCGCTGACCGGCCGCCGGGTGTCCGCGACCACGCTGGCCGAGGCCCGTACGCTGACCGGCCCGGCCTTCGTGAAGCCGCTGGCCGACAAGCTGTTCGCCGCCCGGGTCTACCCCGACGGCGGCGCGCTGCCCGGTCCCGAACTGCTGGACGGTGACACTCCGGTGCTGGTGAGCGAGGTGGTGCGGTTCCGCACGGAGTACCGGCTGTTCGTACTGGACGGCGTGGTGCGAGCCGGCTCGCGCTACGCGGTGGACGGCGAGCTGTCCGTCGCGCCGCTCGGGCGGGACGCGCAGGACGGGCAGGACGGGCAGGACACGCGGGACGGGCAGGACACGCGGGACGCGCAGGACGAGCAGGACCTACAGGACGGGCGGGGCGACTCCGAGGTGACGGCCTTCGCCCGCGAGGTGCTGGCGGCCGCCGCCGAGCAGGCCCCGCTGCCGAGCGCGGTGGTGGTGGACGTCGGACGGACGGACCACGGCTGGGCGGTGGTCGAGGCCAACGCGGCCTGGGCCAGCGGCGGTTACGCCGCCGAGCCGGACGGCGTCCTGGACGTGGTGCTGCGCTCCTCCGGCCCGGCCACGCAACTCCCCCGCGCCGACCGTCCGTTCCGCCGCGAGCTGCCCGAAGTGGTCCGCTGACCAGGCGGGTTGGCACCCTGCGGAGACCGCCCGGACAGCGCCCGCGCTTGCGGCACCGGCTGCCGATGGCGCACGATCATGCACCATGACCACCACGCACCTCACCCACATCGCCGAGCCGCCCGGAGTCGCCCCCGGGACGGGCTACACCCACGTCGTCACCGGCAGCGGCCGGCTGGTCCAGGTCTCCGGGCAGGTCGCCTTCGACGAGCACCGGAACCTGGTCGGCGAGGGCGACCCGAAGGCCCAGGCCCGTCAGGTCTTCGAGAACCTGCGCCGCTGCCTGGCCGCGGCCGGCGCGGACTTCTCCGACGTCGTCAAGTTCACCTTCTTCATGACGGACATCGCCCATCTCGCGGCGATCCGCGAGGCCCGCGACGAGTACCTGGCCGGCCTGCCGCTGCCGGCCGCCTCCGCGATGCAGGTCGCGGCGCTGTTCCGGCCGGACGTCCTGATCGAGATCGAGGCGATGGCGATCGTCCCGGGGTAGCGCCCCCTCACGCCGGCCGGAGCAGCGCGTCCCGCCGTCCGGCCCACCGGACGGCGGGGCCCATCGCCAGTCCCGCCGCCGCCACCACCGCACCCAGGGCGGCCCACCCGAGCAACCCGTAGCCGATCACGGCCGTGCTGACCACCGCCGGGCCGGCCATCATCGCGGCCGCCGAGCCCGCGTTGAAGACCCCCTGGTAGGCGCCGTGGTCGCGCTCGCCCGCGAGGTCGTAGCTCAGCGCCCAGCCGCCCGCCTGGCCCAACACCTCGGCGAGCGACTGCAGTCCGATCCCGGCGAGCGCGACGACGGCGGCCAGGATCCCGGGCAGCCCGTGCGCGAGGGCGATGACCAGGCAGGAGGCGGCCAGCACCAGCCCGGCGCGGCGGCAGGCCCGGGCGGCGGCCGACCGTTCCCCGGTGCCCCGGGTGGCCCGCACCTGGAGGGCGATCACCATCAGGGTGTTGACGATGTAGGCGCCGGCGACGGTGATCCGCGGTGCGTCGGTCTGCTGGACGATCCACAGCGGGACGCCCACCTCCAGGACGGCGAACTGCAGGCCGAGGACGGAGCACAGCGCGGTGACGGCCAGGAACGGGCCGTCGCGCAGCGCCGGGTTGCGCCGCCGGCCCTGCTTGGCACCCTCGCCGCCGGGGTCCGAGGGATCGGCCGTCCCGGTCCCGGCCGAGGGGTCGGCCGTGACCGAGGGATTGGCACTGACCGGGGGGTCGACCGTGACCGAGGGGTCAGCCGTGACCGTCCCGGCCCTGGCCGAGGGCGCGGCCGGCCGCGCCCCCAGCACCGCGGGCAGCCGGTACAGCATCAGCGCGACGGCCACGTAGGAGACGGAGTCGGCCAGGATCGCCGTCAGGTAGACCGGCCGGGTGTCGAGCTGGAGCGCGAGCGCGCCGAAGCCCGTACCCACGCAGATGCCGATGTTGGTCACCACCCGCAGGTAGGCCCGTCCGGCCACCCGGCGGTCGGCGGGCAGCACCTCGGCGTAGAGCGCGTTCCGTACGGCGGCCGCGCCCCGGTCGACGGCGGAGACGCCACAGGCCAGGGCGACGAAGGCCGGGTAGCTGTGCACCAGCGCGTACCCGGCGGTGCCCACGGCCTCCACCGAGACCAGCACCAGCAGGACCGGACGGGCGCCCCAGCGGTCGGCGGCCCGGCCGGCCGGCACGCTGGCGAGGACCCCGCACAGGCCGGCGGCGGTCATTCCGAACCCCAGCTGGGTGGCGCTGAGGCCGAGCACCCGGGTGAAGAACAGCACCGAGACGGACAGCGAGAGGCCGTTCCCCACCGTGTTGACCAGGGTGATCCCGGCCAGCCGGCGGACCGTCGGGTCGGGGTGCAGCCGGCGCCGGACGGTCTCGGGCAGGCGGCCGGTCCGGCCGGCCGCGGGCACGGCCAGGGAGGGTGCGGGAGGCTCCGCCGGTGTGGTGGTCATGCCGCCGATTCCACCGTAGGGCGGGCCGGACCGGATATTCCTTTAGGCTCTGGCTAAAACTAGGCTCTCCGGCTGGAACCCGGCCGTGGGGCGCCGGGCAGTCGGCAGGAGAGCTCCCGTGCACCGCTTCACCCTTCGACTGGCCGACCTCGCCACCACCTGGTTCGCGTACTCCCCGATCCATGAGGCCGTGCTCAGCCTGCGGATGTGGACCCACCCCGGCCACTACGGGCTGCAGAGCCGGGCCTTCGAGCAGCTCAGGCCCTCGTTCGAGCGACTGGATTCCCGACTGCTGCTCTCCCTGGTCGCCCAGAACCGCTGGGTGCCCGACTTCCTGACGCCCCGGCCGTCCTCCCCGACACCCGAGTTCCGCACCGAGCTCGCCACCGTCCGAGCGCTGCCGCCCGAGCTGCTGCGCACCGAACTGGAGCGGACCTTCCTGCCGCACGGGCAGCCGCTGCCCGCCCTGCTCGAAGCCGAACTGGGCGACCCAGAACGGCTGTTGGCCAGGATCTGTGACGCCCTGGCGGAGTACTGGGAGGCCTGCCTCGCGCCCACCTGGTGGCCGCAGGCCCGCGCGGCGCTGGAGGCCGACCTGGTGTACCGGGCCCGGGTGCTCGCCCAGCAGGGCGCGGCGGCACTGTTCACCGACCTCGACCACCGGCTGAACTGGGCGGACGGCGTGCTGTCGATCAACCGGCACTGGACGGACGGGGACGTGGAGACCGCCGTGGACGGTCGCGGACTGGTCCTCTGCCCGACCTTCTTCGTCCGGGGTGCGATCACCACCATCGACAACTCCCTTGCGCCGCAGATCAGTTACCCAGCACGCGGGCAGGCCGGGATGGCCGGCGGGGGCTCCCCGGCGCCGCCGCACGCCCTGGCGGCGCTGGTCGGCGCGCCGAAGGCCCGGCTGCTCACACTGCTCGCCGAGCCGGCCTCCACCACCGACCTCGCCTACCGCCTCGGCGTCACCCCGAGCGCGGTCAGCCAGCACCTCTCCGTCCTGGCGGCCACCGGTCTGGTCACCCGGGCCCGGCACGGCCGCTCGGTGCTGTACCGGCGGAGCACACTCGGAGACGAGCTGACGAGCTGACGAGCTGACGAGCCGACCCCCGGTCTCCCCAGCCTCCCCAACTCCCCAACTCCCCAACTCTCCAGCTCTCCAGCTCTCCAGCCCCCCCAACTCCCCAGTGGTACAGACCTGTTGACGCATTGGTCCAGTCCTCCTACAGTGCCCATGCCCCGCATCCCCACGGCGCGGGCATCGATCGCACCCGGATCACCCCCGGTTCCACGGTTCCACGGTTCCACGGTTCTACGTCACCCTGTCCAACCCCCACAGCCACAGGGAGAACCATGTCCGCTCGATCCCGGGCGGGACGCCCACGCGTGCGCAGCAGACTGCTGACACTGCTGTCCGTCCTGCTCCTCCCGCTCGCCGCTCTCACCGCGCTCGCCGCCCCCGCGAGCGCCGCCGGCAAGCTCACCGCCACCCTCACCACCGCCGACAACGGCTCCTGGTGGCAGGGCACTTACATCGTCCACAACGACAACGCGACCGCCGTCACCGGCTGGACCCTGGACTTCGACCTCCCGGCCGGCGTCACCCTGGGCAGCAGCAGCAACGGCACCGCGACCGTCAACGGGCAGCACGTCACCGCCACCGCCGCCTACTACAACGCGACCGTCAACGCCCACAGCACCACCGAGCCGTACAGCTTCTGGTTCGTCGGCAACGGCCCGGTCTCCACCCCGCTCAACTGCCGTATCAACGGCGACAAGTGCGACGGCACCCCGGACGTCCCGCCGTCCGCGCCGGGCACCCCCACCGTCACCGGGTCCACCGCGCACACCCTCGCCCTGAGCTGGCCGGCCGCCACCGGCGGGGACTTCCCGGTCGCCTCCTACGACGTGCTGAGCGGCAGCACCGTGCTCGCCTCCAGCCCCACCGCCAACGCCCTGGTCACCGGCCTCACCCCGGCCACCTCGTACACCCTGACCGTCCGGGCCAAGGACAGCCGCGGCAACCTCGGCGCACCCAGCGCGCCCGTCACCGCCGCCACCTTCGACCCGTCGACCGACACCGTTCCGCCGACCGCACCGGCCGACCTCCGTGCCACGGCGGTCGGTTCCTCGGACGTGACGCTCGCCTGGGACGCCGCCACCGACAACGTCCGGGTCGCCGCGTACGACGTCTACCGGGGCACCACCCTGGTCACGACGGTCGGCGGTACCACCCTGACCGCGGCCGTCGGCGGCCTCTCGCCCTCCACCGCCTACACCTTCACGGTGAAGGCCCGCGACCCCGCCGACAACGCCTCGCCCGCCTCCGCCCCGCTCGACGTGACCACCGCGGACATCGTCGGCGCCGGAAAGTACGCCCGGGTCGGCTACTTCGTCCAGTGGGGCATCTACGGCCGCCAGTACTTCGTCAAGAACCTCGACACCTCGGGCAGCGCCGCCAAGCTCGACATCATCAACTACGCCTTCGAGAACATCGATCCGGTCAACCTGACCTGCCTCGCGGGCGTCACCAAGGGCACCACCGCCAACCCGGAGGACCCCGACCAGGGCACCGGCGCCGGTGACGCCGACGCCGACTACGCCCGCCCGATGAGTGCCGACCAGTCGGTGGACGGCGTGGCCGACGACGGCTGGGGCAAACTCCGCGGCAACTTCAACCAGTTGAAGAAGCTGAAGGCCAAGTACCCGAACCTGAAGGTGGTCGTCTCGCTCGGCGGCTGGACGTACTCCAAGTACTTCTCCGACGTCGCCGCCACCGACGCCTCCCGGCAGAAGTTCGTCAAGTCCTGCGTGGACACCTGGATCAAGGGCAACCTGCCCGCCTACAACGGCGCCGGCGGGGACGGCACGGCGGCCGGGATCTTCGACGGCATCGACCTCGACTGGGAGTGGCCCGGCTCCGGCGACGGCCACCCGGGCAACCACTGGAGCGCGAACGACAAGGCCGACCTGACCCTGCTGGCGGCCGAATTCCGCAAGCAGCTCGACGCGTTGGGCGGCCCGCACAAGCTGCTCACCGCCTTCACCCCGGCCGACCCGGCGAAGGTCGCGGCCGGCTGGGACCTCACCAAGGTCTTCGACTCGCTCGACATCGCCAACGTCCAGGGCTACGACTTCCACGGCTCGGGCAGCGACAACTCCTGGGAGCCCAACCGCACCGGTCAGGCGTCCAACCTCTACCCGGATCCGAACGACCCCTACAACTTCCACTTCAGCGTGGACACGGCCGTCCAGACCTACCTCGGCGCCGGGGTCAACCCGCGCAAGCTGACCATCGGCTTCCCGTTCTACGGACGCGGCTGGCAGGGCGTGGCGGACGGCGGTGCCAACGGCGCCTGGCAGTCCGCGAACGGCGCGGCGCCCGGCCAGTTCGCCGAGGAGGCCGGCACCCGCGGATACCACGACCTCATCACCGGCGTGCCCGGCCTCACCGTCTACCACGATCCCAAGTCCGTTGCCACGTACGGCTACACGGGCGCCAACGGCCAGTGGTGGACCTTCGACGACGCCTGGTCGATCGCCCAGAAGACGGCCTACCTCAAGTCGAAGAACCTGCTCGGCGGGATGATCTGGGAGATGTCCGGCGACACCCCGTCCGGCACCCTCATGACGGCCCTCGACACCGGACTCCGGTAACCCGACCGGCCGGGCCACCAGCGCCCGGCCCCAGCCCTAGCCCCGGACAGGGCCGGCGCCCCTCCGCACCGGAGGAGCGCCGGCCCAACACGCCGTACGGCCCCGCCCCGCCGTACGCCCCCCGCCGTACGGCCCGCGCCGCTACCGCGAGGCCATCGCCATCAGCTTGCGCGCCGCCGGGTTCTGCCGCAGCAGCTGGGCGAAGGTGGTGTGCCCCTGGGTGGTCCGGGCGAAGGCCCGCCACGCCGCCGGCACCGAGGTCACCGCCACGTGGAACAGGTACGGCCGCCGCTCGAAGGCGCCGAGCAGCTGCTTGCCCGCGCGCATCTCCACGCCCAGCCCGGCCTTGATCGCGAACGCGTAGTTCAGCGCCTCGCGCCGCACCGAGGTCGCGTCACCCGCCTCCGCGACCCGCACCGCCCACTCGCCGGCCAGCCGGCCCGAGCGCAGCGCGTACGAGATGCCCTCGCGGGTCCACGGCTCCAGCAGCCCGGCCGCGTCCCCGGCGACCAGCACCCGACCGCGGGCGAGCGGCGAGTCCTCGGCCCGACAGCGGGTCAGGTGCCCGGACTCGACCCGCGGGGTGAAGCCGGACAGGCCCAACCGCCGGATGTAGTCGGCGAGGTACTGCTTGGTCCGCTCGCCGTCGCCGCGCGCCGAGATGACGCCCACGGTCAGGCTGCTGGTCTCGGTCTTCGGGAACACCCAGCCGTAACTGCCGGGCAGCGGGCCCCAGTCGAGGTGGATCCGGCCCGACCAGTCGGCGGCGACCTGCGGCGGCACCGGGATCTCCGCCTCCAGGCCGAGGTCGATCTGGTCGAAGGTGACGCCGACGTGCCGGGCGATCCGACTGGCGCTGCCGTCCGCGCCGACCACCGCGCGGGCCTCGAAGGTGCGCCCGTCGGCGGCCGTCACGACGGCCGTCCGGTGCTCGCCGCCGCGCTGCTCGACCCCGGTGACGGTCACGCCGGTGACCAGCACCGCCCCGGCCTGCTTGGCCGACTGCACCAGGCGCAGGTCGAACTCGTCCCGGTTGACCAGCCCGAACAGCATCCGCCCGGACCGGCGGGTCCGGGTGTACCGGCCGTCGTAGGCGAAGGTGACGGCGGACACCCGGTCCTGCAGCGGCAGTTCGAAGTCCGGCGGCAGGCTGTCCCGGGACGGGCCGATGATGCCGCCGCCGCAGGTCTTGTACCGGGGGTGCTCGGCCTTGTCGAGCAGCAGCACCCGGCGGCCCTGCGCGGCGGCGGCGTACGCGGCCGAGGATCCGGCCGGTCCGGCGCCGACCACCACGACGTCCCAGACGCCGTCGGGCGGCACCGTCGCCTCGTCGAGCGGGCTGTTGAGCGGGCTACGGGAATCAGGGCTTCCGGAGTCAGTCACGTCGACCAATCCTATGCGTCCGATCACCGGCGCGGACGCCGCACCGCCCGCCGGCCCCGAAGCTCCCCGGAAGCTCCCGAGGGGCTCCGCCTATGATCGGCGGTACCCCAACCGACCGCCTCCGCCCGTACCACCCCCCGGGCGGACCGTCCCTTCCGGAGCCCCGATGTCACAGCCCCTGGCCGACGCCGTCCGGTCCCTGATGGACCGTGCCCGCACCGACCTCGCCGAGCTGGTCGCCTTCCCGTCGGTCGCCGACCCGCGCCAGTTCCCGGTCGAGGAGTGCCAGAAGGCCGCGCAGTGGGTCGCCGAGGCCTTCGCCGCCGAGGGCCTGACCGGAATCCGGCTGCTGGACACCCCGGACGGCACCCAGTCCGTCTACGGCGAACTGCCCGGCCCGGAGGGCGCACCGACCGTCCTGCTCTACTCCCACTACGACGTCCAGCCGCCGCTGGCCGAGGACGACTGGCTCAGCCCGGCGTTCGAGCTGACCGAGCGCGACGGCCGCTGGTACGGCCGCGGCGCCGCCGACTGCAAGGGCAACATCCTGATGCACCTGACCGCCCTGCGGGCGCTGCGCCAGGTGTACGGGGACGGCTACCCGGTCAGCCTGAAGATCATCGTGGAGGGCTCGGAGGAGCAGGGCACCGGCGGCCTGGAGCGCTACGCCGAGGCCCACCCCGAGTTGCTCGCCGCCGACGCCATCGTGATCGGCGACACCGGCAACTTCGCCCCCGGCCTGCCCACCGTGACGGCCTCGCTGCGCGGCATGACGGTGGTCGAGGCCTCGATCACCACGCTGGCCGGCAACCTGCACTCCGGTGCCTTCGGCGGTGCCGCCCCGGACGCGCTGCAGTCGCTGGTCAGGGTGCTCGCCTCGCTGCACGACGACAAGGGCGACGTCGCGGTCGCCGGGCTGGCCTCGGACCAGACCTGGGAGGGTGTGCAGTACCCGGAGGAGCAGTTCCGCGCCGACGCCAAGGTGCTCGACGGCGTCGCGCTGACCGGCACCGGCACCGTCGCCGACCGCCTGTGGGCCCGCCCGGCCGTCACCGTCCTGGGCATCGACGCCCCGCCGGTGATCGGCGCCACCTCCTCCGTGCAGTCCGCCGCCAAGGCCCTGATCAGCCTGCGCGTCCCGCCGAGCATGAGCTCGGACGACGCCCAGGACGCCCTGGTCGCCCACCTGGAGGCGCAGGTCCCGCTCGGTGCCCACCTGACGGTCCGGCGCCAGGGCAACGGCGCGCCGTTCCGCGCCGACACCGACGGCCCGGCCTACGAGGCGATGGGCGAGGCGATGGCCGAGGCCTTCGGCACCGCGATGGTCGCGGCCGGCGAGGGCGGCTCGATCCCGCTCTGCAACACCCTGCGCTCGCTCTACCCGCAGGCCGAGATCGTGCTGATCGGCGTCGAGGACCCGACCACCCAGATCCACGCCGTCAACGAGAGCGTCGACCCGCGGGAGCTGGAGCGGATGGCCCTCAGCGAGGCCCTGTTCCTCCGCCGCTACGCCGAACTGCGCACCGTCTGACGGCAGTTCGACCCGGTCGGGGCCGCCCGCCACCCCACCCGGCGGGCGGCCCCGACCGCCGCCGTGCCCACCGCTACACCGAACTGCGCACCCTCTCAGGGGAGTTCGCACCGGCCCCGGTCCGTCCGCCGGACCCGCCCCCGGGCCGCCCGCCACCCCACCGGCGGGCAGCCGCGACCACCGCCGCATACCCGACCGCCCCCACCGCGAGCCCGGCCCCGGCCCCGAAGCACACCTCCGGAACGAGGTTGCGACGCAGCGGGCTCAGCCGGTGCAGCACCCCGACCGCGGTCGCCACCCCCAGCGCCGCGACGCCCGCCCGCCGGGTCCGCGGCGCGAGCCGCACGGCCGGCCGCACCGGCTCGACGGCCCGCACCGCGCGCGCCGCCCAACCGCCCAGCGCGGCCAGCGCGAGCGCCGAACTCCCGTACTGCAGCGCCTCGTAGACCGGGACACCGGCCACCTTCCGATCCAGTACCGGCAACAGCCGAACCCCCAGCCGGCCGCCGTGGGTGAACGCGTCCCAGCCGACATGGGTGAACGCACCGACCGCCGCCGAGGCCACGAACCACGCCGCGTCCACGCCCCCGGCACCCGAGCCCCGCCGGACCGTCAGCGCCTCCGCGCCGCCCGCCCACCGCTCGGGCAGCAGCCCCACCAGCGGCGCCCGCAGCAGCCCGTGCCACCCCGCCACCAGCGCACCGGCGATCGCCACGTCCAGCGTCGGCACCGCCCACCAGGCGTGGGTCAGCCCGCCGTGCCCGTACACCCCGGGCAGCAGCGACTCGGCGAAGAACGGCACATCCGGCGCCATCGACCCGGCCACCAACGCCGAGGCCACCAACGGCCCGCGCCGCCCGGCGGCGCGCAGCAGGGGCAGGACGGCGGCGGGGTGGCTCAGCGTGAACGGCATGCCCCCATCCTGACGCCCGCACCGCCCGCCCCACCAACCGGGGCCGCCCGCCCCGCGCACCCGGCAAGATCCGCCGGACAGGCCCTAAACTGCCTCCGCCGTACTGGCCAGGCCCAGCGCCACCCGGCTCCCCGCCTCCAGGTACCGCAGCTCCCCGCTGCGCCGGGCGTCCAGCGCGGCGGCGAGGCGCCGCAAGCGGCTCGGCGGCAGCAGGTCGGCCGCCTCCTCCAGGGTGACGAACCGGCAGCCGCGCAGTTCCTCCTGCTGCAGCAGCAGGTTCCGCCGGCCCGCGTCGTCCAGCAGCCCGCCGTCGTACATCAGCCGGAGGCCACCGCGGCGCGGGCCGGTGCGGGGTTCCCAGTCGACGGCGAGCAGGCGCAGCACGGAGGGGTCGAGCCGCAGCCCGAGTTCCTCGGCGGTCTCCCGCAGGGCGGCGTCGGTGGGGGCCTCTCCGCGTTCGACCACGCCGCCGGGGAAGTCCCAGTCGGGCTTGTAGACCGGGTCGACGAGCAGCACCCGGTCCTGCTCGTCGAAGAACAGCACGGCCGAGGCCACGGTGTCCCCGGTCGGGTCCTGGGCCTGGACGATCGGGCAGCGCGCGGCGCCGACCCGGACCAGCTCGGCGATCCGGTGCGCGGTCTCGCGCGGGGTGAGCGCGCTGCTGTCGATCATCCGGGCGTCGCCGACCAGCCAGCGGCGGGCGGCCCGGTAGCGGGGCAGGTGCTCCAGGCACCAGGTGCGGACCCGCTCGCTGCCCTCGGGGTCGCCGGGGCATTCCTCGCGGTGCGCGATACGGTCACGCAGGATCGTTTCTTCTGGGTCCAGCACGAAGTGGTGCACCGGGATCCCGTGCGCGGCGAGGTCGCCGAAGATCTCGTCCCGGTAGTCCTCTCTGAGCAGGGTCATCGGCACCACCAACGGTCCGCCGACCTCACCGAGCAACGCGGCCGCCGTCTCCGGCACCAGCCGGCGCCAGGCCGCGAGGTCCTGGAAGTCGGACACCGTGGCCAGCCGGTCGGCCGGGAGCATCCGGCGCAATCCGAAGCCCACCAGCTCGGGATCGAAGAGCACGCTCCCGGGCAGCAGTTCCACCAGCTCGCGGCAGGCACTCGTCTTGCCCGCCCCGAATGTGCCATTGACCCAGACGATCACAACGTCCCCTGCCCTCGACTTGCCCCGATGCCGTTCGCACCGGGCAGCGCCCCCGTCGGCCGAACCAGCGCCACCCGTGGTGGTACCCGCGGTACGCCGCTCCCCAAAACTGCTCGCCGCGCCCGCCCGCGCGCCCCGACCCGCCCCTTGACAGCGGCATGTGCCCAGGCCACGGGCCCGGTACGGATATATGGGGACCGGCCGCCATCAAAGCCGCACCCTGCCGCCATCGCCTGCGCACAGGAAGTCGGACCGGCCGACTTTCCGTGCGCGCCCCACCCGTACGCCGCTCGCGCCGCCCCTGCGCCCTTCCGCTCCCCCGCCCACCCCCGCCCCCGGACTCCCGACCCCCGAACCCCCGGCGCCTGGTCGAACCGCCCCTGACCGCGCGGCGGGGCGCCCGGACCGGTCGGCCCGGGCGCCCCGCGCAGGTGCGTTACGGCCGGCCCATGAACGCCGGGTAGTACCCGCTGCTGATCCCCGAGATCCGGATCTGCGTCCCCGGCCGCGCGGCCTCCACGTACTGGTTGTTGCCCAGGTAGATCGCCACGTGCTGGATGCCCCGCGCGGTCCCGTTCGGGGACCAGAACAGCAGGTCACCGCGGCGCAGCTGGCTCGCCTTGATCGGCGTGGTCGCCGCGTACTGGTCGTTGGCGACCCGCGGCAGGCTGATCCCGCCGCGCCGGAAGGCCTGCTGCACCAGACCCGAGCAGTCGTAGCCGTCCGGCCCGTTGCCCGCGGTCCGGAACGGCTTGCCCAGCTGGGCGAGCGCGTACTCCACCGCGGTCTCGACGTCCCGGTCCTCGGCCACCTGTTGGGAGCCGCCCGAAGAGCCGGACGAGGAGGAGCCGGACGAGGAGGAGCCGGACGAGGAGGAGCCGCCGGTCCGCTGCAGGTAGACGTCGTAGTGGGAGGTCCAGCGCCACTCCCCCTTGCTGTTCTTGAACCAGTAGCGGGAGCCGTCCCAGCCCTGCTTGATCCCGCCGTTCGAGGACTTCGAGGACTTCGCCGGGGACGACGACTTCGACGACTTCAACGAGGACTTCGCCCCGCCGGTCCGCGCCAGGTACACGTTGTAGTGGGTGGTCCAGCGCCACTGCCCCTGGCTGTTCTTGAACCAGTACCGCGAGCCGTCCCACCCGGCGTGCGCCGGCGCCCGCTCGGCCGCGGCGGGGCTCACGCCGGTGCCGAGGCCGATGGTCCCCGCGCCGACCGCGATCACGGCCGCCATGCCTATCCCCCGACGGATCCGCGCGGCCCGCGAGGGACGGGCGGATCCGTCGGAGCGGGCGGGGGTGGCGGGGGCGTGCGGCCCGGTCGGTTCGTCGGCGGCATCCGGCGCGCCGGTGTTGACGGTGGTCATCCTGCTGACTTCCTTCACTGCTGCGAACGCACTGCGGCGTACTGCGGCGTACGGCCGCCGAACGGTCGGCTGCGGAAACTGCTGCGGACACGCGGGTACGCCCCGGCGGGGCCGGTACGTACCCTCGGCAGACTCCCGTCCGATGAGCCGCGGCCTCCGGTCGTACGACCGGGAGCCTCGGCGCCTCGCCCGGGATTCAGTTCTGCCTGCGTGTCACGTTAGGCACGCGTCCGCTCACGGCGCGCAGTGGAGTGCGCCAAAGGAAGGTTTCCGCAGGGCGGCTGCCGACGGCGCATCAGAGTGAACCCCCGTCACCGCCCGGCGTGTCGACACCCCCTCGTCAGCGCCCTTCGGCCTCCGCCAGCAGCTGCTTCTTGAGCACCTTCCCCAGTGCGTTCCTGGGCAGTTCGGGCACCAGGACGACCTGGCGCGGCCGCTTGTGCACCGAGAGCCGCTCCGCCACGAAGGCCGTCAGCTGTTCCCCCGTCACGGCGCCGTCCGGGACGACGTAGGCGACGATCGCCTGTCCGAGGTCCTCGTCCGGCGCGCCGACCACCGCCGCGTCGGCGACCGCCGGGTGGTCGCGCAGCGCGGCCTCCACCTCGCCGGCGCCGATCCGGTAGCCGCCGCTCTTGATCAGGTCCACCGAGGCGCGGCCGACGATCCGGTGGAAGCCGTCCGCCCCGATCACCGCGACGTCCCCGGTGCGGAACCAGCCGTCCGCCGTCCAGGCCTCGGCGTCGGCGTCCGGCCGGTTGAGGTAGCCGCTGAACAGGGTGGGTCCGGCGACCTGCAGCTCACCGACGCTCTCCCCGTCGTACCGGACCGGCTCGCCGTCCTCGCCGACCAGCCGGGTGCGCACCCCCTCCACCGGCAGCCCGACGCTGCCGGGCCGCCGCTCGCCGTCGGCCCGGGTGCTGACCGTGATCAGCGACTCGGTCATCCCGTAGCGCTCGATCGGGGCGTGCCCGGTGAGCGCCGCCAACCGCTCGAACACCGGCACCGGCAGCGGCGCGCTGCCGGAGACCAGCAGCCGGGCGGAGGCCAGCCGCCCGGCGGCCTCGCGGTCCGCCGCCAGCCGGGACCACACGGTGGGCACGCCGAAGTACAAGCTCCCGCCCGCCGCCGCGTACCCCTCCGGGGTGGGCCGGCCGGTGTGCACCAGCCGGCTGCCGGTGCGCAGGGCGCCCAGCACGCCGAGCAGCAGCCCGTGCACGTGGAACAGCGGCAGGCCGTGGACGAGGGTGTCCTCGGCCGTCCACTGCCAGGCGGCGGCGAGGGCGTCCAGGTCGGCGGCGATCGCCTCCCGCCGGATCACCGCGCCCTTAGGCGCGCCGGTGGTGCCCGAGGTGTAGAGCACGAAGCCGGTCGCGCCGGCGGCCGGCTCGGCGTACCCGGTCGCCGAGCGCTCGGCGGTGTCCACGGGCAGGGCCGCCACCGACGCGCCGTCGGGCGCGGCCTCCCCGGCGGCGTGCGCCAGCAGCGCCGCGCCCGAGTCGCGCAGGATGTGCTCGCGCTCCTTGGGGCCCGAGTCGGGCGGCAGCGGCACCACCGGGACGCCCGCCAGCAGCCCGCCGACCACGGCGACCACCGTCTCCACGGTGGGCCGGGCGAGCACCGCGAGCGCGGGGGCCCCGGCCACCCGGTCGGCCACCGCGGTCGCCGCGCCCAGCAGCTCCTCCCGGGAGAGCGCCCGGCCGTCGATCCGCAGCGCGTCCGCCGCGTCGCCGTGGCCACCCTGAAGTGCCGTCAGCAGTGCCATGCTTCCGTCCTCGCCCTCGTCCTCGCACCGGTCGCGCCGCGGGCTCCCGCGCCCGGGCACCGTCCGGCCGACTCTACGGGCCGGCGCGCCGCTCCCCGCCGCCCGGGGCACGACGCGATGGAGGGCGCGGCACCGAGCACCCGGTACCACGCCCTCCAGTCTCGGAGCCCGTCCTCGACGGGCCCTACCCGCGGGATCAGCCCTTGCGGGCCTTCACCTCGGTGGTGAGCTGCGGCAGCACCGCGAAGAGGTCGCCGACCACGCCGTAGTCGACCAGTTCGAAGATCGGGGCCTCGGGGTCCTTGTTGACGGCCACGATGGTCTTCGAGGTCTGCATGCCGGCCCGGTGCTGGATGGCACCGGAGATGCCCGCCGCGATGTAGAGCTGCGGGGAGACCTGCTTGCCGGTCTGGCCGACCTGCGAGCTGTGCGGGTACCAGCCGGCGTCGACGGCGGCACGCGAGGCACCGACGGCCGCGCCCAGCGCGTCGGCGAGCTCCTCGACCACGCCGAAGCCCTCGGCGGCACCGACACCGCGGCCGCCGGAGACCACGATCGCGGCCTCGGTCAGCTCGGGACGGCCGGTCGAGACGCGCGGGGTGCGCGAGGTGACCTTGGCGGCATTGCCGGTGAACTCCACCGACACGTTCTCCACCGCGCCGGCGGCCGCGGCGGCCTCCGGGGCGACGGCGTTCGGCTTGACCGTGATGACCGGCGCGCCCTTGGTGACCTTGGACTTCACCTGGAAGGACGCGGCGAACACCGACTGGGTGGCGACCGGACCGCCGTCGCCGGCCTCCAGGTCGACGGCGTCGGTGATGATGCCGGAGCCGAGGCGCAGCGCGACGCGGGCGGCGACCTCCTTGCCCTCGCCGGAGGAGGTCACCAGGACGGCGGCCACGTCGTTCGCCTTGGCGATCTGGGCCAGGGCGTCCACCTTGGGGACGACCAGCTGGTCGGCGAACTCGGCGCCGTCCGCGACGTACACCTTGGCGGCGCCGAACTCGGCGGCCTTGGCGGCGATGTCGGCGGCCGCGGCGCCGGCGCCCAGGACCACCGCGGACGGCTCGCCGATCCGGCGGGCCAGGGTCAGCAGTTCGAGGGCCGGCTTGCGGACCACGCCCTCGGCGTGGTCCACCAGAACCAGGATCTCAGCCATGATTCGTTGCTCCTGATCGATCGTTGGATGCGCTGACGGGCGGGGGCTCAGATGAACTTCTGGTCGGCGAGGAAGGTGGCGAGCTGCTTGCCGCCCTCGCCCTCGTCCTTGACGACCGTGCCCGCGGTACGCGCCGG
>NZ_JBVIFM010000034.1:0-81924 GCF_055571335.1 Kitasatospora sp. NPDC030952
GCCCCGGTCTCCCGCGGCGACTCCGGAACTGTACGGGCACCGACCCGCCACATGCAAATCGCCTCCGCCCGGGGCTCCGGGCGGAGGCGATCAGCTGTCAGGGGCGCGGTCAGACGCGGCCCATCTCCTCGGCGATGGCCGCCGCGAAGGCGTCGATGTCGGCCTCCGTGGTGTCGAAGGCGCACATCCAGCGCACCTCGCCGGTGTGCTCGTTCCAGAAGTAGAAGCGGTAACGCTTCTGCAGTCGCTCGCTCACCTCGCGCGGGAGGATCGCGAACACCGCGTTCGCCTGGACCGGGCGGACGACCTCGATGCCGTCAATCTTCCGGACCGCCGCCTCCAGCCGGCTGGCCATCGCATTGGCGTGGCCGGCGTTGCGCAGGTAGAGGTCGCCCGAGAGCAGTGCCTCGAACTGGACGGAGACGAAGCGCATCTTCGAGGCGAGCTGCATCGACGTCTTGCGCAGGTACTTGATGTTGCGCACCCGCTCCGGGTTGAGCACCACCACGACCTCACCGAGCAGCAGGCCGTTCTTCGTACCGCCGTAGGACAGCACGTCGACGCCGGCGTCGGTGGTGAACTCCCGCATCGGCCGGCCGAGCGCCGCGGCGGCGTTGGCCAGCCGGGAGCCGTCCATGTGGACGAGCATGCCGAGCTGGTGGGCGTGCTCGGTGATCGCGCGGATCTCGTCGATCGTGTAGAGGGTGCCGAGCTCGGTGCTCTGGGTGATGGAGACCGCGAGCGGCTGGGCGCGGTGCTCGTCGCCGAAGCCCCAGGCCTGCCGGTCGAGCAGCTCAGGGGTGAGCTTGCCGTCCGGGGTCGGGACGGTGTGCAGCTTGATGCCGCCCATCTTCTCCGGGGCGCCGCCCTCGTCCACGTGGATGTGGGCGGTGTCGGCGCAGACCACGGCGCCCCAGCGCGGCAGCAGCGCCTGGAGGGCGACCACGTTGGCGCCGGTGCCGTTGAAGACGGGGTAGGCCTCGGCCTTGTCTCCGAAGTGGCGGCGGAAGACGTCCTGGAGGTGGGCCGTGTAGTCGTCCTCGCCATAGGCGACCTGGTGGCCACCGTTGGCGAGGGCGATCGCGGCGAGGACCTCGGGGTGCACGCCGGCGTAGTTGTCGCTGGCGAAGCCGCGGACGGCGGGGTCGTGCCGCCGTACGGCGTCCGTACGGGTGAGGTCGGTCATCGGGCTGTCAGCCACAGGTGCTGTCCGTTCAGTTCTGCTGCGGGGCGGTCCCAGAGGTCCGCCAGGTGTTCGGCGAGGTCGGCGGTGTCGGTGAAGCCGGCGAACTTCGCCTCCGGCTTCTCGGCCCGCATCTCGGGGCTGACCAGCGCCTTGATGACCAGGATCGCAGCCGCCGCGGTGGGTTCGCCGTCCGGGGAGGTGGTCTCCTTCTTGAAGGAGTCGGCCATGGCGAGGGTCCAGGCCTCGGTGGCGGCCTTGGCGGCCGCGTAGGCGGCGCCGCCGGCGGTCGGCTTGTGCGCCGCCGCGGCGGAGACCATCGCGTAGCGGCCGGCCGGGCTGCGGACCAGCGCGGGCTGGAAGGCCAGCGAGGTGTGCTGGAGGGTGCGCACGACGGTGTCGTGCAGGAAGTCCCAGTCGTCCAGGCGGCTGTCGAAGAAGGTCTTGCTGCCGCGCCAGCCGCCGACCAGGTGGAACAGGCCGTCGACGTGGCCGTGCTCGGCCTCCAGGTGGTCGGCCCAGTCGTGGACCTCCTGCGGGTCGAGCAGGTCGATCACCTGGCCGCTCACCTTCGCCCCGCGCACCGCGACGCGGGTGGCGTCCAGGGCGGACTCCAGGCGCTGGGGGTCGATGTCGGCCCCGATCACGGTGGCGCCGTCGGCCGCGAGGCGGCGCAGCACGGCCTGACCGGCCGGGCCGCTGGCCCCGGCGACGGCGATGACCTTGCCGGCCAGCTTGGTGGAGGGGGTGGTGGTCACGCGGCGACTCCCTGGATACCGGCGCCGGTGATGCCGGCGGTGGCGGCGATGACGCCGCGGAGCTTCTTGGACAGGGCCTCGTAGAACATGCTCAGCGGGAACTCGTCCGGGAGCACGGCGTCGCACAGCGCCTTGTTCAGGGCCTTGCCGTCGGTGATGTCGAGCGGGAGGGCCTCGGGGCCCTTCGCCCAGGTGGAGGCCGGGTGCGGGGTGAGGTAGCGGGAGACCAGCTCGTACGCGGCGATCCAGTGGGCCGGCTTGGGCCGGTCGATGCCGTCGCGGTAGAGGGTCTCGATGTCGCCGCACAGCGCGTTGGTGACCTGCGGGGCGAGGTCCCAGTCGATGGTGAGGCGGTTGTCGCGCCAGCGCAGCGCGTCGTGCTTGTGCAGGTACGCGAAGAGCAGCTGGCCGCCGAGGCCGTCGTAGTTGCGGACGCGGTCGCCGCTGACCGGGAAGCGGAACATGCGGTCGAAGAGGATCGCGTACTGGACGTCGCGGGCGTGCGGGTTGCCCTCGGCCTCGAGCTTCACCGCCTCCTTGAAGGTGGTGAGGTCGCAGCGGAGCTCCTCCAGGCCGTACATCCAGAACGGGCTGCGCTGCTTGATCATGAAGGGGTCGAACGGCAGGTCGCCGTGGCTGTGGGTGCGGTCGTGGACGAGGTCCCACAGGACGAAGGTCTCCTGCGCGCGCTGCTGGTCCTGGAGCAGGCCCTCGGCGTCGGCCGGGATCTCCAGGCCGAGCTGCTGGACGGCGCTGGTCGAGACGGCCCGGAAGCGGGCGGCCTCGCGGTCGCAGAAGATGCCGCCCCAGGTGAAACGTTCCGGCGCCTTGCGCACGGAGACCGTCTCGGGGAAGAGGACGGCGGAGTTGGTGTCGTACCCGGCCGTGAAGTCCGTGAAGGTGATCGGGACGAACATCGGGTTGTCGAAGCGGGTGCGCTCCAGCTCGTCCAGCCACTCGGGCCACACCACGCGCAGCAGGACGGCTTCCAGGTTGCGGTCCGGGTTGCCGTTCTGGGTGTACATGGGGAACAGGACCAGGTGCTCGAGGCCGTCCTCGCGCTGGTCGGCGGGCTGGAAGGCGAGCAGCGAGTCCAGGAAGTCGGGCTCGCGGTACCCGGTGTCGGCCCACTTGGCCAGGTCGACGTCGACGGCGGCCAGGTAGGCGGCGTCGTGCGGGAAGTTCGGGGCGAGCTCCGCGACGGCGGCCCGGACGGTGGCGACCAGCGGGTCGACGGTGTGCCGCTGGACCACGGACAGGTCGATCGAGCCGTCCTTGGACTGCAGCGGGCGCAGCGTCTCGACGGCCTCCTTCAGGCGCAGCCACGCCGGGTGGGTGGCGAGGGTCGAGACCGGGGCGTCGGCCGCCGCAGCGAGCCTTGGCGAAAGATTCTGCATCGTGGACTCACTTCGGCAGGAGTTATTTCAACGAGGACACCATAAGTACGAAAGGTTCTCCCGTTCAAGGGGGCCTGGACCGACAAAACTCTCGTGCACTGCCGCTCCGGCCCCAAAACCTGCGCCGGGCGCACACCTTCGGGCAGGTGTCCGGCATGTGGACGGTGTCCTGGATGTCCTGGACAGACGAGCCGTCCTGATGCGAACCTCCCCGCATGTTCCCGGAGGTGATCACGGTGACCGAGCGCCACGACGGCCCGTGCCGGTTGCCCGCCCGTCAGCAGGCCTGTTGTCGCCGCCGCTGCCGCGCGCACGGCTGTCGCCGCCGCTGTCGTCGTTGACCCGGCCGCGGCGGTCGGGCCGGCCACGACCGGCCGGCTGCCGCTGATCCGGCCCGGGGCGCCGCGGACGCGGGCCCGTACGCCGACCATGCCGTGTGTGTTCCGGCGCCGCCACTGGGGGAAGTGACCCGCCGGGAAGCGGCCCGCCCGGCCGGGCCCCCGCAGCGCCCGCGCCCGCCCCGCCTCGTCCCTCCCCACCCTGCCCGTACCGCGCTCTCCCGCCCGGTCCCTCCCCCTGGAGCCCCGCCATGAGCCTCCGCAAGCCGTCCGCCGTCCTGCCCCTCGCCGCTCTGGTGGTCGCCACCGCCGTGCTCACCGGGTGCGCGCCGCAGGACGCCAAGTCCGACGGGGCCGCCGGTGCCCCCGGTACGGCCGGGGCCACGGCGGGTTGCGCGCCCGGGGCGCTGGCGACGCGGACCGCCGGAAAGCTGACCATCGGCACCGACAAGCCGGCGTACGACCCGTGGTTCTCCGAGGACAAGCCGGAGAACGGCAAGGGCTTCGAGTCGGCGGTGGCGTACGCGGTGGCGGAGAAGCTGGGCTACCCCAAGGACAAGGTCGGCTGGGTGGTCGCGCCGTTCGGCAAGGCGACCGCGCCGGGCGCCAAGGACTTCGACTTCGACGTCAACCAGGTGTCCATCAGCGACGAGCGCAAGCAGGCGGTGGACTTCTCCTCCGGCTACTACGACGTGCGCCAGGCCGTCATCGCGCTCAAGGGCTCCAAGGCGGCGGGCGCCAGGAGCATCGCCGACCTCAAGGGCGCCAAGCTGGGCGCGCAGGTCGGCACCACCAGCCTGGACACCATCACCAACACCATCAAGCCCAGCGGCCAGCCGGCCGTGTTCGACTCCAACGACCTGGCGAAGGCCGCGTTGAAGAACGGTCAGGTCGAGGCACTGGTGGTCGACCTGCCGACAGCCTTCTACATCACCGGGGCCGAGGTGCCGGAGGCCCAGGTGGTCGGGCAGTTCGAATCGGCCTCGAAGGGTGAGCAGTTCGGCCTGGTCCTGGACAAGGGCTCCGGGCTGACGCCGTGCGTCTCGCAGGCGGTGGACGCCCTGCGCGCGGACGGAACGCTGGCCGAGCTGGAGAAGCAGTGGCTGTCGGACGCCGTCTCCGCACCGGTGCTGAAGTGACCGGGGGCACCGGCACGGCCGGGCCGGTCGGCACCGCGGAGGGCCCGGCGGCGCCGGGGGAACCGAAGGACCGGACGGCGGCGGACGACGGGTACCGCCCCTCCGAACGGCGGCTGGCGCACGAGGCGTACCGACGGGCCCGCGCCCGCCGCTCGGCGCTGATCGCCACCGCCTCCACCGCGGCGACGGCCGTCGTGCTCTACCTGCTGATCGTCAACTCCCCCGGCTGGGAGGTCACTCGGCGGACCTTCTTCAACCTGGACTACGCCCGCCAGGCCCTGCCCGAGGTACTGCGGGGGCTGCGGCTGAACCTGGAGCTGATGCTCGGCTGCGGGGTGCTGATCCTGGTGTTCGGGCTGCTGCTCGCGGTGCTGCGGACGCTGCGCGGGCCGGTCTTCCTGCCGGTGCGGCTGCTGGCCACCGCGTACGTGGACTTCTTCCTCGGGCTGCCGATGATCATCTGCCTGCTGGTGATGATCACCGGGGTGCCGGCGCTGCGGCTCACCGGGGTGACCACCGATCCGCTGCTGCTCGGCGGGGCCGCGCTGGTGCTGACGTACTCGGCGTACGTGTCGGAGGTGTTCCGCTCGGGCATCGAGTCGGTGCACCCGAGCCAGCGGGCGGCGGCGCGGTCGCTGGGGCTGACCAACGCGCAGGCGATGCGGTACGTGGTGCTGCCGCAGGCGGTGCGGCGGGTGGTGCCGCCGCTGCTCAACAATCTCGTCAGCCTGCAGAAGGACACCGGGCTGGTCTCGATCGGCGGTGCGATCGACGCGGTGTACGCGGCGAAGATCATCGCGGCGCGCTCCTTCAACTTCACGCCGTACCTGGTGGCGGGGCTGGTGTTCATCGTGCTGACCATTCCGCTGACCAGGTTCGCCGACTGGCTGACCACGCGGACGAACCGTCGGCAGTTGCAGGGAGGTGCGGTGTGAGCGGGACGGACGTGCTCCGGCTGGAGTCCGTGCGCAAGACCTTCGGCGGTCAGGTGGTGCTGCGCGGCGTGGACCTCGCCGTGCCCGAGCACTCGGTGACGGCGCTGATCGGGGCCTCCGGCTCCGGGAAGTCCACGCTGATGCGGTGCGTCAACCTGCTGGAGGGGATCGACGACGGGGCGATCTTCCTGGACGGCGAGGAGATCACCGACCCGCGTGCGGACGAGGACGCCGTGCGGCGCCGGATCGGGGTGGTGTTCCAGTCGTACAACCTGTTCCCGCACATGACGGTGCTGGAGAACGTCACGCTCGCGCCGCGCCGGGTGCACCGGGTGGGACGGGCGGAGGCCGAGGAGAAGGCGCTGGCGCTGCTGGACCGGCTCGGGCTGGCGGCCAAGGCCGGGGAGTACCCGGACCGGCTGTCCGGCGGGCAGCAGCAGCGGGTCGCCATCGTGCGGGCGCTGGCGGCCGGGCCCCGGCTGCTGCTGCTCGACGAGATCACCGCGGCGCTCGACCCGGTGCTGGTCGGGGAGGTGCTGTCGGTGGTGCGGGACCTCAAGGAGCAGGGGATGACGATGGTCCTCTCCACCCATGAGATGGGCTTCGCCCGTGAGGTCGCCGACCAGGTCTGCTTCCTGGACGGCGGGGTGGTGCTCGAACAGGGGCCACCGGAGCAGGTGTTCGGCGATCCCCGGGAGGAGCGGACCCGGGAGTTCCTCAGCCGGGTCGTCGCCTCGGGGCGGCTCCAGGGCTGAGCCGGCGGTCGGAGGGGTGGGCCTGCCGGGGTGGACCGCACCACGGCGGTCACCACTGTGCGCCCCTGTGCGCGCCCTGGTGGCGCCGGGGGCGGAGCGGTGATCGTGGACGGGACGATCGTCGCCCGTCGTCCGCCACCCTGGGAGGCCGCCGTTGCACGGACCCACCCTGGTCAACTGGCTCCTCGCCCTTCTCACCGCCACCGCCGGCGCCTCCTGCCTGACCCGCCTGCGGCACTCCCCCTGCGCCACCACGACGCCGGGCGCACGCCGCGCCCACCCCTCGCTGGCCCGGGAGTCCGACGCCGCCGAAGCCCTGATGGGGCTCGGCATGGCGGCGATGGCCGTCACCGGCGCGACCGTCCCGGCCGCCGTCTGGGCCGGCCTGTTCGGCCTGCCCGCCGCCGCCTTCCTGCTCGCCGCCCTGTACGCCCCGGCCGGCCGGGCGCACCGGCTGCACCATGCCGTCGGCGCGCTCGCCATGACGTACATGGCCCTCGCGATGACCGCCTCCCCCGGCGGCCACCACCACGCCGCCGCGCTCGGCACCCCGCTGCTGACCGGCGCCCTGCTGCTCTACTTCGGCGGCTACTCCCTCTGGGCCGGCGCCCGGCTGCTGCACACCCCCGCCGGCACCCTCGCCCTCGGCACCACCGGACTGCCCCGGGCCTGCCGGCTGACCATGGGGATCGGCATGTTCGCCATGCTCCTGGCCATGTGACGCGCCCCGCGGACGGCAGTTCGAGGACGGCCCAAGGCCCGCGCCAGCGGGTGGCGTTGGTCACTGGCCGGTCGAAAGCCGTTCCACCGGGCGTCGACAGCGCATAGGTTGGCGGGGAGCGCGTTGTCGCGTTCCGTGCGTACTCGGGGAGCCCATGCGATGACTGCCCTGATCGGCCTGCTGCTGCTCGGCCTGCTGCTCTCCACCGTGGTGCCCCGGCTGCTGGCCCGGGCGCGCTGGGTGGAGCGCGAACCGGTGCTGGCGCTGCTGGTGTGGCAGTGCATCGTGGTGGCCGTCCTGCTGTGCTGCGCCCTGGGCCTGGTGCTCGCCGCGTCCGCCGCCGAGCCCGCGCTGCGCGACTGGGTGTTCGCCGGCGCCCCGCACGGCGTGGAGGCCGCGTACGGTCTGCAGGACGCCGAGGGCTGGGGCCGGCTGTGCGCCGCCGTACTGGCCGCGGGCGCGCTGCAGACGGTGCTGGCGCTCACCCGCGAGGTCCGTACGGCCAAGGCCCTCCGCAACCGCCGTCACGCCCAACTGGCGACCCGCGCACCGGAGTTGCCTGATGCCATCGAGGCCGCCCGGAGCCGCCGGGAGCGGCTGGTGGTGCTGGAGAACATCCGCCCCGAGGCCTGGTCGCTGCCCGGCCCGAACTCCCGCCTGGTGGTCACCACCGGCGCCCTCCAGCAGCTCACCGACCGGGAGTTGGCGGCCGTGCTGAGCCATGAGCGCGGGCACGTCCGGGCCCGGCACCACTGGCTCCAGCAGTTCGCCCAGGCGCTCGCCTCCGGCTTCCCCGGCATCGGCGTGTTCCGGGCCTTCCGGGACCAGGTGGCGGAGTTGGTCGAGCTGGCCGCCGATGACCGGGCCGCGCGACGGCACGGTCGCCACACCACTGCCCTGGCGTTGGCCGAACTCAACCTGGACCGCGGGGTGTTCGGCTCCTGCCCACCCGGCCTGGCGCAGTCCCCGAAGCGGGTGGACCGGCTGCTCGCGGGGCGCCCCCGGCTGTCCGTCCCGCACCGGCTGCGGCTGACCGCCGTCGCCCTGGCGGCGCCCGCCGGGGCCGTTCTGCTGGCCGTCGCACCGGGGCTCCACTCGCTGCTCTGAGATCCCGAAAAAGCAGTCCGTGTCAGGGCATTGACGCAGCGTCAGTCGAGGTCGGACTCTCCACAGAGCGGCGTGAACCGGCCACCCAGGGTCTGTCCGAGCACCTCGCGGTGCAGCGCCCGGGCCTGGTCGTAGCGCTCCCGCCCGGCCGGGGTGAGGGCGATCATGATGCCGCGCCGGTCACTCGGACACATCGCCCTGGTCACCAGTCCGCCCTTCTCCAGGCGGGCGATCAGCCGGGACAGCGCGCTCTGGCTCAGATGGACGGTGGGCCCCAGTTCGCTCGCCCGCAGGGCGGCCCGGCCGTCGGCCTCGCACCCCTCCACCAGGCGTTCCAGCACCTCGAACTCGCTCATGCCCAGCCCGTGCTTCTCGCCGAGCTCGCGGTCGAGCGTGCAGACGGCAACGGCGTGGCGGGCCAGCAGCTCACGCCATTCCGCGATGAGACCGGCCTCCGCCGAGGCTTCGAGGGGGTCGAGTTCAGCCACCCCGCCACCCTAGCAGGTGCACCGTAAATTTATGCGTTCACATCTTATTCATTTGCATTGAATGCACGTGCATGTACTGTCCTCCCCATGACCACCGCGACCGTCACGCCAACCGACGCTCCGTCAACCAGCGGGCTGAACTGGACACCCCGCCTCTGGGGCACCCTGATCGTGCTCTGCGCCGCCATGTTCCTGGACGCCCTGGACGTCTCGATGGTGGGCGTCGCCCTCCCGTCCATCGGCTCCGAACTGCACCTCTCGACCTCCACCCTGCAGTGGGTGGTCTCCGGCTACGTACTCGGCTACGGCGGCCTGCTGCTGCTCGGCGGGCGGGCCGCCGACCTGCTCGGCCGCCGCCGGGTCTTCCTGATCGCGCTGGGCGTCTTCGCCGCCGCCTCGCTGGTCGGCGGCCTGGTCGACGACGGCGGCCTGCTGATCGCCGCCCGCTTCCTCAAGGGCGTCAGCGCCGCCTTCACCGCCCCGGCCGGCCTGTCGATCATCACCACGACCTTCGCGGAGGGCCCCGCCCGCAACCGGGCGCTGTCGATCTACACCACCTGCGGCGCCAGCGGCTTCTCGCTCGGCCTGGTACTGAGCGGGCTGCTCACCTCGGTCGGCTGGCGCTGGACCTTCCTGATGCCCGTCCCGGTCGCACTGCTCGCCCTGCTCTTCGCCGTCCGCCTGCTCCCCCGCCCGGTCGAGGAGCCCGCCAAGGGCGGCTACGACGTGCTCGGCGCGATCACCGGCACCTCGACCGTGCTGCTGCTGGTGTTCACGGTGACCGAGGCCCAGGGCGCCGGCTGGCTGAGCCTGCGCACCCTCGGCTCGCTGGTGGTGGTCGCCGCACTGGCGGCGGCCTTCCTGCTGATCGAGAGCCGTGCCGCCCACCCGCTGGTCCGGCTCGGCATCTTCCGCAACGGGTCGGTGGCCCGCGCCAACGTGGTCGCCTTCGCGATGACCGGCGCGTACGGCGGCTTCCAGTTCGTCGTCACCCTCTACCTCCAGCACCTGCTCGGCTGGTCGGCCCTCCAGATGGCCCTGGGGCTGCTGCCGGCCGGCGCCTTCATCGCCCTCTCGGCGCCGTTCATGGGCCCGATCGTGGACCGCTTCGGCACCGGCCGGCTGCTGCCGATCGGCCTGCTGGCCCTGGCCGGCGCCTTCGCCCTGTTCCTGCGCCTGGACGAGCACAGCTCGTACCTGGTGCTGGTGCTGCCCTCGATGCTGCTGCTCGGCGTGGGCTTCGCGCTGGCCTTCCCCTCGGTGAACATCGCGGCCACCGACGGCGTGGCCGACGAGGAGCAGGGACTGGCCTCGGGTCTGGTGAACACCGCGATCCAGGTCGGCACCGCCGTGGTGCTGGCCGGCGCGACCGCGATGATCACGGCCGGGAGCGCGGGCGGCGACAGCGCCCAGGCCCAGCTGGACGGCTACCGGCCGGCGCTGTTCCTGGTCACGGCGGTCGCAGTGGTCGGACTGGTGGTGGCGACGGTGGGAGCCGTGGTGGACCGCCGCCGAAACGTCACTCTCGCGTCGGTGCCGGATTATGATTATCCGTCTGCCGGACCGTCCGTGGCCCGGGCCGAAGTCCTGACCGAGCGCTGACCCACTGGCCCCCACCCACGGCCGACCCCCGACCGCCGGGCCCTGGTGCCGGCTCCACCAAACCCCCGTGTTGGTGGAGCCGGCCGTCGTTTGTACCGGCCGCCGGGGGCCCGTCGGACACGGTTCCACGGTGCGGCTACCGGCTTCGCAAGTATATTGGCCCGGAGTCAACGAACGTTCGGAGCAGACACGATGGCACCTCGCGGGGATTCGGTCAATGAGGAGATGCGGCAGCGCTCCCGCCGACGCATCATGCGGGCCACGGTCGAGCTGGTTGACCAGCACGGTTACGCGGGCACCACGCTGACCGACATCGCCGAACGGGCCGGACTCGCCCGCGGTTTGCTCTCCTACTACTTCGACGGCAAACGACTGCTGATGCAGGCCGCGACGCACCGGATGATGCACCAGGCGCTGTCCGGCGCACTCGCCGAACTGCCGCCGGACGCCTCCCCCCGGGCCCGCCTGGCCCGCGCGATCGACGCCGTCCTCAACCTGGCCATGGACCACCCCCGGGTGATGCGCTCGCACCTCGCGCTGATCCTCGACCCCGACACCGGCGCCTTCGTCCAGGACCCGGAGCAGCAGCAGCTCGGCGCGATCCTGCAGAACCTGCTGGAGGACTGGGGCGCACCGGACCCGGTCGCCGAACACGCGCTGCTGCGCAGCGCGTTGATGGGTGGCTGCATCGGAGTGCTGCTGCCGGGCGCCGAGATCCCGCTGGCGCCGATCCGGGCCGACCTGTTCCGCCGCTACGACCTGCCCTGGGAGTTGGGCCGCCCGCCGCAGCCGCTGCCGCCGGAACGCGAACGGCCGCCGACCCGCGGCTGACGGCGGGGGCGGCGGCCGAGCGGTTCGACGACCGGCGTAGCGGTTTCACGACCGGCGTAGCGGTTTCACGACCGGCGTAGCGGTTTCACGACCGGCGGGGCGGTTCGACGACCGGCGGAGCGGTTCCCGGAGCGGCCCGAGGGACGATCTCCCCCGCCCCGCCCGGGAGTTGCTCAGCGCTCCTTCAGGATCGAGGACAGCAGGTCTATCGTGCGCTCCGGCGTGAGGCTGTCCACGCAGAGCCGCTCCATGACCTGGATGTACGCGTCGACGTCGTCCCGCTTGTCCAGGTACAGCGCACTGGTGAGCTGCTCCAGGTAGACCACGTCCGCGAGGTCCTGCTCCGGGAAGCGCAGGATCGAGAACGCCCCGGACTCGCCCGCGTGCGCGCCGAAGCGGAACGGCATGACCTGGATGACCACGTTGGCCTGCTCGGCGACGTCGATCAGGTACTGCACCTGACCGCGCATCACCTTGGGCCCGCCGACCGGCCGGCGCAGCGCCGCCTCGTCGATGACCGCCCACAGACGCGGGCTGGCCCCCTCGGTCAGCAGCTTCTGCCGGCGCAGGCGGAGGCTGACCCGCCGCTCGACCTCCTCCTCGCTGATGACCGGCCGACTCTGGCCGAAAACCGCCCGTGCGTACTCCTCGGACTGCAGCAGTCCGGGGATGAACTGCACCTCGTAGGTGCGGATCAGCTGGGCGGCCTCCTCCAGTCCGACGTAGGTCTGGAACCACCCCGGCAGCACGTCGTTGAAGCTGTGCCACCAGCCGGACTTGTTGGCCTCGCGGACCAACCCGAGCAGGGCCTCCCGCTCCAGGCCGTCGTCGACGCCGTAGAGACTGAGCAGGTCGGCGACGTCGCGCTCCTTGAAGCTGACCCGGCCGAGCTCCATACGACTGATCTTGGACTCGGACGCGCGGATCGCGTAGCCCGCGTCCTCACGGGTGATGCCGCGCGCCTCACGCAGGCGACGCAGCTGCGAGCCGAGGAGGATCCGGCGGACCATCGAGCCGCCGCCCGGCTGAACTGTGGTCATGCGGTCGAAACCTCCACCTAGGGCAAACAGCGCACAGTCTGCCATCAGTTGAGCGCTCACGGTGCCGATACTGACGGATGTTCCTATCAGTTCCACACTCCGCACACCAGGATGCACGTGCATCCGGCGCTTGCATATGCCAATAGTGCGACTGCACGTGAATCGACTCTTGCATCTGCAGTGAGCGCACACCACCATGGTGCACGTGCACCTGCACATCCCTGGCAATCCCGCGGGCTCCGCGTCGACCCCACGCGCGACTCCGTGCACCGACCCGGCGGCGTCCCCGCGCCATCGGGCGTTCGAGTGCGCGCGCGCCTGGTCGAAGGGGCGGCCGAGCGGCCGAGCGAGTCGGAGGTGACCGGCATGACCCCGGCGGGTCCAGCCGTGTCCGCCCCCTTATGGGAGGAGCTCTTCATGAGCACCGGTACGGCTTTGGCAGTTGACCCACATGTGGTCACCTGTACGCTCGCTCCTCGCTTCGAAGCCGTGAGATCCGCTCGCGACTTCGCCCGGACCGCTCTCCAGCGCTGGGGCCTGATGGAGCTGTTCGACGATGTCGCACTGGTGGCCTCGGAACTCGTCACCAACGCGCTCCGGCATGCGATCGGCGCACGGCCCGACCCGTCGGGCGGCGCCCTGGGCGAGTACGACTTTCCCACACAGCCGACCCCGGAGGGGCGACTGCCGATCCGAATAAGCCTGGTGCACCGCGCACCCCAGGTGGTCTGCGCGGTGAGCGATCCGAGCAGCACCGGCCCGGTGGCCCGGGAGGCGGACTTCGTCGCCGAATCCGGCCGCGGGCTGCACCTGGTGGAGTCGTTCAGCCACTCCTGGGGCTGGCACCCGCTGGGCAGCGGCAAGGTGGTCTGGGCCATGTTCGAGGCGGAGCCGGCCGGCGGCAGCGGACTCGACTGCGGCGGCCTGGGCGGCAGTCGGCTCGACGGCACCGGACTCGACGGTCACGCGCTCGACGGACGAGTCGACGTCGGTGGACGGCACCGGCGCTCGGCCTAGCGCCGCACGGCGCACGGCCGACCGAGGGGCGACCCGGGAGGACCACACCCCGGGCCCTTCAGCCAGGCCCCGGTCCCGCACGGCCGGCACGTTCCCTGCGGCCCTCACGTCCCGTACGGCCGGCACATCCCGCACGGCCGGCGCATCCCGCCGCGGGACCGTCCGGACGCGAGCAGGGCCGCCGGACAAAGACAAAGGCCGTCGTGGTGTCAGCACCCACGACGGCCCCCCGATGGTGGCCCGGCGGCCGGTCAGACCGCCAGGTGGTCGAACTCCCCGTCCTTGGCGCCCAGCAGCAGCGCGGCGATCTCGGCCCGGGTGTAGATGAGCGCCGGACCGTCCGGGAAGCGCGAGTTGCGCATCGCCACGTCGCCGCCCGGCAGGGCCGCGAACTCGACGCAGTTGCCCTGGGAGTTGCTGTGCAGGCTCTTCTGCCAGACCACCCCCTTGAGGTCTGCGGCGGCCATCCCGTTGTAGGTGTGGTTCGAGCCGTGCGTTACCTGCGAGTCGTGCATAGAAGTCTCCCGAAGAGCTCCGGAGTTGTCGTCCAGCGCGGCGCCCCCGGCACCCGCCGAACGGACCGGCCCCGTACCGGTCCGGCACAACGCCTCACTTGACGCGATGATAGCCGCAGTGCACGTGCATCAGCACGGGACATTGCAGGTGCACGAGGCCTTTTACCGGTCGCCGCGAACTCTTCACGGACCCTTCTCCTGACGGTACGTAAACGGACATAGCCGATGGAATCGTCGGGTTGTCCATAACCGGCCGTGAGCGGCCCCCCGCTGAATGTTGATCTTCGAATGCCGGGAGTCGCACTTTCGTGACCCTCCGTCAGTCCATCCTCCGACTGTGAGACATCTCACGCACCTCTCGTGCAACGCGATGCCCCGCGGCGCACGTCTGGGCAACCGTGCGAGTCCGAACGGGGGTTGGGTGAGGAATGTCCGGATTGTAGGCAAACACTCCGGACCGGCGCGGCAGGGACACGGCCTCCGCACCACGACCACCCGAAACCCGTACGGCAGCCGACTGCAGGCCTGACGGGCAGATGTCCTACGATCTCCGGCATGAGCACCGCAGCCATCCCGGGCGCGCCACTGCCCGTCCGCACTCCAGGCTCCCGTGCGCGGGGGCGCCACCGCCGCCCCGAGCGCCCCGAGATCCGCACCGGCTCGCCGGCCCTGGTGCTCGCCGTACCCGCGACCCCGGGGCCCGAGTCCCGCTCGGTCGTCGAGGAACTGCTCTCGATCGTCCGCAGTGAGCACACCGGCGTCCAGGCCGCGGTCGGCTACCTCCCGACCGACGGCGCCACCACCGGGGGCGCCGAGGAGCGCACCGTCGCGGAGCTGCTGGCGGCGGCCGCCGAGGCCGGACTGCCGACGCCCGTCGTGGTGCCGCTGGTGCCCGGCCCGCACGGCTTCCTGACCGGGCTTCACGCCCTCGCCGCCGAGTACGGCGCGACCGTCACCGACGCCCTGGGCCCGCACCCGCTGCTGGCCGAGGCCGTCCACGTGCGACTGTCCGAGGCCGGGCTGGCCCGGGCCGACCGGGCCCGGCTGTTCGCCATCGCGACCGCCGCGGACGGCGTGGTCCTGACCACCGTCGGCGGCGAGGAAGCGGCCGCCGCGGCCGGGATCACCGGCGTCCTGCTGGCCGCCCGACTGGCCGTCCCGGTCGTCCCCGCGGCGCTCGACGTGCCCGGCTCGGTCGCCGCCGCCGTCAACCACCTCAAGGAGACCGGCTCCCAGCGCCCCGCGCTGGCCCCGCTCGTGATCGGCCCGGAGGCGGACTCCGAGCTGCTCGCCACGGCCGCCGAGGAGACCGGCTGCCCGTCGGCGGCGCCGCTGGGCGCGTACCCGACGGTCGGCCAGCTGATCGCCTCCACCTACCTGGCCGCGCTGCCCACGCCGACGGCGGAGGAGCTGGCCGAGGCGGAGGCCGCCGCCACCGCCGGGGCCGGGGAGGGCTCCCGCCGCGCCCACGCGGCCGCCGAAGGGCCCCTGGAGGGCTGACGGCCACCTCCCGTACGACCTGGCGGAACGCCCGCCGGAGAGCCCGCGACCGCCCGTCGCGGCACCCGCACCACCGAAGGGCCCGGAACGGCTGCGTTCCGGGCCCTTTCGACGTGTTCGGATCGCCCCACAGGAGAGTTAAGCGGTCAATGCGACGCAATGTCCGTTCTGGTGCCATTTGTCGATGAATTGTCGGCGCGTTGTCCGGCGCTCGATTCACTGCCGCTCCACCGGCGCGCGGGCATGCCCCCGTCGCGCTCCAACGCTCCGTCACTTCACTCCTGAGGCGAAGCCAGTTATCGGAATCCATCGCGAATTTGCAAGAAAACGATCATTTGCGATCATGAATTACGAGCCATTTGACGTTTCCCACTAAACCGTGATGCGCGTCACAGGTATTTGCAGTTTTAACTTAAGTCTGCATAACGTGCTCCCCGTTCGTGACCACACGGACCCAGTTCATCCGCGACGCCGAGTCCTGCCGTCGGATGTCCTGGCAGCGCGAAAACGCATCACGGCAGGAGCGGGGGAACCACAGGTAAGTCGCCCTAGGTCGTTTTCCGGAACGGTCCAGGGCTAGGGGTGAAGCCGCGCCCACAGCGCGGCCGGGCAACTCCAGCCCGAATCCGACAGCTCACCTCGCAGGCGTGGGAGAGGACCGCGTCTTCATGCTGCCTTCCAACGGCAACCGCCTGTCCAGCCGCACCCGTCGCGTGATCGCCGCCCTCGGCGTCGCCGGCGTCGGCCTCACCGTCCCCTGCCTCACCACCGGCACCGCCAACGCCGCCTCCGTCGCCACCTGGGACAAGGTCGCCCAGTGCGAGAGCAGCGGCAACTGGAGCATCAACACCGGCAACGGCTTCTTCGGCGGCCTGCAGTTCACCTCCAGCACCTGGGCCGCCTTCGGCGGTACCGCGTACGCCCCGCAGGCCAACCAGGCCACCAAGGACCAGCAGATCGCCGTCGCCGAGAAGGTCCTCGCCTCGCAGGGCCCCGGCGCCTGGCCGGTCTGCTCGGTGCAGGCCGGGCTGACCCAGGGCGGCGCCGCCGCCGCGGTCGACACCTCGGCCGGCTCCACCGCCGCCAAGCCCGCCGCCAAGCCGGCCACCAAGCCCGCCCAGGCTCCGGCCCAGGCGGCGACGCCCGCCAAGCCGGCCGCGCCCGTCCAGGACCAGGCGCAGACCTCCGGTGACTCCGCCTCCTCCGCCGACTCCGCCGCCAACGGCGGCTGGGCGCAGAAGCGTCAGGCGCAGGCCCAGGGCGGCAGCTACACCGTCGTCGACGGCGACTGGCTGTCCTCGATCGCCACCAAGCACAACGTCCAGGGCGGCTGGCAGCGGCTGTACGACCTCAACCGCAGCACCCTGACCGACGGCCCGGACACCATCTACCCGGGCCAGCAGCTGACCTTCGGTGACGGCGGCTCGGCCCAGGCCGACCAGTCCTCCACCGCCACCAAGTCCGGCTCGGACTTCACCTGGTTCGACCGCTCGAAGAAGTCCGGCCAGGCCTCGAACGGCGGTGCCGTGAACGCCAAGCCGATCGACCAGGGCACGTCCACCGCCTCGAAGCCGGCTTCCAAGCCCGCCTCGAAGCCGGCCGCCCAGGCGCAGACCCCGGCCCCGGCCCAGACCGCCACCGGCAGCATGGCCGCGGCCGTCTCCTTCGCCCAGTCGAAGGTCGGTCAGGCGTACGTCTACGGCGGCACCGGCAACGGCGGCTGGGACTGCTCCGGCCTGACCCAGGCCGCGCTGCGCGCCGCGGGCGTCAACATCCCGCGCGTCGCCGCCGACCAGGCCGCCGCCAGCACCCACGTCTCGCTGGACAGCCTACAGCCGGGCGACCTGCTGTTCTGGTCGAACAACGGCCAGGACTCCGGCGTCTACCACGTCGCCATCTACATCGGCAACGGCCAGTACGTCGAGGCCGCCAACCCGAGTTCGGGCGTCCGCCTCCAGACCATCGCCAACTGGGCTCCGGACTTCGCCGGCCGGGTCTGAGGACACCGCGCGCACCGCGCGCACCGCGCACCGCACGGCTGACGAATGACAGCTGACGGATAACAGATTTCATCATCTGTCATCCGTCAGCCGCCGGCCGCCGGCCGCCGTCACCCGACAGCCCCGGGGAGAGTCTGGTCGCTCCCCCGGGGCTTCGCCGTACCCACGCGCCCGACCGCCCGGCCGCCCAGGAGGGCTGAGCAGCCGGACCACCCCGCCCGCGCGCCGACGGGCCCCGGAGAGCAACCGCCCTCCGGGGCCCGTCAGTTGGACGGCACCCGCCGGCCTCAGCGCGCACAGGCTCCCGTGGAACCCCGCATCACCAGCTCCGGCTGGAACATGAACTCCCCACGCTGGGCGGCGTTCCCGCCCACCTCCTCCAGCAGGGCGTCCACCGCGGCCGTCGCCATCGCCTCGACCGGCTGCCGGATCGTCGTCAACGGCGGTTCGGTGAAGGCGATCAGCGGCGAGTCGTCGAAGCCGACCACCGACACGTCCTGCGGCACCGACAGCCCCCGCTGCCGCACCGCCCGGATCGCCCCGAGCGCCATCATGTCGCTCCCGCAGACGATCGCCGTGCAGCCCTTGTCCAGCAGCGCGCCGGCCGCCGCGTGCCCGCCCTCCACGCTGAACAGCGTGTGGTGGACGAGGCCCTCGGCCTGCTCCTCGCTGTGCCCGAGCACCTCGCGCATCGCCGCCGTGAAGCCCTCGATCTTGCGCAGCACCGGCACGTACCGCCGCTGCCCGACCGCCAGGCCGATCCGCTCGTGCCCGAGTTCGGCCAGGTGCTGGACGGCCATCCACATCGCGGAGCGGTCGTCCGGCGAGATGAAGGGCGCGTCGATCTTCTCGCTGTAGCCGTTGATCAGCACGAACGGCACCCCGCGCCCGGACAGCCGGGCGTAGCGGTCGTGGTCGGCCGTGGAGTCGGCGTGCAGTCCGGAGACGAAGACGATGCCCGCCACGCCCCGGTCCACCAGCATCTCGACCAGTTCGTCCTCGGTGGAGCCGCCGGGGGTCTGGGTGCACAGCACCGGCGTGTACCCGTGCCGGCTGAGCACCTGCTCGATCACCTGCGCCAGCGCGGGGAAGATCGGGTTGCTCAACTCCGGTGTGATCAGCCCGATCAGCCCGGCGCTGCGCTGGCGCAGGCGGGTCGGCCGCTCGTAGCCGAGCACGTCGAGCGCCGCCAGGACGGTCTGCCTGGTGGCGGCGGAGACGTTCGCCTTGCCGTTGAGTACGCGGGAGACGGTGGCTTCGCTGACCCCCGCCTGCGCCGCGATGTCTGAGAGTCGCGCCGTAGTCACGGTCCCAGAGCCTATTGCAACCACGTCAGACCGCCCACCAGCCGGTGGCGTCCGGAGCGAGCACCGTCTCGCCGCCGTCCACCACGAGTTCGGCCGAGGCGAGCAGCAGCCGGCCCGGCGCGGGGACGCGCACCGGTTCGCCGGTGGTGTTCACGGTGCAGACGAAGGAGCCGCGCCGGAAGGCGAGGGTGCCCTCGGGGCCGTCCAGCCACTCGACCTCGGTGCCGGCGCCGAGGTCGGGCTGGGCCCGTCGGACGGCCAGCGCGCTGCGGTAGAGCTCCAGGGTGGAGGTCGGGTCGCCGGTCTGCGCCTCGACGCTCAGTTCGGCCCACTCGGCCGGCTGCGGCAGCCAGGACGGTCCGCCCGCGACCGGCCCGAAGCCGTACGGGGCCTCGGTGCCGGACCACGGGATCGGGACGCGGCAGCCGTCGCGGTAGCCGTCCTGGCCGGCCTGGCGGAAGAAGGACGGGTCCTGGCGGACCTCGTCGGGCAGGTCGGTGACGTCCGGCAGGCCGAGTTCCTCGCCCTGGTAGACGTAGGCGGAGCCGGGCAGCGCGAGCATCAGCAGGGTGGCGGCGCGGGCCCGTCGCAGACCGAGCGCGCGGTCGCCGGGGGTGCGGATCTGGGTGCCGAGGCCGGGCTCGTTGGCGAAGCGGGTGGCGTGCCGGGTGACGTCGTGGTTGGAGAGCACCCAGGTGGTGGGGGCGTCGACCGGGCGCATCGAGTCGAGCGAGAGGTCGATCACCTCGCGCAGCGCGGCGGCGTCCCAATCGGTGCCCAGGTACTGGAAGTTGAAGGCCTGGTGCAGCTCGTCGGGGCGGACGTAGTTGGCGGTGCGCTGGACGGTCGGGGTCCAGGCCTCGGCGACGCCGATCCGCTGCCCCGGGTACTCGTCGAGGATCTTGCGCCAGCTGCGGTAGATCTCGTGCACGCCGTCCTGGTCGAAGAACGGCATGACGTCGTTGCCGAGCAGCTTGAGCTGGTCGGCGCCGCCGAGGTCGGGCAGGCCGGGGGCCTTGACCAGGCCGTGGGCGACGTCGATGCGGAAGCCGTCCACGCCCATGTCCAGCCAGAAGCGCAGGATCGAGCGGAACTCGTCGGCGACGGCCGGGTTCTCCCAGTTGAAGTCGGGCTGCTCCGGGGCGAACAGGTGCAGGTACCAGTCGCCGGGGGTGCCGTCCGGGTTCTCGGCGCGGGTCCAGGCCGGGCCGCCGAAGATGGACTCCCAGTCGTTGGGCGGCAGTTCACCGTTCTCGCCCTTGCCGGGGCGGAAGTGGTAGCGCTCGCGCAGCGGGGAGCCCGGGCCCTCGCGCAGGGCGCGCTGGAACCACTCGTGCTGGTCCGAGGAGTGGTTGGGGACGAGGTCGACGATGATCCGCAGCCCCAGCTGGTGGGCGTCGCGGATCAGCGCGTCGGCGTCCAGCAGGGTGCCGAACATCGGGTCCACCGCGCGGTAGTCGGCGACGTCGTAGCCGGCGTCGGCCTGCGGCGAGGCGTAGAACGGGGAGAGCCAGACGGCGTCCACGCCGAGGTCCCGCAGGTACGGCAGGCGGCTGCGGATGCCGGGCAGGTCGCCCATGCCGTCCCCGTTGGAGTCGGCGAAACTGCGCGGGTACACCTGGTAGATGACCGCGTCCCGCCACCAGCCTCTGGACACGCCCGCGTTCGCCTCGTGAGCGGTCTCGGCGGCAGGCCGGGAGGTGTCGGCCAGGTTCTGGGTCATGGACGGTATCCCTTGGGGACTAGAGGAGCGGGAGCGCTTGGTCATCGGGAAGCGCTGGGACGTGCGGAGCGCCGGGCCGGCGCGCGGCGTCAGGACTTGGAGGCACCGGCGGTCAGGCCGGTGACCAGGTGGCGCTGCACCAGGTAGAAGAAGGCCGCGGACGGGATGGCGATCAGCACGGCGGTGGCGGCCATCAGGTTCCACTGGGCGTCGTGCTCGCTGACGAAGCTCTGCAGGCCCACGGCCAGCGTGTACTTGTCGGAGCTGAGCATGAACGTGGAGGCGAACGGCACCTCGGCCCAGTAGGTCAGGAAGGAGTAGAACGCGGCCACCGCCAGGCCCGGCCGGGCGAGCGGCAGCACCAGCCGCCAGAAGGTGCCGAACGGGCTGAGCCCGTCGACCCGGCCGGCCTCGTCGATCTCCACCGGGATGGTGTCGAAGTAGCCCTTCATCAGCCAGGCGCAGTACGGCACGGTGGTGGTGGAGTAGACCAGGATCAGGCCGGCGTAGCTGTCCAGCAGGTCCAGCTCGGAGAGCATCGTGTACATCGGCACGATCAGCACCGCGATCGGGAACATCTGGGTGACCAGCAGGGACCACATCAGCGGCCGGTGCCCGGGGAACCTCATCCGGGAGACGGCGTAGCCGGCGGTGGCGGCGAGCAGCACGCCGAACACGGTGGTCACCCCGGCGACCAGCAGCGAGTTGCCGAACCAGGTGAAGAAGTCGGTGTCGCCCAGCACGTGCTGGTAGTTCGACAGCGTGAGCTTGCCGAAGATCTGGCCGGGGTGGAGGTAGTCGTTCTTGTCCGGCCCGAGCGAGACGAAGAGGATCCAGGCGACCGGGAACAGCGCGATCAGGCTGGCCAGGATCAGGACGCCGTGCGACAGCGCCTTGGACAGCGGGCTGCTCTCGCCGCGCGGGCGGAACTTGACGGGCCGCGCGGCCGGGGCCGCGGTCGTCGTGGGAGCGGGGCGTTCGGTGGTGGTGCTCATCGGGGTTACCTGCCTTCGTGGGTCGACCGGTGGGGGTCGGCTGGGTCCGGGGCGAACTCGGTCCGGGGCCTCAGCCGTTGGCCTGCTCGTTGCGGGCGAGCCAGCGCCGGTAGAAGGCGGTGAAGACGATCAGGATGGACAGCAGGATCACGCCGTACGCGGCGGACCCGGCGTAGTCCCGGGGAAGCTGGCCGAAGCCCAGGCGGTAGGCCCAGGTGACCAGCAGCTGGGCGTCCGGGGCGCCCTTGCCGAACAGCAGGAAGATCACGTTGAACTGGTTGAACGTCCAGATGACGCCGAGCAGCACGACGGTGGAGGAGACGCTGCGCAGCCCGGGCAGGGTGATGTGCCGGAACTGCTGCCAGCGGGTGGCGCCGTCCATCTCGGCGGCCTCGTACAGTTCGGCCGGGATCGACTGCAACCCGCCGAGCAGCGAGATCATCATGAACGGCACGCCGGCCCAGGTGTTGACCAGGATCGCAGCCGCCTTCTGGGCCCACGGGTCGGTGAGCCAGCCGGGCTCGGGCAGGTGCAGGGTGGAGAGCAGGGTGTTGACCACGCCGCCGTCGGAGAGCATCAGCCGCCAGGAGAAGACCGTGACGAAGGTCGGGACGGCCCACGGGAGGATGAGCATCATCCGGTAGGCGGCGCGCCCGCGCAGCTTCTTGTTGAGCAGTACGGCGAGGCCGAGACCGAGGGTGTAGTGCAGGCAGACACAGATGACGGTCCAGGCGATGGTCCACACGAAGTGGGACCAGAAGCGGTCGTACGAGCCCGGGCCCCAGAGGATGTCGGCGTAGTTGTGGAAGCCGATGTACTGGTAGCCGGCCGGGATCTCGTTGACGCCGATCTTGCGGGCGACGTTGAGGCTGTTGGCGTCGGTGAGGGTCAGCCAGATGCCCTGGACCAGCGGGTAGAACACCAGTGCGCCGAGCACCAGCACGACCGGGGCGATCATCGCGTAGGCGTACCAGTGCCTCGCGTAGGAGCGCTTGAGGCGTTCCAGCGGACCCGGACGCTGATCGCGTTCCCGGCTGCCCTTGCCGGTGGCGCCCTGCACGGCGACTGACATCGTTTGCACCTTCTCGGGGGGATTTCTCGGGGGAGCCGACGGCCCGGCCCGCCGGGGTCGGCGGGCCGGGCGGTGGTGACTACTTGGCGAAGCCCGGCAGGAGCTTGGCGTAGTCCGTGGCCACGGTGTTCAGCGCGTCCTGGGTGCCGGTGCCCTGGACGGTCTTGCCCAGGTTGGTGCCGAGCGAGTCGAACAGCGAGCTGTACTCGGGCAGTTCGGGGCGCGGCTTGGCGCTGCCGAGGATGGCCTGGAAGCCGGCGATGCCCGGGTCGGCCTTGACGTCCGCGGTGTAGGCGTCCGAGCGGGTCGGCAGGGTGGAGTTCTTCTGCGCGATGAAGGCCTGGCTCTCGGCCGAGGTCATGAAGGCGGCGAACTTCTCGGCGGCGGCCTTGTGGGCCTTGTCGGCACCGGCGTAGACGGCGATGTTGTGGCCGCCGGTGGGGGCGCCGGCCTTGCCGCTGGAGCCGGCCGGGACGGGGGCGATGCCGAGGTTCTTCTTGTCGGCGAACGCAGAGCCCTTGTAGATGTTGGTGATCTCCCACGGGCCCTGGATGATCGCCGCGACCTTGCCGCTGTTGAAGGCGTCCATCATGTGGGCGTAGGCGTCGGTGGTGACGTCGGCCTTGGCCGTGCCGGGCGAGGTGAACATCGACTTGTAGGTCTCGATGCCCTTGACGGCCTCGGGCGAGGTGATGGTGATCTTCTTGTTGGCGGCGTCGACCGCGTCGGTGCCCTCGCCGAACAGGAACGGCATCGCGTAGTAGCCGTCGGCGGCCTTCATCCAGAAGCCGTCCACGCCCGCCTTGTCCTTGACGGCGGCGGCGTCGGTCTTCAGCTCGTCCCAGGTCTTGGGGGCGTCGGTGATGCCGGCCTTGGCGAACAGGTCCTTGTTGTAGAGGAGGCCCAGGGTGTCGGTGACCAGCGGGACGCCGTACAGCTTGCCCTCGTACTTGGCCTGCTGGATCAGGCTGGGCTGGAAGGCGGAGGTGTCCGCGGCGGCCGGGGTGCCGTCCAGCGGCTCCAGGAAGCCGGCCTTGGCGAAGGCGGCGGTCCAGCCGACCTCGGAGCGGAAGACGTCGGGCGCGCCCTTGGCCCCCATGGCGGTCTGCAGCTTGTTCTGCGCCTGGTCGAACGGCACGTTGACGAAGTCGACCTTGATGTTCGGGTTGGCCGCCTCGAACTTCTTGACCAGTTCCTGGTAGTTAGGAGCCTCGTTGGTGGCGTTCGACGTGTCCCAGTAGGTGAGGGTGACCGGGCCGTCGGCCTTGCCGTCCGAGCCGGAGCCGCCACTGCTGCCACAGGCAGCCATCGAGACCGCGAGGGCCACAACGAGGGCAGAGGCCGCGATGCCACGCCGCATGAGAACTCCTAGGGAGGGTGGGGGTGCCCGAGATGTTCGGAGACAGGCGCATAATGGCTGCCTCGTGCCGACCGCACCGTTGCTGCCGTCGGGCTCGGGAAGGAAGTTAACAGCGGCGCAAGATCGACGGAAAGGCCTTGCAGCAAGTTTCTGCAAGAAACCGCGATCGTTACGCCCGCGTGTCCTGGGCGTGGCCGCACGGTAGTTGACAGCGCGGCGCAATGTCCGCCTTCGCCCGGTTCACCCCGATCCGCCCCGGCTGACGGAACCACCCTGCGTGGCCGGAAGGCGCCTGCAGCAGACTGGTACGCATGCGCATCAGAGCCGTCACCGAGGACGAACTGCCCCTGCTCGGCGAACTGGAGCGGGCCGCCGGAGCCCCCTTCGCGGAGATCGGGATGCCCGAGATCGCCGAGGACGAACCCCCCGCCCCGGAGGAACTGGCCCGCTACCTGGAGCACGGCACCGCCCTGGTCGCCGAGGCGCCCGACGGCAGCATCGCCGGCTACCTGCTGGCCGAACCGGTGGACGGCGCGCTGCACGTCGAGCAGGTCTCGGTCCACCCCGACCACGCCCGGCAGGGCATCGGCCGGGCGCTGATCGAGCACCTCGCCGCGGGCACCGACGCCCCCGCGCTCACCCTGACCACCTTCGCCGACGTCCCCTGGAACGCCCCCTACTACGCCCGCTGCGGCTTCCGCCCGCTGACCGACGCCGAACTCACCCCCGGCCTGCGCGGGATCCGCCGCCAGGAGGCCGAGCACGGCCTCGACCGCTGGCCCCGGCTCTGCATGCGCCGGGACCTGCGCTGATCAGCTGACGCCCAGCCGCAGCACCGTGGTCGAGCGGAACTCCTCCCCCGGCCGCAGCACGGTGCTCGGGAAGGCCGGGTGGTGCGGGGAGTCCGGGAAGTGCTGGGTCTCCAGCGCGATCCCGGCGAACGGCCCGTACGGCACCCCGCTCGCACCGGTGACCGCGCCCTGGAACTTGTTCGCCGTGTAGACCTGGACACCCGGCTCGGTGGTCAGCACCTCCAGGGTGCGGCCGCTGACCGGGTCCTCCAGCAGCGCCGCCCGCGCCGGGCCGCCGTCCGCCGGGCGGGGTCGCAGCACCCAGTTGTGGTCGTAGCCGCCCGGACCGGCCAGCTGCGGGTGCTCGTCGTGCACCGACTTGCCGATCGGGGTGGCCACCGTGAAGTCGAAGGGTGTGCCGGCCACCGGCTCGGTCCGCCCGTACGGGATCTGCCGCTCGTCGGCCGGGGTGTACCCGTCGGCGTCCAGGGTGAGCAGGTGGCCCAGGACGTCGCCGCTGCCCTCACCCGAGAGGTTGAAGTACGCGTGGTTGGTCAGGTTGACGACGGTCGGCTTGGTGGTGACGGCGCGGTAGTCGATCACCAGCTCGCCGCCCCTGTCCGGGGTGTGGGCGAGCGTGTAGGCGACGGTGACGTCCAGCGCCCCCGGGAAGCCCTGGTCGCCGTCCGGGCTGTGCAGCCGCAGCAGCACCCCGCCCTCGACCGGCTCGGCCGCCCACATCCGCTGGGCGAAGCCGTCCGGCCCGCCGTGCAGGGTGAGGCCGCCGCCGGTCGGGGCGAGCGGGTGCTCCTCGCCGTCGATGGTGACGCTGGAGCCGTCGATCCGGTTGGCGTACCGGCCCACCACCGTGCCGTAGTGCCGGGCCGGGCCCAGGATCTGCGCCAACTCGTCGGTGGACAGCAGCAGTTGGGCGGTGCGCCCGGCACGGTCCGGGGCACTGAGGGTGTGCAGGGTGGCGCCGAGGGTGAGCACGCTCGCCTCGTACGGGCCGGCGGTCAGCGTCCAGCGCTGGATCGCCGCGCCCGCGCCCGAGGGGTCGAGGGGTTCGCGGCGCACACTGGTGGCCTCGCTCGCCATGGCCTGCTCCTCACTGGCGGCAGCGGTGCCGCCGCTTACGCCCGGTGTCCCGTTCCGTCCGGGGGGCGTCTCGGCGGCCCCCCGTGGTGTCCGTCAGCCTAGCGAGGGCGGCCCCGGCGGGGGCGCTCTCACGCCTCCGCGCGCCGCCCCAACGCCACCGCGAGCTACCGCCCACGGGGCGCCGGTCGGAAGCCACCCCCCGGGCCGCTACGCCCCCGGCTCCTCGCCGCCCCGCTCCGGCCGCAGCCCCAGCGCCGAGGCCAGCCCGTCCGGCCCGGTGCCCGCCTTGCGGTAGACCGCCGCCAACCGCCGGTTGACCAGGCTCAGGTGCACCCCGAGCTCCTCCGCGATCCGCTGCGGCGGCACGCCCTTGACCGCCAGGTCGGCGACCTCCCGCTCCGGCCCGCTGAGCGCCTCCAGCGTCTCCCCGAAGCCGTGCAGCCCCAGCCGGTTGGGCCGCAGGCCGTAGTTGGCCAGCTCCCGCCGGGCACGGTCGACGAGCTTCTCCGCCGAGCAGTGCTGGGCCAGCTCGATGCCCTGGTACAGGTACTCCTGGGCGTCCTCCAGCCGCCCGACCCGGCGCAGCGCGGCACCGAGGTCGACCAGCGCGACGGCGTGCTCGTACCCGGCCGGGGACTGCCCGAGGTGCTCGACCGCCTGCTCCAGCACCTCCACCGCCTGCTGGCCGTCCTCGATCCGCGCCTGCAGCCGCAGCGCGCTGCCGATCGCCGAGGCGGTGCCGAAGTTGCGGGCGTCCCGGACGGCCTTGTGGGCGTAGTCGCGGGCGCGCTCCGGCTCGTCGGCGGAGATCGCGACGGCCAGGTGCCCGGCCCACGGCGCCCAGACGGTGTTGTGCCAGCCGCGGACCTCCAGCTGGGCCCCGGCCTCGGTGAGCGCGGCGGCCGCGCCGGCGTAGCGCTTCTTGGCGACCAGCAGCTTGCCGTACAGCGAGGCGGCGTCCGGCAGCACCATGGCCGTCGCGTGGTACGGCGGGTGGAAGCCGAACTCGTTGGCCAGCTCCCAGGCCTGCTCGACCCGGCCGCGGGCGATCAGGGTGTCCACCAGCACGCCCACGGCGTCCCAGGCCAGCGGCAGCTTGGCGCCGATCCGCTCGGAGATGCGGTAGGCCCGGCCCAGGAAGTCCTCGGCCTCGGCGAGCAGCCCGCGGCGGAACCGGGCCAGCCCCATCAGGAAGTACGCGAAGCCCCGGTGGGCGCCGCTCCAACCGGCCAGCTCGAACTGGATGATGGCGTCCGCGGCCAGCCGCTCGGCCTGGGCGATGCGGTCGTTGTAGATGTACGTGAGGCAGAGCATCGCGGGCAGTTCGAAGCCCCACGTGGTGTCGGTCCAGCCGAGGCCCTTGGGCAGCCGGCCGCCCTCCAGGACTTCGTCGGCGAGCGCGAGCGCCTCGGTGGAGGGCTCGCCGCGCAGGGTGAGGTCCCAGGCACGCATGACGAGCACGGCCCGGTCGGCGGCCTCCCGGCCGGTCAGGTTCTCGTACAGCTCGGCGAGCCGGGCGGAGCGGCCGGGGCCGTCCTCCTCGGACTTGCGGAAGGCGTGCCACATGAACGACGCGGCCTGCAGCCGTTGCCGCCGGACCGGGTCGAGGGTCTGCTCGGCCTCCTTCTGGCAGACCAGCGCGGCCTGGCCCAGTTCGCCGCTGTGGGCGAGCACTTCGGAGAGCCGGAAGGTGGCGTCCACCCGCAGTTCGGGGCGCAGCGGGCCCTCGTCGGGGTCCAGGGCGAGCTTGAGCTGGTTGACGGTGGCGACGGGGTCGGTCAGCAGTGCGGAGCAGCCGAGTTCGTACATCACCTCGGCCTTGATGTCGTCGGCGGGCGGCTCGTTGAGCGCGCGGTGGAGGCAGCGCTGGGCGGCCTCGGGGGCGCCGATCAGCTGGTGTTCGACGGCGGCGCGGCGCAGCTTCTTGACGATCCGGTCGTCGCCCTCGCCGGAGTGGGTCTCGACCAGGTGGCGGGAGGCGGCGAGCAGGCCGAGTCCGGCGTTCTCGATCTCGACGGCGGAGATGCCGTGCATGCCGAGCCGGGTGGCCTCCGGCATGGTGTTGTAGATGGAGCTGGCGATCAGCGGGTGGACGAACTCCAGGTTCCCGTTGGGGGACTGGGTGAGCACGCGCTGCTTGCGCAGCTGCTTGATGGACTCCCGGGCGGCCTCGGCGCTCTGGGTGGAGATCCGGGTGACGAGGTCGATCCGGATGTCGGTGCCCAGCATGGCGCAGGCCCAGGCGAAGCGCAGGGTGGCGGGACCGAGCCGGTCCAGCCAGCTCTTGAGGGTCATCCCGGTGGCGTCGACGGCGAGTTCGCGCAGTTGCCGGGAGTTCTCCTCGACCGGTTCGAGTTCCTGGTCACGGACCTGGTCGAGCAGGGCGACGGCCTCGAAGGGGTTGCCGTTGACGACGTTCCAGAACTCGTAGCAGAAGGCGTCCTCGGCCCGGTCGCCGAGTTCGGCGCGGATCATGTCGGTGACGGAGTTCAGGGTGAGCCGGCTGAGCTCGTGCTTGCGGCTGGCGAGGTTGAGGACGCCCCGGCGCAGGTCCTGGGTCTCGGTGGGCCAGTCGTTCTCGTCCTCGCGGAAGGCGAAGACCAGCAGGACGGGCAGTTCGCCGGACCGGACGGCGAACTTGGCGAGCCAGGAGAGCGATTCGGCGTCCGCCCAGTGCAGGTCGTCGACGATCATCACCATCGGCGCGCGGCGCGGGGCGAGCTGGGTGAGCACGTAGTCCAGGCCGTCGCGCACGCCCTGGGGATCGAGGCGGCGGGCGCCGGCCTTGGGCTGCTTGAGGCCCATGGCCGGTCCGACGACCTCCTCCCAGGTGCCCATGACCTGGCCGAACTCGTCGGGCTCCAGCCGGGTCAGGACGGGCTGGAGGAGCTGGCGCAGCACGTGGTACGGCTCTTTGAACTGCCGTTCGCCGCCGCGGGCGAACAGCACGGTGGCGCCCTCGCGCAGGCTGGCGATCCGCCGGACCTCGTGCAGCAGGCTGGTCTTGCCGATGCCGGGGCGGCCGGAGAAGGCGAGCAGTTCGCCGATCTCGGTGCCGCCGGCGGCGAACTCGCGGCAGAGCCGGTCGACGGCGGCCTCCACGGAGCGCAGTTCGGTGTCGCGGTCGCGCAGCCGGATCCGGGGGGCGGGATCGTCCTCGTTCCGCTCGGAACCGGTTCCCGTCCGAAGTTCGTTGCCCTGATCGGTCACCGACGTGCCTCCGCCTCACCCGCTCGCGGCACGGCTCCACCCGTCGCGCGCGCGGAGCCGGTCCATCACTGTTCGTGGAGCCGAGGTTAGCGCCGCGTTCGGCCGACTGTGCGGCATTCGCGCAGGCTGGGGCGGACGGCGAGGGTTCGGACGGCTTGCCAAGGGCAATTGCCCTATATCCCTAACGTCCGATCATTGCATCAGATACCCTACGGCCCGCGAGGTGCGGATGATCTTGCGCACCCACCCTCACCCTGTGCGCCTCGCCGCGTCAACTCCCCCACGCCCAGTGATCGAACCACAAGCGCCCCCACCCACCGCTGCACCGGGAGTCCGATGTCTGACGACACCTCACTTCAGATTCCGTTCCCGCACCGACGCAGTCCGCACGGTCGGTACGCCACCGCCCTGCACCGCGACTGGCTGATCCGCCACCCGCTGCTCCCCGACGCCGATCACCCCGGCTACGCCCACTGGGAGGTGGTGGACCTCGCCGCGCTCGGCTACCCGGACGCCGGACCGGACGAACTCGCCCTGGCGGCCGACCTGATGGGCTTCTACTTCCTCTTCGACGACCAGTTCGACGGCCCGCTCGGCCGCCGCCCCACCGAGGTCGCCCCGATCTGCGAACGGCTGATCGCCGTCCTGCACGGCGCCCGCCCCGACCAGCGCTCCCCGGTGGAGACCGCCTTCGCCGACCTCTGGAGCCGCAGCGTGCGCGGCATGCCCGCCCGCTGGCAGGCCCGCGCCGCCTACAACTGGGAGTACTACTTCGCCAGCCACCCGGCCGAGGCGGCGGGCCGGATCTCCACCCGGCCACCGGACCGGGACGGCTACCTGGAGCTCAGACGGGGCACCGCGGCCATGGAGACGATCTTCGACATGGTCGAACGGCTCGGCCAGTTCGAGGTCCCCGCCTCCGTCCTGCACCACCCGGTGCTGCGTCAACTCCGGCAGCTGGCGGCCGACATACCGTCACTCAGCAACGACGTGCGCTCCTTCCCGCTGGAAGCCCCGCGCGGTGACGTCAACAACCTGGTCATGATCGTCCAGCGCGAGCGCCGCTGCTCGGCCGAGGAGGCCTGCTCCGCGGTCATGGCGGAGGCCCAGCTGATGGTCGAGCGCTGCGCCGAGCTGCACGAGCGACTCCCGGACGTCTACCGGGAGTTGGGGCTGTCCAGGATCGAACGCGCGATCGCCCAGCGGTACGCCGACGGACTGCTGACCTGGCTGGCCGGCTACCTGAGCTGGGAGGCCCGCACCGGCCGGTACCACGCGGTCTGACCCGGCCCCCGACCGTCCGCGCGCCGGCGTCCGAGGCCGTCAGACGCCGCCCGCCGGCCTCCGGTGCCGTCCGGGACGGCGCGGCGCGACCTGCCGCGCGCCGCCCCGGTCCGACGCGATCCGGCGCGACCCGATGCGCGCGCCCCCGCGCCCTGATGCACGCCCGGGGTCCGCGCACCGGCGCACGCGCCCCCCGCGCACGCCCGGGCCCGCAGCGTCCGGCTCAGCGACATCCGGAACGCACACCGTCCGTACGAGCCGGTGATACGGACCGTAGCCGCACCGCGCGCCCGGCGGTTATCGTGCTCGTCGGCGGGCGCCCCGGCGGGGCGCCGGCCCGACTGCGTGTCCGCACCCTCCCGCCGGACCGCCCCCGACCGGGCGGCGGTCCGGCGTGCCGCCCCCGCCCGATCGGCGCCGGGGGCGCCCGACGTCGCGAGGAGACACAGAGCATGACGGTCTACCAGCCCCCCGGCGCACCCGGCAGCATCGTCGCCTACCGCTCCCGGTACGACCACTGGATAGCCGGCGGCTGGAAGCCCCCGGTGCGCGGCGAGTACTTCGGCGACCCGACCCCGGTCACCGGCGAGGTCTTCACCGAGGTCGCCCGCGGCACCGCCGAGGACATCGAGGCCGCCCTCGACGCGGCCCACGCCGCCGCCCCGGCCTGGGGCCGCACCTCCGCCGCCGAGCGGGCGCAGGTGCTGCTGCGGATCGCCGACCGGATGGAGGCCAACCTGGAGCAACTGGCCGTCGCCGAGAGCTGGGAGAACGGCAAGCCGGTCCGCGAGACGCTGGCCGCCGACCTCCCGCTCGCCGTCGACCACCTGCGCTACTTCGCCGGCGCGCTGCGGGCCCAGGAGGGCAGCCTCTCCCAGCTCGACGAGGACACCGTGGCGTACCACTTCCACGAGCCGCTGGGCGTGGTCGGCCAGATCATCCCGTGGAACTTCCCGATCCTGATGGCGATCTGGAAGATCGCCCCGGCGCTCGCGGCCGGCAACGCGGTGGTCCTCAAGCCCGCCGAGCAGACCCCGGCCTCGGTGCTGCTGCTGGCCGAGCTGACCGCCGACCTGGTCCCGCCGGGCGTGCTCAACATCGTCACCGGCTTCGGCGAGGAGGCCGGCGCCCCGCTGGCCGCCAGCACCCGGGTCCGCAAGCTCGCCTTCACCGGCGAGACCGGCACCGGCCGACTGATCGCCCGCGCCGCCGCCGACAACCTGATCCCGGCGACCCTGGAGCTCGGCGGCAAGAGCCCCAACCTGTTCTTCGCCGACGTCGCCACCGCCGACGACGCCTTCTACGACAAGGCCGTCGAGGGCTTCGCGATGTTCGCCCTCAACCAGGGCGAGGTCTGCACCTGCCCCAGCCGCGCGCTGATCGAGACCCCGGTCTACGAGCGGCTGCTCGGCGACGGCCTGGCCCGGGTACGCGCGATGCGCCAGGGCAACCCGCTGGACACCGAGACCCAGGTCGGCGCGCAGGCCAGTGCCGAGCAGCTGAAGAAGATCCTCTCCTACTTCGAGATCGGCCAGGCCGAGGGCGCCAAGGTGCTGGTCGGCGGCGAGCGGGCGGACCTCGGCGGCTCGCTGGCCGGCGGGTACTACGTGACGCCGACGGTCTTCGAGGGCGTCAACAGCATGCGGGTCTTCCAGGAGGAGATCTTCGGGCCGGTCGTCTCGGTCACCCGCTTCGACGGCTTCGACGAGGCGGTCGCGCTCGCCAACGACACCCAGTACGGGCTCGGCGCCGGCGTGTGGACCCGCAACATCAACACCGCCCACCGGGCCGGGCGCGCCATCCAGGCGGGCCGGGTCTGGACGAACTGCTACCACGCCTACCCGGCGCACGCGGCCTTCGGCGGCTACAAGAACTCCGGCATCGGGCGGGAGAACCACAAGGCGCTGCTGGAGCACTACCAGCAGACCAAGAACCTGCTGGTCAGCTACTCCCCCGACGCGGTCGGCTTCTTCTAGGCCGGCCCCCGGACGGAAGCCCGGTTCCCCGGACGGAAAACCGGTTCCCCGGACAGAAAGTGGAGCGGGAGACCTCGTCCGGCCTCCCGCTCCACCGCCACTCCCCGTGGCGGGTCTACCGGGCAAATCACCCGTTGCGGGATCTAAGCACATGAATCCCCCGATTTCCCCGACGCGCCGCCGACATGCCCGGACGGCCCGCGCGAACGCCGTAGACAGGACTCCCCGTTCCGCAACCCCTCCCAGGGAGTCCGGTATGACCATCGCCCCCGCCAAGCTCACCGACCCCGCCGTACGCGCCTTCGTGATCGCCATCAACGCCGGCGACCGCGACGCCTTCACCGCCGCCCTCACCCCCGGCGCGACCATGTCCGACGACGGCTCCGACCGCGACCTCGCCGACTGGACCGAGCGGGAGATCTTCTCCTCGCGCGGCCGCATGGCCGTCCAGACCGAGTCGGACGGCGGCCACGCGCTGGTCGCCGAGTTCACCAACGACACCTGGGGCGCGATGCGCACCGCCTGGCGCTTCACGGTCGACGGCGGGAAGATCAGCCGCTTCGAGACCGGCCAGGCCTGACCCTGAGCCCTGAACCCTGAGCCCTGGGGCCTGAGCCCTGAGCCCTGGGCCCGGAGCCGAAGGCCTGACGCCCGGGCTAGACGCTCAGCCCCAGGCACCCCCGCACCGCGCGGATCAGGTTGCGCGACCGCACGTCCCCGGTGACGCCCGGCTGCATGCCGTTGGTGACGTAACCGAAGCCGAGCCCGAGCTCCGGGTCGGCGAAGCCCAGCGAACCGCCCCGGCCCGGGTGGCCGAAGCTCGCCGGGGAGGCCATCGGCGCGGTCGGCCCGTGCCGCCAGAAGCCCAGGCCGAAGGTGGAGTTGACGATCAGCACCCGGTCCGGGCCGTTCACCGCCGGCCCGACCGCGCGGGCCAGCACCTCCGGGCCGAACAGCGGCGGCAGCAGCGCGCCGGAGCCGTCCGGGCGGTCGGCCTCGCCGATCAGCGCCGCGTAGAACCGGGCCACCGAGCGGGCGGTGCCGATGCCGTTCGCACCGGGGATCTCGGCGGCCTGCACCGCCGGGTCGTTCATGTTCACCCCGGGCAGCACCGAGGCGAAGGCCCGGGCGGTCAGCGAGGTCGGGTCCTGGTAGGCGTCCTGGACGGACTGCTTGGGCCGCAGCCGCAACCCGCTCGGGCCGGTCCGGGCCGCCTCCGGGGCGGGCAGGTCGACCAGCTTGCCGACCCTGGGCGCGGCGGCGGCCGGCAGTCCGATCCACAGGTCCAGCCCGAACGGCCGGGCGATCTCCTCTGCGAAGTACTGTCCGATCGTCCGACCGCTCACCCGGCGCACCACCTCACCGACCAGCCAGCCGAAGGTGTACGGGTGGTAACCGTGCGCCGTCCCCGGCTCCCAGGCGGGCTCCTGCGCGGCCACCGCGGCGACGGCGCGCTCCCACGTCAGCACGTCCTCCAGGCGCAGCGGCACGTCCAGCGCCGGCACTCCGGCCTGGTGCGACAGCAGCCAGCGCACCGGCACCGCCTCCTTGCCGGCCGCCTTGAACTCCGGCCAGTACGAGGACACCGGCGCGTCCAGGTCGAGCAGTCCGCGCTCGGCCAGCAGCAGCGCGGTCGCCGCGCTCAGACCCTTGGTGACCGAGCGCAGCACCTGGGCGGTGTCCGCCGTCCAGGGCACCGCGGGCGCGGGCCGCCCGCCGACCTCGGGCCGGGCGTCACCGCCCCACAGGTCGACCACCTTGCGGCCGCGCAGGTACAGCGCGAAGGCCGCGCCCAGTTCGCCGTACTCCGCGAAGTTCCGCGCGAAGGCCTCCCGTACGGGCTCGAATCCCTCGGCCGTCTCGCCCCAGATCTCCACCACCGCGTGCCGCCCTCAGGTCGCTCGTCGCCGCCGAATCGATCGGTCCCGCGTTCGAAGCGGGCCCCGAAACCCTAACCTGTCGTCCATGACCAACCCTTCCGAAGAGCTGCTGGACGTCGTCGACGACAACGACCGGGTGATCGGGACGGCGCAGCGCGGGGAGGTGTACCGGCAGGGCCTGACCCACCGCTGCGTCTTCGTCATGGTCCGCGACCGGGCCGGCCGGATCTTCGTCCACCGCCGCACCGGCACCAAGCTGTTCTCCCCCGGGGCGTACGACATGTTCGTCGGCGGCGTGGTCGGCTCCGGCGAGACCTATGCCGAGGCCGCCGTCCGCGAGGCCGAGGAGGAGCTCGGCGTGCGGGGCATCGCCCCGCGCCCGCTCTTCAAGTTCCTGTTCCGGGAGCCCGACGGCGGCAGGCTCTCCTGGTGGTGCGACATGTACGAGGCGGAGTGGGACGGCCCGGTCTCCCCCCAGGAGTCCGAGGTCGCCTGGCACGCCTGGCTCACCCCGGCCGAACTGTCCGAGCGCCTCGCCCGCGACACCTTCGTCGCCGACGGCCTGGAGGCGTACCGCCGGTACCTGGAGCTCCGCGCCGAATAGCCGGGGCCCGGCCGTCCCCTTCCGGCCGCCCGGCCGGGAACCGGCAGGACAGGCCGCATGGGCCCGCGGACGGCCGCCGGATAGGCTGACGCGCATGGCCTCCCGCACGCCGTCGCCGACGGCCGACCGCGCAGCACGGACCGCCGCCGCACCCGACCGGGGAACCGCACCCGGCCCGGGAGCCGCCGCCGACCGGCCGCGGCGCCGGCTCAGCGTGGACGAACGGCGCGAGCAGCTGATCGCCGTGGCGCTGGAGCTGTTCAGCCGGCGCCCACCGGAGGAGGTGTCGATCGACGACATCGCCGCCGCCGCGGGCGCCTCCCGGCCGCTGGTGTACCACTACTTCCCGGGCAAGCAGGCGCTGTACGAGGCGTCCCTGCGGCGCGCCGGGCGGGAGCTCTCGGCACGGTTCGAGGAGCCGATGGAGGGCCCGCTCTCGGAGCGGCTGTACCGGGTGATGGGCCGCTACCTGGACTTCGTGCAGAGCCACGGGCCGGGCTTCGCCGCGCTGCTGCGGGGCGGCTCGGTGGCGGCCAGCGCGGGCACCTCGGCGGTGATCGACGACGTGCGCCGGGCCGCGCACGACCAGATCCTCGCCCACCTGGCGATCCCCTCCCCGAGCCCCGGGCTGCGGCTCGCCGTCCGGGCCTGGATCGCCAACGCCGAGATCACCTCGCTGGAGTGGCTGGCCGAGCGGTCGGTCCCGCTGGAGGAGCTGCAGCTGCACCTGGTGCAGGAGTTCGTCGCCTCGCTCACCCTCACCGCCGCCCGGGAGCCCGCGCTGGCCGCCGAGCTGGCCTCGTTCTTCGCCGACGAGCGGCCCGACGGGCCGTCCGGGCGGCTGGTCCGGGACCTCGCCGGACTGTTCGCCGTCCCCGGCATCCTGGACGCGCTCACCGCACTGGCCACGGCAGCGCCGTCCACCGAGCCACCGGCCACCGAGCCGCCAGCCACCTGGCCCGTGGACGAACCGTCCGCCCAGGCCACCGAGGGTCCCGCCGAGGTCTCCTCGGAGTGATCATCGGGTGATCCTGCGGTTCGGTGACGACGGTGGGCTCTGATAGGAATGGGCAGGGACCTGACGGACCGCCGCCCGGGCGGGCCCGGTCCCACCCGAACCACCGACAGCAGACGGAGCAGAGCGGGGGGCTCACCAGTTGACCCAGGACGTCCAGTTCAGTGCGGAGGCCAACCCCTTCGCGGCAGCCGAGCAGGTCTGCGCCACCCTCGGCACGCTCACCGACGCCCTCTTCGACGAGCACACCTCGCGCCACCCGGCGGTCGCGCTGAGCAGCCCGAAACCGGCTGAACACCCCGCCGCCGAGGCGCTGTTCGGCCTGCCGATGGCGCCCAACGGGCCGGTGCACCAGGCCCTCGACGGGCTCGGCACGGTGATCACCGCCGGAACGGCCCGGCCCGGCAGCGGCACACGCGTCGCCGACCGGGTCACCGCCGCCCTGGACAATCGCTACGGCGGCGGCGCGGTGCGCGGCGCCATCGCCGACCGGGGCACCACCTCGGCCGCGCTGTTCCAGCTGCCCGTCACCGGCGAGTTCGCCGACGCCAAGCTGCGCCCGTCGTTCGCCCCGGCGCTGGCCGCCCTCGCGGCCGGGCAGCAGACCCGGCGGGCGGTCGAACTGGCCACCGGCGCGGGCGCCGAAGTCCGGCTGGTCGTCCCCCCGGGCTTCCACGCGCTCACCTCCCCCGGCGGACCGGCCGGGGCCTCGGCCCGTACGGTGCCCGCGCTCCCGCACGACGGCGACCACGCCCCGGACGGCGACGGCGCCGGCGCCGACCGGGCCACCGTGGCGGCGGCCGCCGAGCTGACCGGCCACCTGGCCGAGGTCGCCGACGAGCTGTTCAGCGCCACCGGCCGGGAGCCGCGCCGCGACTTCGCGGTGATCGCCGCGACCCTGACCGACCTGATCCAGGACGCGGGCGTCCGCTACGCGGGCGTGTGCGCCCTGGACCTCGACGGGCGCGCCTCCGAGGCCACCCTGGTCATCTCGCTCGCCCGGCACCCGCTGCCGATCACCGCGCTCGCCACCGAACTGGCCACCGTCCGGCGGCACGCCGAGGTCTGGACGGTCCTGCTGCCGGCCGGGCCGGCCGCCGTCCTGGTCGAGGGACGGACCGTCCCGGTGCCCGGGGCGCTGGCGGCCGACGGACAGCGCCGCTGGGTGGTCACCTCCGCCGTCGAGGCCTTCGTGCCGCTGCCGGACAGCGGGACGGTGCTGTGCGCCCAGCTGTCCACGGCCCGGCCGGAGGACTGGGAGTTCTACACGGAGGCGTTCGCGGAGCTGCTGAAGAGCATCCAGTTCGGCTGGGACGGCGAGCCGGTCGCGACATCGGGCGCGCCCGCCGCTCCGGCGGTGGAGGAGACCGTCGCGGAGCCCGTCGCGGAGCCGGCCACCGAGCCGGCCACCGAGCCGGCCACCGAGCCGGCCACCGAGCCGGAGGAGCTGCCGGTGCACCTGCGCGGCACTCCGGTGCGGATCCCGCCCGCCGACTTCAACCCCTTCGCGCCCGTCGCCGAGGAGGCGGCACCGGCCGCCCCGGTGGGCGGGGCGGAGCCGGCTCCCCGCAAGGGCACTCCGGTGATGATCCCCCCGCCGGACTTCGACCCCTTCGGCATCGCGGGCACCCCCGCAGCCACGAACGACCCCGCCGCCCAGCCCGCCGCAGGCACGGCGGCTCCGGACCCGTTCGGGACGACGGTCGCCTCCGAGCAGAAGCCCGACCCCTTCGGCACCACCGTCGCCGCCCAGGGCCCGGCCGTCCCGCCACCGCCCACCACCCCGCCGCTGGTCCCTGCCCAGGCCGCGCCGGTGGCGTCCGCCGCGACGGGCGGGGCGGAACCGGCTCCCCGCAAGGGCACTCCGGTGATGATCCCCCCGCCGGACTTCGACCCCTTCGGGATCTCCGGCGCCCCCATGACGACGGACGCACCGGAGGCAGCGGCCGAGGCCGCCGCGGAACCGGAGCACCGGCCGTTCGGCTGACGGCCGGCGAGCAGCCCGCAACGAGTAACAGCTGACAACTAACAGATTTCAGATTTCGTTCGCTGAAATCCGTTAGTTGTCAGCTGTTACCTGTCGGCTGTCACCCGTCCCCTCCCGCCCTCCCCCACGCCTCGATCAACGCCCCCACCCCGTCCAGCATCCGCGCCAGCCCGAACTCGAACAGCGCTCCCAGGCTCAGGTCGATCTCCGGCCCCCGGTTCAGCGCGTCGAACATCGGGAACCGCTCCGGGTCCGACATCAACCGGTCATGGTCCTCGTCGCCCAGCCGGTCCATCCACTCGTCCGCGGACAACCCGCTGTCCTGCTCGGCCTGTGCCTCCCGCTCGAAGTGGACCGCCAGCCCACAGGTGAAGGCCGCCAGACTGACCGAGGCCTGGGCCATCTCCTCCCCGCTCAGTCCCGTCCCCACCAGCGCCGCCATCGCCCGCTCGGTGTGCAACGCAGCGTCCGGCGCCAGCACCGGCCGGGTGAACGACATCGTGGACGCCAGCCACGGGTGGGCCCGGTAGATCCGCCACTGCAGCCGGGAGACCTCCTCCAGCCCCGTCCGCCAGTCCGGCACCGGCCCCTCGGGGATCGGCTGATCACCGAAGACCTTGTCCATCATCAGCCGCAACAGCTCGTCCTTGCCGGGCACATGACGGTAGAGCGACATCGTCGCGACGCCCAGCTCGGTGGCGACCCGGCGCATCGACAGCGCCGCCAGCCCCTCCGCGTCGGCCACCCGCACCGCCGCCGCGACGATCCGCTCCCGGCCGAGGTCCCGCTCCCCGCCCTTGGCCCGCCGCACCCCCGCCCCGGCCGTCGCACCGGTCGGCCCGACCCCGCCCGTCGAACCAGTCGGACCCGCCGCAGCCGCCGCCCGCCCCGCCTCCCGAACCGGAGCAGAAGCCGCGCCCGCACCCGGACCCGCCGCAGCTGCCGCCGCCGGAACAGAACCCGCAGCCCCGCCAGAAGCCACAGCCGCAGTCGGCGCCGACGTCGCCTCCACCACCGTCCCCACCCCCGGCACGGCCCGCACCAACCCCTCCTCCCGGAGCCGGTTGAGCACCTTGGTCGCGGTGGCCATCGCCACGCCCCACTCCCGCATGATCCGCCGGGTCGACGGCACCCGGGCGCCAGGCTTCAGCTCCCCTGCCGCGATCCGGCGTCGAAGCTCGTCCGTGATCCGCTCCGAAGGCGTCCCGCCGTCCACCACACCCACCACCGCCCGCTCGACCGACCGCACTAGTGCACCGCAGCGCACACGCTAGCAGTCGGCCCGCCCCCAACGAGCGTGAGCGGCAAGCCCGTTCAGCCGCCGCGCCGCGCCAGGTGCACCACGTCCGGCACCCCCCGGCTGACCGGGATCTCCCGGGTGACGACGTCCGAGAACCCGGCGGCCCGCAGCGCCTCCTCGAAGTCCGGCGACGGCTGGGCGCTCCACACCGCCAGCACCCCGCCCGGCTGCAGCCGGTGCCACAGCACGGCGAGCCCGTCGGCCCCGTAGAGACCGGAGTTGGAGTCGGTGACGGTCCAGTCCGGCCCGTTGTCGATGTCCAGGCACAGCGCGTGGTAGCGCTCACCGTCGGCCGCCGCCAGGTACTCCAGCAGGTCGGTGTGGAGCACCGCGACCCGCTCGTCGTCCAGCGCACCGGCCGAGTAGGCGCCCAGCGGGCCGGAGCGGTGCCACTCGATGATCGCGCTCTCCCGCTCGACGACCGCGATCCGCCCCCAGCGCGGCTCGGCCACCGCGTACGCGAGCGAGAAGCCGACCCCGAGCCCGCCGATCAGCACCGACGGCGCGGCCACGCCCTCCCCGGTGCGGTCCAGCTCGTCCAGCGCCGCCTGGACCAGCAGCCGCTCGGAGCGCCCGTCCGCGGTGTCCATCAGGAAGCAGCCGTTGGCGATGATCTCGTGGTGCCGTCCGCGCTGCCGCAGTACCACCTCGCCGTACGGGCCCTCCCGCCGGTCGAGCGTGACGACGGCCTCGTGGCCGTCCCGTTCGGGCAGTGCGGTGGTCATGCATCCTCCTCGACTGACTCGGCAACTGGCTCGTCCCCGTAGGGACGATCACCCGCCCGACAATAACCGAGTCCGCGGCGGCCGGGCCCGCGAACGAGCCGGGCCGGAACGAGCCGGGCCCACGAAGGGGCCCGGCCCGCCCGCACGCCGCCCCCGTCAGGTCGTGATCAGCACCCCCGCGTACGACACGCCCGCGACGACCACCCACGAGCCGAGGCCGAGCAGCGCGATCCGCCCGCCGGTCCGCGCCATGGTCGGCAGGTGCACCGCACTGCCGAGCCCGAACAGCGCGGCGGCCAGCAGCAGTTCCTGCGCGTCCCCGGCCAGGGTGAGCGCCCGGTCGGGCAGCACCCCGGTGGTCCGCAGCACGATCATCGCCAGGAACCCGGCGACGAACAGCGGCACGATCGGCGGCCGGCTGCCGGCCTTCGCCCCACCGCCCGCACCGGCCTCACCCGCGACACCGTCCACGGCACCCGCGCGCGCAGGGCGCAGGTTGCGCCGCGCCACCACCGCCACGCCCGCGACCAGCGGTGCCAGCAGCACCACCCGCATCAGCTTGACCAGCACGGCCTCACGCAGCGCGCCGGGCCCGCCGGTCTGCGCGGTGGCGACCACCTGCCCCACGTCGTGCACGCTCGCCCCGACCCAGCGCCCGAACTCGATCTCACCGAGCCCCAGCGGGTGTTGCAGCAGCGGCAGTACGGCGATCGCCAGCGTCCCGCACAGGGTGACCAGCGCGACCGAGGAGGCGACGTCCTCCTCCTCGCTGCCGGCCGCCTGGCTGACCGCGCCGATCGCCGAGGCCCCGCAGATCGAGTAGCCGGTGGCGACCAGCAGCGGCTGGTCCCCGGGCAGTCCGAGCTTCCGGCCGAGCCACATCGTGCCGGCGAAGGTGGCGGAGACCACGGTGAGCACCATGGCGACGGTGGCCCAGCCGAGGCCGAGCACGTCGTTCAGGCTGAGCTTGAGCCCGAGCAGCACGATCCCGAGCCGCATCAGCCGCTTCCCGGCGGTGGACAGCCCGGGCCTGGCGACCCCGCGGACCACCGGGCGCAGCCCGGGCAGATGGGCCGCCGCCATGCCGAGCACGACGGCGGCGGTGAGCTTGGGCACGGCCGGGACGGCCGCGTGGACGGCGATCGCGGCGGCCACCCCGACCGCCGCGAGCAGCAGGCCGGGGGCGTCCCCGCCGAGCGGGGGAAGTGGGCGGGTGCGGGTGGCCCGCTCCCGGAGGGTCAGTGACACGCCGCCGCTCACCGCTCCTGGTCCGCGGGCAGCTGGTAGACCCGCCGGATGCTGGTGCCGAGCCGCGAGACGTCCGCGCCGTACACATGGATGGAGATGGCGGTGCTGCCGCACGCGTTGCGCACCAGGTGGATGTCGCCGGGCGGGGCGAAGGCGGCGACCGTCCCGGCCGGGCCGGCCACGTGCTCGGTCTCGACCAGTCGAGAGCTGCGCCCGTCGGAGACCAGCCGGTAGCGGGTCTCGCTCTCCTGGCCCTGGTGGACGCCGGCCACGCACCAGGAGACATGGTCGTGGATCGGGGTGTGCTGGCCGGGCAGCCAGACCAGGGCGACGACGGAGAAGCTGCCGTCGGCCTCGGCGTGCAGGACGTGCTGGCGGTAGCGCTGCGGGTCGCCCTCGCGCTGGGCGGGGGTGAGCAGCGCGTCGGGCCCGTCGGCGGTGGCGTGCAGGTGCGGGGCGAGGCGTTCGCCGACCAGGTACGCGGTGAGTTCGGGGGGCAGTCCGCGGTCCACGACAGCGCGGATCTCACTGACCAGCGCGGTCATCCGCTCGGTGAGCCGGTCGCTGCCGACCGTGGCTGGGGGTGTCATACCAGCAGGTTGGGACCTAGTGACCTATCACGTCCAAGGAGGGTTCTTAAGCATTACCCCCATACCTGCTTATGGGTGCGAGCCCCGGTTCAGCACCCGACCCGGCTCGCCGCCGCCTGCCGCAGGTGGTCGAGCACCAGCCCGGTGGCCGGGATCCGCCGGTGCTCGCGCAGGACGTACGCGCTCACCTGCCGCCGCAGGTGCGGCTCGACGGCCCGCCCGGTGACCTTGCGGTGGCACATGAAGGAGAGCACCAGCGCGGGCATCAGCGCGATCCCGACCCCGGCGGCGACCAGGCTCTGTACCGCGAGGTTGTCGTCGGTGGAGAACACGATGTCCGGCGCGAAGCCCTCCTCCGCGCAGACGTGCAGCAGGTTGGCCCGGCAGCGCGGGCAGCCGGCGATCCAGCGCTCGCCGTCGAGGTCGACCAGCCGGACGGCGTGCCGGCGGCCGAGCGGGTGCCCGACCGGCAGCAGCACGGTGAGCAGGTCCTCCATCAACGGGATCTCGTCCAGGCCGTCCGGCACCTCGGTCGCCTGGCCGGGATAGCGGAAGGCCAGCGCGATGTCGCACTCCCCGCGCAGCAGCCGCTGGACGGAGTCCGGCGGCTCGGCCTCCAGCAGCTCGACCCGGACGCCCGGGTGCTCGGCGAGCAGCCGGGCCATCGCCTCGGGTATCAGGGTGGCGTTGGCGCTGGGGAAGGCGCAGACCCGCACCCGCCCGGCCCGCAGCCGGGCGAGCGCGGCGAGCTGCTGCTGGGCGGCGGAGAGGCTGCCGAGGATCAGCTCGGCGTGCCGGGAGAGCGCCTCGCCCGCCTCGGTGAGCCGCAGTCCGCGCCCGGCGCGGGTGAACAGCGGGACGCCGACGGTGCGTTCGAGGGCCTTCATCTGCTGGGTGATGGCGGGCTGGGTGTAGCCGAGCTCCCGGGCCGCCGCCGAATAGGAACCGGCGCGGACGACTTCGTGGAACGTCCTGATGTGCCGCGAGTCGAACACCGGCTCCATGGCCCCTCCGCCCGGTCGTCTGCCGCCTGCCCTCGCAATCATAAGAGGAATTTGGAGGTCTCGGCTTCGACCTCATCCGCACCTATGGTTCAGTCCCGCACCAGCGTCCCCACCCACAGGCCCGCCCCGGACTGCCCGCCCCGCAGGTTCCGCCCCGGCCTCCCCCTCCCGCCGGGAGGCCCACCGCTCACGACTGCGCCGACGGCGGCAACCCCATCGCCACCCCCGCCTTGGCCACCGGCGCCCCGCCCCGCACGCTCGGGCTGCGCCGGCTGCGCCGCTCGACCCAGCGGGCGAGCCAGGACAGCAGCAGACACATCCCGATGTAGATCGGCGCGATCACCATCACCACCGGGATGAACGGCAGGTCGTAGTCCAGGTTGGTGGCGATCAGCTTGCCCGCGTGCAGGAACTCCTCGAAGGTGATCAGGAACCCGAGCGAGGTGTCCTTGAGCGCGACCACCAGCTGGCTGATGATGGCCGGCAGCATCGCCCGGTTGGCCTGCGGCACCAGCACGTACGCCATCACCTGGGTCTTGCGCATGCCCAGCGCGTACGCCGCCTCCCGCTGCCCCTTGGGAACCGCGAGCACGCCGGCCCGGAACACCTCGGCCAGCACCGAGCCGTTGTAGAGCACCAGCCCGGCCACCAGCGCCCACAGCGGCTGCACCTTGAGGGCGACGAAGATAAAGAAGATCATCACCAGCAGCGGCATGGCCCGGAAGAACTCCACCACCAGCGTGGCGACCCAGCGCACCGGCCGGTGGTCGGACAGCCGCCCCGCCGCGAACAGCGCGCCGAACGGCAGCGCGAACAGCACCGTCCAGCCGAAGGCCTGCAGGGTGTTGCCCAGCCCGCGCAGCAGCAGGTCCTGCACGCCCCGGTACTCGAAGGGCTCCCACTTGGCGTAGGTGAACTGGTGGGTGTGGAACAGCATGTAGACGACCCAGCCGATCAGCGCCGCGATCAGCAGCAGCGCGATCCCGCCGTACAGCCGGTGCCGGGCCAGCGCCTTCGGGCCGGGGATGTCGTACAGCGCCGAGGATTCGACCGTCATCGGGACACCGCCACTCGTCGTTCCAGCAGGTTGAAGACGGCGCTGATGGCCAGGGTGATGATCAGGTAGCCGACGGCGATCCAGAGGAAGGTCCAGATGATGCTGTAGCCCAGCTCGTTGATGGTCCGGTAGGTGCCCAGGAGTTCGGTGACGCTGAACGAACCGGCGATCGCCGTGTTCTTCGCCAGCGCGATCATCACACTGCCGAGCGGCGCCACCACCGAGCGGTACGCCTGCGGCAGCACCACCAGGCCCATCGTCTGCCCGAAGCTCATGCCCAGGCTGCGGGCCGCCTCGCCCTGGCCGGTCGGCACGGTGTTGATGCCCGAGCGCATCGACTCGCAGACGAAGGCCGAGGTGTAGCAGCCGAGCGCGAGCACGGCGAAGGTGTAGAAGGGCAGGGTGATGTTGAACCGGGGCAGCCCCAGCACCACGATGAAGAACAGCAGGGTCAGCGGCGTGTTGCGCAGCAGCGTCACCCACACCGTCCCGAACACCCGCAGCGGCCGGACGGGCGAGACCCGGAACCCCGCGATCAGCACGCCCAGCACCAGTGACAGCACGGCGCTCACCGCGAACAGCGAGAGCGTGCCGAGGAAGCCGTCCCAGTAGGTCGACCAGTTGTCGGTCAGCGTTTTCACGGCGCGGCCCTCTCAGTACCGGTTGATCGTCGGCGGGGTGGGCGCGGGCTCCCCGGACAGGCCGAGGGTCGCGTCGAAGGCCTTCTTCCAGTCCCCGTTCTGCTCGTGGTGCGCCAGCGCGTCGTTCAGCGCCCCGCGCAGCACGGTGTCGTTCTTGGGGGTGCCGATCCCGTACGGCTCGGTCGAGAACAGCGGACCCACCACCTTGAGTTCGTCCGGCACCTTGGCCGCGTAGCCCAGCAGGATCGCGTTGTCGGTGGTGACGGCGTCCACCTGGCCGGTGATCAGGTTGTCCACGCAGGCCGAGTAGGTGTCGTAGCCGATCAGGTGTGCCTTCGGGTACTGCGACTGGATCCGCTGGTACGGCGTCGAGCCGGCCGCCGAGCAGACCTTCTTGCCGTTCAGGTCCTGCGGGCCGTGGATGCTGTTGTCGTTCTTGCGCACCAGCAGCGACTGCCCGGCGACGAAGTACGGCCCGGCGAAGCCGACCAGCTTCTTGCGGTTGTCGTTGATGGTGTACGTGCCGACGTAGTAGTCCACCTGGCCGTTCTGCAGCGCCGTCTCGCGGTTGGCCGAGGCGATGGTCTTGAACTGGATCTTCTCCGGCGGGAAGCCGAGCGAGGCGCCGACCATCTTGGCGATCTCGATGTCGAAGCCGGAGTACACGCCGGTGGCCGGGTTCTTCTGGCCCAGGTACGGCTGGTCCTCCTTGGCGCCGACCACCAGGTGGCCCCGGTTGCGGGCGGCGTCCAGGGTCGGCGAGCCGGTGATCGCGGAGGCGTCCTGCACCTGGTAGCTGGGCAGCGCGCTGGGCTGGGGCCCCTTGGGCGGCGGGGTACCGGCCTTGCCGCAGCCGGTCGCCAGCACGGCGAGCAGCAGGGCGACGGCCAGGCGTCCGCGCGCCCGCGCGGCGAGCGTCGTCATGGGTTTCACTGCGCCGTCCTCAGTGCTTCAGGATCTTGGACAGGAAGTCCCGGGCGCGCTCGCTCTCGGGGGCGCTGAAGAACGCCTCCGGGGCGCGGTCCTCGACGATCCGGCCGTCGGCCATGAACACCACCCGGTTCGCCGAGGCCCGGGCGAAGCCCATCTCGTGGGTGACCACGACCATCGTCATGCCCTCGCTCGCGAGCTGGCGCATCACGTCCAGCACCTCGTTGATCATCTCGGGGTCGAGCGCCGAGGTCGGCTCGTCGAACAGCAGTGCCTTGGGGTCCATCGCCAGCGCGCGGGCGATCGCGACCCGCTGCTGCTGGCCGCCGGAGAGCTGGGCCGGGTACTTCTCGGCCTGCGCGGCCAGTCCGACCCGCTCCAGCAGCGCGCGGGACTTGGCGTCGGCCTCAGGCTTCGCGCGGCCCCGGACCTTGGTCTGGGCGAGCGAGACGTTCTGCAGCACGGTCTTGTGCGCGAACAGGTTGAAGGACTGGAACACCATGCCGACCTCGGCGCGCAGCCTGGCCAGCCCCTTGCCCTCCCCGGGCAGCGGCTGGCCGTCGATCAGGATGGTGCCGCGCTCGATCGGCTCCAGCCGGTTGATCGCCCGGCAGAGGGTGGACTTGCCGGAGCCGGACGGTCCGATCACCACGACGACCTCGCCGCGACCGACCGTCAGCTCGATGTCCTGCAGCACGTGCAGCTCACCGAAGTGCTTGTTGACCCCGCGCAGCTCGATCAGCGGCGTGAAGGCGGAGGACCCGCTCCGGGCCGGTTCAGGGGTGGTGGTCACCGGGCGCGCCGTCCCTTCAGCAGCCAGCCCAGTACGCCGCCGGCGACCAGCGTCGCCAGCAGCGCGATCCAGAGCGGCGCGGTCACGGTGAACACCCAGAACTGGATCTTGACCTTGTCGAGGTTGGCGAACAGGAACCACACCGCGAGGACGACGATGACGCCGATCCCGATGTACCGCGTGGGGATCCCGCCGATCTCGCCGCGCTGGGGCCGGGATGAGCCGTCTGAAATCTTGGTCACCGGAGCAGTCTGCTGGCCGGGGTGACGATTTGCCCGGCTACGCGCCCTTCCGGGCAAAGGAGTAACCCGCACGGGGCAATCCGACCCCGTACGGGTTTCGAACCCCCGTTACACTGCCGCACCCACCGGAGCGCCGGCCCGGCAGGATCCGCCGGAAAGGCCCTAGCGTTCGTCCCTCCAGGAGCGCCAGAGCGCCGCGTACGGGCCGCCGGCCGCGACCAGCTCCGGGTGGCTGCCGTACTCGCTGATCCGCCCGCCCTCGACCACGGCGATCACGTCCGCGTCGTGCGCGGTGTGCAGCCGGTGGGCGATGGCGATGACCGTCCGTCCCTCCAGCACCCGGGACAGCGAGCGCTCCAGGTGCCGGGCGGCCCTCGGGTCCAGCAGCGAGGTGGCCTCGTCGAGCACCAGGGTGTGCGGGTCGGCCAGCACCAGTCGGGCCAGGGCGAGTTGCTGGGCCTGCGGCGGGGTCAGCGAGGTGCCGCCGGAGCCGACCTCGGTGTCCAGCCCCTCCGGGAGGGCGTCCACCCAGGCCCCGGCGTCCACCGCGTCCAGCGCGGCCCGCAGTTCGGTGTCGTCCGCCTCGGGCGCGGCCAGGCGCAGGTTGTCCCGCAGGGTGCCGACGAACACGTGGTGCTCCTGGTTGACCAGGGCGACCTCGGACCGCACCCGCTCGGCCGGCATCCGGGACAGCGCCGCCCCGCCGAGGGTGACGCTGCCGCGCCCGGGCGCGTAGATCCCGGCCAGCAGCCGCCCGAGGGTGGACTTGCCCGCCCCGGACGGCCCGACCAGCGCCACCCGGCTGCCCGGGGCGACGTCCAGGCTGATCCCGTGCAGCACGTCCGCGCCCTCCCGGTAGCCGAAGCGGACGTCCCGGGCCTCGACCCGGCGACCGTCCGGACGGGCCGACTCGTCGCCCTCGTGCTCCGGCACCTCGTGCACGCCGACCAGCCGGGCCAGCGAGGCCTGTCCGATCTGCAGCTCGTCGTACCAGCGCAGGATCAGGTCCACCGGGCCGGTCAGCATCTGGGCGTACAGCACGCCGGTGGTCAACTGACCGACGGTGAGCCAGCCCTTGAGGGTGAACAGCCCGCCGACCACTAGGGTGGCCAGCACCGCCGAGGTGTAGACCGCGTCGATGGTCGGGAACCAGACCGAACGCAGCCACAGGGTGTAGCGCTCCCAGGCCAGCCACTCGCCCAGCTTGCGGTCCGTCAGCCGGACCCTCTGCTCCCCCAGCCGCAGCGCCTCGACCGTCCGCCCGGCGTCCACCGTCTCGGCCAGCACGTTGCTGACCGCCGCGTACCCGGCCGACTCGTTGCGGTAGGACTGCGGCGCGCGCCGGAAGTACCAGCGGGAGCTGACCAGCAGCAGCGGCAGCCCGACCAGCGAGGTCAGCGCGAGCAGCGGCGAGGTGACCAGCAGGGCGCCCAGCACCAGCAGCAACGACACCACCGCGACGGCGAGTTCGGGAACGGCCTCGCGCACCGACTTGTCCAGCCGGTCGATGTCGGTGGTCCCCCGGGAGACCAGGTCCCCGGTGCCGGCCCGCTCCAGCACCCCGGTCGGCAGCGCCACCGAGCGGACCAGGAAGTCCTCCCGCAGGTCGGCCAGCACCCGCTCGCCGAGCACCGCGCCGCGCATCCGGGACCAGCCGGTGAAGGCGGACTGCACCGCCAGCGCCAGCAGGTACCAGCCGACCGCCACCGCGATGGTGGCCCCGGCGGTGCCGGTGGCCAGCGATTCGACCAGGCTGCCGAGCACCCAGGGCCCGACCAGCCCGGCCAGGGTGGCCATCGAGTGCAGCGAGACCACTGCGGCGAACCCGCCCCGGTGGCGGCGCGCCAACACCCCCAGGTACCGCCGCACGGCGGCCGGGGAGCCGACCGGCAGGGTGGTGGCCGGCCCCTGCTCCTGATGGACGGGGGGCTTCATGACGTGCTCCTCACGTACGGGGTCGGACGGTTGACGGCGGGCTCGACGCCGGAGTCGACGGCAGGCTCGACGGCGGCGCTCATACCTGCGCGGCCTCCTCCACCTGCGCGGCCTCCTCGTCCCGGGTGACCACGGCCCGGTAGGCCGGCTCGGTGCGCATCAGGTCGCGGTGCCGACCGGCCGCCACCGCCCGGCCCCCGCGCAGCAGCACCACCCGGTCCGCCTGGTCCAGCAGCAGCGGGCTGGTCGCGAACACCACGGTGGTGCGCCCCGCCCGGGTGTCCCGCAAGCCGGTGGCGATCCGGGACTCGGTGTGGGCGTCCACCGCGCTGGTGGGCTCGTCCAGCACCAGCACCGGCGGGTCGGCCAGCAGCGCGCGGGCCAGGGCGAGCCGCTGGCGCTGCCCGCCGGAGAGCGAGCGCCCGCGTTCGGTGATCCGGGCGAGCATCGGGTCGCCCGCGCACTCCGGCGAGCCGTCCACCAGTGCCTCCAGCACATCCTCGGAGCGGGCCGCGGCAAGCGCCTCGGCCACCGGGACCCGCCCGGAGGACGGGATGTCCAGCAGTTCGGCCAGCGTGCCGGAGAGCAGCACCGGCTCCTTGTCGTGGACCAGCACCGCCGCTCTGGCCTCGGCCAGCGGCACGGTGTCCAGTTCGGTGCCGCCGAGCCGGACGGAGGGCAGTTCCGGCTCGCCCTCGGCCGACGGGACGTGGCCGCCGAGCCGCTCGGCGAGCGCCCCGGCGACGTCCGGGTCCCCGCAGACCACCGCGGTCAGTTCACCGGCCCGGGCGGTCAGTCCGGTGGCCGGGTCGTGCAGGTCGGACCGGCCCGGCCGGGTCAGCGTGCCCTCGGCCGAGCCGCTGGTCCGGGTGAGCGAGAGCACCCGCACGGCCCGTCCGGCGGAGACCCGGGCGACGCTCCAGGCGTGCGCGGCCTCGCCCAGGATCCGCAGCGGCGCGGCCAGGAAGGCCGTCGCGCCGTACACCGCGATCAGGGTGCCCACGCCGAGCTCCCCGGAGGCCGCCAGCCGGGCGCCGTACCACGTCACCCCGACCACGAACAGGCCCGGCAGCAGCACCTGTTGGGCCTGCATCAGGGACCACAGCCGGGCCGAGCGCACCGCCGCCGAGCGGACCTTCTGGGAGGCCGCCCGGTACCGCTCCAGGAACAGTTCCTCGCCGCCGATCCCGCGCAGCACCCGCAGTCCGGCGACGGTGTCGGCGGCCAGCTCGGTGGCCTTGCCGCCGAGTTCGCGCTGTTTCTCGTAGCGCCGCTCGAACGGACCGATCAGCGGCCAGACCGAGGCGGCCAGCACCGGGACGCCGAGCAGCACCCCGATCCCGAGCACCGGCTCGACCACCAGCACCACCGCGCTGACGGCCAGCCAGACGATCACCGCGGCCCGCACCCGGGCCACCAGTTCGACGTACCAGCCGATCCGTTCGACGTCCCCGCTGCCGACCGCGACCACCTCGCCGGTGGCGATCCGCCGGGACAGCCCGGCGCCGAGGTGCGAGGCCTGCCCGGCCACCAACTGCCGTACGTGGCAGGCCGCGTGGATCCAGTTCCAGACCGCCTGCCGGTGCAGCAGCACGGTGCCGACCGACGCGGTGGCGGACAGCAGCAGCGCGAGCGCGCCGGCCCGCCAGATCCCGCCGGCGTCGCCGTCGACGACGGCCTGCACGCCGTGCCCGAGCGGTATCGGCAGCGCGGCCTGGGCGCCCATCTCGACCAGCGCCCAGCAGGTGGCACGGATCTGACCGCGCCGCTGGGCGCGCTGCAGCCAGCGCAGGAAGGCCAGGGGTGAGGAGAGGTCGGGACTGCCGGGGTCGCCCAGCGGCAGGGGGGTGAGCGGCATGACACTCCGATGCGAAGGGTGCGGGAGGAGCGGGAGGAGCGGGAGGAGCGGGATGTGCAAGGTGTGCAGGACGTGCGGAAGGCGCGGAGTCACCGGAGCCGGCCACGCATCAACTCGCGCGGGCCGTACGGAGGGGCCGCCCCGCTCACGCACTGGAACGGGCACAGGACGTGCGGCGCACCGGCACGGCGACGTCGACGCGTCCGGTGGGGGCGCCGGACGGGCGGGGGACGGGCACGAAGGACCCGGGTCTCAGGAGGTCATGTCTGCGAGCCTGCCAAGCCCGGTGTGACCCGCGCAACAGGTTTTCCGCCGCCCCGCTCCCGCCACCCCGCGGTCACCCCCGCGCACGGCCCCGCGGTACGGCTCCGGCGCACGCCACGCCGTCGTAAAGCTTCGCCAAAGATTCGCCCGAACGGCGGGAACAATCGTGCCGGGGCACCAGTTGCCCCCTCTGGAACCAACGGACGACCAGGAAGGCACCCCTTCCCCGTGAGCAACATCCCCAGCGTCACCCTGAACGACGGCGCGAAGATCCCCCAGCTCGGCTTCGGCGTGTGGCAGGTCGAGGACGCCCAGGCCACCCCCGCCGTGCGCACGGCGATCGAAGCGGGCTACCGCTCGATCGACACCGCGGCGATCTACGAGAACGAGGCCGGCACCGGCGCGGCCATCACCGAGGCACTGGAGGGCGGCCTCGCCCGCGAGGACCTCTACGTCACCACCAAGCTGTGGAACTCCGGCACCCGCGACTGGTCCGGCGAGCAGGGCCGCGACGCGGTGCTGCGCGAGTTCGACGCCTCGTTGGAGAAGCTCGGCCTCGACTACCTCGACCTGTACCTGATCCACTGGCCGCGCCCGATGCACGGCACCTTCCTGAACGTCTGGAAGGCCCTGGAGCAGCTGAAGGAGGGCGGCCGGGTCAAGTCGATCGGCGTCTCCAACTTCGGCACCGAGCAGCTGACCCGCCTGCTGGACGAGGCCTCGGTCGTCCCGGTGCTGAACCAGGTCGAGCTGCACCCGTACTTCCCGCAGGAGGAGCTGCGCGCCTTCCACGCCGAGCACGGCATCGCCACCGAGGCCTGGAGCCCGCTGGGCCAGGGCGGGGAGCTGCTCGCCGAGCCGGCGCTGGCGAAGGTCGCCGAGAAGCACGGCCGCACGGTCGCCCAGGTGGTGCTCCGCTGGCACCTGCAGAGCGGCGTGATCGCCATCCCGAAGTCGGTCACCCCGTCGCGCATCCGGGAGAACCTCGACGTCACCGGCTTCGAGCTGGACGCCGAGGACATCGCGGCGATCGCCGGCGTCGCCACCGGCAAGCGGATCGGGCCGGACCCGCAGGGGTTCGACTGGAACTGACGGACGCCGTGGGGGCGCCGACCGATCAGGCCCGGCGCCCCCGACAACGACATTCCTGAGTGTCGGTCATATCGAAGTACCGCTCGTTCCCCGCAGGGACGAGCGGCACTTCGGTGTGTCCGGATTCACCGACGTCAACGATCGGCCGATGCCGACGGCCGTGAGCGCCAGGAACTTTGGTGAATCGTTTTGGCTGTTGTTACCAAAGCTTGGGCTAGAGCCTGCCCGCCTTGGCGATGAGCGCGAGTGCCATCTCGTGCTCCTCCTCCGCCAGCGGCGCGAGCAGCAGCCGCTGGACTTCGGCCACCCCGGCGGCCGAGCGGTGCAGCAGGTCCTGACCCGCCGGCGACAGCGAGAGCAGGTTGCGCCGCCCGTCCGAGGGGTCGCGCCGGCGCTGCACCAGACCGCGGCGCACCAGTCGGCTGACCATCTCGGCCATCGTGGCCTTGTCCAGCGAGGCCAGCTCGCCGACCGTGCGCTGGTCCGCGCCCGGCTCCAGCTCCAGCGCGTCCAGCACGGCGTACTGCGGAGCCGTCAGCTCCGCACCGACGTGCTCGGACCAGAGCTTGGTGTGCACCTGCTGGCCGACCCTGATCAGGTAGCCGATCGCCCGCTGGGCGTCCAGTATCGGCCGGGCGTCGGTGAACACGGCGACCGCCGCGGGTTCCAGCCTGGCTATCTTGGCCATCACCCGGACGATCTCGACCTGCTCGTCCGGCGTGAGCGGCTCGAACAGCACCCGCTGGACGCGGACCACACCACCGGTGGCCTCGCGAACCGCCTGGGCGCCGCTCTGCGAGAGGGCGAGCAGCTTGCGCCGGCCGTCGGCCGGGTCACGCCTTCGCAGCACGAGGCCGCGGCGGACCAGCCGCGCGACCATCTCCGCCATCGTGGCCTTGTCGAGCGAGGCACGCTCGCCGACGGTCCGCTGGTCCGCGCCCGGTTCGAGGGCGAGCACCAGCAGGACCGCGAACTGCGGAGCCGTGAGATCGGCTCCGACGTGCTCCGACCACAGCCGGGTGTGAACCTGCTGTGCAACGCGAATGAGGTGTCCGGGCGACTGCTGCAGTCGCGCGGACACGCGGGTTGTCGGGATCTCCCCCAGCACCATGTATCCGTCCCGATGTCACACCCGGTGTGTGTGGGACACCCGGGTGGGGCAGTAACGGCGAGTGGGCGTCCAGCTATGAGGGAGGGCGCTCCAGCCGTGCAGCCGGTGGCTGCTGGCGGACACTATACAAACGGCTGGCCCTTGCTGGCAGGCAGGGGCGGATAGTAGACGCAGGTTCGGCAACATTGGCATATTTACGCGCTGCCACACTCGTGCAGTAACCCGTTCTCAGCAGAAAGCCGACCGGTCGGTCCTTACCGACCGTCACCTGCGTCTCTCCACCCTGGTCGCCTCCCCTACTCGCCGGTAGGGTATGGGCACCCTCTCCGGGGGCACTCCCCCGGAGGCACCCCCGAGAGAGACGAGAGCGAGCATGACCGAGCAGAGCACCGCCCCCCGGGTCGCCGTCGTCACCGGCGCCGCCCGCGGCCTCGGCGCCGCCACCGCCGTCCGACTGGCCGCCGACGGCTACGCGGTGGCCGTCCTGGACCTGGACGAGGCCGCCGGCAAGGACACCGTCGACCGGATCACCGCCGCCGGCGGGCGGGCGCTGGCCGTCGGCGCCGACGTCTCGGACGCCGAGCAGGTCCAGGCCGCCGTCGACCGCGTGGTCGCCGAGTTGGGCGCCCCGGTCGTGCTGGTCAACAACGCGGGCGTACTCCGCGACAACCTGCTCTTCAAGATGTCCGAGTCCGACTGGGACACGGTCATGAACGTGCACCTGCGCGGAGCCTTCCTGATGACCCGCGCGGTGCAGAAGCACATGGTCGACGCCGGTTTCGGCCGCATCGTCAACCTGTCCTCCTCATCCGCCCAGGGCAACCGCGGCCAGGCCAACTACTCGGCCGCCAAGGCCGGTCTGCAGGGCTTCACCAAGACTTTGGCCATCGAGCTGGGCAAGTTCGGCATCACCGCCAACGCGGTCGCCCCCGGCTTCATCGCCACGGACATGACAGCGGCCACCGCGGCCCGGGTCGGCATGGACTTCGAGGACTTCAAGCGGGCTGCGGCCTCCCAGATCCCGGTCCAGCGGGTCGGCGAGCCCGAGGACGTCGCCAACACCATCGCCTTCCTGGCCGGCGAGGGAGCCGGCTTCGTGTCCGGCCAGGTGATCTACGTCGCGGGCGGCCCCCTCGACTGAGCACGGAACCTACACAGGGTTACCACGGAGTGGGAAGCCGGGCGAACCGGCCTCCCACTCCGTTTTCTTTACCGGGGCTTTTGAAGAATCATTCGAAGACCACACTGGCATTCGATCCTGGAATACTGGAAATCACTCCCCGGGCCACCCGGCGCCGACCCAATTGTCGATTTCCCGGGAAAATGACAATTCCCTTCGGAATAGCCTCGGCCGGATGGGTATGGTCACCCCGTGCAATCCAGAAGTACCGCCGCTCGCATTCCGCGCCAGGGGCCGGAACGCCGCAGCGCCGACCGTCGGGAACTGCCGGACCCCGACCGTGCTCCCGACCTCGCCCCCGGCCTGACCAAACGTGTGCCCGGCCCGGCCAAACATGCGCCCGGCGCGACCGACCCCGGCGGACCGGGCTGGCCCCCGATGAGCCGCCGCCGGGCCGCCCTGTTCGCCGCCACCCTCGCCGCCTACCTCCTGGTGCTGGCCGGCGTCCTGCTCAACACCGACCTGGTCGACCTCGACTGGTCGGTCCGGCTGCTGCGCCCCTACGACCGGTGGCCCAGCCTGGAGCCGCTGCTCAACACCTGGGTGGTCGCCGGGCAGCGCGGCCCCAGCGCCATCGCCGCCTTCGCCTGGCTCCTCTGGCGCGCCCACCGCCTCGGCCGGCTGCGCCCGCTGCTGGTGATGGGCGTCGCCCTGCTGCTGCTCAACGTCACGGTCGGCGCGGTCAAGATCATCACCGGCCGGCTCGGCCCGCACTACGCCCAGTACGTCGGCTCGCCCGAGCTGTTCTCCGGCGGGACCATCTTCCCCTCCGGCCACACCGCCAACGCCGTGGTCACCTGGGGTGTGCTCGCCTACCTCGCGGTCCGCTGGCGGCGCACCGGCACCGTGGTCGCCGCCGCCACCGCCTGCTCGATCGGCCTGACCACGGTCTACCTGGGCACCCACTGGGTCTCCGACGTACTGGCCGGCTGGGCGGCCGGACTGCTGGTCCTGCTCTCGCTGCCCCTGCTGGAACCGCTGATCGCCGTCGCCGAGCAGCGACTCCACCGACGATTCGCCCGCTGAGCCCGCTGAGCGCACCCAGGGCACCAGCACACCCAGAGCGCCCACACACCGCGAGCACCGAGGACACCACACAGCCGGGGCCTACCCCTCCCAGCTCCGCTCGACCACCCCGTTCCGCACCGTGAGGTTCAGCCGCCCCTCCCGGTACTCCATGGTCATCAGCTGCCCCGGCTCCAGCACCCGGACCGAGGCCCAGCCGTGCCGCCGGGCGAGCTCCCGGGCCCGCTCGATCCGCAGGCCCGCGTAGCCCTCGGCGTCCTCCCCCGCGGTGCCCGCGCCCCCGGCGTCCGACCCCGTCATCGTGCCTCCCCGGCTCTCCCCCTCGGACGTACGCTGGAATCGTAGCCCCCACTCGCGCGGCCCGGAGGTGAACGAGCATGCGCACCACGACCCCGCGGCGACGGTGGCGCAGCGGCACCGAGCCGGCCACCGCCCGCAGCGACCTCAAGCTCCGCTACCTGCTCTCGCTGACCTTCACCCCGCTGTTCGCACTGGGGACGGCGGGCTTCGCACTGTGGGCGGCCTCCTCCCCGGTGGACGGCGCGCCCAGCCGGGGCACCCTCACCGGCTTCGCGATCGCCCTCGGGTTGCTCACCCTGTTCGCCGTCGTCGATCTCGTGGTGGTCGTCCGGCGCCGCCGGACCGAGCTCTGACGCGGTGTCTCCCACGGAGTGGGAAGTCGGCCCGTCCGACTTCCCACTCCGCGCAGCGTCAGCGGTTGCCCACCGCCTGCTTCACCAGCGTCCGCCCGAAGTCCCACATCAGGCCGTTCCCCCGGTGCGCCTCGTCCATGATCTCGGTGAACGCGTCGACGAACCGGTCCACGTCCCGATCGGTGATGATCAGCGGCGGGATCAGCTTGATCACCTCCAGGTGATCCCCGGACACCTGGGTCAGGATCCGGTGCCGCTGCAGCAGCGGAACGACCACCATCTGCGCGAACAGCCCCTTGCGCGCCGCCTGCAGGGCCGTCCAACCGGTGCGCAGCTTCAGCGACTTGGGCCGGCCGAACTCGATGCCGATCATCAGCCCGCGGCCGCGCACCTCGGCGAGCAGCTCGTACCGGTCGATCAGCGCCGCCAGCCGCTCCCGGAACCGGTCGCCGACCTGCCGGGCGTTCTCGACCACCTTCTCCTCGCGCATCACCTCCAGGGTCGCCAGCCCGGCCGCCATCGCCTGGGCGTTGGACCCGAAGCTGGCCGAGTGCACCAGCACCCGGTCCATCGAGGAGTACACCTTCTCGAAGATCCAGCTCTTGCCGAGCGTCGCCCCGATCGGCACGTACCCGCCGGAGAGCGCCTTGGCCGCGCACACCAGGTCGGGCAGCACGCCCTCCTCGTGCTGGTAGGCGAAGAACTCGCCGGTGCGGCCGATCCCGGTCTGCACCTCGTCGCAGATCAGCAGCGCCTTGTGCTCGTGCAGCAGCGCCTGGGCGGCCCGCAGCCAGCCGGGCGGCGGCGCCTGGACGCCCTTGCCCTGGATCGGCTCGACGATCAGCGCCGCGACGTCCCCGCGCTTCAGCTCCTTGGCCAGCGCCCCGATGTCGCCCAGCGGGATGGCGGTGTCCGGCAGCAGCGGGTCGAAGCCCTTGCGGAAGCCGCCCTCCCCGTTGACCGACAGCGAGCCGGTGGTCAGCCCGTGGAAGGCGTGGTCGGCGTAGAGGACGCGCTTGCGGCCGGTGGCGTACCGGGCGAACTTCAGCGCGGTCTCCACCGCCTCGGTGCCGCTGTTGCCGAAGAACACCCGGTCCAGCCCGGGCGCGTACGACAGCAGCCGCTCGGCCAGCAGTCCGGGCAGCGGCGAGCAGTCGAAACGGACCAGGTCCGGCAGGTCGAGGTCCATCACCTGCTGGACCGCCGAGCGCACCGCCGGGTGGTGCCGACCGAGCGCGAAGATGCCGAAGCCGGCCAGCATGTCGAGGTACTCGTTGCCCTCGGCGTCGTAGAAGTACTGGCCCTCCGCGCGCTCGTAGTACTTGTCGAAGCCGATGGTGTGGAGCATCCGCGGCAGCTGCGGGTTGAGGTAGCGGCTGTGCAACTCGTAACGCTCACCGCCGCGTTCGGCGAGGAGGGCGGCGAGGTCGAAGGCTGGGCGGTCTGGGTCAGCCGGCATGGCGCGGGTTCGCTCCTCGGGTCGGTAGCAGGTTCTTGGCGAAGACGGCGGCCTGGGCCGCGACCCCGGTGCCGGTCAGGCCGGCCTCCTCCAGGATCTCGCCGCGGGCGGCATGGCCGAGGAACTCCTGCGGCAGGCCGAGCACCCGGACCGGGACGTCCACGTCGGCGTCGCGCAGCGCCTGGGCGACGGCCGAACCGACGCCCCCGGTACGGCCGTTGTCCTCGACGGTGACCACCAGCCGGTGGGCGGCGGCGAGGTCGGCCAGCGCCGGATCGACCGGCTTGACCCAGCGCGGGTCGACCACGGTCGCGGTGAAGCCCTCGGCGAGCAGCAGCCGGGCGGCGTCCAGGCAGGCGGAGGCGGTGGCGCCGACGGCGACCAGCAGGATCTCCGGGGCCGGTCCGGTGCGCAGCAGCACGTCCGTCCCGCCGATCCGCTCGACCGCCTTGATCACCGGCCCGACGTTGCCCTTGGGGAAGCGGATGACGGTCGGCGCGTCCTCGACCTCGGCGGCCTCGCGCAGCTGGGCCCGCAGCTGCTCGGCGTCGCGCGGCGCGGCGAGCCGCAGCCCGGGGACGACCTGCAGGATCGACAGGTCCCACATGCCGTTGTGCGAGGCCCCGTCCGAGCCGGTCACCCCGGAGCGGTCGAGCACGAAGGTGACGCCCAGCCGGTGCAGGGCGACGTCCATCAGCACCTGGTCGAAGGCCCGGTTCAGGAAGGTCGCGTACACCGCCACCACGGGGTGCAGCCCGCCGGTGGCCAGACCCGCCGCGCTGGTGACGGCGTGCTGCTCGGCGATCCCGACGTCGAAGGTCCGGTCCGGGTACGCCTTGGCGAAGGGCGCCAGTCCGACCGGCTGGAGCATCGCCGCGGTGATCGCCACCAGGTCGGGCCGCTCGGCGCCGAGCGCGAGCAGTTCCTCGCCGAACACCGAGGTCCAGGAGACTCCGGCGCTGGGCGAGATCGGCAGGCAGGTGTACGGGTCGATCGGGTTGACGGCGTGGAAGCGGTCCGCCTCGTCCTGCTCGGCGGGCCGGTAGCCGCGCCCCTTGACGGTCAGGCAGTGCACGATGACGGGGCCGCCGAAGTTCCGGGCCTGTCGCAGCGCCTGTTCGACCGCGCCCAGGTCGTGGCCGTCGATCGGCCCGAGGTACTTGAGCCCGAGGTCCTCGAACATGCCCTGCGGCGCGAAGGCGTCCTTGAAGCCCTTCTTGGCGCCGTGCAGCGCGTCGAAGATCGGCTGCCCGACCAGCGGGGTGCGCTGCAGCGCCTCCTTGCCGAGCGCGAGGAAGCGCTCGTAGCCCTGGGTGGTGCGCAGGGTGGCCAGGTGGTTGGCGAGGCCGCCGACGGTCCTGGCGTAGGAGCGCTCGTTGTCGTTGACGACGATGACCAGCGGCCGTTCGCGGGCCTCGGCGATGTTGTTGAGCGCCTCCCAGGCGAGCCCGCCGGTGAGCGCGCCGTCGCCGATCACCGCGACGGTGTGCCGGTCGTGCTGGCCGAGCAGCTGGGCGGCCTTGGCGAGCCCGTCGGCGTACGAGAGCGCGGTGGAGGCGTGCGAGTTCTCGACCAGGTCGTGCTCGGACTCGGCCCGCGAGGGGTAGCCGGACAGCCCGCCCTTCATCCGCAGCTTGGAGAAGTCCTGCCGGCCGGTGAGCAGTTTGTGGACGTAGCTCTGGTGGCCGGTGTCGAAGACGATCCGGTCGTACGGCGAGTCGAAGACCCGGTGCAGCGCGATGGTGAGCTCCACCACGCCGAGGTTGGGCCCGAGGTGGCCGCCGGTGCGGGTGACGGCGTCGATCAGGAAGTCGCGGATCTCGTCGGCGAGCTGCGGCAGTTCGGTGGCCGGGAGCTTGCGCAGCTCGGCCGGGGACGTGACGCGGGAGAGCAGTGACATGGGTACACCTCACGACTCGGATGTGGTGCGGTGGTGCCTCCGCCCGGCGGGGGCGGGGCCGGCCCGGGCACGACGGCCCGGGCCGGTCGGGAGCTCTGGGCGGGACGGCTTCGGGACGGGCGGTGCCCGGCCCTGGCTCAGCGCCCGCGGTTGGAGCTGACGGTCTCGGTGATGGCGCGCAGCGACTGCTGGAGCGAGCCCATGGTGGCGAGGACGGCGGTCGGCTCGTAGCCGCAGTGGGCCATGCAGTTCTCGCAGCGCGGGTCCTTGCCGCGCCCGTACTTGCTCCAGTCGGTCTTCTCGACCAGCTCCCGGTAGGTCGGCACGTAGCCGTCGGCCATCAGGTAGCAGGGCCGCTGCCAGCCGAACAGCGAGTAGTTGGGGATGCCCCAGGGGGTGCACTCGAAGTCGGCCTTGCCCTCCAGGAAGTCCAGGAAGAGCGGGCTGTGGTTGAGGCGCCAGCGCTTGCGGTTGCCGCCGGCGAAGGCTTTGCGGAAGAGCTCCCGGGTCTGTTCGACGCCGAGGAAGTGCTCCTGGTCGGGGGCCTTCTCGTAGGCGTAGGCCGGGGAGATCATCATCTCGTCGACCTTCAGCTCGTCGTTGAGGAAGTCCAGCACGTCGATGACGGTCTGCGCGGTGTCGGTGTTGAAGAAGGTGCTGTTGGTGGTGACCCGGAAGCCGCGCCGCTTGGCCTCCTTGATCGCCGCCACCGCCTCGTCGAAGGTGCCCTCCTTGGCCACCGACTCGTCGTGCCGTTCGCGCAGGCCGTCGATGTGCACCGCGAAGGTGAAGTACGGCGAGGGCTTGAACTTGTCCATCTTCTTGCGCATCAGCAGCGCGTTGGTGCAGAGGAAGACGTACTTGCGGCGTTCCACCAGCTGCCGGACGATCTCGTCGATCTGCGGGTGCATCAGCGGCTCGCCGCCGGCGATCGAGACCATCGGGGCACCCGACTCCAGGACCGCGCCGACCGCCTGGGCGACGGGCATCCGCTGCTTGAGGACGCCGGCCGGGTGCTGGATCTTGCCGCAGCCCTCGCAGGCGAGGTTGCAGGCGAACAGCGGTTCCAGTTCGACGATCAGCGGGAACTTGTCCCGTCGCTTGAGCAGCTTCTGCTGCATCAGGTAGGTGCCGACCCGCACGGTCTGGCGCAACGGCATGGCCATGGCTAGCTCGCCTCCTGGGGGAGCGTCGAGGATGTGGGGTGGTTCAGGTCTGCGGAGCCGGGGCGCGGGCCTGGCTCCTGCCGGTACCAGTCGACCAGGGCGGGTACCGTCGCCCGTAGGGTCCGCCAGGCGCGCACCCCGGCCGGCAGCGTGCCCGGCCGCAGCAGTTCGTGCTCGGGGGTGTCCACCACCACCCGCAGGACGGCGACGGGCAGCACCGGGCGCACCTCCCGCAGCGCGGCCAGGACGGCGGCGGCCTCCATGTCGACGGCGAGCGCCCCCTGGAGGTGCAGGGCGCGCCGCTCGATGCCGCGCACCACGTGGTCGGCGGTGTGGTGCACCCCGGTGTGCGCGGTCAGGCCCTGTTCCTTGAGCGCCCGGGCCAGCTCCGGCCCGGAGTCGACCGGGTAGAGGTGGCCCTCGGCGTCGCGCACGCCGTCCGCGGCCACCACGTCGCCCGGCGCGACGCCCGGCCCGACGGCGGCGCCGAAGCCGGCCACCACGACCGCGCCGTAGCAGCCCGGGGCGGAGCCGAGCAGCCGCCGCACGGCCGTCCCGGCGCGCCGCCGGCCGACCCCGGTGCGGAGCAGCACCGGTGGCCCGCCCGCCGCGCCGCGCCAGTCCCCGCCGCGCAGGGCCCACACCTCGGGGCCCAGCGCGCAGAGCACCAGCAGCGGGGCGGTGGTCACCGTGAGGCCCCGATCGCCGGGGTGCCGCCGGGCTTCACCATGCCGGGGCTGCCGTTGAGGTAGCGGCCGAGCGCGGTGACCGGGAAGACCAGCCGGTACAGGTGGTAGTTGATGGAGAAGTCCCACGGGAAGCCGGTGCCGGTGAACTGCGGCTCGTCCCAGGTGCCTTCCGGCAGCTGGGTGCGCACCAGCCACTCGACCCCGCGCTCCGCCGCCGGGTTGGCCCGGCCCTCCGGGCCCTCGCCGGCCGCGAGCAGCGCCATCAGCGCCCACGCGGTCTGCGAGGCGGTGGATTCGCCGCGACCGGCCCAGCGCGCCGGGTCGTCGTAGGAGCGCATGTCCTCGCCCCACCCGCCGTCGGCGTTCTGCCGGTCCTCCAGCCAGCGCACGGCTCGGCGGATCGCCGGGTGCTCGTCCGGGACGCCGGCCGCGACCAGGGCGGGCAGCACCGAGCCGGTGCCGTAGATGTAGTTGGTGCCCCAGCGGCCGAACCAGGAGCCGTCCGCCTCCTGGTTGCGCAACAGCCACTCGATGCCGCGCCGGGTGCGCGGGTCGCGGGCCCGGCCGGTCTCGGCGAGCATCTCCACCACGTGGGCGGTGACGTCCGCGGAGGGCGGGTCGACCACCTCGCCGAAGTCGCAGAACGGCAGCTTGTTCGGCAGCAGGCTGGTGTTGTCGACGTCGAAGGCGCCCCAGGCTCCGTTCTTGGACTGCATGCCGAGGTTCCACAGCACGCCCCGGTCCACCGCGGCGTCGACCTTGGCCGGGTCCGGGTGGGCGACCCGGCGCAGCGCCAGCACCACCTCGGCGGTGTCGTCGATGTCGGGGTATGTGTCGTTCTCGAACTCGAAGGCCCAGCCGCCGGCCGGGAGCCCGGGCCGCTGGACGGACCAGTCGCCCTGCTTGCGGATCTCCTCGCCGAGCATCCAGTCGACGGCGGAGACCAACGCCGGGTGGTCGGCCGGCAGGCCGGCGTCGACCAGCGCGATGGTGGCCAGGCAGGTGTCCCAGACCGGGGACTGGCAGGCCTCCATCCAGCGCATGCCGTCCTCGGTGTGCACGGTGAAGCGGTCGAAGGAGGAGAGCCCGGCCTTCATCACCGGGTGCTCCAGCTCGTAGCCCTCCAGGTGCAGGGCGATCAGCGAGTAGACGGCCGGCGGCTGGATGCCGCCCCAGCACCCGTCGGCCTCCTGCCGCTCGACGATCCAGCGGCAGGCCTGGGCGACGGCGAGTCGGCGCAGCGGCCGGAAGGCCCGGCGGTGGTAGGCGTGCAGCACCTTGTCCAGGCGCTCGAACATGCCGTCCCAGCTGGTGACGGGGGCGAGCGGCCGGTCGGGGTACGGGTGGTCCGGGTCGGTGTGCAGCTCGGTGAGCGCGAAGGGGGCCCGACGGACCGGGCGGTGGGCCGAGACGATGGTCAGCGGGACGATGGTCTGGCGGGCCCAGCAGCCGAAGGCGTAGATGTTCAGCGGCAGCCACTTGGGCAGGAAGATGATCTCGGGTGGCATCTCGGGCAACCGCTCCCAGGGCCACCAGCCGAAGAGCGCGAGCCAGATCCGGGTGAAGACCCGGGCGGCCGCGATGCCCCCGGCGGAGCGGACGTAGCGCGCGGCGGCCAGCATGTGCGGGGCGTCGGGGTCGTCGCCGGCGAGCTTGAGGGCGACGTACGCCTCGACGGTGGTGGACAGCTCGGCCGGCCCGCCGTGGAAGGTGGCCCAGGTGCCGTCCTCCCGCTGCTGGGAGCGGATCCACTCGGCGGTGGCCCGGGTCAGCTCCTCCGTCCTGATGCCCAGGAACTGGCGGAGCAGTAAGTCCTCGGCGTCCATGGTGACGTTGGTCTCGAGGTCGCCCTTCCACCAGCCCTCGGAGGACTGCAGCGAGAGCAGGTGGGTGGTGGCGCGCGCCAGGGCCTCGCGCGCGTCGCCGGGCTGCCGGTCCGCCTCACCGGCCGGCCGTGGCCGGTCGGTGTCCTCGGGCTGCCACCGCCCCGCGCCCAGCAGGGCCGGGGGGCGGTCGCCCACCGCGACCGGCTCGGGATCGTACTCAGGGTCGAGCCGGCCGTCCGCGGTTGCTGTCAACGTAACGTCACCTCTCTCGTACCACCACGAATTCGGCGAGTGCGACGAAGTGCTCGCGCACCCCGTCGGACATGGGCACCTCGTCCAGGGCGGCGAGGGCAGTCGTGTGCTGGCGGCGGGCCTCCTCCTGGGTCCAGGCCCTGCCGCCGGCCTCCTCGATCAGCGCGGCCCGGGCGGCCAGCTCGGGCTCGCTCTCCTCGCCCCGGCCCTTCGGGTCCGCGAGCTGCTCGGCCAGCCGACGCGAGGCGGCCCCGCCCTCGGCGAGGGCGGCGGCGACCGGCAGGGACTTCTTGCGCTGGCGCAGGTCGCCCCAGTGCGGCTTGCCGGTGACCTCGGTCGCGCCCCAGATGCCCAGCAGGTCGTCCACCGCCTGGAAGGCCAGGCCCAGGTGGTGGCCGTAGCGCTGGAGCGCGTCGGAGACCTTGTCGTCGGCCCCGGCCAGGACGGCGCCGATCGCCGAGGCGGCGGCCAGCAGGGCCGCCGTCTTGCCGCCCTCCATCTCCAGGCATTCGGCGACGGTGACGCTGTCGCGCTGTTCGAAGGCGACGTCCATCGCCTGGCCGTCGATCAGGCGGCGGGTCGCGGTGGTGAGCAACCGGACGGCCCGCGCGGCGTCGGCGGGGCTCGCGCCGCCGGTCACCGCGGCGTCGAGCAGCACCTCCGTGCCGAGCGTCGCCAGAGCGTCGCCGACCAGGATCGCCTGGGCCGGTCCGAAGACCGTCCAGGCGGTGGCCCGGTGCCGGCGAGTCTCGTCACCGTCCATCAGATCATCATGAAGGAGGGAGAAGTTGTGCACCAGTTCAACCGCGACCCCGCCGGGCACCCCGACCTCGGCCGCCGCACCGGCGGCCTGGGCGGACAGCAGGGCCAGCGCGGGCCGTACGGCCTTGCCGCCGTCGCCCTCCACCGGGGTGCCGTCCCGGTCGATCCAGCCGAAGTGGTACGCCGCGACCATGTCCATCGGTGCGGCCAGACGGGCGATGGTGGCCCGTAGCGGCGGAGTGCAGAGCGTACGGCTGCGGGCGAGCAGCTCCGGCACCGAGACCGGTTCGGCGTGCGCCGTGCCTCCGACGGCGAAGCCGGTGCGTGACTCCACGTGCGTTCCCTCTCCCTCGTGGTGCCGGACCGCACGGGGCGGTCGGCTGCTGTCGGTGCGGCTGGTGCCAGTGCGAGTGGTGCCAGTGCGGGTGGTGCCAGTGCGGATGGTGCCGGAGTGAACGGTGTCGGTACGGCCGCTGGGGCCGACGGTACGCCCGTCGGCTCTGGCGGGCTCCCCGGCGACGGGGCCCGCCGTCACCTCGGCCACCGCCCGTCGGCCCGGTCCACGGGCACCCGGGCGCCGGCCGCGGCGAGCACCGCGTCGGCGGCGGCGTGACCGCTGCGCACGGCGCCCTCCATGGTCGCGGGCCAGCCGGTGGCGGTCCACGCGCCGGCCAGCAGCACCCCGGGAACGCCGGTGGCGGCCGGCGGACGCAGTGCGGCGCTGCCGGGGACACCGTCGAAGGTGGCGGTGCGCTCCCGGGTGACGAAGAAGTCCAGCACCTCGGCGCCGGCGGCGGCCGGGAGCAACCGGGCCAGCTCGGGCAGGTAGCGGTCGCGCAGTTCGGCGACCGGCAGGTCGATCTCGTCCTGGACGGCGGACTGCGAGAGCGCCAGGTACTGGGCGCCGGGGTGGGCGCGGCCGATCGGGGTGCCGGCCAGGCCGGAGTGGGTCGTGCGGTCGAACACCCACTGGACCGGGCTGCCGAGCGCGGCGAAGAACGGCCGGCGCAGCACCTTGCGGTCGTAGACCACGTGCACGTTGAGGATCGGGGTGGTGCCGAGGTCCGCCAGGCGGTGGGGGACGGCGCCCGGCGGCAGCAGGGCGACCGCGGTGTCCTGGGCACCGGCCAGCACGACGGTGTCGGCGGTGAGCAGTTCCCCGCCCTCCAGCCGGACGGCGTGCTGGGGGGTGGCCGGCTTGAGCTCGGCGACCCGAGCGCGAAGCAGCACCCGCACACCGACGCGTTCCAGCTCGGCGAGCGCCCGGTCGTGGTGGATCACACCCAGCGGGACGTCGGCGATTCCGATGTCGGAGGCCCCCGGGTCGGAGAGCAGCCCGGTCTTGAACACCATCGCGGCCAGCGCCAGCGAGACCTGGTCGGCCCGGGCGTTCAGGGTGGCGACGCCGACCAGGTCCCAGAGCGCGGCCGTGGTGGCGGCGTTCTGCCCGTTGCGGCGCAGCCACTCGCCGAAGGAGAGCCCGTCCAGCGCCGGGTCGGCGAGGTCCAGGTCCTTCAGGGCGAGCGCCCCGCGGACCACCCGGGCCCGGTCGGCCGCGGACAGGTGCGGGTAGCGGGCGAGGCTGCCGGCCAGGTGCAGCGGGACGGGCAGGCCCGCCCGGCGCAGCCGGCCGAGGGTGCGCACCGGGGCCTCGGCGGGGCCGCTGACGGAGAGCACCGGGACGTCCAGGCGGTCCTGGAGGTGGGTCATCCGGGTGGCACCGAGGCGCTCCAGCAGGCCGCGGTAGGCGGTGCAGCAGCGCAGGAAGACGTGCTGGCCGTTGTCGACGGTCAGGTCACCGCGCTGGAAGGAGAACGCCAGGCCGCCGAGCCGGGGGCGCCCCTCGGCGAGGGTGACGTCATGGCCGGCCTCGGCCAGTCGCAGTGCGGTGGTGATTCCGGCCAGGCCGCCGCCGACCACGACGGCGGCCGGGCGCGCGGCATCGGCTCGCCCGGTCATCAACCCTCCCCCTCGCAGTCGCTGGACCGCCCGGCGGCGGTCGCTGTGGCCGGCACTGTCGTGCTCGGCACCGTGGCCAACACGCTCCCACCCTGATGTGATTCCCCGCTGACACAGCGTGACAGAACCGTGGCGAGAATCAAGAACGCCCCCCGGCGAGCCCGGAAAGCGCGACGTACGCCTTCTCCCAGCCCGGGAGCGAGACCCGGCCGCGCAGCACCGACTCGGGGTCGGCGGCGATCCGGCCGAGCAGCCGGTGGTAGATCCCGGCCATCGCGGCGGTGCAGGCGCGGCTGCGGCGGTCGAGCATCGGCAGCAGTCGCAGGCCCTCCTCGAAGGCGGCCTGGGCGCGGGCGGCCTCGAAGGCCACCAGTCCGGTGAAGTCGGCGCCGACCGGCGGCTTGGGCAGCGCGAAGCCCTGCTCGCAGCCGAACCGGACCAGGTCCTCGGTGGGCAGGTAGGTACGGCCGGTCAGGGCGTCCTCGCGCAGGTCGCGCAGGATGTTGGTGAGCTGCAGGGCCAGGCCCAGGGTGTCCGCGTAGTGCGCCCCGCGCTCCGGGTCGTCGCAGCCGTAGACGCCCAGCGAGAGCCGGCCGATGGCACCGGCCACGCAGCGGCAGTAGACCTTGAGCTCCTCGTACGTCTGGTACTCGGCGCCCTTGAGGTCCATCTCGACGCCGTCGATCAGCTCGTCGAAGCCGCCGAGCGGGATCGGGAAGCGCCGGGCCGCGTCGGCCAGGGCGACCTTGATCGGGTCGGTGTCGTCCTCGGCGACCGCACCGGAGCGGACCTCGTCCACCAGCTCCCGGGTGCGCACCAGCGCCTCGGCCTTGCGGTCGGCCGGGAGGTCGCCGTCGCCGATGTCGTCGACCCGGCGGGCCAGCGCGTACAGGGCCGACATGGCCAGCCGCTTGGGCTCGGGCAGCAGGCGGATGCCGTAGCTGAAGTTGCGTGCCTGCAGTCCGGTGACTGCCTCGCAGTACCGGTACGCCGCCATGACCGGGGCCGACGCCAGTGGTGATGCCGCCACTCGGGCGTTCACCTTCCCTTCGCGAAGATGGCCGCCGCCTTCGCTGCGAGGCGGCGCTTGTCCGGCTTCGCCTGCTGCGCGAGCACGTCGTACCCGGCGTCCTCGATGGCCGCCAGGGCCGCGTAGCCGCCTGCGGTGAATCCCGCCAGGAGCAGTCGAAGCCTCCCCCGAACCGTACCTACCAATGGTGCGCCGCGGTCGAGCAGGGTGCGGGCCCGTTCGGCCTCGAAGGCGATCAGCTCCCGGACGGCTCCGGTCGCGCTGGGGGCGGCGAGCTCCTCCTCGGAGACGCCGAAGCGTTCGAGGTCCTCGGTGGGGAGGTAGATCCGGCCGCGGGAGAGGTCCTCGGCCACGTCCTGCAGGTGTTCGACCACCTGGAGGGCGGTGCAGATCGCGTCGGAGAGGGCGATCCGCTCGGGGGTGGAGACGCCCGCGATGGCGAGCACCAGGCGGCCGACCGGGTCGGCGGAGAGCGTGCAGTAGCCGACCAGGTCCTCGTAGCCGGCGTAACGCGCGGTGGTCTGGTCCACCCGGTTGGCCTCGATCAGACGGCGGAACGGCTCGGGGGTCAGGGCGTGCCGCTCGACCACCGGGACGAGGGCGCTCATCAGCGGGTGGCGGGGCCGCTCGGCGCCGCCGGAGTGCAGGGCGGTCTCGAACACCCGGTCGAGGTCGCGCTCCAGTCCGTCGAGCAGGGCGAGCCGGAAGGAGACCTCCGCCGGGCTCGGCGGGCCGGACTGGGCCGAAGGGGTGGCGGGGGGCCTCCGTTCGAGCCCGAGCACGGCGGCGGTGGCGGCCGGGTCGGCCAGGTCGCCGTCACCGGCGTCGTCGACCAGCCGGGCGAAGCCGTAGACGGCCATCAGGTCGCCGCGCCAGGCCGCGGGCAGGAAGAAGGGGGCGACCGGGAAGTTCTCCGCCCCCGCCTTCTCCAGGGTCTGTCCCGCGGAGGGGTTCACCGGCGTATCTCTGGGCTGGGCCGAAGCCGACACTGCAGTCACTCCCCCGTTCTACACCGCTCGGTACCACCGGTCCGACTCGGACACGCGTCCGAGCGCGGGCGTCACCTACGGCACACCACCCCCGCGCCCCCAGCCTGACACCACGCGCCGCGCCCGAGAAGAGCGCCCCGCCCGGCGCACGGTGGCGCTCACCCCCGCGGCGGCGGGCCACCCGGGGGAGGGCCTGCCCGGCGGCGGCACGCCGAAGGGCCGGCGCCGGAGTGTTCCGGGGCCGGCCCTTCAGTGCCAGGACTCTTCGGGGCTACGGGCGCTCGCCGCGCTCGTACCGGCCGACGACCTCCTCGGTCGGGCCGTCCATGACCAGCTCGCCCGCCTCGATCCAGATGGTCCGCTCGCAGACCTCGCGGATCGAGTTGTTGTCGTGGCTGACCAGGAAGACCGTACCGGCGGAGCCGCGCAGCTCGTCGATGCGCTTCTTGCTGCGCTGCTGGAAGGCCTGGTCACCGGTGGCCAGCGCCTCGTCGATCAGCAGCACGTCGTGGGTCTTGGCGGCGGCGATCGAGAACCGCAGCCGGGCGCCCATGCCGGAGGAGTAGGTGCGCATCGGCAGGGAGATGAAGTCGCCCTTGTCGTTGATCCCGGAGAACTCGACGATGTCCTGGTAGCGCGCCCGGACGTCGGCCGGGGACATCCCCATCGCCAGGCAGCCCAGGACGACGTTGCGCTCGCCGCTCAGCTCGTTCATCAGGGCCGCGTTGACGCCCAGCAGCGAGGGCTGGCCGTTGGTGTAGATGCCGCCCTTCTCGGTCGGCAGCAGGCCCGCGATGGCGGCCAGCATGGTCGACTTGCCGGAGCCGTTGGAGCCGATCAGGCCGACGGCCTCGCCCTTGTAGGCGGTGAAGCTGATGCCCTTGACCGCGTGCACCTCGCGCACGCCGGCGGCGCGCTTGCGGCTGATGATGCGGCTCAGCGCCGAGGTGGCGCTGCCCTTGCCGGAGCCGGCGCCGTGCACCCGGTAGACGATGTGCACGTCGTCGACGACGACGGTGGGTTCGCGGGCCACCTTGGTGTCCGCAACGGTGTCGCGCTTGCTCAGGTCGGTGTCAGCCACGGCCGTACTCCTCCTCGGCCTTCCAGAAGAAGACGTATCCGATGACGAACATGCCGACCGCCCAGGCGATGCCGTAGGTCCACTGGTGCGCCGGCAGCGACTGGTGCACGGGCTGGTGCTTGTTGTAGATGATCGGCGCGAAGGCGTGGCGCAGCAGGTCCATGTAGACCGAGGCCGGGTTGATGTTGCAGAGCACCTGGATGTAGTGCGGCCAGCTGTGGACCCGGTCCTGGATGCTGAACATCACGCCGGACAGGAACATCCAGGCCCGCATCACGAACGGGATCAGCTGGGAGATGTCACTGGTCTTGGCCCCGATCCGGGCCATGATCAGCGAGACGCCGGTGTTGAACATCGTCTGCAGGAGCAGCGCCGGGATGATCAGCAGCCAGGTGGAGCCCGGCGTGATGCCGGCCGCCAGCACGGTGACGACCAGCACCACCATCGAGATCAGCAGCTGCTGGAGCTGGATCACGGTGAAGGCGATCGGCAGGGAGGCGCGCGGGAAGTGCAGCGCGCGGATCAGGCCGAGGTTGTCCGAGATCGCCCGGGTGCCGGACTGCACGGCGTTCTGGGTGAACTGGAAGACGAAGACACCGATGCAGAGCCAGGCGATGTAGGTGCCCTGAGGGAAGCCTTCCTTGCTCTTCAGGATCACGCCGAAGACCAGGTAGAACACACCGCAGTTGAGCAGCGGTGTCACGACCTGCCAGAGCTGGCCCAGCTTGGCGTCGGTGTACTGGGCCACCAGGCGGGCGGTGGCGAAGGCCCAGATGAAGTGGCGCCGGGCCCAGAGCTGCTTGGTGTAGGCGAACAGTCCGGGCCGGGCACCGCTCACCGACAGGCCGTACTTGTCCGCAAGCTGCTTGGGGGTCAGGCCCGCGTCCGCCCCCCTCGGGGCTGAGAGGCTGACGGGTTCACTCACTGTCGACACATTCGTCCTTCGCGCGGGATCTGTCGGGGCGGCCGGTCGGCGGGGGTCCGCCGGCCTTGCGCCGATGGGGATCCACTGGGATCACGGGGGAGGTTCCGGCCGGTGTGTGGTCACCGGCCGCGGCGATCGATCTCTCGATCCAATCAGATGATCGGAGGTCGGCCCATCCTGGTCAGTCGCCAGACGGTCCGCCATCGCATGGGCCGCCGCGGACCGCAGGGTTCGCGGAAGCCCGCCCGGAATCCGCCCAGCCAGGCCTTCAGCCCCTCCGCGGAGGGGCGTCGGGCCAGGGTCAGCAGAAACCAGGTTCCCAGATAGAGAGGCATCAACGGGGCCGGAAGGTTCCGCCTCGCGAGCCAGACCCGGTTACGGGCCACGTTGTGGAAGTAGGCGGCGTGCCGGGCCGGCGACGTGGCGGGGTGGTGCAGCACCACGTCCGCCCGGTAGTCGATGGCCCAGCCGGCGTCCAGGGCGCGCCACGCGAGGTCGGTCTCCTCGTGGGCGTAGAAGAACTCGGCGGGCAGCTGCCCGGCCTGCTCGAACACCTTGCAGCGCACGGCGCTCGCGCCGCCCAGGAAGGTGGTCACCCGGGAGGAGCGCAGCGGGTCGCTGGCGCGCAGCCGGGGGACGTGCCGGCGCTGGGTGACACCGGTGTCCGGGTCCTCGATCCGGAAGGACACGATGCCCAGCTCCGGGTCGGCGGTGAAGGCCTCGCGCAGCAGGCGGGCCGAGTCGGTGCGCGGCAGCAGCCCGTCGTCGTCCAGGAAGAGGACGGCGTCCACCTCCCGGCCGTGCGGCCCGAACAGCTCGATGCCGACGTTGCGCCCGCCCGGGATGCCGAGGTTCTCCGGCAGCGCGACGGTGCGCACGTCCGCGGGCAGCGGGGGCAGCTCGACGCCCTGGCCGACCACGGCGAACTCGACCGCCGGGCCCTCCTGGGCGCGGACCGACTCGATCAGGGCGTTCAGCTCGGCGGGCCGGTTGCCCATGGTGATGATGACGACGCCGAGGCGGAAGTCCGCCGCGGTGGTGGAAGTGCTCATGCCCGTGCGCACCTCTCGATCATGGACTCGCTCCGCTCGTTCATCTCGTTCACCGCAGCCTGCTCGAGAGGACGATGCTCAGCAGGTGCAGCACGGTCTGCAGCATGGCGATCGCGGCCAGCACCACGACCGCGAGCCGGGTGAAGAACAGCCCGCCGTGCACGGTGTCGGCGATCCCGGCCGCCAGGATGAACAGCGAGGCCTCGACCGCGCCGACCAGGCGGTGGAACTTCAGCAGCGAGGCGGCCCGGCGGGCCTTGGCCACCGAGGCCGAGCGCGGCACCGAGGCGCTGTCCTCGACGGCCGTCATGCCGCTGCGGGCGCGGGCCACGTCCACCAGGTCCGTCTCGGACTTGATCAGGATCGCGCCGAGCGCGGCCAGCGTGCCCAGGAACGCCCACTCCCAGTGGGAGCCGCTGCCCTCGCGGTGCAGCAGGTCGGTCGCGCGCAGGCCGAGGCCGGTCAGCAGGGCCGCCTCGGACACGTAGTGGCCGACCCGGTCCAGGTAGACGCCGGTGAGCGAGGTCTGCCGGCGCCAGCGGGCCACCTCGCCGTCCACGCAGTCCAGCAGCAGGTAGACCTGGATCAGCAGGGCGCCCAGGACGGCGCCGGTGATGCCCGGCACGACCAGCGCGGCGCCGGCCAGCATGCCGGTGAGCATCATCAGGTAGGTCAGGCCGTTGGGCGTGATCGCCGTCATGGTGGACAGCACGCGGGTGATCCGCAGCGAGATCTTCCGCATGTACAGGCGCCCGGCCCAGTGCTCGGCGCTGCGGCGCTGGAGCATGCCCTCCGGGTGGATCACCGCGCGCAGTTCCTCGATCGAGGGCCGGCGGGTCAGGTCCACCGGGGGCCGCTCGGCGCCCGCGGTGGAGGGGTCAGCTGTTGACGGCTTGGACATAGTCGGCGTACGCGTCCCTGATTGCGGAAGGGGAGAGGTCGAGGTGTTCAAGGATGGTGAAGCGCCCCGGGCGGGTGTTGGGAGCGTAGTGCACCGCCTCGGTGAACTCCGCCTCGGTGAAACCGATCTGAGCCGCGGTCACCGGCAGGCCGTGGCTCGCCAGGCGCTCCACGATCAGACCGGTCAGCTCGCGCTCGCCCCGCAGGAAGCTGGCGAACGCGGCGCCGAGGCCAACCTGTTCGCCGTGCTGGGCGGAACGCTTGGGGTACAGCACGTCCAGGGCATGCGAGATCTCGTGGCAGGCGCCCGACGAGGGCCGGGTGCTGCCCGCGATGTTCATCGCGATGCCGGACAGTACCAGGGCCTCCGCGAGGGCCGTCAGGAGGTCCTGGTCCTGAATGTTTCCTGGGTGCCGCAGCAGGTTCTCGCCCGCCGAGCGGGCCATCGCCACGGCCAGTCCGTCCACCGGTTCGCCGGTGACGGCGTGCGACAACTCCCAGTCCGCGCAGGCCGAGATGTTGGAGATCACGTCGCCGATCCCGGCCGCCACGAAGCGCTGCGGGGCCTGCCGGATCACGTCCAGGTCGACGATGATGCCGATCGGGCCCGGCACCCCGTAGGAGCCCCGGCCGGCGTCGTTGTCGAGGGTGGAGACCGGCGAGCAGATGCCGTCGTGGGCCAGGTTGGTGGCGACCGCGACCACCGGCAGGCCGACCCGGGCGGCGGCGTACTTGGCGGCGTCGATGATCTTGCCGCCGCCGAGGCCGACGACCGCGTCGTAGTGCTTGCCGCGCATCTCCTCGGCGAAGCGCACCGCGCTGTCGAGGCTGCCGTCGTCCACGTTGAACCAGTCGGCGCCGGGCAGGGCCGGCTCCAGGCGCTCGCGCATCGCGGCGCCGGAGCCGTTGCTGATCGCCACCGCGATCCGGCCCGAGGCCGACAGCCGCTGGTCCGCCAGGATGCCGCCGAGCGCGTCCAACGCGCCCGGGCGGATCTCGGCGAACAGCGGCGACGGGACCAGTCGGGTCAGTACTGGCACGCGATCTCCCGCGCCTTCGCCAGGTCGTCGTGGTTGTCGACCTCGACCCAGGACACCTCGCCGATCGGCTGCACGTCGATCCGCAGGCCCCGGTCGACCATCTCCTGGTAGCCGTCCTCGTAGTACAGCTGCGGGTCGCGCTCGTAGGTGGCGCGCAGCGCGTCGGTGAGGTCGGCGGCGGCGGCCGGGTTGATCACGGTGACGCCGATGTACTCGCCGGTCGCCTCGACCGGGTCCATCAGCTTGGTGATCCGGCGCATTCCGGCGGCCGGGTCGACGACGACCTTCATCTCCTCGTCGGCGAGCTTCTTCACCGTGTCGAGGGCGAGCAGGATGCCGGGGGCCGCGCCGTTCTCGGTGAGGCGCCGGTTGCCCTCCAGCATGGTGCGCTGCACCGAGGCCGGGTGGACGGTGTCGCCGTTGGCCAGCAGCAGGCCCTCGGCGAAGAGGTCGCGGGCGCACCAGAGCGAGTACGCGTTGTTCCACTCCTCGGCCTTGTCGTTCTCGACCAGGTGGAGCTTGACGCCGTACTTGTTCTCCAGGGCGTCCTTGCGGTCGTACACCGCCTCCTTGCGGTAGCCGACGACGATCGCCGCCTCGCGCAGTCCGACCTCGGCGAAGTTGCCGAGGGTGAGGTCCAGGACGGTCCGCTCCCCGTCGACCGGCACCAGCGCCTTGGGCAGGGTGTCGGTGTACGGGCGCAGCCGGCGGCCGGCGCCGGCTGCCAGAACGAGGCCGATCATGCGGGGTCTCCTGATCCGTCGAGCGTCGTGCTGTGCGCGCGGGGATGTGCCGACGGGCCCGGCGGCGCTGTTGCCCACCGGGCCGGCGTTCGGCCGGGCCCGGCGGCGGCGCGCCGGACCGGCACAGATCCGGGCAGCGTGTCGTAAGCGATGGTAGGCGACCCGGACGACCCGCCCGAACCCGGCCGGAGGCGGTGAGGTGACGGCGGAGTGGAGGAGCGGTGATCGAACAGGATTGGAACGGATACCGAACTGGCCTTCGGGACGAATGACCCTTCCGGGGGCGTCCCGGACCGTTCCCTGCACGGATCGGGACGCCCCCGGGCCATGATCCGCCCGGTTGTGCGTGGGACCCGTCCGGACCGCCACCCATACGGCAGACTGGAGCCCGACGCCGGCGCCGGTGCCCCCGCTGCGTCCCGTGCACCCCACCAGGTGCCGCACGACGCACCCGATGCTCCCGTTGCTCCCGCTCCCGAAAGAGGCCCCATGCCCCAGAGTCCGCCGACCGACCCGACCCACTTCGCCGCCGAGATCGACACCGGTCTGGACGTGGAGACAGACGTGACGGCCGATCCCCGGGCCTCCGCCGCCCCCTCGGGCAGCGAGATCCTGCTGGAACTGGTCGACGACGAGGGCGTCACCATCGGCACCGCCGAGAAGCTCTGGGCCCACCAACAGCCGGGCCGGCTGCACCGGGCCTTCTCGGTGTTCCTCTTCGACCGCCAGGGCCGGCTGCTGCTGCAGCGCCGGGCGCTCAGCAAGTACCACTCCCCCGGAGTCTGGTCGAACACCTGCTGCGGGCACCCGTACCCGGACGAGCGGCCGTTCGTCGCCGCCGCCCGGCGCACCGCCGAGGAGCTGGGGGTCGCACCGGCGCTGCTCTGCGAGGCCGGGACGGTCCGCTACGACCTGCCGGACGAGGCCACCGGGCTGATCGAGCGGGAGTGGAACCACCTGTTCGTCGGGCTGGTCACCGCACCGGTCGAGCCGGCCCCGGAGGAGGTCGACGACGTCGCCTTCGTCACCGCCCAGGAACTGCGCGAGCTGCGGGCCGAGCGGCCGTTCTCGGTCTGGTTCGAGACCGTCTTCGAGGCCGCGCTGCCGGGGATCCGGGAGATCGCCGGCCGGGACTGGTAGCGGCCGCACCCCCGTGGGGGCCGCCGTCAGTGCCCGGGCTCCGGGGGGACGGGCAGCGAGGCCCAGATGACCTTGCCGCCCTCCCCCGTGTGCTCGACGTCGCACACCCCGCCGGCCTGCAGGGTGATGCTCTTCACCAGCAGCAGGCCACGACCGCCGGTGCGGCCGGTGTCGCTCTCCAGGGCCTTCGGCCGGTACGGGTCGCCGTCCTCGACCGAGACCCGCACCCAGCCCCGGCGCACCGACAGCTCGGTGGTCACCTCGGGTGACAGCTCGGCCGCGTGCTTCACCGCGTTGCCGACCAGCTCCGAGACGATCAGCAGCACGTCGTCCACCAGCTCCTGGTAGCGCACCCCGGCCATGCCCTGGGCCAGCAGGCGGTCGCGCACCGCGTGGCGGGTGCGCGGCACGGAGGCCTCGACGGCGGGCACCCGGAAACGCCACACGCCCTCGACGGGACCGCCGGCGGACTGCCGCCCGCCGGCCCGGCTGCCGGGTCTCGACTCGGCCTTCGCCGCCCCGCTGATCTGCTCCACGTCCAGCCGCCCTTCGTCCGCTTCGTCAGCTACGTCCGCGATCCGGGAATCAGGCGATCCGCTCATGGCGCCCTCGGTCCACAGAGGCTAGGAGAGCGGTCGGTGCGGCCGGGGCAGCGTCGACAAGTTGCCCGTGTCGGATCGGTTCCGACCGGGTTCGATCGTTGGTGGGGGCAGAACCGATCGTTTGCTTCGCGCTCACCACCGCTTCGGACGGGATTCGAGCGCGTACGCGAGGGGTTCCAGCCAGTCCGGGCAGGCCGGGCGTACCGGTGGGGGCGGAGCCGTGGGTGGCGTCGTGGGTGGGGGCGTGGGTGGGGGCGGGGCGGTGGGGGTCGGGACTGGGGGGCGCCGTCGGGGCCGAGGAAACGCAGGTGAGAAGCACTCCAGAACCCTGGTAATGTTCTCTCTGTCGCCGAGGGGGCGAGAGAAAAGCCCCCGAAGCACACACCCTGTCCGGGTGGCGGAATGGCAGACGCGCTAGCTTGAGGTGCTAGTGCCCTTTATCGGGCGTGGGGGTTCAAGTCCCCCCTCGGACACAACCGAAATTCCCCGTGGAATCCGAAAGGATCCCACGGGGAATTTCCTTTTTCCGGCCCCGGCCGGCCCTCCCCCTTGATCCACTGCCGGTCGGCGGTGTGGCGTCGGTCTCGCTGAGCGGTCCGAAGGGTCCGAAAACCGGACACGAGATGGCAACGATCGGGCGGTTTGAGCTTCCCCTGAGGTTTTCGCCCCATTTCGAACCATAGGCTGCTGGGGTTTGTCCGGAATACCGACTCAAAACCGTAAAAGCACCGACACCATCCGCTGAACCCCGAGCGAGAGGACCGATACGTTGAGTGAGCCCGATTCGTCGACGGCATCACACCAGAACTACCGCCGATCGCTCGGCACGATCAGCCTGACAGCGGTCGGGCTGGGGTCGATCATCGGTTCCGGCTGGCTGTTCGGTGCCGAGCGGGCGGCCAAGCTGGCCGGCCCCGCCTCGATCCTCGCCTGGGTGATCGGCGCCGCCGTGGCGCTCACCATCGCCCTCACGTACAGCGAGCTGGGTTCGATGTTCCCCAAGGCCGGCGGCATGGTCCGGTACGGCCAGTACTCGCACGGCTCGCTGGCCGGCTACCTGGCTGCCTGGGCCAACTGGATCGCCATCGTCTCGGTCATCCCGGGTGAGGCCACCGCGTCCGTCCAGTACATGAGCTCCTGGCACTTCGGCTGGGCCAAGGGCTTGTACGACGGCAAGGAGCTCACCCTCAGCGGGGTGGCGTTGGCGAGCGTGCTGCTCGTCATCTACTTCGCCCTCAACTGGTTCGCGATCACGCTGTTCGCCAAGACCAACACGGCGATCACCGTGTTCAAGGTCGTCGTGCCGACGCTGACCGCCGGTGCGCTGCTCTTCGCGCACTTCGACACCGCGCACTTCACCGACCACGGCGGCTTCGCGCCGAACGGCTGGAGCGCGGTGTTCACCGCCGTCGCCGTCTCCGGCATCGTCTGGGCCTTCAACGGGTTCCAGTCGCCGCTCAACCTGGCCGGCGAGGCCCGCAACCCGGGCAAGTCGCTGCCGAAGGCCGTCATCGGCTCGATCCTGATCGCCCTGGTGATCTACGTCGCGCTGCAGATCGCCTTCCTGGGCGCCATCCCGGCCGGCGACCTGTCGCAGGGCTGGAGCAACCTCGCCTACACCTCGCCGCTGGCGGACCTGGCGATCGCCTGGGGCATGAACTGGCTCGCGATCGTGCTGTACGCGGACGCCTTCATCTCGCCGTCCGGCACCGGCATGATCTACGCCGCCACCACCTCGCGCATGATCCACGGCGTGCAGGAGAACGGCCACCTGCCGAAGATCTTCGGCAAGGTCGACGCCAAGACCGGCATCCCGCGCCCCGCGCTGCTGCTCAACCTGGTGGTCGCCTTCCTGTTCCTCGCGGTCTTCCGCGGCTGGGGCTCGCTGGCCGAGATCGTCTCGGTGGCCACCGTGATCTCGTACATCACCGGCCCGGTCGCCGTGATGGCGCTGCGCCGCCTCGCCCCGGACCTGGCGCGGCCGGTGAAGCTCAAGGCCATGCCGGTGATCGCTCCGGTCGCGATGGTCTTCGGCTCGCTGGTGCTGTACTGGGCCCGCTGGCCGCTCACCGGCAAGGTCATCCTGCTGATGGCCGCCGGTCTGCCGATCTGGGCCTGGTACGAGCTGCGCAAGCCGTTCGCCGAGCTGAAGCCGCACCTGAAGGCGGGTGCCTGGATGGTCGGCTACCTGTTCGTGATGGCCGGGACCTCCTGGGCCGGCAGTGCCGACTTCGGCGGGCACGGCTACCTGCCGGAGGGTTGGGACCTGCTGATCGTGGCCGCGATCGGGCTGGCGTTCTACCGCTGGGGCGTCGCGAGCGCCTGGGCGAACCCCTCGCTGGCCGAGGTGCGTCGTGAGCTGGAGGCCGAGGCGGCGGCTGAGGCCGCCGCCGGGGCTGCGGAGCCTTCGCGGGTCTGAGCGGGTACGTGCTTCGAAGGGGCCGGTCGGGTTGTCCGACCGGCCCTTCGGCGTTGGTGGGGTGGGGTGGGGCTGGGCGGAGAAGTGGCGGGGCCGGTCAGCCGCGGCGGGCGCGGCGGATCGCGGAGGCGACGACCGGGGGCAGGAGGTCCTTGGCGGCGCGCTTGGCGACGTTGACCGGGCGGCGCGCCTCGGCGGCGCGGGCGCGGCGGACGGCGAGCTCGAGCGCGGCCTCGTCCTGGGCCGTCCGGAGCGAGCCGCGGGACTCCGGCTGCCTGCCGCCCAGTCGCTGCAGGTAGCGGGAGCCGCGGAACGGCCGGATGCCCTCCGAGCTGCCGGTCATCCGCAGCAGCTGCCGACCGTTGAGGGTCTCGGTGCTCAGGTGACAGCCGGCCGCGAGGTCCACCCGGTCGAGCAGGTCGCGCTGGAACGGCTCCGGGTCGCCCCAGGTGCCGTAGAACTTGCACTCGGTGAGCATGATCGGCCGGAGGCCGTGGTTGAACACCGCCTCCCAGGTCGCGGCGGCGACGCCGGGGGTGTGCTGGGAGCGGTAGTCGTCCAGCACCACGACGCCCTGCTCCTGCAGTGCGGTCCGGGCCACCTGGAGGTCGCCCACCACGTGCTCGTAGAGGTGCGAGGCGTCGATGTGGATGAAGCGGTACGCCCCGGCCGCGACCCGTCCGCCCGCGAGCACCGAGGTCGGGGCCTGGATGATCTCCGGCAGTTCCTCGTGGAAGGCCAGGTAGTTGGTCTCGAAGGCCGACCGGGTGAGGGTCTTGCGGTAGGAGATGGACATCTCGGTGGAGTTCTCCTCGTCCGGGGCGTCCGAATCGAAGAGGTCGCAGACCGTGAAGGTCTCGCCGGGCCGGAGGTGCTCGCCTATCACGATGGCGCTGCGGCCCAGGTAGGCGCCCATCTCCATCAGGTCGCCCGTGACCCCCTGCTTGGCCTGCCGGCCGAGGAACCACTCGAAGGAGTGCCGGTCGTGGTCCCAGAACCATCCCGGGACGTCTTCCAACACGGTCGGTTCGCCGGGCTGCTGTGATTCGCCCTTCAACGCGGTGTCGGTCACGGGATGCTCCTTAGCGGTACGGATGACCTGCGGATTCTGAGCCTCACCTCGGCGCGGTGAGAGCCTTCCCGGCCACGGGGACGAGCCGGGCCACCGGCCGTACACGACTCGACCCCCCACCGACAGTAGGCCCCACCACGGAGTTCGCTGCAATCTACAGCGGGTGCCCGGGCGATGAGGAGGCCTTTCGCGTCTTGAATTGTGGAATCGCGGAACCCGTGGGTCCGCCGCCGGAGGGGACCCCGGCCGGCCCGGTGGCACCCGTCCCCTTGTGTCCCGGTCTGGGAGCCGACGGGTCGGTATGACGGGCCGTCGGCGGTGAGTCGGCCGGGGAGTCGGCGAGGAGTGGGCCGGGTGTCCGGCTCGGGCGTTCGGCGGGCGCGCCGTCAACTCTGTTTCGGGGCAGGGCTGGTGGCGGGCGGCGGCGGTGCGGCGGCGGGGTCGGCTCTTGCGCGCGGCCGTCCGGCCGCCTTGACTGAGCTCTCGACTAGCACTGTTAGTTAAGACGGCTGACCAGCTGAGAGGACGACCCGTGCAGCAGCAGGAATACGCGGAGTACGGCGACCAGTACATCGACGGCGCCTGGCGGCCCTCCGGGGACTCCGGGTCGATCACCGTGCTGAACCCGGCGAACGGGCAGGTGCTCGCCACCGTGCCGGCGGGCGCGGCGGCCGATGTCGACGCCGCGGTGGCGGCGGCCCGCCGGGCGGCCCGGGGCTGGGCCGGCACCACCCGCGAGGAGCGGCTCACGCTGCTGACCCGGCTGCGGGACGGGATAGCCGAGGCCCAGGGCGAGATCACCGCGACCGTGGTGGCCGAGCTGGGCGCCCCGGTCGGCTTCGCCGGGGCCGTGCACGCCGGGCTGCCGCTGACCGTGGCGACCTCCTACCTGACCCTGCTGGCCGAGCACCCCTTCGAGGAGCGGATCGGCAACTCGGTGGTGCTCGCCGAGCCGGCCGGGGTGGTCGCGGCGATCACGCCGTGGAACTACCCCTTGCACCAGATCGTGGCCAAGGTCGTCCCGGCGCTGGCGGCCGGCTGCCCGGTGGTCCTCAAGCCGGCCGAGGACACCCCGCTGGTGGCCCGGCTGTCCGCCCGGCTGGTGCACGAAGCAGGCTTCCCCGCCGGGGTGTTCAACCTGGTGACCGGCACCGGAGCGGTCGCGGGCGCGGCACTCGCCGCCCATCCGGAGGTGGGCGTGGTGTCCTTCACCGGCTCCACCGCCGTCGGCCGGGAGGTCGCCGAGACGGCCGGGCGCGGGCTGAAGCGGGTCGCGCTGGAGCTCGGCGGCAAGTCCGCCAACGTGGTGCTGCCGGGTGCCGACCTGACCCGGGCGGTGAACGTGAACGTGGCCAACGTGTTCGCCAACTCCGGTCAGACGTGCAGCGCCTGGACCCGGCTGCTGGTGCACCGGGACCAGTACGAGGAGGCGCTCGCGATCGCCGCCAAGGCCGCCGAGAAGTACGTGCCGGGTGACCCGGCCGACCCGCAGACCCGGATCGGCCCGCTGGTCAACGCCCGGCAGCTGGACCGGGTGCGCGGCCATCTGGAGGGCGCGCTCGCCCAGGGCGCCCGGCTGGTGGCCGGCGGCCCGGAGCCGCTGGCCGGACTCCCGGCCGGCTTCTACGTCCGGCCGACCGTCCTCGCCGACGTCACCCCGGACATGGCGGTGGCCCAGGAGGAGGTCTTCGGCCCGGTCCTCACCGTGCTCGCCTACCGCGACGAGGACCACGCCGTCGAGATCGCCAACGGCACCGACTACGGCCTGGCGGGCGGCGTCTGGGCCGCGGACACCGCCACCGCCGCCGCCTTCGCCCGTCGGCTGGACACCGGCCAGGTCGACCTCAACGGCGGCCGGTTCAACCCGCTGGCCCCGTTCGGCGGTTACAAGAACTCCGGGCTCGGCCGTGAACTGGGCCGACACGGGCTGGAGGAGTTCCTGACCTACAAGTCGCTTCAGTACTAGTACTCCAGCAGGACTTCGACGTTTCGCCTGATCAGACGGCTGCGCGGTGAGTGTAGTGGGCCGGCGTCCGTCAGGGGCGGTCTTCATGGGACCGCCCTTCGATCGCGTGCAGCCGGCGTTGGTAGTGGCAGCGACGGGCGACGGCCTGGCGTTGTCGGCGCCAGGCGGACCAGTTCAAGGCGTGAGTGCGGGCTGAGCACTGTGGCGGACTCGGGTCGTGGGAACGGCCAGCTGCCAGGAGCCGCCGGATCTCTGCCGCAGTGAGGTCGACCAGGGTGCGGGAACCGTTTCTGCAGCCCCCTTTGAAGCCGCAGCTGCTGCCATCGCGGCCAGGAACGCGTGGGCGAGCATGGCCAGGGTGATGTGCCGCATCCAGCCGGTGTAGCGGCGGACCTCGTACTGGTCCAAACCGCACTCGTTCTTCGCGGCTTGGAAGCACTCCTCGATCGCCCAGCGCATCCCGGCGATCCGCACCAACTCGTCGACAGTGGTGTCGAGTTGTGAGTAGGCGAGGTAGTAGGCGATCTCGTCCGGCTTGCTCGGGCTGCGGCGAGCCAACGCCCACCGGCGTCGGACCAGGCTCTCGTCCTGGTAGTCGAACTCGGCCACGGCCGGCAACTGGATGGCCGCCCAGTCGTAGACGCGCGGCCCCTTGGCACCGTCGCCGCACGAGATCCGCTCCCAGGCTTCGGCCGGCGCCTGGGCGAAGAGCCGGTCGATGCGTGGACATCCCACACTGAACTGGGACTTGGGCACTGCCAGGACGTAGCCGACGCCGGACTGTTCCAGCAGCCGCCGGAAGCGTCCCTCCTGGCCGTAGGCCGAGTCCGCGGTGACCCAGGCGACGGGCAGAGGCGACGCGAGTGCGCGCAGGACCAGGGCCTTGGCCAGGCCGCCTTTGGTGCGGAACTCGCGTTCCTCGGGGATCCTGGCCGCGCGGCAGCGGTCCCGGTCATCGGTCCAGGACTTGGGCAGGTAGAGCTCCCGGTCCACCAGGGCACGGCCACGGGCGGAGGCGTAGGCCGCGAAGACCCCGATCTGGCAGTTCTCGGTGCGGCCGGCGGTGCCGGAGTACTGGCGCTGCACACCCGCCGAGGTGGAGCCCTTCTTGACGAAGCCGGTGTCGTCGACAATCAGGACTCCGCCGTCCTCGCCGAGGCGTTCGGCGACGTACTGCTGGAGTTCGTCGCGGATCTCGTCCGCGTCCCACCGGGAACCTGCGAGCAGGTGCTGTAGGCCATCAGGGGTGGCGTGACCTGCGTATTCGGCCAGCTGCCATCCGTTCTTGCGGCCAACCGGGCCGAGCAGGCCGCGCATGTAGTCCCGCATCCGGCGACGCGGCTCCACGCGGCTGAATCGGTGGCCGACACGGAGGAAGAGGTCTTCGAGTTCGCGGTCCCAGCTCTCGGCTGCAGGCTCGTTGATCACGGGGAGAAGCTGCCCCCGTCGCTGTCACTACCAACGCCGGCTGCACGCGATCGAGGGGCGGTCCCATGAAGACCGCCCCTGACGGACGCCAGCCCACTACACTCACCGCGCAGCCGTCTGATCAGGCGAAACGTCGAAGTCCTGCTGGAGTACTAGGGTCCGTATTCGGTTGTGATCAATTTGCGGGTTTCGCCCTCGCGGTTGCCCCTGATCCGGTAGACCGTGGTGCGTGACCCGTGTGCAACTG
>NZ_JBVIFM010000035.1:0-77697 GCF_055571335.1 Kitasatospora sp. NPDC030952
ACAGGATCACCGGACGCTCGAACTCCCCCGCGACCTCGCGGAAGATGTGCACCGACTCGGCCTCCAGCGCGTCCAGGTGGGACAGCGCGAAGGGGGTGTCGTCGGCCTGCACCTTGTGCTGGGTCGCGGTGGTCATGCGAGGCCCCTTTCGGTCAGGAAGGCATGCAGTTCGGCGGCGGACTCGGTGACCGCGCGGCCCTGCGTCTGGAGGCGCAACTCCGGTGCGGCCGGGGCCTCGTACGGGTCGTCGACGCCGGTGAGGCCGGAGATCTCCCCGACGGCCTGCTTGGCGTACAGGCCCTTGACGTCCCGTTCGGCGCACAGCTCGACCGGGGTCGCCACATGCACCTCCAGGTACGGGGTCCCCTCTCGCCGATGGTGGTCGCGGACCACCTCGCGGCCGGCGACATGCGGGGCGATCACGGGTACTAGTACCGTCACCCCGTGGGAGGCCAGCAGTTCGGCGACGAAGCCGATCCGGGTCACGTTGGTGTGCCGGTCCTCGCGGGAGAAGCCGAGACCCTTGGAGAAGAACTCGCGGATCTCGTCTCCGTCCAGGACCTCGACCCTGTGGCCCTCGGCGCGCAGCCGCTCGGCCAGCGCGAAGGCCAGCGTGGTCTTGCCCGCGCTCGGCAGCCCGGTCAGCCACACCGTGCCTCCCGGAGCCCGGTTCGGGTGGGCGGTGTGTGTCATCGGTCGCGCTCCAGCGGCGTCGGGGGAACGCGCAGCCCGAGTTCCGTCGCCAGGAAGGCCAGCATGTCGGCGGTGTGCGAGAGCTCGGCCGTCCGCGTTCGCAGACCGTGGCCCAGCTCGTCCTCCTCACGCAGGATGATCCGGGCACCGGACGACGTCGCCCGCTGCATCGCCGCGCACATCTTGCGCGCGTGGGCCGGGTCGACTCGGTCGTCGCCGTTGAACACCGAGAACAGCACCGACGGGTAGGCGGTTCCCGGGGTCACGTGGTGGTAGGGAGAGTAGGACAACAGCCACGGCAGTTCCTCGGGTACCGAGGCACTACCGTACTCCAGACTCCACGTGGCACCGCGACCGAGTCGCTCGTACCGCACCATGTCCAGCAGCGGGGCGGCGCACACAGCGACCCGGAACAGGCCGGGCTGCTGTACGAGGACCGCCCCGACGGTCAGACCGCCGTTGGAGGCGCCGTGCAGACCCAGTTGTGCATTCGTGCACCAGCCCTGTGAGACGAGGTACCGGCCTGCGGCGATCACGTCGTCGAAGGTGTTCTGCTTGTTCTCCCGTCGGCCCGCCCGGTGCCAGGACACCCCGTTCTCCCCGCCGCCGCGGACGCCCGCGATCGCGAAGACACCGCCCGCCTCCACCCAGGCACGGATACCTGGCGCGTACTCCGGGGCCTGGGTGACGCCGAAGCCGCCGTAGACACTCAGAATCGTCGGCGCTGGCATGCGGGGCCTGCCTACCCGAGACACGATGCGCAGGGGAACGGCCGTGCCGTCCGAGGACGTGTACTCGAGGTGGGTGGTCATGACGGTCGAGTTGCCGTCGAGCCAGTCGGTGCCCGGTTCGAGCACCGAGGGCCGCGGCTGGCCGGGCACGTAGTGCAGGGTCCGGACGGAGGAGGCGTGGTCGGAGTACTCCAGAGCCGCGATCGGTTCCGTCGTGTTCCGCAGGTTGCGCACGTCCCCGTAGCCGGGCAGCGGAATCTCCTGCACGTGTTCACCGCTGTCCAGTCGGTGCAGAGCCAGACGGGAGGCTGCGTGCCGTCGGCGGTGGACGAGCAGGGCTACAGGAGACCGGTCCGGAGGCTGGAGCACCACGAAGTCCTCCAGGATCTCCTCGGGCGACTCGGGAACGAGCTCGCGCCAGGCCGCCAGGTCGGCCAACGACCGCTCGTAGCGCGCATCGGCCACGTGGATGCTGCCGTTCGGCGCCCCGTGCGTGGTGAGGATGTAGATCCCGTCCTCGCGCACCGCCCGGATCTGAGCGTCGGGTAGCGCCACCCGGCGCAGGGCGGGCTCCACCGGGTCCCCGGCCAGGTCGGCGAGCCACGTCCAGCGCCGGTCGGGTTGGTCCGCGTCGGCCGATGTCACGACGAGCCAGCGGTCGCCCACCGTCGGGGCGACCGAGTAGGGACCGACCGCGTGCGGCGCAGCGGGCCGCACGACCGTGTCGGCACTTTGCGGTGTGCCGACGCGATGACGCATCACGGCCCTTTCGCCCCCGGGCACCAATGCCGTCGAGGGCAATGGCCGGCCGACGTAGAAGAAGGTGCTCCCTCCGGGAGCCCAGGCGACGCCCGAGTTCCTGATCCCGGTCAGTGCCTTGTCGACGACCTGGCCGGTCGCGACGTCGATCACGCACAGCACGCCCGTTTCCCTGCCACCGCGGGCGAGTTGAAGGGTGAGTAGGTCGCCTTCCACCGACGGGTGCCAGGCAGTGATGACCAGACTCCCGGACGTGTCCAGGGCGGCCGGATCGGCGAGGACGCGCTCGGTGCCCTCCTCAGCCACCATGAGGACGGGATGCTCGTTCCGGCGGTCCAGCCGCCAGAAGAACTCACGGCTGCCACGCGACACGGCGGCCAGGTTCAGCCGCTCCGGCAGCAGATCGGGTAGCACCCGGGCGAAGTACCGCCGTGAGTCCCAGCGCTGCCACTCGGCTGCGAAGAGATCCCGCTGAGCCCGCCTCCAGGCACGTGTGGCCGAGGTTTCGGCGTCCTCCAGCCAACGATAGGGATCGGGGACACGAGCACCGCCGAGGTCTTCGCAGAGGTCCAGGCGCTCTGCGGCGGGGTAGCCGTGAGAGCTGCGGGTCACTCCGTGCCCCGCCCCCCGTCGGTCCACCGGGCCGGGACCCAGATGGGGCAGGTCTCGTCCCCCGTCCGGCGCAGCGTGCAGGAGCGGTCCGCCAGGCGGGGGCTCCCGAGGGCGAGCCACTCGGTGACGGCGGTTTCCACTTCTGTCGCGAGGCGCTCCGACGCGGGGCCGGCCAGTTGCGTACTGCCGCGCTGGAGCAGGACCGCGGAGGCGTCGTCCTCGCTCACGAGGCCGCACGAGACCGTCCCGGAGGAACTGCCCGGAAGATGGACCTTGGTGGTCCGCGTGTCGCGCGTGGCGAGATGGAACCAGAGATCGTCGTACCCGCCGACAGCCGGCAGATCGACGGGGACATGATTGGCCACTGACCGCTCGGCGGTCGGAAGCACGACGTTCCGGTTCTCCGGCGTGTGGCGGCCGCCCGCGTAGAGAGGGCCACCCGCCGTGATGAAGTCCGCCATGGAGATCGCCCGGGCCGTGGGGGTGTCCCCGCCGTTCTCGATGCGCATGAGCGGATGCAGACCCCCGTGCGCGACGGGGGCGAGGATGAAGCCGTCAGGGGCGAGCTGCTCGAACCAGGTCTCGGCGACCCCGGCGATCCCACACGTCACGATGACGCGGTCGTACGGCGCTCCGTCGGCCCAACCGAGGTAGCCGTCGCCCGCGACCACGCGCACCCGGTCGTCGAAGCCGTTCGCCGCGATGGCCTCGGCGGCTTCGGCGGCCACCTGGGGCGTGGCCTCCACGGTCACGACCGGAGCCTGCGTGATGCGGGAGATCAGAGCCGAGTTGTATCCCGTCCCGGCGCCGATCTCCAGGACCCGAAGACCCGGCCGCAGCTCGAGTAGTTCGAGCATCTCGGCCATGACGGACGGCTGGGAGCTGCTGCTGTGGCCCACGCCGTCCCCGAGGCGGTGGGTGGTGACGGTCGAGTCGGAGTAGGCCAGCTCGAGCAGCTCCGGGGGAACGTCTCCGGTCACCTGCACGCGCCCACTCCCGGCGGCGGGATAGAAGCCGCTCAGGAAACGATGCCGGGGCACTTGCAGGAAGGCCTCGGCCACCGCCGCGGACCGCACACAGCCGGCGGCGATGAGCTGTCCGGTCAGGTTCTTCGTGTAGGGGAGAAAGGGAAGCTGCTTCAATGACGTGACGGGCATCAGGGATTCCTCGGGAAGACTCCGACGGTGGGCGGACAGGGGCTCAGTGGTATCCGTAAGCCTCGGCCAGGTGGCCGTACCGGGCGTTGAACTTCCTTTCGAGCGCGGGAGTGAAGCTCTCACGCCAGCCCTCGGTCCGCCCCCGGTGGAAGGTGAAGGACTTCTCGTTGAAGAGCACGTCCGCGATGGATGCGGTGTCGGATTCATCCCCGATGAACTCCTGGACACGGCGCACCGCCGCAGCCTGCGAGTCCCGGCTGCCGCCGCCCTTCTCGCCGACCAGTTCCTCGAAGGTGATCTTGCAGACCTGAGGGTGCGCCAGCAGCCACAGGGACTCCTCGAAGTCCCGCAGCCCCGGGAAACGCGGATCGCTGAGCGCGAAGTCCAGGCGGCCGGCCATGGTGGGAATGGCCGCCAGGATGTCGCTGTAGACGTGGAACTCGGCGAAGAGCCCGTATTTGATGCGGTCCCCGGCCGCCAGATAGTTGACCATCGACACCAAGGCGTCCCTGGGGTCGCGGTAGTTGAACAGCATGCGCGGCTGCCCCGTCGCCACCCACTCACGCAGGAAGCGTCCGTCCGCCTTCTCGACGTTGAGCTGGTGCAAGATCCAGCAGATGTTCTCGGGGGTTTCGGCGAAGTCCGAGTTCCGGGTGGCGGCGTACGCCCGGTCGACCAGGTCGGCATCGGGGAGCTCGTGCCCGTACCAGTTGTCCAGGGGCAGGCCGAGGCGCCTCTTCCAGGCCCAGCCGACGGCCTGCGCGGCCCGTTCCGCCGCCGCGACGAAGGCGGTCGGGTCCGCAGAGGCCTTCAGCCGGTCGATCTCCCCGGCGGTGAAGACGGTCTCCAACATCCGCCAGGCCGTCTCCTCGCTGAAAACGGGGCGAACGTCGTCCGTTATGAGCAGTTGCCCGTACAGGCCGTATCCCAGAGCGGACATCAACTCCTTGACCAGATGGGTGCCGCACTTCTGGAGGGACACCGCCACAACACGAGGCGCCTTCATATGTACTTCTCCTGCGTCTTACCGGGATCGGAAGGTGGACTGTGGCGGTGAGAGGTGATCACCGCAGGCCGATGCATGTGAGCCATCGGCGGGGAATGAGGTCGGCGGCCGTAAGCAGCACCAGCGCCGGTCCGGCGGCACCGGTGAGCAGGGTCGCGGCAGGCTCCGTCGCCGCCGATCCGAGCAACTCCGGCAGTCCCCGGGCGAGTCCGGGCAGCAGCCGGTCGCGCAGGGCGCGGGCCTGGGGAAGCCGCGCGTGCCGCCAGAACGCGTCCGCGATGGCGCACAGGCCGGCCGCCCCGTGGCAAATACCCAGGTCGTCTCCCAACGACGGACCCAGCAGGTAGGTCTCCTCGTCGAAGCGCTCGCAGAACGCGGCGAAGACACGCAGCGCACTGCTCTCGGCCTCAGCATCCCCGGTGACCCGCGCCGTCTCCCACAACGACCATGCGACACCGGGAGAGCCGTAGCACCATGACTGGCGCAGGTCGTCGGGACACGGGCGAGGCTCCCCCCGGAGCCGCCCCGCCCTGGGCCAGGTCGGCAGTCCTCTGCTGTCGTCCACGAGTTGTGACAGCAGAAAGCCCTGCACCCGTTCGAGCGCCGACCCTATCCGGTGAACCGAGCCGGGGGTCGAGTCGACCGAGGCCAGGGCCACGGCGATGCCGGATACACCGTGGGCCAGACTGGTATTCACCCGGCCATGGCACCAGCCGAGTGCCGAGCCGGCCGGATAGCCGGTCACGCGCAGCGACACCAGATCGGGGCTCAGGCACAACGCCGACAGATGGTCGACGTACGGACCTAGCCGCTCCATGCCCACCCCTGCGGCCCACAGGGCCAGCAGTGATCCACTCGGGCCGACCGCTAGGTCGTAATCGGTGAACGTCACATCCGTAGCACGCCAGGGCCGCCCGGCGCCGAAATCGGCCAACCGCCCGCTCAGACGAGAGAGCAGGGGGCGCAGCGGCTCGTGGGCCTCGGCGGCGACCGACAGCCCGCCGACGTACCCGGTGAGCCCGCCGAAGAGCGCGGTTCCCCGGACCTCGCGGAGGCCGTGCAGCCAGCGCTCCAGCCCCGACACCGCCCGGTCCCGCTGCCGCTCGGAGCCGAGCTCCAGGAGCGCGGCGGCGAGGAAGGCGGGACCGGGGTCTCCCAGCCAGGCCACTGCATCAAGGCCCAGCGCATCGGCGCAGGTCTGGAGAGCCAGCTCGCCATGATCCGGCATGGTCCTACTTCCGTTCGGGCAACAGTCGCCGGCACAGACCGGGGGAGACGGCCGCGGCGAGTCCGTCGCCGGTCGGGCCCGCCGGGAACCGCATCGTGATCTCAGCGGTCAGCCGCTCTCCACGCTCGTCCGTGAACGGTGACGCTCCGGGCTGGGGGAGCATCTCCTCGAGGACGAGTTCGCCGGTCGGGCTGTCGGCCGCCATCCTGCCCAACAGCCGCGGGGCGAGGACGCTGCAGAGGTCCACGGCCACCGGCTTTGCGCCGAAATGCGTCGTGGCGAAGACCCAACGAGGCACCCCGCGGTCCCGCTGCAGCCGCGCCAGCATGAGCATCTGCAGGGGAACCGAGGCGCCCGGCGGCAGTATCTCGGCGACGGGCACCCGCCACTGGGCGCAAGAGATGACGAGTTCCCCGCCCAGGGTCACCCTTGGGAGGCTGGCCAGCGACGGCAGCGCGGCCAGCACCCCGCCGAGTTTGAAAGGCCTCAGCAGACGCCGCGGACCTGCCGCCAGAAGGAGTCCGCCGAGTGTGTCCCACGGTGGCTCCATCCCCTTCGTGGCATGCAGGACCGGCCACAGTGTGGCCCCCTCTGCCTCGGCGATCGGCCGCCCTCCGTCCCGGCGCATGGTAATGGCGCCCAGCGCGACGTGGCGCATCGCGGCGTGCCGGTCCAGCGGCGCGTAGTAGAGCGTCCGGTCGGTGTCCCCGGTCCACAGGGAGGTGTATTCGGGCCTCCGCACGGCGTTCGCCGAGTGCGTGCCCAAGGACGGCGCGCAAATCTCGACGAAGGCCGCTCCCGAACGGACCTCGAGTCCCCTGAGGAAAGCGCGGTACTCGTCGCCGCTTTCACGGTCCGGGTGGAGCAGGGAGAGCGCGTCGGCGAAACGCGAGTCGATCACGCCGGACGGCATCACCGCGTCCAGGACCGCGGACTTTGAGCCTTCGGCGCCCATCGGGCGCAGCATGGCCGTCATCGGCCACACCGGGCTGTAGTCGGGGACGCCCAGCCGGTCGAGCAGACCGGGGGTGAGGTCGATGGTCTCGGGGGAGGCTGCGGCCGACCGCGCGATGTAGTCCACCACGCGCGCGTAGGGCGAGTCGCGCAGGTTCGGCTGCGGCCACCTACCGTGTGTGTGGGCGCCGCCGTCACGTGTCTGCGGTGCGTTCCCGGTTACGTACTCGTGCAGGATGTCGAGCACGGGCCGCGGTTCGTCGCTCAGCAGTGCCAGGACGTTGAAGTCCTGGACACTCGGGCCAGCCTCGTCGTAGAGCAGGTCCGCAAGCCGGGAAGCGTGGGCCAGCAGCTCCTGCAGTCGCCGGGGCCCTGGCTGCAGGGTGAGATCGACTGCCTGCCGGTACACGTCCGTGAACGCGGGGAATGCGTCGGTGTCCGGTGTCGCCTCCGCCGGGCGCACGTCGGGGAGGGACGCCCATGCGGGCTTCGATTCCGCGGCCGTGCCCTGGGCCTGGAGCACGCCCAGCGTGATCAGGTGCTCGAGGAATTTCGACCAGGCGTCCGCACTGATCCGGGTGGTGCCGGTGTCCGGTGGCTGCCGGAGCTCGTGCCAGGGAAGAGGGCCGTCCGACAGTCGACTCAGGGTGGCGGACAGGACCGGAGTGCGGCGGATGCGGAATCGCTCGAGTCGGCCCCTGTCCTGCTGGGTCCAGACCACCAGGGCCTCGACCTCCAGACGGTGCAGTGGGGCGAGGGAGACCCGAGGGCAGGAGCAGGTCCCGCTGTTGGCACAGTGGGTGCCGTCGTACGCAGCGGCGTCCGCGGCGCCGGACGGAAGTGCGTGGCGCCGCCTCGCCATGTACAGGTTCTCGGTCCGGTGGACGGCCAGGGCGTCGGCGACGGTGGTGGTCTTCCTCCCGGTCGCGTGGATCCGCACCGGGGCGACATGGGTAAGCCAGCCGCGTGGAGTCGTCTTGGTGGCCGCCCTGGTGATCAGGCGCCAGAGGAAGTCCGACCGCTTGCGCAGCTGCTTGCCATCCCAGTGCTTGCCCTCAGCCAAGCGCCGTCGGATGTCGGCGGTCACGTCGGGGTGGTCCTCGGCGAGGGTCTGCCACAGTACCTGTGTCTTCTGGGCGGTCTCCCAGGGCAGGCGGCCTGTGCGCTCCAGCTCCGCATGGACCGCGGCCTGAGCGGACTGCCACTCCCGGACCGCCAGGGCGCCGGCCTGAAGGGTCGTCGCGATCTCCTCGGCCAGCTGCGGGCCGCCGGGCCCGCGCCGGGCGACATCGGCAAGCTCGTCGAGCTGGGCGCTCTGCCGATGCCAGTCGGCGAGGTCGTGCCCGACTCCGCGGTGCAGGGAGCGCCGAACGCGAAGCGCCTGGGCCCGTTCGGCCTTCGTCAGGTCCTCGCGGGGGACGACGGCGTCGCCGATCCGTACCGCGGTCCGTTCGGCCAGGCGGTTGTAGCGATCCCGCGCCAGGTCGGCGCGCGTCATGAGGTCGAGCAGGTCGGAGCTTCCCCCGTCCGTCCAGAGGCAGACGGGGACCGAGGCGATGCGCAGCAGCTCGGTGCCCTGCGGGCTCATCGGGCGGGCCATTCGTGTTCCAGCACCGAGTATGTCGAGGAGTCGAGCCACTGGCCGCGTACGAGCGCGCTGTCGCGCCTGGTGCCCTCGTACCTCATGCCGACCTTGGCCATGACGTGGCCCGAGGCGGGGTTGGTGCTGTCGTGGCAGCCCCAGATGCGGTGGAGGCCGAGTTCGCGGAATCCGAAGTCGACCGTCAGGGTGATACCTTCCGAGGCGTTTCCCGCCCGCCACAGGTCCCTGCGGACGAGGCCGCCCACCATGGCGCTTCGATACGGACCCAGCTCCAGTGTCGAGACACCGATCACCTCGGCATTCACCAGGCCTTCCGCTGCGAGGATGTAACGCTCCCTCGGCTCCTTCGTGCTCGCCAGACGGGCATCGGCGATGTACTGACGGATCTGCTCGGTGGTCAGTGGATCCGATCCGTAGGGGTCCATCGTGGCGGCATCGCCAAGAATGGCCGAGAGCGGCTGCAGGTCGGCCTCCGTGATTTCGCGAAGAACCATCGTCTTCCCGGAGACCAGAACGGATCGCATGTCTTTTCCCCCAGTTACGACACCGCGGCCGAGAGATATCTCGGCCGCGGTGCTCATTTCGTACGTCAGCAGGCGCCGGCCGGGCTGCCCGAGACGCCGCAGGAGCCGTAACCGGTCGGGAACTCCTTGTCGGCGCCCTCGATGGCGATCTCGGTGACGTCGATGTCGAGCTCGGCGACGAGCTCAGCGAGCTGCTTCTCCATGATGATTCCCCTCGGATTCGACGAATGGCGGATTCCGGATGTGGAATCCGGCTTTCAAGCGGTGTTGCCTCTCGAGATGCAGAACGATCCTCATCCGCATTCGAACACATGTCAAACGATCACCCTTGTGATGCGGCTCACCGAGGGTTCCGCAGTAATCCTCTTTCTGCTCCGCAGCAATAGGTGAACGGCTCCGCAGTGCGGAGACTTTCAACTCCGTAGAAATTCGAGGAGGCGTCCGTAGGATTAATGAGCATGCCAAGCTCAGGGTGGGTGTGATGTCGCTCCGTCCGGTCTCGTCCCCTGTGGAAGGATCTCGATGAGTGCGGGCGCGGGGCCGGTTCCGTTCGGGTCCACTCCTTCCAGGGAAGAAGAGCCGCAGTCGGGCGGGCTGCTGTGCGGCCCGTGATTCAGATCGTCATTGGGATTGGGTGATTCGATTTGCCGAGCTTCACGGCGAACTGCCAGGCCACGCGAAGGGGGGACTCGGTGGTACTCCTCCGCCGCGCGGAGGGCGGGGCGGGTCCTGCGAGGGAGGTCACGATCGCGGCCACCGAAACCGTCGACCTGATTCTCGGCTTCGCGCAGGAAGCGGTGCCGGAGGACGCGATAGTGCGGCGGATGCTCGAGATGCTGCCCGCCGCCACCCCGGACATGTGCCGCGGATTCATTCGCAGACTTCATTCACTGGGGTTCCTGCTGGCCGCCGAAATGGGTCCGAGTCCGCTCGAAACAGTCCCGCAGGAATGGCCTGGACTGAACACCACCACCACGGACGAATTCGCGGAGGAGGTCAGGTCCGAGGCGAAGGAGGCGCTCGAGCTGCTTCGCCACCTCCTTCCCCCGGTCGTTCCGGATGCCGAGAAGAGGCTTCACCAACGCTTCGTCGAGGCCTACGGAGTGGACAGTGCGGTGCCACTGTCCGCCGTACTGGACGATCACCGGGGTCTGGGAATCCCGGATCGACATCTGACGGGGGGACCGCCCGTCCCTGCCACGTCGCTGCCGTCCGAGGCGGGCGAGGCCGTTCTCGCGTCCCTGCTGCACGAGTCCCTGACTGAAGGACATCGCGAGGTCCTGATGAACGCCGAGCACGCAGCCGACGTCATGAGCGGTGGGGTCCCGGCAGACACGCGATTCGACCTACCTTGTTCGGTCTCGGTGTCCCCGCTCGGACTCCGTGCGGACAGCGGGCCGGATCCCCTCCTCCTCGAGCCGGAGTTCGGCACGAGCTCAGGGTGGCGGCACATCACGCCCCAGCCCTTCGCCAACCGGGAGCCGGCGGTCCTCGTCCCCGTCGCAGCGCCGGGAACGGCCGCCACTCCCCTCCACGGCCGACGCATCGTCGTGGACATCGCACCCGCCCTCCCCGGAGACCTTCCTCTCACCGCGATCGGGCTCACGGCCGACGCGCATCGGCTGCACGTCGTCGACCTCGAGCACAGAACGATGCTGATTCCGGTGGCCGCGGACGACACGCCCAAATCGGCTCTCCCGCCGGTCGCGCGGCTGCTTCTCGCCCTCGGCCGGCTGACGATCGGAGGACCCCTCTCCTGGTCGTGGGGAGCCCTCTCCGCCCAGCCCTTCCTCCCCCGCGTCCGGTACCGCCGCACCGTTCTCACTCTCGCGCGGTGGCGGGTTCCCGCGCGCCTGACCACGGCCGCCGCCGAGGCCGGCCCGACCTGGGCCACCTGCCGGGACGCCTGGCAGGCCGGCTACCGCGTGCCGGACCTCGTGCGGATACCGGATCCCGCGAGCGGCGGCCGTCAGCGCCTCGAAGTCGCAGTCCGATCTGACGAGTTCCGCGAGCTGGTCGCCTCCGGCACGCACGGGTACGTACTCGAGCCCGCGGGCGACGCCGGGCTGGCGGAGGCCTCGCGCTCACCGCGCGTCCACTTCCCCCTGGGTGCACCATCCATATACGGCGATCAGCACCGCCGGGTCCCGCCACCCACCCCGCGTCCCGCACGGCGGTTCACGCTGAGCCGGCACCTCCCGGGCGGCGAATGGCTCTACGCCAAGATCTCCTGTCCCCAGCGCAGCCAGCCCTTGGTCCTCCTGCGCATCCACGACCGCCTCGCGACCGTTCTCGCCGACGCCGTGGACCGGTGGTTCTTCGTCCGCTACCTCGACCAGGGCAGCGGACAGCTGCGCCTGCGTCTGCACGGACACCCGGACCCCCTCCTGACGCAGGTCCTGCCTGTGCTGCGCGACACCGTGGCCGAACTTCACCTGGCGGGGCTCACCGGTGCCATGAGCCTGGACACCTACGACCAAGAGGTCGACCGCTACGGCGGCGCCGCACTCATCGCGGACGCCGAGCGCCTCTTCGCCGAGGACAGCCGGTCCGTTCTGGACCTCTGGCGTCGCCACGGAGCCGCCGGGTCCTCGCTGGACACCGCCGTGGAAGGTGTCCTCGACCTGCTCCAGGCCTTCGATCCCACACTCCGCTCAGCCTCCTGGATGGGACGCGTCTCAGACGCACCGACCGAAGGAGGCCCAAGGCGGCAAGCCGATCGTGCGACGGGGGCGCGGACACGGCGCCCCGCAGCACAGCGCTTCGGACGACTTCTCCGGAAGCCCGACGAGTTCGATCCGACGCGTCTGGCCAGGATCAACGAGAGTCTGGTCCACATGCATTGCAACCGCCTGTTCGGGGTGGATCCTGAGGCCGAACTCCGGCTCACCAGAGCCGTCCACCAAAGGCTCCGTCAGGTCCCGAAGACTGCCTGACCGCCCGCCAGCGGCGAGGCGAGCGCCGCCGGGGGCTCGGAGCGACCGACGAGGGTTGCCTGGAGCGCGACGGCTCAAACCCGGCATGGGCACGGCGCGCTGCAGGTAGGCTCAACAGATCATCATTGCTAAGGAAAGGCTGCACTCACCGTCGCCCCTGGCGTCGAACACCGTCTGAGCCTCGAGCGGAGCAACGGTCAGTTCGGTCGAATGCGCGTCGGCGCCCGTTCCCCGTCCACACCGTGGCCCACAGCGGATGATGCCCGTCGGGCGTGCGGTGCCGGGCACAGGGCGGGCCGAGGTGCCACAGGGTGCACAAGGGTGGGTATCCATGAACATGCCGTACAACGACGACTACGAGCAGCGCACTGACGAGGCGGAACCGGCCTGGTACGCGACCCGGGCAGCGGCCGGCCCGCCGGATGGACACCTGCGGCCCTACGAGGGGGAGACGTACGACCCGTCCCCGACGATCGATCTCGCCATTCCGAGGCCGGACCAGAACCAGGTCCGCCCCGCAGGCCGACATGCCGCGCCCCGCACCCCCGAAGCGGAGAGCCATCCTGCTCCGGCCGAGGGCACCGGCACCGACCATGCCGCGAACCGAAGCTCCGGCCTCCTCAAGTCCAGCGCCCTGATGGCGGCCGGCACCATCGTCTCCCGGCTGACCGGCTTCCTCCGCACGCTCGCGATGGCGGCAGCGATCGGGGTCGGTACGCTGAACGACACCTACCAGGTCGCCAACGTCCTCCCGACGATGATCTACATCCTGGTCGCCGGCGGCGCGCTGAACTCCGTCTTCATCCCCCAGCTGGTCCGTGCAATGAAGGAGGACGAGGACGGCGGCGAGGCCTACGCCAATCGCCTGGTGACCCTCGTTCTGGTGCTCCTGGGCTGCATCACCGTCGCCTCCGTACTAGCGGCCCCGTTCCTCGTGCAGATGATGTCACCGTCCATCGGTGACGATCCACAGCGGCTGGCGGTGGCCACGACTTTCGCCCGCTACTGCCTGCCGACCATGTTCTTCATGGGCGCGCACGTCCTGCTCGGACAGGTCCTCAACGCCCGGGGCCGCTTCGGCGCGATGATGTGGACCCCAGTCCTGAACAACATCGTGATCACTGCGGCCTTCGGCGGCTTTGTCTGGGCCTTCGGCAGCTTCGGCCACTCCGGCGTCACCGCCGACACCATCACCCCCGAAGGCGTACGGCTTCTGGGCGCCGGCACTCTGCTCGGCCTGGTCGTGCAGGCCCTCGCCATGGTGCCGTACCTCCGCGCCGCCGGGTTCAGGATCCGCCCACGCTTCGACTGGCGAGGACACGGCCTCGGCAAGGCCATCGGCCTGGCGAAGTGGACCGTCCTGTTCGTCCTCGCCAACCACGCCGGTCTCCTCGTCGTCACCCAGCTGGCCACCTGGGCCGGACCGGTCGCCGAGAAGCAGGGCCACCCCGGAACCGGCATCACCGCCTACAACTTCGCGCTGCAGCTGTGGCAGATGCCGCAGGCCATCGTCACCGTGTCGGTCATGACCGCAATCCTGCCGCGGATCGCCCGCTCCGCCAACGAAGGCGACGTCGGCGCCGTGCGCGACGACATCTCCCACGGCCTGCGCACCTCGGCGGTCGCCATCGTGCCGTGCGCCTTCGCCTTCCTCGCCCTCGGCGTGCCAACGGCGACCTTCCTGTACGCGGGCGCAGGCCCCGGCGCACAGAACATCGGCTACATCCTCATGGCCTTCGGCCTCGGCCTCATCCCCTACTCGGTGCAGTATGTGGTTCTGCGTGGCTTCTACGCGTTTGAGGACACCCGCACGCCCTTCTACAACACCGTCGTCGTCGCAGTGGTGAACGCTGCGGGATCCGGTATCGCCTTCGCCGTCCTGCCCGCACGCTGGGCCGTCGCCGGAATGGCCGCGGCCTACGGCTTCGCCTACGCAGTCGGCGTCGGAATCGCCTGGCGACGCCTGCGCCGACGTCTGGGCGGGGACCTCGACGGCTCGCGGGTCATGCGCACCTACGCCCGGCTCGTCGCCGCCGCCGCTCCCGCAGCAGCCATCGGCGGCGCAGTCGCGTTCGTCCTCCTCAAAAGGCTCGGGAGCGGCGTTCCGGGATCCCTCTCCGCCCTCGCCCTGGGCGGCCTCGCGCTCCTGGGCACCTACCTCGCCCTTGCTCGGATGATGAAGGTCCGGGAGGTCGACGGCCTGATCGGCATGCTCCGCACGAAGCTGGGTCGCTGACCGGCTCGTAACACAATGAGCGGATGTCGTCGTTCCGATCTTGAGGGGCTCCGGTCGAACGAGAGTCTCGAACGGGTGAGTACGACGGCCGCCGCGCATGAAAGCAGGGCCTCTTGGTAGCTCGAAGGGTGTCTACACCAAAGAGCAGCCCAGGAGGCCCTGTTGTCGCAGTCCTACGGCATTGCGGTAGCGGGGTCCATTTCGGTCGCTCCCGCGTGTGACTGCTGGACGGGCGGCGCAAGTCGATCCAGCCGATGGCCGAGCGGCTGCCGGACGGGAACATGCAGGCGTTGCAGTAGTTCGTCAGCCAGTCGCCGTGGGACCACACACCGGTGCTGCGGCAGATCGCCGCGAAGATGACCTCCGCCCTCGTGCCGGAGGCGTGGGTGATCGACGACACCTCGTTCCCGAAGGCCGGCGACCAGTCGGTGGCGACCTCACGGCAGTACTGCGGTGCGCTGGGCAAACACTCGCTCTGCCAGGTCGGCGTGAGTGTCCACGCCGTCACCGACAAGGCTTCCAGCCCGTTGTCCTGGCGTCTGTTCGTGCCGCCGGACTGGGACGACCGCGAGGACGACCGTCGGCGTCGCATCGGCCTGCCGCCGGAGGCCGGTCATGTCGAGAAGTGGCGGCTGGTGATCGAGACTCTCGAAGAGTTGATCTCCTGGGTGCTCGCCCCGCAGGTCGTGGCCGCCGACGCCGGATTCGGCCAGTGCGCCGCGTTCCGTCACGCCCTGCGTTCCCGGGGCCTGGACTACATCGTGGCGGTGCGCGGTGACGAGACCGAGCACCGCCATGACGCCGAACCAGTGGCTCTCGTCTACGGCGGTGCGGGACGCAGGACGCTGCCCCGCTACCGCACCGACTCCGTCGCCCTGCACGAGCTCGCCACCGAGGGCGGCCGACGGGCGTTTCGGCAGGTCACCTGGCGCCAGGGCAGCCGCGGAGCGATGCGCTCAAGGTTCCGCGTCCTGCAGGTACGGCCGGCAGGAAAGATCCCCCGGGCGCTCGCCGCCGCGGACGCGGGCGAAAGCGCCGACTGGGACGGCGTCCTGCCGGCCGAGACCCTGCTGGTCGAATGGCCGTCGGGCGCGAGCGCGCCCACCGAGTACTGGCTGACCAGCATGCCGCCCGACACCGCGATCCGGCGCCTCGTGCGCCTGGCCAGGATCCGCTGGCGCATCGAGCACGACTACCGCGAGATGAAGCGCGGCCTGGGCCTGGACCACTTCGAGGGCCGCACCTGGCGCGGCTGGCACCACCACGTCACCCTGGTCACCGCCGCCCACGCCTTCCTCACCCCTCCGGCGCCTCGACCCGAAAGTCGAGGCGCCGGCCTGACCTTCTACCGAGTCCTCGACGCCATCCAGGCCCTGGACCGGTCCCAGCCGGTCCTGCCGATAATGCCCAGCATGCCCGAGCGCCGGACCCACACTAGGAAGTCTCGTTCTCTCGCGGTCGTCTGCGCGTGCCGGTTGCACGATCCGGAGCTTTCTGGCGATGCGTCAGAATGGCTCGGTGTCCGGCGGCGTTGCCGAGCAGATCACCGGAGGTACGGCTTCATGACCCGCTACAGCATCGACCCCGACCGGCGCGAGCTGATCGCCACCTGGGGAACAGGCGAGGGCGACCTCGCGGCCCGCGTCTGCGCCCTCCCAGCCGAGGCCGGCACCCCCGTACTCCTGAGCCTGGCCCGCGCACTCACCCACCTGTCCGAGGCCGCGTGGCGCACCTACACCCACCCAGCCAGCGCCGCCGCCTCCCAGGAGCCCGGCTCCGAGGGCTGGCGCCGCGACGAGGAGCGCAAGGCCTTCGGCGAGGTCCCCGGCGCCATCACCCGGCCCAACCTCCCCCAGGACGGCATGCTCGACGTCGAGTACAGCCCCCTCGTCGAATCCGCCCACCGCGCCGGCCGCGCCCTGCACGCCCTGGACGACCAGAAGCTCACCGACGCCGTCCTCGCCGAGACAGCCGTCGAGCTCGCCGCCGTGGAGAGCGCCGAACTCGGCGACCTCACCGGCCGCGCCCGCCAGGCCGTCCTCCTCAGCCGCGAAGGCGCCTCCCCCGTCCAAGTCGCCGCCGCCGACCGCCTCCTCGAACAGGACCCCTTCGGCCCCGCAGCCCTCCTCACCGAGATCGACCCCACCGCCGCGGCCGTCGCCGCAGCCCACTGGCTCGCGGCCGCCGCCGAGGTCACCGCCGAAGCCACCGGCCACTCCCCCACCGCCGTGCTCTTCGAAGCCGACAACATCGAAGCCCTCCCCCACGAAACCCCCACCCACGTCCTCGAACTCCTCCAAGCCGGCGCCTCCCCCTACGACGCGGTCACCGGCCTCGTACGCCACGCCCTCCACATCGCCGATGGCCTCCTCCCCGACCCCGCCGGACTGCGCGAACAACTCGAAGACATCGACGACGACCTCGCCCAACACACCGGCCCGGACACCGACCCCGAAGACACCGGCCTGCGCCTGACCCCGCTCGACCCCAGACGCCCCGCCCCCGACCTCCTCGAAGACCTCCTCACCGGCATCCACGGCTGCCGGCTCCTCCACGAGGAATACGACGAATCCGACGACGACGACGGCTTCGGCGACGGCGACGGCTTCGGCGACGGCGACGGCGACGGCGAAGACCGGGACGACGACGAGCACACAGGACAACCCGGCATCGACCGCAGCCGGTTCGCCCGACTCGTCCGCGAAGCCGCATCTGCCAACCGAGACCGGCTCGTCTGACCGTCCGGCCCGACCACACGAGCAGTCACTCCGACCAGCCCTCGACTCCCCCAGGGCACATCCAGGCGCCGGCCAGCCAACGGGATGCTCCCCCAACATCGGCGCGTCTACCCGCCTGGACCTGGAGTCGCCGGTGATCCATCCGAGCCGATTTCAGTGACACTGCGTAATCGAATTGAGGTCACAAGACTCCCCGCCTTCGGATCGAAGATGCACCAGAGAGCAGATTGCCGTTATCACTTACATGAGCATCCGTCAATTGAAAAGTGATCCCGCCCTGCCATTCGCACGGCCCCTGTTTCGGGCCCCCTTCGGGGGATCCTGGTTACGCACGGTAATAATCTTCGGGTACTCGTCCCGTCCGCCGAGGCAGCGTGGCGATCCTCCGGTGTATTGGCCCGCCCAGGTGCGGGTCCTCACCGCGAGCCGCAGGTCAGGGGCCTGATTCGGCGTTGGTGATCGCATGGTGGTCGCAGACGACCCTCCGGCCCGTTGCGCCAGTAGCCTCCGCGGGCCGATCAAGAGCCAATGACCGCTGGAGGAACAGGAAGTGCGCAAGTCAGGACGGCCAGGCCGGGTCTACCGCCGATGCGGGTGCCGGGACGCCGACCGGCGTCAGCTCGGCGCAGCGTGCCCTCGTCTGGCCGGGGAGGAGCACGGTACGTGGACGTTCGCCGTCGACATTCCCTCCCTCACCGGCCGCAGGCGCACCGTACGCCGCGGCGGCTTCGAGGACGCGTTCGCCGCCGAGACGGCGCTGCGGCGCTTCCTCGAAGGCCGCCGGCTGGGCTTCGACGCCGACCCGCACGAGACGGTGGCCGCCTACTTCACCAAGTGGCTCAAGGGCATGGAGTTCCTGCTCAAGCCCACCACCTACGCCCGCTACCGCACCTACGTGCTCTGCGAGTTGATACCCGTCTTCGGCAAGCTGCGCCTGGAGGAGCTCGCCCACGACCACATCTCCGCCTACGCCCACGAGCAGCTCGAAGCCGGTCGCGGACGCCAGGCCGTCTACCCTGCCTCGCCACCCTCTCCAGCGCCCTGGGCACGGCCGTGCGCACCCACCGCCTGCCGTTCAACGCCGCCCAGCCCCTGCCCATGCGCCGACCCCGCCCCGACGAGCGCGTGCCCTGGAGCGCGGAGCAGGCCGTCGCCTTCCTCTCCCACTGCCGAGGCGTCGACCCCGCCTTCGCCGACCTCTTCGAGGTCATCATCGGCACCGGGCTGCGCAAGGGCGAGGCGCTCGGTCTCCAGCGCCCGTGTGTCCGGCTCGACGACCGCGTCATGTACATCCGCCACACCCTGTCCGCGGTCGACAACCACGAACTCGTCCTGACCGCGCCGAAAACCAGGAAGAGCCGCAACTGGGTGCCCCTGTCCGAGCGCGTCGCCGCCGCCCTTCAGCGCGCCATGGACCGGAGCACCGCCACTATCAACGGCCACGTCTTCCAGGGCCCCGACGGCCAGCCCCTCCACCCGGCCGCTGTCCGCCGGCGCTTCCACGAGCTACGCGAACAGGCCGCGCTGCCCCACGTCACCATCCACGACCTGCGCCACCTCGCCGCCACCCTCGCCCTGGAGGGCAACGTCTCCATGGCCGTCATCTCCAAGACCCTGCGGCACTCCACACTCTCGACCACCGCGAACATCTACAGCCACCTGACCTGGGACGTCGCCAGGGCCGCCGTGAACACCATCGAGGCAAGACTCCACCTCGTCGAGGCCCGCACCCAGTCCGGCCCGGACGCCCCCGCCTACGACGTCGGCTTGCCGAACCCGCTGTTCAGCCACGCGGCCTGACGGCCCCACCGCTGCAGGCGGCTCGGCACCCGGCCGCTCCGGCCACCAGGGCCGACAAGCAACCGGGATTCCCGGCTCATAGCTGACACCCGATAAACGTGCGGCCCGTCGAAACAGATGACGCCGCAGGTTCTGTCGGCATGCCTATTTCCCGCGAATCCTGGCCCGTTTCCTCACCGAAGAGGCGACCAGCCCGCGATCGACGGCACGCGGGTTCCCAGATGAATGAACAAATGCCCCGTCACGACCAGGCCGGAGGGGCCAGGCCTGCGGAAACGCGCTCAGCGAGGCAATGTGAACGAGCGTTCACGACCACATTGCGACCACCAAAGCAAAAAGCCACTCCTATCGTTTTGATAGAAGTGGCTTCCGACCTGCGTAAACGCTGGTCGGGACGACAGGATTTGAACCTGCGACCCCTTGACCCCCAGCGGCGAGCAGCAGCATGACCAGGCGGACCGCGAACTGTCCGCTGGTGTGCAGGGTGGTGGCGACGATGCGGGCGAACCACGGCGGGCGTGGGCACATCGCCCAGTAGAGGGCGCCGGCGGTGACCGCGGCGAAGGCGGCGAGGACGGCGGTGGCCGCGCCCGGCGCGCGCCCGCTGAGCAGCAGCGCCATCGCGATGATCGGGCCGAATTCACCGACGGCTCCGAAGGCCATCACCACGGTGCCGAACCGGCTGTGCAGCACGGCCGAGTCGCGCAGGATCGGCAGGACGGCGCCCAGCGCGGTGCTGGTGAGCGCCGTGCCGATGACGAAGCTCTTGGTGGCCTGGGCGCCGGTCAGGGCGAACGCGATCCCCAGGGCGAGCGCGATCCCCAGGGCGAGCGCGAGCGTGAGCAGCCACGCGCCGACGGCCCGGCGCAGCGTGTCCCCGCGTACCGCGGCGAACTCGATTTCGTAACCGGACAGGAAGATCAGCATCGACAGCCCCAGGTTGGACAGGGTGTCGATGAGTGCGTCGGGGTGGGCCCAGCCCAGGGCGTCGGGGCCGATCACGATGCCGAGGCCGATCTCGAAGATCGCCACTGGCACGGTCAGCCGGCGGGCGGCCGCATAGGCGAGGAGCGGGGCGAGCACCGCGATGACCATGATCAGGATGAGCGTCCCGGGATGTGACATGACTACTGGTTAGCATGAATGCGGGCAAAACGACCGCAATGTGTCGAGGCGGAGTCCACGCCGGCAGCCGTCCACCGCGCGCCCTGAACCCGCAGCCGGGAGCCGCAGCATGGGCGACGATCGCAGGGACTCCTTGGGCACGCGGGCGGCCGGCGCGCGGTCTGGAGACGCGGCCCGCGTCCACTGGTGCGCGAACCGCGGCGCCTGGCTCCGCCTTTCGCGTCTGTAGCGACGCCGGGGTACTTGGTCGGCGCACGGGTGCGGTCGGCGAGGTAGGTATTCCGGTCGCGGCCGACGCGCCGGGTCCACTTCCAGACACAGTTGGGGCTGATACCCAGAAGGGAGCTGAGGACTGACGGCTGCAGCTCCACAGCGAGGGCGACAGGGCCGAGCTGCGTAGGGGGTGACCGGGAGAGCGTGGCGCCGCGGCCTCGCGGTGAGTGGTCGGTCGCGGGGGGGGAGCTGGTTGTCGCGCGCGGCCGGATCGACCGGTCCGCGAGCCGGGGCGTTCACAGCGAGGGGCCGGGCCCGCACCCCCGGCTGGCATCGGTGTGGCCGCCCGGGGAGCCGGGCGGCCACACCGTGGTGCTCAGGAGAGCGGGTTGGCGGCGGCCGCGAGGTCGGTGATGGTCTGGGGGAAGCGGGTGGCGATGGAGCCGGGGTGGAGGACGTCGTGGGCCGCGGTCAGGCAGGCGTTGCGCAGGCGGCCGTCGGTGGAGAGGTAGGCGAGCTGGGTGAGGGCCTGGGACTGAAGGGTGCGGGCCTGCTTCTCGGTGTTGGCGGGGACGGCCAGGGGGATGGAGGAGGCCGAGATCACCGGGTCGAGGAGGACCACGACCTGCGCGTAGTCGGGGGTGGCCTTGTCGTAGGCGTTCTGGGCGGCGGCGATGAGCTTGGCCGCGCCGCCCTGGGCGATCAGGGCCGCCTTCGCGGTGACGGCGAGGTCCGGGGCCCCCAGGTTGGCGCCGGCCAGTTTGGCCCACAGCTCGCGGAGGGTGCGGGTGGGGGTGCCCGCGTAGCCGGAGCTGTTGACCACGCTCGCCAGCGCGCCCGGGTCCGCGGTCGTGGCGGCCGCCCGGTGGGCGGCCAGCCAGGTGGACACCTCGTCGCCCGGCGTCGTCATGTCCTCCCCGAGCGTCGTCCACACCGGCCAGCCGTAGGCGGACATGCCGATCCGGGCCGTGGAGCCGAAGGCGCCGATCGTCGCGTCCAGGAAGCCGGCGCGGGCCTTGTTCACGCCGCCCAGCGGGCCGGGGCCGGCCAGGTAGACGGTGTTGAACGCGGGCAGGTAGACGTTCATCTCCGGCGAGGCGGCGTGGCCGCCGAGGGGCTGGAGGACCAGCTGCACGCCGTCCACCTCGACGACGTACAGGCCCTCGTGCCAGGCGATCTGGGTCGAGGCGGGCCAGTCGGCCTGCGAGGTCGCGGCGGGCAGCAGGCCGCCGACGGTGTGGGTGGGCGCCACGAACGTCGAGGACCCGACGGAGATGGTCAGGCCGAGGTCGGATTCGACCAGACCGGACGGGCTCGTGTCGAGTCGCGTGCCGTAGGCGTAGTCCAGGAGCTTCGCGCTCTGCGCGCCGTTGGTGACCTGGTTCAGCAGCGCGTCGGCGAGCAGCCTGTCGGGTGCGTAGACGGGCAGGTTCGCGGGCACCTTTGCGCCGAACAGGCCCCGGACGCCGCCGAAGTGATCCACCCCACTCTGGGTGTAGACCACGGCCGACACCGGCCGCTGGTCCTCGGTGGCGAAGCGGTACAGCTGCAGCGCGGCCTGCGCGGTCTCGGACGAGCCGAGCGGGTCGATCACCACCAGCCCGGTGCTGCCGGTGACGATGGTCATGTTGGTGAGGTCGAAACCGCGCACCTGGTAGATCTGACCAGCCGGAGGCTGCGAGATGGCCTGGTACAGCCCCGCCTGCCGGAGCAGCGTGCCCTGGCGCCAGACCGGAGCCGACACCATGGGCGGGATATTCTCCGGGTCCTCCAGGAAGTCGAAGGAGAAGAAGTTCCAGACGGCGCTCTTGCCGTCCTTGGCCGCGACGGCGGGGTTCTGGGGGACCGCGAGCAGGCCCCGCGCCGCGTTCGCGTAGTCGGTGGCGGATCCGGAAACGTTCTTGGCGCCGGCCCGGTTCTCCTCCGCGACGTACGCGCTCGGACCCACGGGCTCGAAGCCGTCGTTCGTAGACATGCTGCCTCCTCAAGACACGGCAAATGCCCGGGCGCCTGTGCTACGCACCGGACGACAACCGACACTATGAGTGACGTGACGTGCACACAATGAAACAGTGGTTCGGGTTGGCTTGATCCGATAGCAGGCCCCGAGTGCGGGCATGCCAGCCGGACGCACTGCCGTCCTGGCCCGCGCGCTCCTCAGTCCGAGCACAGAGGAACGCCAGATTCCGCGAAGATGGCTGAATACATGGCAGACCTGCCCCTGGCGGCGGCGCGCCGATTCCGCGCCAGCGAAAATCACATGACGACCCGCAAGGGGACGTGTCGAAGAAGCGATCTGGCTTCGTCCACGAGAACCTCTCGTAACCACAGCCCGCGGGGGATTGCGCCGTCGGGCCGTCACCCCGTCGGGCCGATATTGGTCCTGTCAAGGAGGATTAGATTGCCTGTTGGGGCATCGGCGCCCCCGCAGTGGTTGAGTGGCGCACTGGTCGGCACTGCGGCGAGGAGCCCTCCCGCGGTTCCGGTCCCGTTCGTCGTCCCTCCGTGGTGGGCTGCGTGACCCTGGTTGGCACACGCGTTGTCGGACGAGGGGGATGCGAGGACGATGATTCCGCCTGCTGTCGCGGGAGTCGCCGACGCGAATCCACTTCCCAGGGCTGCTGCGACGACCGCGAGGGCGGTGACTGCTCGACGAGTGACCATGCCCTGTGAAACGGTGATCAGTGCGGTAAGTCACTGTTGATCGGCAAGCGACCTTGCGCGTACGGTCCACCCCACCATCCGGGCCCAGGCCGCCGCCGGAAGCCGTCCCGCGGCGCCGAGTACGACCATCCATGGGCACGGCACGATCCTGCTCAGGATCGTCCATCTCCTCACCGTCACCCAGGCGGCCGACTACGACATTGCAATCAGCGCGCTGGACTGATCCCACAGGCAGCTCGATCTGCACCGAGAAGTCCTGGCTCATGTGGCTGCCGGCACTCAGGCCGCTGCGCGATCCGGTCCACCGTAGAAGACGACGACGCCGGGCTGGACGATTGAATCCGCGGTCAGCGGCGGTACATCACGTACAGCTCGCCGTCGTGCGAGACCGCGGCGGGTGAGTCCATCGGCTTCGCTCCGCCGATGACCTGGCCGGTAGTCCAGCTGCTGTTGTCGGTGGCCGACGCATAGAGAAGACCGTCGGTGCCACGCATGAAGATCCACATGAGGTTGCCCTGGGTGGCGAGCGCCGGGGCGTGCTCGGTCTGCCAGGTCGGATGGGCCTCCACGTCGCGCCAATACGGCGGGTAGAGGAATTGCCAGAGGCTGGTATAGACCCTGTTGTTCAGTCCGTTGGCGATCCTCCAGAAGCGTTCCCCCAGGGTGCCCAACGCGACGCTGTTGTCCAGGGTCCACGTGCTTACGAAGTCGTCAAACCCCTCCAGAGACCAGGAGTTGCCGCCGTAGATCCAGGTCCGCACCTTGCCTTCGGAACCAACGGTGATCAGGAACACCTGGTCGAACGGGGAACGGGCCAGGGCAGGAGCGTAAGCCGAGTCGCTGCCCATCAGCGAGACGGGGCTCCATCCCCCTGTCTCGGTATAGGTCCGCCACCACAGCTTGCCGCCGAAACCTGTGACGGCGTAGAAGAGTTTGCCGTGGGCCGCAGTCACGGCGGGGGAAAAGGTGCTGCCGTCCTGGCCACCGACCCGCTCGGGAGTCTTCCAGGTCTGTCCTTCCAAACGGGTCCACATCACTGCCAGGTCACTGCGCACAAACAGGGCATAGAGCTTGCCGTTGTACGAGGCCAGGGCCGGCGCACTGATGCTTTCGAAGGGCAGCGGGGTGGGCGCGCTCCACGAGGTGCCGTTGCGGACGACGTACTCCAGGGTGCCGACGGGGAAGGCAATGGTGCCGCCATGGAACCTGACCTTCAGGTCGTGGTAACCGTCTCCGTTGAAGTGCCATTGCGCGTACCCGCTATGGGAGAGGGCAGTCAGGGCGTGCTGGTCGAGGAAGATCGTTCGGGAGCACGATAGGTCGTTCTTCGCGATCAAATTGACAAGGGTGATCGCGACGGACGTGAGGTCCATCAGGATCCCGATGAAGGTGGGCGCCAGCGAGCCGAGGACCGACCACGCGGTGCTGAACAAAGGGTCGCCGTTCAGCTTGATTAGGGCTTCCCCGACGCTGTCGACGCTGCCGTCGCCGGTGTCCCACTCCCAGCACGCGACGTTCAGGATCACCCCACGGTCCGCCGCCCCCTCGAAGGCCACCCGGTGGGGACCGAACACCGGCGTCTTCCCCTCTTGTGCTGAGCCGCCGCCGAACTCCTGCGACACGAAGGGCCTGGCATGCACCCCCAGGTCGCTTTGACCGCCTGAGAGCCAGCGGATCTCGTCCCGGGTACCCGGCCACCCGTCACCCACCGTGCGGAGCACGTGGAAGTTCTCGTACTCCAGCTTGAAGCTGTGCACCGCCCCGGGCTCGGCCTCCCGCGGCGGCTCCTGGCTCCTGCTGCCGTCCCCAGGCGCGGCCAGCCAGGCAGGCACAGTGACGCTCCACCCCCACTCGCGCATGCCCTCGACGAACTCCGGGCTGTCGAAGTCCTTTCCCGCGGCCAACGCCTGCTGGTCGACCGTCGACCAGTTCGACTGTGCCATCCACTCCTCTGTCACCGCCGGCAGGTCCTCGATCAGGTCGGCGAAGCCGTACCCCTCAGAGACTGGACGGCTCGTGATGACCTCGGGCACCCCCGTCAGGGTCCCGCGGGCGGTCACCGACTCGCGGTAAACGCGGCCCCATTCCTTGACCTCCTCCTCCGGCAGCGTGCCCCGCAGCGGGCCCAGCAGCCTCTCCTCCAGATCGGTCAGCTGCTCGCCCTGCCGCAACCGGTCCGCAGCATGCAGCAGCGCCCCGAACATCACGTTCGCCTTCGGCACGCGCGCCAGGTTCCGTGCCAGCCGCGAGTCACCTCGCGTCCCTGACAGCAGACCCTGCAACCGCTCCAGCCGCTGTTCGGCAGTCGTCTCCCCATCACCCACGGCGTTCCGCTCCTCAATTCGGGTGTTGCTCCGGATTCGGGTGTTGCTCCGGGCCGTTCGTAACCCGGGCCAAGGCACGACGCTACGCGCCAGAGCATGAACAGACCGATATCCCGGGCGGCAACCCGCCAATCACGCTCGGAATCGCGACACCACCATCGGCACAACGCGATCGCGAACGCGTACGAGCACGAGGTGTTCACCGCTCGATCGCGTCCCAAAACCAGCTCCCGCAGGAACCGGTCAGCCTCCACCACCAACTGCAGCTCATCGTCCAGAACTGTCCAGCACACCGAATCGGACGGCATTCGCACGGGAAACGCACGCACCGCGACCTCAGCCCCGGGCGTGAGACGTGGCGGGAGTACTCGCATCCGCCGCTCCGCCCGGACCATGCGGTCTCCACCGTGCTGACGATGCAGCAGACTTGGCAGCACACCGCTCACGGCGGCCCCAGCGAGACCCGGAGGCAGAGCCCCTTGACCCGCTACAGCATCGACCCCGACCGGCATGAGCTGATCGCCACGTGGGGATGCGGTGAAGGCGACCTCGCCACCCGCATCGCCACCCTTCCCGCAGGGGCCGGGGGCTCCGCGCTCCTGGGCCTGGCCCGCGCCCTCAGCCAACTTTCCGACGCCGCCTGGCACAGCTACACCCACCCCGCCAGCGCCGCCGACTCCCTGGAGCCCAACACCGAAGGCTGGCGCCGCGAGGAGGAACGCAAGCACTTCAGCGACGTCGCGGACGCGATCGCCAAGCCGAACCTTCCCAGCGGCGGCTCGATGGTCGTCTCCTACAGCCGCCTCCTGGAGTCCGCCAACCGCGTCGGACGTGCCCTCCACGACCTCGACGACCCCGAACTCACGAAGGCTGTGGTCGCCGAGGCCGCCACCGAGCTCGCCGCCGTGGAGAACGCCGAACTCGGCGACCTGACCGGCCGCGCCCAGCAGGCCGTCCTCCTCAGCCGCGAAGACGCCTCCCCCCTCCAGGTCGCCGCCGCCGACCACCTCCTCCAGGAGAACCCCTTCGGGTCGGCGGAGCTCTTCTCCGCCATCGACCCCACCGCGGCCGCCGTCGCCGCGGCCCACTGGCTCGCCGCGGCGGCCGAAGTCACCGCCGAAGCCTCCGGCCATGACCCCGTTCACGTCGTCCAGGAGGCCGACAACATCGAGGCCCTCCCCCACGAGACACCCACCCTCGTCCTCGGACTCATCGACGACGGCGCCACCCCGCGCGACGCCGTCACCGGCCTCGTCCGCCACGCCATGCACGTCGCCGACGGCCTCCTGCCCGACCCCGACGCGTTCCGCGAGCAACTCGACGAGCTTGAGGAGACCGTCGCCGAGTACACCGGCGAAGACGATCCCGCCCTCGAGGACATCGCCGTGCGCCTCACCCCGCTCGACCCGAAGCGTCCCGCCCGCGACCTCCTCGAAGACCTCCTCACCGGCATCCACGGCTGCTGGCTCCTCCACAGCGAGTACGACGAACTCGACACTGACGAAGACCTCGGCGACGCGGAGGACTGGGACGACGAGCAGGCCGAGGAACACCAGCGGCGCAGCCGTGCACGCTTCGCCCAGTTCGTCCGCGCGGCCGCCGCCGAGAACCGCGACCGCCTCGTCTGACCGACCGCATTCGAAGACGGGATACGCGGCCGAGCCGGGCGACCTGCGGTTCTCCCTTTCCGCTGGCCAAGGGAGAACCGCAGGTCAGTCGTGATTTTCGGAGCCTGGTGGTCGCACGGTGGTCGCCTCACGGGCGCAGACTGGAAGAACGAAATCCTCCGCGTTCGACCTTCCGAGGCGATCACCATGCGCTGCTCACCCAACCCGGGAAACGACCGAGGCCGCGTCTACCGGCGCTGCGGCTGCCGCGACGACCACCGCCGCCAGCTCGGCACCACCTGCCCCCACCTCGCCACCGACCCGCGCCACGGCTCCTGGGTCTTCGCCGTCGACACCCCGCCCATCGACGGCCACCGCCGCACCATACGCCGCGCCGGCTTCTCCGACGAACTCGACGCCCGCACCGCGCTGCGGCGCTTCAACGAGGGCCTGGCCCTGTGCATCGTCACCGATCCCAGGCAGCGAACCGCCGAATACCTGCGCGGCTGGCTCGACGAGAAGGAGTTGCGCCTCAAGCCCACCACCATGGCCCGCTACCGCACCTACGTCGAGCAGGACCTCATCCCCGCGCTCGGCGCGATCCCCCTGATCGACCTCACTCGCCAGCACCTCAGCGCGTTCGTCACCGCCCAACTCCGCAAGGGCCGCGGCAAGGTCACCGTCTATCGGATCATGGCCACCCTCTCCAGCGCCCTGTCCAGCGCGGTTTACGACGGCCTGCTGGCCCGCAACCCCGCCAAACCCCCGCTCCTCGCCCGCCCAGCCTCCGCCCCAAGGCGCCTGTGGACCGAGGAGCAGACCGCCCGCTTCCTGCGCTTCACCCACGTCACCGACCCCCTCTACGCCGACCTCGCCGAACTCATGATCGGCACGGGCATCCGCAAAGGCGAAGCCCTCGCCCTGCACTGGGACGACGTTCACCTCACGGACCGCGTCCTCTTCGTACGGTCCACCCTGTCCGTGATCGACAACAACCAGCTCCTGCTCACCGCCCCCAAGACCAAGGGCAGCAAGGCGTGGGTCGCCCTGTCCGACCGCATCGTCGACACCTTGAAAGACCGGGCCGGTTCACGGGCCTTTGGCGAGATCACCCCCGTCGGCGGCTACGTCTTCCACCGCCACGGCCGCCCCCTGCACCCCAAGAATGTCCTCGACCGCTTCCACCTGCTCTGCGACAAGGCAGGTGTCCCCCGCATCGCCCTCCACGACCTGCGCCACCTCACCGCCAGCTTCGCCACAGCGGCCGGCGTCCCGCTACCCGTCATCTCCAAGACCCTGCGCCACCGCACCCTGTCCACCAGCGCGAACATCTACACGGACCTGACGTTCCTCGCCGCCCGCGCAGCCGTCGACGCCGTCGCATGGATCCTCGACAACGCCGACCGCGCCGTCCTCGGACACCCCGTCTGCCGCGCCCAGCACCCCTGGCGCCAGCACCCACGCCCCCACCGGCAACTGCCCGCCTACCAGCAGGCACGAACAGAAGTACCCCCGACACCATGGCCGATGTGGCCCGGCGACCACCATGCGACCACCAGCTGACGTCAAAACAGAAAGAGCCGGCACTCGGTTTCCCAAGTACCGGCTCCCACAACCGACTTCACAGTCGGGACGACAGGATTTGAACCTGCGACCCCTTGACCCCCAGTCAAGTGCGCTACCAAGCTGCGCCACGTCCCGTGGTCTCGGTGCCTTGCGGTGGGGCCTGGGGGGCCTTGCCGGTTTGGCTTCTCGACCTTGTCTCCGGTGTCCCGGCGACGTGGAAAACAATACAGCACGTCGGGGGGTGCTCGCTGCCAGGTTTCGGGGGTGGGGCGGGTGGGTGGGTCAGGGGGTGGGGTGGCGGGCGTCGTAGGCGAGGAAGGCGGGGCGGCGGGCGGCGAGGAGGAGGACGCAGGCGACGCAGGCGAGGCCGCCGGTGATGACGGAGGTGGCGGGGTTGCTGAGGGCGGCGACGGTGCCGGACTCGAAGTCGCCGAGGCGGGGGCCGCCGGCCACGACGACGATGAAGATGCCCTGGAGGCGGCCGCGCATCTCGTCGGGGGCGGCGACCTGCATCATCGTGCTGCGGAAGATCATGCTGACGGTGTCCGCGCAGCCGGCCACGGCGAGGAAGAGGAGGCCGAGCCAGAGGTTGTGGAGGGCGCCGAAGGCGGCGATGGCGAGGCCCCAGGCGGAGACGGCGGCGAGGATCGCGGCGCCCTGGCGGTGGACCCGGTTGACCCAACCGGAGAAGAGCGCGCCGATCAGGGCGCCGACGGCCGGGGCGGAGACGAGGAGGCCGACGGTGCGGGCGTCGCCGGCGTAGAAGGTGGCGGCGATCGCCGGGAAGAGGGCGCGCGGCATGCCGAAGATCATCGCGGCCAGGTCGGCGAGGAAGCTGGTGCGCAGGTTGGGCTGCTCGCGCAGGAAGCGCAGGCCGTCGAGGACCGAGGCGCGGCCCTTGCGTGGGCCCTGTGGCCGCATGGCGGGCAGGCGCCACATGGCGTAGAGGGTGCCGGTGAAGGCGACGGTGTCGACGAGGTAGGCGGCCTGGGCGCCGAAGGCGCCGATCAGGACGCCGCCGAGCATCGGGCCGACGGTGAGGCCGAGGTTCATGCTGACGGTGCTCAGGGCGTTCGCCGCCGGGAGCTGGTGGGCGGGGACCAGCCGGGGGACCATCGCGGAGCGGGCGGGCGAGCTGAGCGCGAAGAAGCTCGCCTGGACGGCGACGGCGGCGTAGAGGACGGCCACCAGGCCGAGCCCGGCGAAGGCCTGCACGGCGAGCAGGGCGGAGACGGCGGCCAGGCCCGCCGAGCCGGTCAGACCGAGCTTGCGCCGGTCGACGGTGTCGGCGATCGCGCCGCCGTACAGACCGAAGGCGACCAACGGGACGAGCGAGAAGAGACCCACCAGGCCGGTCGCGAAGGCGGAGCCGGTCAGGTCGTAGACCTGGACGGAGACGGCCACGGAGGTCATCTGCTGGCCTATGGAGGAGACTGCCTGGCCGGTCCAGACCCGCCGGTAGTCGGGGTGCTCGCGCAGCGGGCTGAGGTCGGCGAAGGCCCGCCGGTACCAGGGGGCGGGCGCCGGGGAGGAGGAAGCGGAGACGGCGGAAGCGGCGCCGGGGGCGGCGGGAGCGGGGACGGAGACGGCGGGAGCGGGGCCGGGGGCGGACTCGGTGGGGGCGTCGGTCGGGGCATCAGGGGGTTGGTTGGTCGTCACAACGGTCCATGGTTGTCCCGCCCTCCGCCGCGCCCGACACCGGGGCCCGCCCCGCCCGCACCGGGGCCCGCCCCACCCGCACGGCCGCCCGAACCGCCACCCGCACCGCCGCCCGCACGCCCACTCGACCGACCACCCCCGCCCCAGGCCTACCGGCTGAGCACCTGCTTCTCCCCCGCCTCCACCGCGAAGTCCAGCCGGTTGCCCGGCGGCGGGAACGGGCAGATGAAGTGGTCCGCGAAGGCGCAGGGCGGCAGGTAGGCCCGGTTGAGGTCCAGGACGGTCCGGCCCTCCGCGTCGGGCGCCGGCAGGGTGATGAAGCGGAAGCGGTAGGTGTCGACGCCGCTGGTGGCGTCGGCGATGACGCCGGTGAGGTGCGGGCCGGAGCGGCCGACGGTCAGGGTGCGGTGCTCGCCGGCGACCGTGAACTCGATCCGCCCGGTGACGGCCAGCGGCCGGTCCTTGCCGTCGGCGTTCGGGACGACCACCGACTGCCCCTCCTCCTCGAAGGGGGTGTAGACGGCGGGCACGGCCCACTCAGGCGAGTAGGGGTAGGCGGAGATGCCGACGAAGCCGGTCCGGCTGGGCGAGGACGGGTCGAAGACCCGCAGGCCGAGTTCGCCCTCCCGCTCGATCGGGACGAGCAGCAGGTCGCCCAGCCTGGCGGTGTCGGCGGCCGGATCGGTGTCCGGGCGCAGCAGCACCTCGCCGTCGACCGGCCCGTCCGCGCCCTCGACGGTGATGCCGTCGGCCGCCGCGGCCCGGACCCGGACGCCCTCGGCGTCGGCCCACCAGCGCCCGGGCAAGCCCGGGACCTCGGCCGGCTCGGGCTCCAGCCAGTGCGTGCCGGTGAGTGCGAGCTGGCCGTGCGGCGCGCTCACCGACGCCGCTCGCCCGTCGCTCCAGTACTTCCAGTCCTCCGCGGCCGTCGCCGTCATCGGTCAACCCTCCCGGTCCGGTCCGCGGACGGCCCGTCGTTCGGGCCGCCCGTATCGGTCATCCTGCACAACACCGCGCGCCAGTACGGAGCATTCCCCGCACCCGGCACGCCGCCGCACCCGTAAGAAGACCGCAAGGCACGGCAATGCCGCGGCAACAGAAGGCGGACGTCAGTCCTTCAGCCGCCGGAACAGCCCTTCCTGCACAACCGACACCACCAGCTGCCCGTGCCGGTCGTACAGCTGCCCGCGGGCCAGGCCGCGCGCGCCGTGGGCGATCGGGGACTCCTGCTGGTAGAGCAGCCAGTCGTCGGTCCGGAACGGCCGGTGGAACCACATCGCGTGGTCCAGCGAGGCCATGTCGAAGTGCCGGGTGCCCCAGAGCGGCTCCACGGGGGCGCGGACGGCGTCCAGCAGCGTCATGTCGCTGGCGTAGGTGAGGGCGCAGACGTGTATCAGCGGGTCGTCCGGCAGCGGGCCGTTGGTGCGCAGCCACACGCCGCTGCGCGCCTCGACGCCGACCAGATCCTCCTTGTTCCAGCGCAGCCGCTCGACGTAGCGGATGTCGAAGGGCTGGCGGCGGCTGATGAACGGGGGCAGCTCGCCGAGCCGGGAGCCGACCTCGTCCAGGGCGCTGGGCAGTTCCTCGGGCGCCGGGACGTCCGGCATCGGGTACTGGTGCTCGATGCTGCCCTCCTCCGGTCTGTGGAAGTCGGCGGTGAGCGAGAAGATCGACCGGCCGCCCTGGATGGCGAGCACCCGGCGGGTGCTGAAGGAGCGGCCGTCACGGATCCGGTCGACCTGGTAGACGATCGGCACGCCGGGCACCCCGGGCCGCAGGAAGTACGCGTGCAGCGAGTGAACGGGGCGCGCGTCGTCGATCGTGCGCCCTGCCGCGACCAGCGCCTGCCCGGCGACTTGGCCGCCGAACGTGCGTTGCAGTGCCTCCTCGGGGCTGCGCCCGCGGAAGATGTTCAGTTCGATCTGCTCCAGGTCGAGCAGATCGACGAGGTCGTCGACGGGGGTACCCATGCGCGCGCTCTCTCTCGTGTTGCCGGTCGATGCCGATTCGAGTCATCCAGCTCACTCGAATGCTCCGGCGACAATTCTCCGGCGACCCAGGACATTCCCGCTCACCGACCCCGAGCGCCCAATTCACTCGAACGAGTAAACGAATAACGAGTGACGAGTAACGAGTGACGAGTGACGAGTGACGAGTGACGAGTGACGAGTAAACGAATCAGGAGCGCAGAAGCGGATCACCGGCGGCCACGCCCCAGCCCCGACTGCCGCACCGTGATGTTGAGCCGCCCGACCAGCCCCAACCCCGAGCCGTCCGCACCCGAATCCCCCGGCAGCGTCCGCACCACCCCGTGGTACGCGAACCGGGCCGGCCCGCCGAACACCAGCAGGTCCCCGCTGCGCAGCTCCAGGTCGGTCCACGGCCGGTTCCTGGTCTCGGTGTTCCCGAGCCGGAAGACGCAGGCGTCGCCCAGCGAGAGCGAGACGACCGGCGCGTCCACCCGCTCGTCCCGGTCCTGGTGCAGGCCCATCTTGGCGCCGTGCGGGTAGTGGTTGACGATCGCGATGTCCGGTTCGTACGCCGCCGCACCCGCGACCTCCCCGACCCGCTCCCCGTACGCCTCCGCCACCGCCCGCCGGGCGAGCTCCCCGAGCAGGGGCGGGAACGGCTTGACGGGCGTGCCGTCCTCGGCGGTCCGCGCGTAGCCGTAGGGGTACCAGTGCCAGCCCAGGCTCACCATCCGCACCGACATCACGCCGCCGGTGGGCATCCGCACGCTGTGCAGCCCGGCCGGTGGGCGGGCCCACTCCCGGCAGGCGTCGACCAGCCGCAACTGCGCGGCCCGGTCCAGCCAGTCGGGCAGCAGGACGACCCCGGGAGCGGGCTCGGACCGCACCCGGGCTTCGGACCGCACCTGGGCGTCGGACCCTTCCCGGCCGTCGGACCCTTCCCGGCCGGCGGTCGGTACCCGGCCCGCGGACCGCGCCCGACCGGCGGGCCCACCGCGGCGCTCCCCGGGCAGGTCGTCGAACAGCTCACCCTGGATCACCCCACCATCCTCCCGCACCGCCCCCACCACCGGTCAGCCGTCGGCCCCCTCGAGCGCCCGGAAGCCCCAGTTACGCCGCGCCGGGGCCGATCATCCCCAGCTCCCGCGCGCAGGAAGGCCACGCCTCCCACCCCTGCTGCCGCAGGATCTCCTCCCCGACCGTGGTCTGTTCCCGCCGGCCCGTGTGGTCGGGCCGGTCGGCGAAGCGCAGGCCGCCGGACTCCGCCCAGGTGGCCGGCCGGATCTGCAGACCGCCGTAGTAGCCGTTGCCGGTGTCGGCCCGCCAGTCGCCACCGCTCTCGCAGTCGGCGAGCTCGTCCCAGATCATGTCCGCGACCCGCGCCGCCGCGCCGGCCCGTACGCCGCCCGAGACCACGGCCATCACCACCGCCACGGCGGCGGCCACCCGAAGCACGGCCCGGACTGTCCGTTCATCACACGAATGCGGCACGGCAGCCGACCCTAGGGACCCCGGGCGCCACCCCGCACCGACACGCCGGAAACGCCGACGGCCGCTCCCCCGCGTGGCGGAGGAACGGCCGTGGCAACCGGGCGACGACGACCCGACGAGCGGTCAGCTCATCGAAGCCCAGCAAAACGCAGCAAACCCTGCAAACCCGGCGAAGCTCACGAACTCAGCAGCTCAGGAGCCCAGCAGCTCAGCAGCTCAGCAGCCCACGAACTCAGAGGCTCAGAGGCCAGAGGCTCAGATGCTCAGGGTCTGACCCGGCAGGATCAGGTCGGGGTTGCCACCGATGACCTTGGCGTTGTTCTTGTACAGGTCGTGCCAGTCCAGGCCCTGCGCGGCGGCGATGGAGCTCAGGGTGTCACCGGACTTGACGGTGTAGTTGCCCTTGGCCGGCTTGGCGTCGTTGGAGCCGGTCCAGGACTTGGCGCCGTTCCAGGACTTGGCGGCGTCCTTCTTCGACGACGCGTCGGACTTCGGCGCGGCGTCAGCCTTCGGCGCAGCGGTCTTCGGCGCAGCGGTCTTCGGCGCGGCGTCAGCCTTCGGGGCGGCGGCCTTGGGGGCGGCCGCGGCCTTCGGCGCGGGGGTCTGCGCCGGCTTGGCCGCGGTGGAGCCGGCCGAGGTGTCGACGGCGGCCGGGGCGCCGCCCTTGGTCAGGCCCGCCTTGACGGAGCAGACCGGCCAGGCGCCCGGGCCCTGCGAGGCGAGGACCTTCTCGGCGACGGCGATCTGCTGCGCCTTGGTGGCCTGGTTGGCCTGCGCGGCGTAGGCGGTACCGCCGTAGGCGGCCCAGGTGCTGGAGGTGAACTGCAGACCGCCGTAGAAACCGTTGCCGGTGCTGATGGCCCAGTTGCCGCCGCTCTCGCACTGGGCGACGGCGTCCCAGGTGGAGACGGGGGCGGCGGAGGCCGAGGTGGCCGTGACGAGGCCGGCCACCGGCAGGGCCGCGACAGCGGCGCCCGCCACGACGGCCATCCGAACGCGGTTGCGCTTGGTGGCGGCGGTGGTGGTGGCAGCGGCGTTCTCGTTACGGAAGGTCATGAGGTTCCTCTCGACAGCCCCGGGCGGGCATGCGGAACCAGACCCTGGGGAGGGCCGAGATCGCTTGCCGCGTCCGTCGGACGGCCGTGCACGTGTCGGACGTGCCGCTGCCGCCCCGGCCACCCAGCCGCTCGCCGGCACGATCCGTTCGAGCGATCGCGTCGGCGGGCACCTGCCACGCCTGGCCGGAGCCGGGGGGCGGTGCATCGGGGGTGAGCCCGGGTGGCGCTCGTTGCGCCGCCAATGAAGCTACGAGCCGGTCGGTGGGGAAACCAAAACACCACCGGTCTGCCCAGGTCAGCGAAGGGTTACCGGCGGTAAGGCCCGTGGATTCCTGCCCGAATTGTCCGTTTTAGCCATCGATTCCTAGATCAAACATCGAGGCGGCGTGACCCACCTCACCGTTTCATTCCGGCAGTCGTGTCACCGACATCGACAGATTGCGACCACGAGAACACGCGGCGCGGTCGGATCCGGGGCAATTCCCGTCACCCTCACCGGGCACCCGTGACGCCTGACACAAGGGCCCGTTGGGCATGGCGACCTCCCCGAGTCCGCCCCCATGACCCCATCCGCACCCATCCGAGGAGACCCCCGTGCCGCGCATGCTCGACGTCAGCGACGAGGTCCGGTCCGAGATCGGCGACGACGAGGCCGACCGCCTGCTCGGCGGCGACCGCGCCCCCGACAGCTACGAATGCACCTCCTGCCGCACCCCCGGCGACACCCACGCGGAGGCCACCAGCACCGTGCTGTTCGTCGGCGACGAGACCGCCGTCCTGGCCTTCGCCCACGCCCGCTGCATCCCGTCCCAGGTGGTACCGGTGGCCGAGGAGCAACTGGTCGGCGCCGTCCGCAGCATCAACCAGTCCCAGCCCGCGGCCCCGGACCTCGCCGTCCCCGCCCCGAACTTCACCATCCCCGCACCCACCACCCCCGCCGGGCCCCCGGCCCAGCCGACCGCCCCCGGCCAGGCCGCCATCCTCGGCATCACCTGCGGCCTCGTGCTGCACGGCAAGGTCGGCCACGCCTCCCTCGTGGTCGAGCCCACCGGCCCGGTCGGCCGCCCCGGCAGCACCTCCGGCGAGGACGAGTTCCTCGACCTGCTCCAGGACGCGGGCTTCCAGCCGGTCGCCGACCTCGACGAGACCCCGGACCAACTGCCCGGCTGGTCGGTCCTGGTCGCCATGGGCAAGCTGCACGCGATCCTTCAGCCCGCCGCGGCCGGCGGCAGCACCGGCTGGTGGCAGGCGCACCAGCCGCTCCAGGTCACCGACGCCTGGCGGATGGCGGCCAGCCAGCTCTCCGAGGTGACCATGTACGCCGTCCCGGCCGGCATGGTCGGCCGCCAGCCCCGCGAGGACCTGCTGCGCCAGGCGCTGGAGCGGGCGGTGGCGCTGGGCCAGGTGGTCGCCGCCTCCCTCCCGCTGGCCGGCACCTGATCCTGCGCTCCGACGCTTCGGATGGGCGGCCGCCGCACCACCCGGCAGCGACCACCCGTCCGAAGCCCGCCACCCGTCGGAAGCCCCCGGAAGCCCGCCACCCGTCCGACCTCCCGCCACCCCCCTTGCCCCGCCCCGCGCCGACCTCTCGCCCCCGCGCCGACCTCCCGTCCCCACGCCGACCTCCCGCCCCCGCGCCGACCTCCCGCCCCCGCGCCGATCTGCCGTCCCCACGTCGACCGCGCGGCCCCGCTCCCGTCCCGTACGCCGAACGCCTCCGTCCCGTACGCCGAACGCCCCCGCATCCCCGCCGCCTCTCACTCGTTGGCCCCTACGTGTACAGCTACGACGTCTCCGCACCCGCCGGACGGTCGGCCACCGCCCCCCGCTCGATCCCGGGCATGCGCCCGTCGTACGACGCGGAGCACCCGCACTCGACGACCCCGATCTACGACGAGCTGTACTCCGAGTACCGACGGCTGTTCCGCGCCCTGCCCGGCGACCGCTCGGGCGAGGAGGACCTGAGGTTCACCGGCTTCGCGATCCGCGACGGCTACCCGCTGCTCGGCGAGCAGCGCCCGTACCCGCCCGCGCAGCACCAGGCCTTCCACACCTACGCGGGCCAGCCGTCCGGCCTCCCCCAGTTCATGCCGACGCAGCCGCAGCACTCGCCCGCCCAAGGTCACGCCCACAACCACGCCCAAAGTCACGCCGAGAGTCACGCCCAAAGCCACACCCAGAACCACGCCTCGAACCACACCCAGTCCCACCCGTACCCCCCGCCCCACGGCCACGGCCACGGCCACGCCCACGGCCACCCGGAGCCCGTCGCCGCCGCTGCCACCGCCGCCACCAGCGACGGCCACGGCCAGGCCGTGCCCCCCTCCCCCCAGTTCACCAACGGCCAGGGCTGGGTCGCCGCCGGCTACCTCGGCGCGGTCCCGCACGCGGTACCCGCCCCGCCGGCCCCGTCCCCGGTGCTGGGCACGGCCACCGGCCTGGCCACCGCCCCGCCCCCCACCGGCGGCCGCCACCGCCAGATGCTCTCCCTCCCCCCGGGCCGCGTCGGCGACCACCACTGATCGCCGCCCACTCACCAGCACCGCCACCCCACTCCACCCCCACCCCCACCCCCACGAGAAGCAGCGCAAACGGCCGAGGGCCCCGCCACCACCGGTGACGGAGCCCTCGAACTCGTACTGCCTACGACCAACTACCCACTACTACCTACTACTTCTTCTTCCGCTTCTCCCGAACCCGCACCGAGATCGAGATCGGCGTCCCCACGAAGCCGAACTCCTCGCGCAGCCGGCGCTCGATGAAGCGTCGGTAGCCCGCCTCCAGGAAGCCCGAGGCGAACAGCACGAAGCGCGGCGGACGGACGCCCGCCTGGGTGCCGAACAGGACGCGCGGCTGCTTGCCGCCGCGGATCGGGTGCGGGTGGGCGGCGACCAGCTCGCCCAGGAAGGCGTTCAGGCGCGCGGTCGGGATGCGGGTCTCCCAGCCCTCCAGCGCGGTCTCGATCGCCGGGACGAGCTTCTCCATGTGCCGGCCGGTCTTGGCCGAGACGTTGACGCGCGGGGCCCACTGCACCTGGACGAGGTCGCGCTCGATCTCGCGCTCCAGGTAGAAGCGGCGCTCCTCGTCGAGCTGGTCCCACTTGTTGTAGGCGACGACGACGGCGCGCCCGGCCTCGACGGCCATCGAGATGATCCGGGTGTCCTGCTCGGCGAGGGTCTCGCTGGCGTCGATCAGGACGACCGCGACCTCGGCCTTCTCCAGCGCGGCGGAGGTGCGCAGCGAGGCGTAGAAGTCGGCGCCGGCGGTCAGGTGGACCCGGCGGCGGATACCGGCGGTGTCCACGAACTTCCAGGTCTTGCCACCGAGTTCGATCATCTCGTCGACCGGGTCGCGGGTGGTGCCGGCCAGCTCGTTGACGACGACGCGCTCCTCGCCAGCGACCTTGTTCAGCAGGCTGGACTTGCCGACGTTGGGCCGGCCGATCAGCGCGATCCGGCGCGGGCCGCCGGGGGCGGCGTCGCCGAAGGTCTGCGGCGGGGCCTCGGGCAGCGCGTCCATGACGGCGTCGAGCAGATCGCCGGAGCCGCGGCCGTGCAGGGCGGAGACCGGGTAGGGCTCGCCCAGGCCCAGCGACCACAGGTAGGCGGCCTCGGCCTCGGTGGAGGGGCCGTCGACCTTGTTGGCGCACAGGACGGTCGGCTTGCCCGCCCGGCGGATGATCTTGATCAGGGCCTCGTCGGTGTCGGTGGCGCCGACCTTGGCGTCCACCACGAACAGCACCGCGTCGGCCTGCTCGATGCCCAACTCGGCCTGGGCGGCGACCATGGCGTCGATGCCGAGGACGTCGATCTCCCAGCCGCCGGTGTCGACCACCTTGAAGCGGCGGCCGTTCCAGCTGGCCTCGTAGGTGACCCGGTCGCGGGTGACGCCCGGCTTGTCCTCGACGACGGCCTCACGGCGGCCGATGATGCGGTTCACCAGGGTCGACTTGCCGACGTTCGGGCGGCCGACGACGGCCAGTACCGGCAGCCGGACGTGCTCGACGCCGTCCACGCCGTCGAAGCCGTCGAGGTCGAAGCCCTCTTCGGCCGCGAGGGCCATGTACTCGGCGTAGTCGGCGGCGTCCAGGTCACCGGGCCCGGAGGCGGAGTGCTCTACGGTCATGTTCGTCTGTTCCGTTTCCCGGCCCGGCCCTTCCCAGGGGCGTGCCGTGCGTACCTGCCCCGTTGGGGCAGCGCGATGGTTTCTTCCCGCGGCGCCTTGACGGCCCGCGGTTCGTTCGATACCTCAGATGGTCATGGTCAGGCCGATCAGTTGATCAGCTGATCGACCAATGGGCCAATCGACCGGTCACGCAGATCAGACCGATCAGACCGATCAGTTGATCAGACCGACGACAGTCCGGCCCGCTCCTCCACCAGCGCGGTGATCCGGTCGATCACCTGCTCCAGGGTGAGCTCGCTGGTGTCCACCAGCACCGCGTCCACGGCCTGGGCCAGCGGCGCCGTCTCCCGCGAGGAGTCGGCGGCGTCGCGTCGGGCGAGGTCGGCGGCCATCGCGGTGATGGTCGACTCGTCGACACCCTTGGCGCGCAGCTCGGCCGCCCGGCGCTCGGCCCGGGCCGCCTCGGAGGCGGTCAGGAACACCTTGACGGTGGCCTGCGGGAACACCACGGTCCCCATGTCCCGGCCCTCGGCGACGATGCCGCGCTCGGCGACCTCGGCGCAGCCGCGCTGCAGCTCCACCAGCCGGGCCCGCACCGCCGGCACCGCGGAGACGGCGCTGACCTGCGCCGTCACCTCGGGGCCCCGGATCGGGCCGGAGACGTCCTGGCCGTCGACGGTGATCGTCGGCCCGTCGGCGTCGGTACCGGACACGATGACGGGCTTGCCGCAGGCGACGGCCACCGCCTCCGGGTCGTCGACGTCCACGTCGTTGGCCAGCATCCACCAGGTCATCGCCCGGTACATGGCGCCGGTGTCCAGGAAGCTCAGGCCCAGCCGGGCGGCGACCGCCCGCGAGACGGTCGACTTGCCGGAGCCGGAGGGTCCGTCGATGGCGACGACGACCGGGGCGTGCGCTCGGTCGGCAGTGTCCACGGGGGCGAACCTCTCTCTGAGCATGCTGAGGCATGGAAGCCGACGCCTGCGTGGGCGAGCGGCCGGGGATTGTCTCCCTCAAGGTTAATGGACCGGCGCCGGACCCCGCCCCGGCCGGGTCACCACCCCCCCCCCGGCAGCTACGCCGGCGGCTGGGCCGCCGCCGGCACCGCCTGCTCGGCGGCCGGGTCCTCCCGCTGCCGCTCCACCTCCAGCACCGCGTTCCCGAGCCGGGGCCGTACGTACTCGCCGTCCCGTTCGATCCCGAGCACGCCGCCGAGGAAGGCCATCGACCGTACCCCGCCCGGTGTCTCCCACTGGAAGGGCACCTTGGAGACGTGCGACGGGAACGCGTTCTCGGTCAATCGCGCCGGGCCCAGCTCCACCGTGCGCCGCTTCCACCTCCGCTGCGTCGCCCGCCACTGGAAGTCCGTGCGCGGCTGCGGCCCGGCCTCGGTCTGGGTGTGGGCGAAGAAGGCGGTGATCCAGCCGGAGACGAAGTCCCCGCCGGACTCCGACTCCCACTTGTACAGCGAGCGCCAGAACTCCTGGTCCACCGGCCCGCCCGCCGCCGTGGCCGCGATCTCCGCCAGCACCGGCCGCAGCCCGGCGAACCACGGGCCCAGCGGCTCGAACCACTCCGCCAGCTCGCCGACCCGTCGCGCCAGCAGCGCCCAGTCCTCGGCGGTGCCCTCCAGCCGGATCCTCGGGATGCCGCACAGCGAGACCCAGAGGAACTCGTAGTACGGGCTGACCACGTCCATCAGCGCGACCAGCACCGAGGACACGTCGTCCGGCGTCGTGGTCGAGAACGAGGGCTGGAACAGGTCCACCAGCTCCGGCCCGATCTCCTTCGCCAGCGGCTCCCGGACCAGCCGGGTCGACCGCGCCCAGTCCGGGTCGACGCTCAGCAGGCTGTCGTCCCTGACCTCGATGGTCCGCTTCTCGCCGGGGGTGGCGCCGAACAGCCCCTCGTACCGCTCCGCGTCCAGCCGTACGTGCACCGCGACCTCGTGCACCACCGCGTACCAGAGCACGTCCGGCGACAGGCTGAGCGGCAGGTGCTCCGCGAAGGCGAGGTGCGCGGCGCGCAGCAGCAGGCTCCAGGTCGGCTCCGCCTCCCCCGCCCGCGGCGCGTACTGCTCCGGGGAGACCAGCAGCGTCCCCGTACTGCGGTGCAGCAGCGCGAACTCCCCGCCGACCACCGCCGCCAGGAAACCGTCGTTCCCGACGGCCTCCAGCTCCGCCGCATCGCCCGGCGCCTGCCCGTCGCCGAGCGCAACCTCGATGATCACCGCACCTCCAGTACCGCGTGCCCCAGCCGGGGTCGCAGGAACTCCCCGTCCCGTTCGATCCCGAGCACCCCGCCGACGAAGATCATCGGCCGCTCGACGCCCAGACGATCCCACACGAAAGGCACCGTGGACAGGTGCGAGGGGAAGTCGTTCACCGCGAAGGCGTCCCGGTGGTACGAGGTGCCGGCCGCCTCCCGCCAGTCGAAGGTCTGCCGCAGCCGGGGCCCGTCCGGGGACTGGGTGTGGGCGAAGAAGGCGGTGAGCCAACCGGTCACCAGCGGCCCGCCGGAGACCGACTCCCACTTGTACAGCGAGCGCCAGAAGCCCTCGTCCACCGGCCCGCCCGCCGCCGTGGCCGCGATCTCCGCCAGCACCGGGCACAGCCCGGCGAACCACGGCGCCAGCCAGTCGAAGCGCTCCGCCAGCGCGGCCACCCGGGCCGCCAGCAGCTCCCAGTCCTCCGCCGTACCCTCCAGCCGGACCCTCGGGATGCCGCAGCGGGTCTCCCAGCGGAAGTCGTAGTACGGGCTGACCACGTCCATCAGCGCGACCAGCACCGAGGACACGTCGTCCGGCGTCGTGGTCGAGAACGAGGGCCGGAACAGCTCCACCAGCTCCTCCCCCAGCACCGCCGCGAGCGGCTCCCGGACCAGCCGCACCGACCGCGCCCAGTCCGCGCCCACGCCCGTACCGTCCGGCCCCGCCAGCGTGTCGTCCCGGACGACGAGCGCCCGCGACCGGTCCGCCGCGCCGAACAGCGCCCGGTAGCGCGGCGGGTACATCCGTACGTGCACCGCGACCTCGTGCACCACCGCGTACCAGAGCACGTCCGGCGACAGGCTGAGCGGCAGGTGCTCCGCGAAGGCCGCGTGGGCGGCGCGCAGCAGCAGGCTGCAGGTCGGCTCGGGCTCGACGGACTCCGGCTCGGCGAACTCCGGCGGCGTGGGCCGGGGCCGCTCCACCATCGCCGCCACGCTGCGGTGGTGGACGGCGAACTCCCCGCCCACCACCGCCCGCAGGAACCGCTCGTTCCCGAGGTCCACCGGCTCTCCGGCGAACCTGTGCCGGGTGTCCCCCAGCGGCAACTCGATGATCACGCCCGCCCCCTCAGCAACTGGCCACCACCCGGACACCACCCGGCCCGCCGCCCGACCGCCTCACCCCGACCGCGGCCACCCGACGGGTGTCAGTCCCGAACACTCCACCCGCTCGCGCGCAGCGCCGCCGTGAGCCGCTTGACGGCCATCGGCGCCACCGACAGCTGGACGAACCCGACCTGCTGCCCGTCCGAGTGCTCGATCAGGACGTCCTCGATGTTCACCCCGGCCTCGCCGACCTCGCCGAACAGCCGGCCCAGCTCGCCCGGCTGGTCGCCGAGCACCACCGCGACGGTCTCGTAGCGGGTGGGCGGGGCGCCGTGCTTGCCGGGGATGCGGGCCTGCCCGGTGTTGCCGCGCCGCATCACCGCTTCGATGCCCTCGGCGCCGGTGCGGCGGGCGCCCTCCTCCTCGGCCGCCAGGGCGCGCAGCGCGCTGACGGTCTCGCCGAGGTCGCCGGCGACCGCCTCCAGCACGTCGGCGACCGCGCCCGCGTTGGCGGACAGGATGTCGACCCACATCCCGGGGTTGGAGGCGGCGATCCGGGTCACGTCGCGCACGCCCTGGCCGGAGAGCCTTATGGCCGTCTCGTCGGCGTGCTCCAGCCGGGCCGCGACCAGCGAGGAGACCAGCTGCGGGGCGTGCGAGACCAGGGCCACCGCCCGGTCGTGCGCGTCCGCGTCCATCACGATCGGCACCGCGCCGCACAGCGCGACCAGCTCCAGCGCGGCGTTGAGGGTGTCGGTGTCGGTGTCGGCGGTCGGGGTGAGCACCCAGGGACGGCCCTCGAACAGGTCGGCGCGGGCGGCCAGCGGCCCGGAGCGCTCGCGGCCGGCCATCGGGTGACTACCGATGTAGTGAACGGTGTCCAGGCCCAGCGCGGCGATCTCGCTGCCCGGACCGGACTTCACACTGGCCACATCGGTGTACCAGTGCGCCAGGTTGCGGCGCTGGCAGTCCGCCAGCACCTTGCCGACCAGCGCCGGCGGGACGGCGATGATCGCCAGGTCGACCGGGCCCTCGGCCGGTTCGGTGATGCCGGCGCCGAGCGACTCGGCGGTGCGGGCGGCGTCCGGGTCCGCGTCCTCCAAATGGACGGTCAGCCCGCGGGCGGCCAGGGCCAGGGCTGCGGAGGTGCCGATCAGTCCGGTGCCGACGACGACGGCAGTGCGCATGGCGGGTGGCTCTCCTCGATCACGGTTCTCGACTGGACGGTTTGTCACTGGCGGTTCTCAACAGGTGCCGGTGTCACGACAGGAACCGGGGTCGACCGGGAGCACCCGGGCCCATCCTCCCACCCGACAGCCCCCGAAAACCCCGGACCCCGAGAACCCCGCCGACAACCTTCGTCCCCGGCAACCCCGCCCACAACCCCCACCCCCAACGGCCGCCCCTGGCAACCCCGCCGCGACACCCCCCCGCCCCGGCAACCGCGGCACCCCGCACCCCCGTCCCACACCGTGCACACGCCGTGCCCCGGGAAATCCGGCGACGCCCGGACCCGAGCGGGGCAGACTGGCCGCCCAGGGGGCGGCGGGGCGAGCCGCGGCACACCGGACGCGAACGAAGGGGTTGCGCATGGACCATCAGCGGGATGACCAGCGGGACGAGCAGCGGGACGAGCAGCGGGACGCACAGCACAGCAGCCACACCGGCCCGTCGGAACCCTCGGCCGTAACGGCCCATCCGGCCGTACCGGCCCATCCGTCCACCCTGGACTCCGTCGTGGTGTACGCCGAGGGCGCGGTGTGCCGGCGCCGGGCCACCGTCCCCCTCCCGCCCGACGGACGGCTGCGGCTGACCGGCCTGCCCAGCTCGCTGCACGCCGACTCGCTGCGCGCCCGGGTGCTCACCGGCCCGGCCGGCACGGCGGTCGTCGAGGCCCGCCTCGAAACCCTCGCCGAACTCCACGAACCCGGTGAACTCCCGCTACTGCGGCGCGAGTTGGACGAGGCCATGGAGCGCCAGGGGGCGCTGAACGAGCGCCACCGGCTGGTCCAGGCCGCGATCGCCGAGACCGCCGCACTGCGCGCCGTCCCGCCCCAGCGCCGCCCCGCCGAACCGCTGCGCCGCACCCCGGCCGAGGCCTGGCTGGAGCTCGCCGACTTCGTCGACGAGCGGCTGGCCGGCCTCCAGGAGCGCGCCGAGCGGCTCACCCGGCAGATCGAACTCGCCGACCACGAGCGCCAGTTGGCCGCCGACCGGCTGGACCGGGCATCCACCGCCGAGCGGACCGAACCCGTTCAGGCCGCCGACACCGTCCTGCTCACCCTGACCACCGCGCCCGGCACCCCCGCGCCCGGCACCCCCGATGCCGCCTTCTCTCCCCACTCCACCCCCGAACCCCAACTGGTCGAGCTGGAGCTGGAGTACGGCGTCCCCACCGCCCGCTGGGTGCCCACCTACCGCCTCAGCCACCGCACCGGCGAGTCCACCGCCCACCTGGTCCTGCGCGCCGCCGTCGCCCAGCACACCGGCGAGGACTGGACGGGCGTCCGGCTCGCCCTCTCCACCGCCGACCTGGAGCGCCGCACCGACCTGCCCAGACTCGCCTCGCTGCGGATCGGCCGCAGCCAGCCCGCCCCGCCGCCGTCCGGCTGGCGCGAACCCCCGGCCGGCCTGTCCGACCTCTTCACCGGCTACGACGCGGCCGCCGCCGACCGCCCGGCCCCTCGCCGCCCCGTCACCCGCGGCCCGATCGCCCCGACCCCGGCCCCGCGCCCGGTCCCGACCCTCGCCGCCAAGCCCGCCCGCCGCCGCGGGGGCCGCCCCGCCGGCCCGGGCCCCGAGTTCCTCGCGGACGAGGCCGCACCCGCCGGCGGCGGCTCCCTCGGCGTCCCGGAGCCCGCCCCCGCACCCCCGCCGCCGCCCGGCTTCGCCGGCTACGGCGCCCCACCCGCCCTCAGCGCCCCCGCGCCCCAAGCCCCGGGCAGTGCCCCCGTGCCCCAGGCCCCCGGCGGCGCCCCCGCGCCCCAGGCCCCGGGCGGCGCCCCCAGCCCCCAGGCCTTCGGCGGCGCCCCGCCCCGGGAGTCCCGCCGCGCCCGCCGCCGCAGCGCGGCCCGGCCCCCGGCCACCGGCGCCACCCCGGAGGCCGTCCTGCTCGACTACCCCGGCCTCCGGCTGGCCGGCCCCGACGACTCCTCCGGCCGCCGCGGCACGCTGCGCCCCGACCCGGCCCGGGTCGAGCGCGACGAGCTGAAGCGGTTCCTGCCCGGCGGCCACGAGGGCATCCAGCTGGCCCAGCTCGCCCTCCCCCGCCACGCCGTTCCGCCCCGCGAGTCGGCCGGCTCCTTCGACCACCGCTTCGACGCCGCGGCCCGCGCCGACATCCCGTCCGACGGCACCTGGCACACCGTCACGGTGGACGGCATCCCGCTCTCCGTCCGCCCCGAGTACGTCACCGTCCCCGCCGTCGAACCGAAGGTGTACGCGACCCTGGTGCTCGTCAACCGCACCGACCGCGCCGTGCTGGCCGGCCCGGTGGAGGTCACCGTGGACGACGAGTTCCTGCTCACCGCCGCCCTGCCGACCCTCGCCCCGGGGGGCACCAGGAGCCTGGGCATCGGCGTCACCGAGAGCGTCGAGGTGGCGCGCCGCACCGAGCTGCACGAGTCCGCCACCGGCATGCTGAAGGGCAACAGCACCGTCCTCGACCACCGGGTGCACGTCCAGCTGGCCAACCGGCTCGGCCGCGCCGTCACGGTCGAGGTCCGCGAGCGCGTGCCGGTCGCCTCCGACGCCGAGATCCGGATCGAGGAACGCGCCGACTGGCGGGCACCGGCCGTCCCGACCCCGGAGTGCCCGGCCGGCACCCGGCTCTGGCGGGTCGAACTGCCGCCGGGCGGCCGCACCGAGCTGGACGGCGGCTACCAGATCAAGATCCCGGCCGGAAAGGCCATCGTGGGCGGAAACCGGAGGAACTGACAGATGACCGAAGAGACCGTTCCCCTCCCCGTCACCGCCGTCACCTGCCTGGAGGACCGCGCCCAGGTCGAACGCTCGGTGACGGTCGAGCTCACCGGGGGTGTCCAGCGGCTGCGGCTGGGCCCGCTCACCGCGCTGGCCGTGGACCGCACCCTGCGCGCCGAGTCCGCCGACCCCGGCATCCGGGTGCTGGAGGCCCGGCTGGTGCGCACCTGGTCCCCGCGCGCCCCGCTGCCGCCCGGCCCGGCGGACTCCGCGCTGCGCCACCGGCTGCACGGGCTGGAGGCCGAGTCGCGGCTGGCGGAGCAGACCCGCGCCCGACTGGAGGCCCGGCTCGCCCTGCTCGCCCAGCTGACCGCGGACCTGCTGCGCGAGATCGGCGAGGGCGCCGGCGTCGGCGAGATCGAGCGCACCCGCTGGGCCCGCGAGCTGGACCGGGTGGACGCCGAGCGCGAGCGCTACGGCGAGGAGCTGCGCACCACCCACTCCCGGCTGCGCCGCCTGGACCAGGAGCGTTCCCAGGCCCTGCTGGCCCTGGACGCGGCCGAGGAGGAGCCCGCCGAACTGCACGCCCACCTGGAGCTCACCGTGGAGGCCGAGCGCCCCGGCCCGGCCGGACTGACCGTCCACCACCTGGTGCCCTGCGCCCTGTGGCGTCCCTCCTACCGCGCCGCCCTGGACGCCGGCAGCCTGCGCCTGGAGTCGGAGGCGGTGGTCTGGCAGCGCACCGGAGAGGACTGGACCGGCGCCCGGCTGACCTTCTCCACCGCCCGCTCCGCCCTCGCCACCGACCCGCCCGCGCTCACCGAGGACGTCCTGTCCCTGCGCGAGCGCACCGACGAGGAGCGCCGCACGGTCGAGGTCGAGCTGCGCGAGGAGGAGGTCACCACCCTCGGCCCGGGCGCCGCCGTCCCCGGCCTGGACGACGGCGGCGAGGTCCGGGTGCTGTCCGCCCCCGCCCCGGCCTCCGTCCCCTCCGACGGCCGGGCGCACCGGGTCCCGCTGGGTGCCTTCACCGTCCCGGCGGGCAGCGAGTACGCCTGCGCCCCGGAGCTGTCCCCGCTGGTCACCCAGGTGGTCCGGTTCCGCAACGCGGCCGGGCACCCGCTGCTGGCCGGACCGGTCGAGCTGGTGCGCGGCAGCGGCTTCACCGGCCGCGGCGCGCTGCGCTTCACCGCCGCCGGCGCCGACGCCGAGCTGTCCTTCGGCAGCACGGACGACTACCGGGTGGTCCGGGAGACGGACGAGCGCCGGAGCAGCGCCGCGCTGAGCGGCCGCCAGACCACCACCCGCACCGTCCGGCTGCACCTGTCCCGCTTCTCCGGCCCGGAGGAGCACGACGAGCAGCTGGTCACGGTGCGCGAACGGGTGCCGGTCTCCGAGGTGGCCGCGGTCGAGGTGCGGCTGCGCAAGGAGGAGTGCTCCCCGGCGCCGGACTCCCTCGACGCCGAGGGCATCGTCCGCTGGGACGTCCCGCTCGGCCCGGGCGCCCGCCGCAGCCTCACCCTGGTGTACGAGGTCTCCGCCGCCGCCAAGGTGGCCGGGCTGTGACCGGGAGGGCTCGTGACGACCGTTCAGAACCGGAAAGCGGGTACAAAAGGAACATGATCCTCCATCTCGCCCCCCTGGACGACTGGCTGGCCGACCCCGGCCGCCCGTACGCCACCGCGTCGCTGCTCACCGACGGGTTCATCCACTGCTCGGCGGACGAGCAGACGGCGCTCGCGGTGGCCAACGCCTTCTACGCCGACACCCCGGACCCGCTGATGGTGCTGCTGATCGAGGAGGCACTGGTGGAGCCGATGGTGAAGTGGGAGGCCCCGCACGGCGCCCCGCCGCCGGGGGCCACCCCGGGCGTCCTGTTCCCGCACATCTACGGACGGCTGAACCGCTCCGCCGTGCTCGGCCTGGAGAAGGTCGAGCGCGGCCCGGACGGCCGCTGGGCCTCCCTCAGCCCCTGGAGCTGAGCTCCTCCGAGGGTTCCCCGACAGGCCCTACAGCCACCCCCGCTCCCGGGCCGCCATCCCGGCCTGGAAGCGGGTGGTGGCGCCCAGCGAACGCATCAGGGCCTGCAGTCGCCGCTGGGTGGTCCGGGCGCTCCAGCCCAGCGAGCGGGCGATCGACTCGTCGGTCAGCCCGGCGGCCAGCAGGCCGAGCAACTTACGGTGGTCGGCGTCCGGCTCCGGTGAGGCGTCCCCGGTGCCGATCGCGGCCTGGAGCTGCACGGCGCGTTCCCACTCCGCCTCGAACAGGGTGTCCAGCGCCTGCAGCAGCGCCGAGGGGTGGATCACGTAGGCCGCGTCCAGCACGCTGTCGCCGACGCTGATCGGGATGATCGCCATCCGATCGTCCGAGATGATCATCTTCATCGGCAGGGTCGGCCGCACCCGGGCCTCCTCCCCGTCCGCGACGCCGACCAGGATGTTCCTCTCCAGCCGGCCGGGCCAGGCCACCGCCTCCCGGTCGTAGACGGTCCGGAACCGCAGCCCCTCCCGCAGCCGCCGCCGCTGCAGCGGCATCGCCGCCACCGGGTCCTGGATGTACGGCGGGCGGTCGAAACCGCGGACCTGGTACTGGCTGGTCCCGGTGATGTGCTCCAGCCGCTGGGCGATCGCCTCGCCGCCGGTCAGCACCTCCACCGAGTGCGCCGGGTCGGTGTAGCGCGAGGCCTCCCGGAAGGCGTCCATCAGCCGGTGCATCTCGGCCCGGGCGCTGCGCAGTTCGGACTCCCGGTGGCCGATCAGGGTCCCTATCGCCACGTCCGGGGCGACGGGCAGGTAGCGCTCCCGGTCCACCGGCGCCCGGGTGGCCATCCCGTGCTGCGCCAACCGGTCCAGCGCGCGCACGCTCTGCTGGAGCGTCAGGCCGCAGCTCTCGGCCAGCTCCTCCGCGGTGGACTGCGGACTGGCGACCAGCGCCGCGTACACCTGTCCGTCCGGCTCGGCCAGTCCCAACGGGCCGAGCGCGAGTCCGGCGGACCGCCCCAGTGCTGCATCGGACACGACGCCGTCTCCCCCTGTTCGCCCCGGAACACCCCTCCGGCGCCGGTGCTGGCGCGGTCCCGCCATGCGGCGGGGCGGTGGTCCGGTGGCCATCCTCGGCCACGGATCATGGCGCTGACAAGGCCGTGACCAGCGGTTGCGTCCCGGCTCACACACACGTCGGAGGGTCCCCCGCCACCACGGGCGGGGGACCCTCCGACGAACAACCGGTGAAGAAGCCGGGTTCCTACAGGCCGACCTCGTTCATCAGCTGTCCGACCTCCGGGTTGGTGAGCCGGCGCAGCCAGCCCGACTTCTGGTCGCCGAGCGCGATCGGACCGAAGTGGGTGCGCACCAGCTTCTCCACCGGGAAGCCGACCTCGGACAGCATCCGGCGGACGATGTGCTTGCGACCCTCGTGCAGGGTCACCTCGACCAGGTAGTTCTTGCCGACGTTGGAGATCACCTTGAAGCTGTCGGCGCGCGCGTAGCCGTCCTCCAGCTCCACGCCCTGGGCCAGCCGCTTGCCCAGGTCGCGCGGGATCGGGCCCTGGATGGCGGCCAGGTAGGTCTTGGTCACGCCGTACTTGGGGTGGGTGAGGCGGTGGGCCAGCTCGCCGTGGTTGGTGAGCAGGATGATGCCCTCGGTCTCGGTGTCCAGCCGGCCGACGTGGAACAGCCGGGTCTCCCGGTTGGTCACGTAGTCGCCCAGGCACTGGCGCCCGTCCGGGTCCTCCATGGTGGAGACCACGCCGGCCGGCTTGTTGAGCGCGAAGAACAGGTAGGACTGGGTGGCGACGGTCAGGCCGTCCACCTTGATCTCGTCCTTCTCCGGGTCGACCCGCTTGCCCTGCTCGGTGACCTGCTTGCCGTTGACCGAGACCCGACCCTGCTCGATCAGCTCCTCGCAGGCGCGCCGGCTGCCGATGCCGGCCCGGGCCAGCACCTTCTGCAGGCGCTCGCCCTCGGGCTCGCCGAAGGTCTTGGGCAGCTTGACGGCCGGCTTGTCGTGCCGGGCCAGCACGGCGTCCTCGATCCGGGCCTGCAGCTCGCGCGAGCGCTGCGGCTGACGGCGCGGGTCGCCCGGGGCGCCCTGGCCCTCCCGGCGCGGGCGCGGGGCCGGGCCGGGGCGACGGCCGGCGAAGCCGCCGCGGGCGGGGGTGGCGTTGGGGCCGCCGCCGAACTCGGGGCGGTCGTACTTGCGCTCCTCGGGCCGCAGCGGGCGGTCCGGGAAGCGGCGGTCGTCACGCCGGTCGTCCCGGCGCCCACCGTCCCGCCCGTACGAGCCACCGCGCGAACCCGAGCTGGAACCCGAGCCCCCACCGTACGAGCCACCACGCGAACCCGAGCCGGAACCCGAGCCCCCACCGTACGAGCCACCACGCGAACCCGAGCCGGAACCCGAGCCCCCACCGTACGAACCGCCGCGCGAACCCGAGCCGGAACCCGAGCCCCCACCGTACGAACCCCCGCGCGAACTCGAGCCGGAACCCGAGCCGCCACCGTACGAGCCACCGCCGTACGAACCGCCGCGCGAGCCGGAACCCGAGCCTCCGCGACCGCCGCCGCTGCTGCCGCCGTAGGAGCCGCCCCGACCCCCGCCCTGTCCGCCACGACCGCTGCCGCCGCCGCTGCTGTTCCTGCCGTTGCCACTGCTACGCATCAAAGTGTCCGTACGTCGTTCCGTCTGGGATGTGCGGTCGTTTCGGCCGACCTCACCTCCCCCTACCGATCAGGCGTTGCCCGATCGGCATCGCCACTGCCGTCCGCGGCCTGCGCGACAGCGGCGGCGACCGCCTCCGCGATCATCGTGCCCTCCAGGGACTCCGCTTCCACGTCGTCGACCTCGGGCAGGAAGGGAGCGAGCTCCGGCAGCTCGTCCAAGCCGCGGAGCCCCATCCGTTCCAGGAAGTATTTCGTCGTCCGATACAGGATCGCACCTGTTTCGGGCTCGGATCCGGCCTCTTCCACCAGTCCTCGCTGTACCAGGGTACGCATCACGCCGTCACAGTTCACACCGCGGACGGCGGAAACCCGGGATCTGGACACCGGCTGCCGGTAGGCGACCACCGCCAGGGTCTCCAGCGCGGCCTGGGTCAGCCGGGCCTGCTGGCCGTCCAGCAGGAAGCGGTCGACGGCCGCGGCGCAGGTCTCCCGGCTGTAGAACCGCCAGCCGCCGGCCACCAGCCGCAGGTCGAAGCCGCGCCCCTGGGCAGCGTACTCGGCGGCCAGCTCGCGCAGCGCAGCGGCCACCGCGGCCCGCGGCCGCTCCAGCACCCCGGCCAGCCGGTCCTCACCGACCGGCTCGTCGACGACCATCAGGATCGCCTCCAGCTCGGCCTTCAGCCCCGGCCCGACGGGCTCCAGCGCACCGGAAGTCGACGAGGCCGACTTCTGGTGCACCACCCGGGGCTCGCCGCCCTCCGCCTCCGGCACCGCAACAGGCACCGGCGCCGCCGCCCGGTCCGGCAACAGCTCGAAGGCCGGCTCCAACCACTCCTCGGTCCGCGGCTGCCCCGGCAGCCCGAGCGGGCGGCGCACCGGCCGCCCACCGTCGTTCCCGCCACTCATCGCCGCCCGTCCTCCTCCTGCGACTCCTGCGACTCCTGGGATTCCTGGGATCCCCGAGATTCCTCGGATTCCGCGGACTGCCGGGGCTCCCGGGCTCGCTCCGCGGCGCCCGCGGGCCGGTCGAACTCGTCGGTCACCTCGACCGGGCCCCGGCCCTCCTCGGCCACCCAGCGCACCCGCAGCTCGCCGAGCGCCTCCGGCTGCTCAAAGGCCAGCGCCCGCTCCCGGTACAGCTCCAGCAGCGCCAGGAACCGGGCGACCACCACCATGGTGTCCGGCGCGTCCGCGACCAGTTCCTGGAAGGAGGCCTCGCCGAGGCCGGTGAGCAGCCCGGCCACCAGCGCGGCCTGCTCGCGCACGCTCACCGGCGGGGTGTGGATGTGGTCCACGTACACCACCGGCTTCGGCTTGGGCTCCATGGCCTTGGCCGCCAGCTGGGCGAGCCGCTCGGGCCCGATGGTGATGACCACCTCGGGCAGCAGCTCCGCGTGCCGGGGCTCCAGCCCGACGGTCCGGGGCCGCCGCAGCAGTTCGTCCGCCCAGCGCTCGCCGAACAGCGCCGCCGCCCGCTTGTACGCCCGGTACTGCAACAGCCGGGCGAACAGCAGGTCACGCGCCTCCAGCAGGGCGAGGTCCGCCTCGTCCTCGACCTCGGCCACCGGGAGCAGCCGGGCGGCCTTGAGGTCGAGCAGGGTGGCGGCCACCACCAGGAACTCGGTCGCCGCGTCCAGGTCCCAGTCCGGGCCCATCGCCCGGATGTGCGCCAGGAACTCGTCCGTCACGGTGGCCAGTGCCACCTCGGTGACGTCCAACTTGTGCTTGGCGATCAGGCTGAGCAGCAGGTCGAAGGGACCCTCGAAGTTGTCCAGCCGTACCCGGAAGCCGCCCCGGGACTCCTCCTCGGTGGCGTTCGCGGCGCTGGCGGCTGATTCGACGGTGCTCGGCATGACGGTCCATCTTCACCCGCCCGCACCGGCCGCCCCGCCCAGGGGCCGCCGACACGCCGCCCGGCCCACGCCGCCCGGCCCACGCACCCCGGCCCACGCACCCCGGCCCACGCGCCCCGGGCCCGCGGCACGCCTCTGCGGGCGCCCTACCGGCCGCGCAGCCGCCGGACCAGGATCGAGGCCTCGCCGCGCTGCTCCAGGTCCGCCAGGACGACCGCGATGGCCTCCCGGACGATCCGCCCGCGGTCCACGGCCAGGCCGTGCTCACCGCGCAGCACCAGCCGGGTGTGCTCGAGGTCCATGAGCTCCTCGGCGGAGACGTACACGGTGATCTTCTCGTCGTGCCGCTCGCGCCCGGTCGGACGGCGCGGCGCGCGCCCGCGCGGCCGGGCCCGGCCGGCGGCGCCGGCCTGCTCCTCGGGGGCACCGGCGTGGGTGCGGCCGGCCGGCGCGGCGGCGGCACCGCGGCCGCCGGTCACGGTCGGCCCGGCCGGGGCCGCGCCCTGGGGCCCGCCGACGCGCTGGGCGGGCGGCTGCGCGGGCGACGGCACCGTGGCGGCCGACTGTTGCTCCTGCGGCGCCTGCCGGTCGTCCTGGGCCCCCTGGGCGGCCTCGGTACCCTCGGCGCCGTCCGTGCCGTTGACGGTCCGCGCGGTCTCCGGTCTGGATGCCTCGGCGGCCGGACGCGGCGCGAGGGACGGCGACAGCGCCATCCCACCGGTGGTCCGGAACAGCTCGTCGGCACCCGGGAGACTCACTCGGCGGGGCGGCACCGGTCGAGCACCTCCCTGGCGAGCTGGCGGTAGGCGGCGGCACCGACCGAGTTGGTCGCGTACGTCGTGATCGGCTCGCCGGCGACGGTGGTCTCCGGGAAGCGCACGGTCCGCCCGATGACGGTGTGGAAGACGTGCTCGCCGAACGCCTCGACGACCCGCGCCAGCACCTCACGACTGTGCACGGTGCGCGAGTCGTACATGGTCGCGAGGATGCCGTCCAGGCGCAGGTCGGGGTTGAGCCGCTCGCACACCTTCTCGATGGTCTCGGTCAGCAGCGCGACACCGCGCAGCGCGAAGAACTCGCACTCCAGCGGGACGATCACGCTGTGAGCGGCCGTCAGCGCATTGACCGTCAGCAGGCCCAGCGAGGGCTGGCAGTCGATGATGACGTAGTCGTAGTCCGGCAGGAGCGGCTTCAGGGCGCGCGCCAGCGCGGACTCCCGGGCCACCTCGCTGACCAGCTGCACCTCGGCGGCGGAGAGGTCGATGTTGGAGGGCAGCAGGTCCATGCCGGGGACGGCGGTCTTCAGCAGCACCTCATCGGCCGTCAGGCCCCGCTCCATGAGCAGGTTGTAGACGGTGACGTCGAGCTCCATCGGGTTGACGCCGAGGCCGACCGAGAGCGCGCCCTGCGGGTCGAAGTCGACGAGCAGCACCCGGCGGCCGTACTCGGCCAGCGCCGCGCCCAGGTTGATGGTCGACGTGGTCTTGCCGACGCCGCCCTTCTGGTTGCACATGGCGATGATCTGGGCGGGGCCGTGCTCGGCGACCGGCGCGGGGATCGGGAAGTACGGCAGCGGACGGCCGGTCGGGCCGACCCGCTCGCGGCGCTGGCGCGCGGCGTCGGGGGCCAGCGTGGCGGCGTACTCCGGGTCCGGCTCGTACTCGGCGTCCGGGTCGTCGTAGGCGCCGTAGGCGAACTCGCCGTAGGCCAGGCCGTAGGCCGCCAAGTCGGCGTCGTGATCGGTCACCGTGGTCACCTGCGCTGTGTTCTGGCGTGCTTCGAAGGTACGGAGTGCGACCGAGCCGACCTCGGCCGAGCCCACGGAGGGCTGCCGGGCCCCGGACTCCTCACTCGGCTGGCCGGCGGTGAGCTCCGCCAGTCCTGGCTGACCACCCCCGGGAGCAATTGTCGACTCATTCACAAGTCGTCTTACCTCCTTGGGCATCCAGGACTCTATGTCGATTCGTCAGCGTGGCAGCATGCCGACGGTTTGCGACTCTAGGCCGTTCAAGGCGTTCGCAGCAACACAATCCACGGTAGTGGGCACGATGTGTCGACTATCGGGCGGGCTGCTGTCAAGGGATGAGCGGGCCTATGACCCTAACGTTTCCGCGGGCCGCCGAGGGTCGGGTGACACGACCCGGGGGAATTGACGACAGAGCGACCCGCCCGCTCCCTCCGGTGTTCACGGGCACGGCGAAGCCCCCGACCCGAACGGATCGGGTCGGGGGCGAACGACCGCCGTGCGGTCAGGGAATCAGGCGAGCACGCTCTCCAGCGTGACCGACTCCAGGCCGAAGGCGTCGGCCACGGCCGGGAAGGTGATCTGGCCCTCGTGGACGTTCAGGCCCTTGGCGAGCGCCTCGTCACGGCGCAGCGCCTCCTTCCAACCGCGGTTGGCCAGCTCCAGCACGTACGGCAGGGTGGCGTTGGTCAGCGCGTAGGTGGAGGTGTTCGGGACGGCGCCCGGCATGTTGGCCACGCAGTAGAAGACCGAGTTGTGGACCTGGAAGGTCGGGTCGTCGTGCGTGGTCGGGTGCGAGTCCTCGAAGCAGCCGCCCTGGTCGATGGCGATGTCGACGAGCACGGAGCCCGGCTTCATCCGGGAGACCAGCTCGTTGGTGACCAGCTTCGGGGCCTTGGCGCCCGGGATCAGCACGGCGCCGATGACCAGGTCGGCGTCCAGGACGGCCTTCTCCAGCTCGAAGGAGTTGGACATGATGGCCTTGATCTTGGTGCCGAAGATCCGGTCGGCCTCGCGCAGCTTGTTGATGTCGCGGTCCAGCAGGGTCACGTCGTAGCCCATGCCGATGGCGATGGTGGCCGCGTGCCAGCCGGAGACGCCACCGCCGATGACGACGGCCTTGGCCGGGTGGGTGCCGGGCACGCCGCCGGGCAGCACGCCGCGGCCGCCGGCCGGACGCATCAGGTGGTACGAGCCGACCTGGGGGGCCAGCCGGCCCGCGACCTCGGACATCGGGGCGAGCAGCGGCAGCGCGCCGTTGCCCAGCTGCACGGTCTCGTACGCGATGGCGGTGGTGCCGGAGGCGACCAGCGCGTCGGTGCCGGCACGGTCGGCCGCCAGGTGCAGGTACGTGAAGAGGGTCTGGCCCTTCCGCAGCCGGTGGTACTCGGAGGCGATGGGCTCCTTGACCTTCAGCAGCAGGTCGGCGGTGGCCCACACCTCGTCGGCGGTGGGGAGGATGGTGGCGCCGGCGGCCACGTACTCCTCGTTGGGGATCGAGGAGCCGAGACCGGCGTTGTCCTCGATGTAGACCTCGTGTCCGTTGCGGACCAGCTCATGCACGCCGGCGGGCGTGATGGCCACGCGGTACTCGTGGTTCTTGACCTCGCGGGGGATGCCGACCTTCACGACTGAACACGTCCTCTTGCCATGGGGGTCCCGACCGGAGAAGACCGGTGGGCGACGCGCACGTGGGGAGCCTCCGGGCAGGCCGGGGCATGGGGATCGCTGCGCGACTGAGTTCGAGTGTAATGAAGCCCAGGCGGCCTGTCAGCCTTCCAAATCGAATAATTTCGCCGAACACATTGGCAGGTTCGTAGGCTTCCACAGGGACTTACCTGCCATAAGTGCCGTAGCCGGGCACTTCCGACGATACCTCCGAAAGTGCCCTCACCACCCGGCGTCGACGCGTTCCCGCAGGTCCGCGAGGGCGGCGCCGACGGCCTCCCGGCCGGGCTCGTCGCCGATCCGGCGCAGCACCGCCAGCGCGGCCCGGTACTCCCGGTCGGCCTCCTCGAAGCGGCGCTGCGCGGTGTGCGCCTCGGCCACCCGGGCCAGCAGCCGGGCCTCCGCCGCATGGTCCCCCAGCGACTGCCGCAGGCCGAGCGCCCGCCCGTACCAGTCGGCGGCGCGCACCGCGTCGCCGAGCGCCCGGTGGCAGCCCGCCGCGCCCTCCAGGGCCCGGGCGCAGAGCGGTTCGTCCCCGACCGCACGGGCGTGCTCCAGGGCGGCCCGGTAGTGCGCGACAGCCTGGTCCCAGCGGCCCGCGGCCACCTGAAGATCGCCCAGGTTGAGCAGCGCGGCCGAGGCCCGGCGGGGGCGGCCGTTGCGCTCGGCGACCGTGAGCACCAGTTCGTGCAGCCGGTAGAGGTCGGCGGGGGCGGCCGCGCCGGTCAGCGGCAGTGCCCGAAGCAGCGCGGTGACCAGCCGACCGGCCGAGCCGTCCAGGTCGCCCTGGCCGATCGCGTCGGCCACCGCGCCGAGCAGCAGCTCCCGCTCGCCGAGCAGCCAGTCCCGGGCCTGGTCGGCGGAGTCCAGCCGCAGCGCGGCGGGCAGCGGTTCGGGCGCCGGGCCGGTGCCCGGGGCGAGCAGGGCGCGGGCGGACTCGGTGAGCCGGACCAGCCGCTCCAGCAGCCGGGCCCGGGCGAGTTCGGTCTCGGCGGGCCGGTCCTCCTTCTCCCGCAGCCGGACCAGCCGCTGGTGGAGCCGCCCGGGCACCCGGTAGCGCGGGGTGCCGTCGGCGGCCGGGGCCTCCTCGCCGAGCAGCTCCCGCTCCGCCAGCGCGGCCAGCGTCGCGGCGGCCTCCGGCACCGGGCAGCCGACCAGGGCGGAGGCGGTGCGCGGGTCGGCGGTCTGGGCCGGGGCCAGCGTGAGGGTGCGCAGCATCCGCGCCTGGGCGGCCGGCAGCCCCCGGTACAGCAGGGTGAAGGCCCCCAGCAGCGGGTCGTTGTCGGGGACGGGCACCGGCTCGGCCGGCTCGGGCTCCGGCCTGACCCAGGTCGACGGGCCGCCGGCCGGCTCGGGCGCGGCGGGCGTGGCGGCGGGCTCCGCCGCCTTGTCCTCCGCCGCCGCCTGTTGCGGGCCCTCCTTCTTCTTCGGGGCCCCGGCGGTGCTCGGCGTCCGACCGCTCTTCCCGGCCTTGCCGCTCTTCCCCGCCTTCCCGGCCTTCCCCGCCTTGCCGCCCTCGGCGTCGGCCCCCGACTCCTCCGCCACCACCCGGTCGAGCTCGCGCGCCGCGTCCGTGACCGCGGTCTTCGGGTTGTCGCGCAGCCAGCGCGCCATCAGCCGCAGCGTGGCCGGCCGGGCGGCGCAGGCCTCGGCGAGGTCGGCCCCGCCGACCGGGTCGCAGGAGATCCGGGTGCCGCCCACCAGGTCGGCCAGCAGTTCGCCGGAGGCCTGCTGGTCCAGCCCGCCGAGGATCACCGGGTCGATGTCCTCGATCCCGGTGAGCGGCCCGGCCGTGGTGGCGAGCACCAGGCAGCCGGGCTCGTCGGCGAGCAGCGGCCACAGCTGCCCGGCGTCCCGCACGTCGTCGAGGAACAGCAGCACCTTGCGCCCGGCCAGCGCCTCCCGCAGTGCCACACCGCCCGGCTCGTCCCGCCCGTCCTCGACCGTCCCGGGCAGCGGCACGGCGGCCTGCGGGTCGAGCTGCTCCAGCAGCAGCCGGGCGGCCCGGCCCGGCGGCACCCGCCCGCCGTCCGGGGCGGACAGCCGGGCGAACAGCACGCCGTCCGGGTAGTCGGCGGCGACGGTCCGGGCGAAGCGGGCGGCCAGCGCCGTCCGGCCCGAGCCGGGGCGCCCGGCGAGCACCAGGACGGGGCAGCGGCCGCTCACCCGGCGGGCGGCGGCCGCCCGCAGCGCGGCCAGCTCGGCCCGCCGTCCGGTGAACAGCGTGGGCCCGGCGGGCAGCCGGTCGAGCCCCGGGACGGCGCCGGCGGGCGCGTCGGGGCCGGGATCCATCGTCGCCGTCTTCCTCGCCACCCGTGCCACTCCCGACGTCGTCCCGCGCTCAGCGCCCGGCGCGAAAAAGCGGGCGGCCCGGGACGGGCGCCCTGTCTACGAAGCGTAGTTCGACCGTCCGGCTGATCCGAGGTGACATCCGGTCGTACGAACCGGCAAATCACCCCAAGGAATCAAGCCCGGTCGTCCGCGAACGCCGTCGGGGGTCCGGGGCGGGCGCTCAGGCCTCGAAGGGGCGGGCCGGCCAGGGCGCGTCCGGACGGCGCAGCCCGTCCAGGCCCGCCGGGGAGGTCAGCGCGGCGTGCACGGCGAGGGCGCCGGTCACCAGGGTCGGGTTGTGCAGCTGCCCGGCCTGGATCAGCCGGATCAGTTCGGGCACCGGGACCCAGGCCACCTCGATCTCCTGCTCCTCGCCCTCGGCCGCGTAGCGCTCGCCCTCGGCGGCCGACAGGTCGGTGGCCAGGAACATCCGCAGCGCCTCGTCGGTGCCGCCCGGGGAGGTGTAGAAGTCGGCGAGGATCCGCCAGGTGTCGGCCTTGCAGTGGGCCTCCTCGTACAGCTCGCGCTGGGCGGCGTGCCACGGGTTCTCGCCGGGCACGTCGAGCAGGCCGGCCGGCAGCTCCCAGAGCCGCTGGCGGACGGGGTGGCGGTACTGGCGCAGGACCAGCACCCGCTGCTCGTCGTCCAGGGCGAGCACCGAGACCGAGCCGGGGTGGGTCTGGTAGTCGCGCCGGGCCCAGCTGCCGTCGGGCATCCGGACCTCCTCGCTGCGCACCCCGGTGACCTTGCCCTGGAACGGCGTGCTGCTGCCCCGGACCTCCCAAGCCTCGGCCGTGTCGGCGATCACCAGGTCGCTCCGCTCGTCCATCGCTCTCCCCTTTTCGTCAGTACGACACAATCTAACGCCGGACGGCGGCCCCGCGGGAATCGCGGGGCCGCCGTCCGGTGAACGAGCGGGGATTACTCGGCGGCCGGGGCCGTCTTGATCGCGATGGCGGCCTTCACCAGGCCCGCGAACAGCGGGTGCGGGCGGGTCGGGCGGGACTTCAGCTCCGGGTGGGCCTGGGTGGCCACCAGGTACGGGTGCACCTCGCGCGGATACTCGACGTACTCGACCAGGTCGCCCTTGGGCGAGAGGCCGGAGAACTGCAGGCCGGTCTTCTCGAGGTCCGCGCGGTACGCGTTGTTGACCTCGTAGCGGTGGCGGTGGCGCTCCTCGACGTACTGCTCGCCGCCGTAGACCTCACGGACGATCGAGCCCTCGGCGAGCTTGGCCGGGTACAGGCCCAGGCGCATGGTGCCGCCCAGGTCGCCCTTGCCGTCGACGATGGCCAGCTGCTCGGCCATCGTGGAGACGACCGGGTGCTTGGCGGCCGCGTCGAACTCGGTGGAGTTGGCCTCGGGCAGGCCGGCCAGGTTGCGGGCGGCCTCGATGACCACGCACTGCAGGCCCAGGCACAGGCCCAGCAGCGGGACCTTGTTCTCGCGGGCGAAGGTGATGGCGCCGACCTTGCCGTTGACGCCGCGGTCGCCGAAGCCGCCGGGGATGCAGATCGCGTCGACGTCGCCGAGCTGCTCCCGGGCGCCCTCGGGGGTCTCGCAGTCGTCCGAGGTGACCCACTTGATCTCGACCCGGGCGTTGTTGGCGAAGCCGCCGGCGCGCAGCGCCTCGGTCACCGACAGGTAGGCGTCCGGCAGGTCGATGTACTTGCCGACCAGGGCGACCTTGACGATGTGCTGCGGCTCGTGGACGCGGCGCAGCAGGTCGTCCCAGGTGGTCCAGTCCACGTCGCGGAACGGCAGGTCCAGGCGGCGCACCACGTACGCGTCCAGGCCCTCGCCGTGCAGCACCTTCGGGATGTCGTAGATCGACTTGGCGTCGATGGCCGCGACCACGGCCTCCTCGTCCACGTCGCACATCAGCGAGATCTTGCGCTTGATCGCCTGCGGGACCTCGCGGTCGGCGCGCAGCACGATCGCGTCCGGCTGGATGCCGATGTTGCGCAGCGCGGCGACGGAGTGCTGGGTGGGCTTGGTCTTGAGCTCGCCCGAGGGGCCGATGTACGGCAGCAGGGAGACGTGCACGAAGAACACGTTGTCCCGGCCGACCTCGTGGCGGACCTGGCGGACGGCCTCCAGGAACGGCAGCGACTCGATGTCGCCGACGGTGCCGCCGACCTCGGTGATCACCACGTCGACGTCCTCGGTCGCCATCCGGCGGATCCGGGACTTGATCTCGTTGGTGATGTGCGGGATGACCTGGACGGTGTCGCCCAGGTACTCACCGCGGCGCTCCTTGGCGATGACCGTCGAGTACACCTGGCCGGTGGTGACGTTCGCGGAGCCGTGCAGGTTGGTGTCGAGGAAGCGCTCGTAGTGACCGATGTCCAGGTCGGTCTCGGCGCCGTCGTCGGTGACGAAGACCTCACCGTGCTGGAACGGGTTCATGGTGCCCGGGTCCACGTTGAGGTAGGGGTCGAGCTTCTGCATCGTCACGCGCAGGCCGCGGGCCTTGAGCAGCGCGCCGAGGCTGGAGGCGGTCAGCCCCTTTCCGAGCGAAGAGGCGACACCCCCGGTGACGAAGAGGTGCTTGGTCGTCACGGCGCGGCCGTTCGCTGCCTTGCCGGAATGGGGCTGTGCCAAGAGGGGGCTCCCGTGGGTCGCGTGTCGAAGGTGACGTGGGCGGGAGGCTCTCGGCTCGCCGGGCGACGGGAGGCCGGCAGGTGCGCGGCGCTCGAAGGGTCGTCGGTTCGGCTGGTCCGGGGCGTTTGATCCCGCCGGTCCACGGGATACCAGGGTAACAGTGACCTGACCGGGACGCCTTTCGGCCCGCGCTCGGCGCTCCGGGAGCGTGCGCCGGGCGCACCACCGGCGCACCATCCGCCGCAGGAGTCACACCGGTCGCACCACCCACCGGACCGGGCCAGCCGGCGCACTCCGTCCGGGCCATCCCGGCCCCTCCGTTACGGCCACCCGGAGCTGATCCTTCCGGACCATCCTGCGCCGCGCCCCCGCGATGCACGGCATTTCCGCCGAATTGCGGCGCCACACGAGGCTGCGCCCGCGTGCTTCGCCCCTTTCGTCCGTCGTAAGCTGCACGGACGCATCGCGACAGCACGAGCACGCGGAGGGCGTGGGAGCGTCAGGACACTCCCGGTCCCCGATGCGCGACCGGACCTCCCCGTAATCCCAGCTCCTCCCCACCCACCCTCAGGGGCTCGACAGAGCCCCGCGCGGACACTCCAGCAAGGCCCGCCACCACCCCCCGGCGGGCCGGACGTCCCGGGGTGAACCTCCGGCCCCGCAGACCGCTCGCTCCCTGGTTCGCCGATGCCCTGACCACATTGCGAACTGGAGATCCACGTGGCCGGCCGTATCGAGGACTACGCACTCATCGGGGACATGCAGACCGCTGCCCTGGTCAGCAGGGACGGGGCGGTGGACTGGCTCTGCCTGCCCCGCTTCGACTCGCCGGCGGTGTTCGCCGGCCTGCTGGGCACCGATGAACACGGCTTCTGGCGGATCGGCCCGGCCGAGGCGGTCGTGACCGAGGTCCCCGCCCCGGCCACCACGCCCACCACGGTCGGCCTGCCCCGCTTCACCGACACCGCCGACCTGCGCGTCCCCCCGCCCACCGTCACCGCCCCCGCCCTGCCCGCCGACCGGCGCCGCTACCGGGGCGACTCGCTGATCCTGGAGCAGGAGTGGGACGCCCAGGGCGGCACCGTCCGGGTGATCGACTTCATGCCGCCGCGCCCGCTGGTCGGCCGGGACGCCGTCCCCCAGGTGATCCGGATCGTCGAGGGCGTGGCCGGCTCCGTGCGGATGCGCTCGGCGGTGCGGATGCGCTTCTCGTACGGCCGGATCGTCCCCTGGGTGCACCGGGTCGAGCAGGCCGACGGCGGCCACCGCACCGTCGCCGTCGCCGGGCCCGACTCGGTCTGGCTGGACGGCGAGGCCGAGACCTACGGGCGCGACCTCACCACCTACGCCGACTTCACCGTCCGGGCCGGCGAGCGGATCGCCTTCGCCCTCACCTGGCAGGCCTCCCACCTGGAGCCCCCGGCCGTCCCCGACGCCGAGGCGATGCTCGACGCCACCGCCGACTTCTGGCACGACTGGGCCGACCAGTGCACCTACCAGGGCCCCTACCGGGAGGCCGTGATCCGCTCGCTGATCACCCTCAAGGGCCTCACCTACGCCCCCACCGGCGGCATCGTCGCCGCCCCCACCACCTCGCTGCCCGAGGACATCGGCGGCGAGCGCAACTGGGACTACCGCTACACCTGGCTGCGCGACGCCGCGATCACCCTCTCCTCGCTGCTGCGCACCGGCTACCGCGAGGAGGCCCGCGCCTGGCGCGAGTGGCTGCTGCGCGCGGTCGCCGGCGACCCGGAGAACCTGCAGATCATGTACGGCATCGCCGGCGAGCGCGAGCTCACCGAGTCCTCGCTGGACTGGCTGCCCGGCTACGAGGGCTCGCAGCCCGTACGGATCGGCAACGGCGCCGCCGGACAGCTCCAACTCGACGTCTACGGCGAGGTGGTGGAGGCCCTGCACCTGGCCCACATGACCGGCCTGGTCCGCAACGACCACGCCCACAACCTCCAGCTGCGGCTGATCGAGTACCTGGAGGACCACTGGCAGAACCCGGACGAGGGCATCTGGGAGGTCCGCGGCCCGCGCCGGCACTTCGTCCACTCCAAGGTGATGGCCTGGGTCGCCGTCGACCGCACCATCAAGCTGCTGGAGCAGACCCCCGAGGACGCCCCCTCCGAGGGCCACCTGGAGCGCTGGCGCGAGCTGCGCGAGACCATCCACCGGGACGTCTGCGACAAGGGCTACGACCCGGAGCGCAACACCTTCACCCAGTACTACGGCGGCCAGGAGCTGGACGCCTCGCTGCTGCTCATCCCCCAGGTCGGCTTCCTGCCGCCGGACGACAAGCGGGTCATCGGCACCATCGAGGCCATCCAGCGCGAACTGTCCACCGAGGACGGCTTCGTACTGCGCTACCCGACCCACGACGAGTCCGGCAACAACGTCGACGGCCTCTCCGGCCACGAAGGCGCCTTCCTGGCCTGCTCGTTCTGGCTCGCCGACGACCTCGCCATGATCGGCCGGGTGCAGGAGGCCCGCGAACTGTTCGACAAGCTGCTGTCGCTGCGCAACGACCTCGGGCTGCTCGCCGAGGAGTGGGACCCGCGGCTCAAGCGCCAGGTCGGCAACTTCCCGCAGGCCTTCAGCCACGTTCCGCTGATCGACACCGCCCTGCGGCTGACCGCCTGCGGCGCCGCCTACCTGTCGCCCCAGCCGGACGCCCCGACCGCCGACCGGACCGCGGAGCGGGTCGAGCGGGCGACGGTCTAGCGCACGCTGCGGCTAGCCCCGCTGCACCAACTCGTCGTAGGTGCTGAGCACCTGGGCGACGGTGGCGGCCTCGTCCGGCCAGGTCTCGGCCTGCTGCCGGCCGGCCGCCACCAGCCGCTCGCGGTGGGCCGGGTCGGTGAGCAGCTCGCGCACCGCCCGGCCGAGCGCCACCGGGTCGCCGGACGGCACCAGCAGGGCGGCGTCGCCGACCAGTTCGGGGATCCCGCCGACGGCGGTGGCGACCACCGGCAGACCGGCCCGCATCGCCTCCTGGACCACCAGCGAGCGGGCCTCCCAGCGGCTGGAGACCACCACGACGTCGGCGGCGGCCAACAGGTCCGGCACATCGGTGCGGTAGCCGAGCAGACGCACCGGAAGCTTCTCGGCGGCCACCCGCTCGCGCAGCGGGCCCGCCTCCGGGCCGTCGCCGGCGAGCAGCAGCAGCGGCTCCGGGTCCAGCCCGGACAGCTCGCCGGTGGCGTCCAGCAGCAGCCCGAAGGCCTTCTGCGGGACGAGCCGGCCGACCGCGAGCACCAGCGGACGGTCCGGGCCGTCGCCGAGCAGCGCGGCCCGGGCCTCGGCCCGGCCGAGCCGGCCCTCGGGCATCGGCGGCGCGGCCACCGGGCCCAGCCGGGCGTCGGTGGCGCCCAGTTCGCGGGCCCGGGCGACCAGGTCGGAGGAGGCGCCGAGGACGAGGTCGGCGGCGCGCGCCACCCGGCGCTCCATCAGCCGCTGAAGCCGCCGCTCCATGCCGGTGGCCAGCAGCGCGTGGTGCGAGGTGACCACCAGCGGGGTCTCCGGCCGCAGGCCCGGGAAGCGGCCGGCGGTGCGCAGCGCGAGGTCGGACAGCAGTCCGGCGCGCAGCCCGTGGGCGTGCACCACGTCGGCGCCGGTGAAGGCCCGGCGCAGCTCGCCGATCGCGGTGGCGTCGCTGCGGGCCCCCGCGGTGGGGGTGATGTCGACGGTGTGGAACCGCGCGCCGGTGCGGGAGAAACCGAACAGCGCGTCCGTGCCGGCCGGTGCGCAGACCGTGACGGTCACCCCGTGCGCGACCAGGCCCTGGGCCAGGGAACGCACATGCGCACCGATGCCGCCGGTGCTGGCGGCCAGGACGAGTACCACGTGCAGCTGCCCCGGTTCCGGGGCGGCCGCGGTGGCCCGGGCAGCGGAATGGTCCACGTCGTCTCGCATCCGACTCGATCAGGTTCGCGCGCCGCTTCGCGAGGATTGCCCGCCGGACGGCGCTCGGGACTGGAAAGCCAGTGTCCAGCCGCCACCATGCCAGGTCGGCGGCCCTCTTGGACAGTCGGCGCCACGGGGGGCGCGTCGCCGTCCTACGGGTGAGGGCCGCCGGTCCCGACTACCGGTGGCGGGGGGCCCGGGCGGCGGCCAGCAGCTCCTCGGCGTGGGCGCGGCCCAGCTCCGAGTCCTCCAGGCCGGCCAGCATCCGGGAGAGTTCGCGCACCCGCTCCTCGTCGTTCAACACCTTGACCCCGGAACGGGTCACGGTGCCGTCGTTGGTCTTCTCCACCACCAGGTGCCGGTCGGCGAAGGCGGCGACCTGCGGCAGGTGGGTGACCACCACGACCTGGGCGGATTCGGCCAGTTTGGCCAGCCGGCGGCCGATCTCCACCGCGGCCTTGCCGCCGACGCCCGCGTCCACCTCGTCGAACAGGTAGGTGGGGACGGGGTCGGCGCCCGCGAAGACCACCTCGACGGCGAGCATCACCCGGGACAGCTCACCGCCCGAGGCGCCCTTGGCGATCGGCCGCGGCTGAGCGCCCGGGTGCGGGGCGAGCAGCACCTCGACCTCGTCCACGCCGTGCGGCCCGTACGCGACGGTCCGCCCGTCCAGCTCGATGCCGGCCAGGTCGTCGACCCGGGTGATCGAGAAGGTCACCCGGGCGTGCGGCATGGCGAGTTCGGCGAGTTCGGCGGAGACGGCCGCGGCGAAGCGCCCGGCAGCGGCCTGCCGGGCCGCCGACACCTCGGCCGCCAGTTCGGCCAACTCGGCCCGCAGTTCGGTCTCCTGGGCGCCGAGCTGGTCGATCCGCTCGTCGTCGCCGTCGAGTTCGGCGAGCCGCTCGGAGCCGGCCTCGGCCCAGGCGATCACCTCGGCGAGGCTGTTCTCCTCGCCGCCGTACTTGCGCAGCAGTTGGGCCAGGACGGCCCGGCGGTCCTCGACCGCGGCCAGCCGCACCGGGTCGGCGTCCAGGTCGTCGGCGTAGCCGGCCAGGTCCCCGGCGACGTCGGCCAGCAGGTAGCCGACCTCGTTCAGCCGGTCGGCGAGGGCGGCGAGGCGCTCGTCGTGGTGGCGCACGGCGTCCAGGGCGCGCCGGGACTGGGCGAGCAGGGTGCCCGCGTCCAGCGCCTCCGGGTCGGCCGGGTCACCGGCCAGGGCGGCGTGGGCCAGGGTCGCCGCGGAGGACAGCGCGTCGGCGTGGCCGAGCCGCTCGGCCTCGGCGGCCAGTTCGACGTCCTCCCCGGCCACCGGCTCGGCGGCGGCGATCTCGTCCAGGCCGAAGCGCAGCAGGTCGGCCTCCTGGGCGCGCTCGCGGGCCCGGGTGGTCAGCTCCTCCAGGGTGGCCGCGACCTCGCGCAGGGCGCGGTAGGTCTCCCGGTAGCGGGCCAGCGGCTCGGCCACGGTGGCGCCCGCGTAGCGGTCCAGCGCGCCGCGCTGGCGGGCCGGGCGCAGCAGCCGCTGCTGGTCGGTCTGGCCGTGCACCGCGATCAGGTCCTCGCCGAGCTCGGTGAGCAGCCCGACCGGGACGGCCCGCCCGCCGACGTACGCCCGGGAGCGGCCCTCGGCGGAGACGGTCCGGCTGATCAGCAGGGCCCCGTCGTCCAGTTCGGCCCCGGCCTCGACGGCGCGGGCCGCCGCCGGGGAGCCCGCGGGCAGTTCCAGCCGCCCCTCCACGACGGCGCGGCCGGCGCCGTGGCGCACCAGGCCGGGGTCGGCGCGCCCGCCGAGCAGCAGGCCGAGGCTGGTCACCACCATGGTCTTGCCGGCCCCGGTCTCACCGGTCACGGCGGTGAAGCCGGGGGCCAGCTCGACCACCGCGTCGTCGATGACCCCAAGATCCCGTATCCGCATCTCGTCCAACACGGAGACGACCTTACGAGGTTCCGCCCCCGGAGCGCGACGAGCGGCAACGGCGCGCGGCAACTCCGTGCCGCCGAGTTCATCCCTTCCGGGGGGTTTGGGCGGCGGTGGGCACCGTGCACCACGGCAGGAAGAGCTGCACCAGCGGGCCGATGAGCAGCGCGTACAGCACCGTGCCGACCCCGGCGGTGCCGCCGAGCAGCAGTCCGACGGCCAGGACGGTGACCTCGATGCCGGTGCGGATCAGCCGCAGCGAGCGCCCGGTGCGCCGGTGCAGTCCGGTCATCAGACCGTCGCGCGGACCGGGGCCGAGACGGGCGCCGATGTAGAGGCCCGAGGCCAGGCCGTTGAGCACGATCGCGGCGGCCATCAGCGCGGCCCGGGCGGGCAGGCCGTGCGGCCCGCCGACCAGCCGCAGGGTGAGGTCCATCGCCGCGCCGATCACCAGCACATTGGCGACGGTGCCCACCCCCGGGCGCTGGCGCAGCGGGATCCACAGCAGCAGGACGAGAGCGCCGCAGATGGTCACCCAGGCGCCCACGGTGAGGCCGAGCACCCGTTGCAGGCCCTGGTGGAAGACGTCCCAGGGGTCGAGGCCGAGGCCGGAGCGGAGCATCAGCGCCATGCTCACCCCGTACAGGGCGAGGCCGACGGCGAGCTGCGGGAAGCGGCGGCCCAGCGCGTGGGTGTCGCCGAGGATCCGGACGGCGAGGCCCGGGCGGGTGGGCTCCGGAAGCCGGGCGGGCTCCGGAAGCGGGATGTGCTCCGGAAGCGGGGCGGCGGAGGTGGACGGGGTGGCGGAGGTGGACGGGGTGGCGGAGGTGGACGGGGGCGTGGGTGCGGTGGTGGCGGCCAACGGTGCTCCTGCGGGCGGTGCTGCACCCCCGGGTCCGGCCCGGTGGTGGCGGCTCGGCGGCCGCGCTGCCATCATGAACAGTCCAATAGGGCCCACGACAGGGCCAATCCCGAGCAAGTGGACTGATCAGGCCATGGCCGACTGGCACACCACCGTCACCCCGCCCGCACTGGCCCGGCTGCTCGCCACCGCCCGGCTCCCCGACCCGGCCACCGCGCGCCGCCCGGCCTACCGCACCCTCGCCGGGCAGATCCGGCTGCTGGTCACCGACGGCCGGCTGCCGGTCGGCGCCCGGCTGCCCGCCGAACGCGAACTCGCCTCCGCCCTGGAGCTCAGCCGCACCACCGTCGCCACCGCCTACGAGACCCTGCGCGGCGACGGCTACCTGCTCAGCCGGCGCGGCGCCGGCAGCTGGACCGCCCTGCCCGAGGGCGCCCCGCCGCCCGGCGACGCCCTGCACCCCGTCCCGCCGGACGAGCAGGGCCGGATCCTGGACCTCGGCGTCGCCGCCCTGCCCGCCCCCCAGCCCTGGCTCGGCCGGGCCGCCGCCCGCGCCGTCGAACTGCTGCCGCACTACGCCTCCGGACACGGCCACTACCCGACCGGCGTCCCGGTGCTGCGCGAGGCCGTCGCGCGCCGCTACACCGAGCGCGGACTGCCCACCACCCCCGACCAGATCCTCGTCACCACCGGCGCGATGGGCGGGCTGCACCTCGTCCAGCGGGTGCTGGTCGGCCGCGGCGACCGGGTCGCCGTCGAGGCGCCCAGCTACGCCCACACCCTGCAGGCGCTGCGCCTCACCGGGGCGCGCCTGGTGCCCGTCCCGTACGCCTCCGGAGCCCGGCCGGGCGGGCTGCGGTGGGACCAGGACGAGTGGCAGCGGGTGCTGCGCGGGGCCGCCCCCAAGGTCTCGTACGTCATCCCGGACTTCCACAACCCGACCGGCGCGCTGATCGACGAGGAGCAGCGCCGCCGGCTGCTGGCCGCCGCCCGGGCCGCCGGGAGCATCGTGCTGGTGGACGAGACCACCGCCGAACTCGGCTGGGGCGTGCCGGAGTCCGCGCCGCTGCCGCGCCCGATGGCGGCGCTGGACCGCTCCGCCCAGGTGGTCACCGTCGGCTCGGCCGGCAAGCTGCTCTGGGGCGGCCTGCGGATCGGCTGGGTCCGGGCCGCGCCCGCGCTGGTGCGCCGGCTGGCCACCGAGCGGGTCTACAGCGACGTCGGCACCCCGGTGCTCGAACAGCTGATCGCCGCCGAACTGCTGGGCGAACCGCTGCCCGAGGTCCGCGCCCACCAGCTGGACCGGCTGCGGGCCACCGCGCACGCCTTCGCCGCCGCGCTGTCCGAGCGGCTGCCCGACTGGAGCTTCCCGCTGCCGCCCGGCGGCCTCGCGCTCTGGGTGTCCACCGGCGGCCTGTCCGGCGCGGCGCTGGCCCAGACCGGGGAGCACGCCGGGATCCGGATCGCCGCGGGCAACCGGTTCGGCTCGGACGGCGCCTTCGAGCACCACATCCGGATCCCGCTCACCGTGCCCGCCCCGGCCGTCCCGGCCGCCGTCGAGCGGCTGGCCGCGGTGGCCGCCCGCGCGGCGGCGGGCGGCCGGCTCGTCCCGGCCGACGAAGGCCAGGCGCTGGCGGTCTGAGCGGTCCGGGTGGCGCCGTGAGTTGACGGCCCGTCAGCAGGGCGTGTTCGAGCGGCCGCGCCAACCCGTCACCGGGAGCGCGAACTTGGCCACCAGCCGGTCGGTGAACGGCGCCCGGTGCAGCCGGGCCAGCCGCACCGGCGTCTGCCCCCGGCGCACCTCCACCCGTGCGCCGGCGGGCAGTTCGACCGAACGCCGACCGTCGCACCAGAGCACCCCGTGCGGGGTCTTGGGCTGCACCTCGACGGCCAGCACCGAGTCCGGGGAGGTCACCAGCGGCCGGGCGAACAGCGCGTGCGCGGAGATCGGCACCATCAGCAGCGCCTCCACCTCCGGCCACACCACCGGCCCGCCGCCGGAGAACGCGTACGCCGTCGAACCGGTCGGCGTCGCGCAGACCACCCCGTCGCAACCGAAGTTGGAGACCGGACGGCCGTCCACCTCGGTCACCACCTCCAGCATCCGCTCCCGGGACGCCTTCTCGATCGAGGCCTCGTTCAACGCCCAGTCCTGGTGCACCACGTCGCCGTTGGTCCGGACGATGACGTCGATCGTCATCCGCTCCTCGACCTCGTAGTCGGCGTCCACCACCCGCTCGACCACCACCGCGAGGTCGTCCCGCTCGGCCTCGGCCAGGAAGCCGACCCGACCCAGGTTGATCCCCAGCATCGGCAGCCCGTGCGAGCGCGCCAGCTCCGCGCCGCGCAGCAAGGTCCCGTCGCCGCCGGCGACCAGGATCAGCTCGCAGCCGTCCGCCGCGCCCGGCCCCTCGGCCACCTTCTCGACCCCGCCCGGCAGGTCGAGGTCCACCGCCTCGGCCTCCAGCAACCTGATCCGGAGCCCCGCCTTCAGCAGCCCGTGCACCAAGCTCTCGACGCTGCGCAGCGCCGCCTCCCGGCCGGTGTGCGCGATCAGGAAGACCGTGCGTTCTTCATCGCTCATGCCGCTGCCCTCTCCCTACGCCTGCCGGGTCGTCCTCGGCCCGGTGCGGCCCCGCCATCCAGCATGGCGGGCCGGACGCTCGCAGAGCACCCTATCGGGGCCCTTCCGCCACGGCCCGGTCCGCGTCCGCGGGGTCCAGCTGCGGGGCGTCCCGGCGCATCCAGAGGAAGTACTCGACGTTCCCGGACGGCCCCGGCAGCGGGCTCGCGGTGACGGCCCGCACGCCCAGCCCGAGCTCCCACGCCTGCCCGGCCACCTGGCGCACCATCTCGGCACGCAGCTGCGGGCTGCGCACCACCCCGCCACTGCCCAGACGCTCCTTGCCGATCTCGAACTGCGGCTTGACCATCAGCACCAGGTCCGCGTCCGCGGCGGCGCAGGCGGCCAGCGCCGGCAGCACCAGGCCCAGCGAGATGAACGACAGGTCGCCGACCACCAGATCGACGGGGGTGCCGCCGATCGCCTCCAGGGTCAGCTCGCGGACGTTGGTGCGGTCCATCACCGTGACCCGCTCGTCGCTCTGCAGCGACCAGGCGAGCTGCCCGTAGCCGACGTCCACCGCCAGCACGTGGGCGGCCCCGGCCCGCAGCAGCACGTCGGTGAACCCGCCGGTGGAGGCGCCCGCGTCCAGCGCCCGGCGGCCCTCGACCACCAGGCCCTGCGGCACGAAGGCCGCGAACGCCCCGGCGAGCTTGTGCCCGCCGCGCGAGACGTAGTCGGGGTCGTTGTCGTCCTTTGCCACCACGACCGCCGCCGAGGTCTCCACCTGGGTGGCCGGCTTGGTCGCGGTGGTGCCACCGACGGTCACCCGGCCGGCCGCGATCAGCTCGGACGCGTGCTCACGCGAACGGGCCAGCTTGCGGCGGACCAGCTCCGCGTCGAGTCGGCGTCGTGCCACTGCCACTGCTACTTCAGCTCCTACGGGTCCTGCGGATCATTCCTGGTCGAGCGCGGCCAGCGTGTCGGCGAGCCGCTGGTGAACATCTTCGTACACCGCGACGTGCGCCTCGGCCGGGACCCCGTCCAAAGCCTCCAGCCGGGCCAGCCCGGCGTCCACCCCGGGGTGCCCGGTGGGCAGCAGCTCGACACCGAGCGGCTCGACCACGCCGACTTGCGCGACCGGTGCGACCGGTGCGACCGGTGCGACCGGCTCGAAATCGCCCTCCGCCGCGTCTGCGGGCGCGCTGGTCTCACTCGTCCCGGACATCGGGCTTCTCGGGCTCCTTCGCGCTGGTGGCCTTGCGGACGGTGGTCTTCTTCGTCGCCGTGCGCTTGGCGGCCGCCTTGGGCTCGGGGGTGTCCTGCTTCCGCTGCGCGGTCTTCCGGACGGTCGCCTTCTTGGCGACGGTGGTCTTCTTGGCGGCCGCCTTCCTGGTGGCGGCCTGCTCGGCGGTGGTCTTCTTCGCCGCGGTCTTCTTCGCCGGGGCCTTCTTCGCCGCCGTCCCGTTCACGGCCTGCTCGGCCACCGCCGCGGGCGGCACCGGGGCCACCGGGGTCACCGGGGGATCGACCTCGACCGGCTCGTCCACCTCGACCCGTTCGGCCACTATCGGCTCCGCCGCCACCCGCTCGTCCTCGAACTCCCAGCCGCGCCCGAACAGGTCGTCCGCCCGGGGCGCCGGCACCGGCTCCTCCGCCGGGTACCCGGCCGCGTAGGGGTCCGCTCCGGGCGCCGCCTCGGCCGGCTCCTCCTCGACCTCGCGCAGCTTGCTCTCCAGGTAGGCCAGCACCACACCGACCTTGGTCACCTGGTCACCGACCTTCTCGAAGACCTTCTCGACCTCGCCCCGCGCCACCCCGACGGCCAGGTCCACCCCGGCCCGCCCGGCCGTGACGGCCTCCTCCGCCAGGGTCTGCAGCGTCTTCGCCGACGGCGGGAACTGCCCGCCCAGCTTGCGCTCGACCTCGGCCACGTCGACGCCGGTCTTCTCCAGGACCGCGGCAGCCGTGTCGACGACCCGCTTGCCGACCTCCTCCACCACCACGGCGGCGGCCGCCACCGCTCCCCGCACCGTCCTCGGCAGCATCCGGGTGCCTCCTCCGCGCCTACGCGCGTCTCGCTCCGTCGCCCTCGGCACCCAGGCGATTCCGGGCACCCCACTGACGACGCTACCGCCAAAACCCTCCTGAGGTACCGTGGGCCGGCAGTCCGCACCGTAGTGACCCGGGGATGGAGCGAGCGCCATGGCGAACGCCGAGGAGTGCCGGGAGGCACTGGAGCAGCTGAGCCGGAACATGGCGAACTCCACCGGCGACGTCCGCAAGGCAGCCGCCCTCGACCGCTCGCTCAGCTGCCGGATCACCGACCTCGGTCTGACCTTCACCGGGCAGCTGCGCGACGGCCGGATCCAGGACCTCGTCGCCACGCCCGGCGCGCCCACCGAGCAGGCCGCGATCCGGCTCACCATGGCCAGCGACGACCTGCTCGCCCTGGTCGGCGGCGACCTCAAGTTCGCCTCCGCCTGGGCGAGCGGCCGGGTGAAGCTGGAGGCCGGCTTCCGCGACCTCCTGCGGCTGCGCACCCTGCTCTGACGCCCTGACGCCCTGGGCCGACGTCGGTACGGACGTCCGCGCCAGACGCCTGATCCAGACGCCCGTCTCAGACATGCGTCTCAGACGGGTGCATCGGACATGGCCACCGGGCGACCGACGAGCGTCTCGGACCTCCGTCTCGGACCTTCGTCTCGGACCTCCGTCTCAGACAGCCCTCAGAAGCCGAGCTCGGCCAGCGCCTTCCGCCCGTCCACCGACCCGCCGTCCGCGTCCAGGGCCGTCCACGCCGCCGCGCACAGCGCCCGCAGCCCGTCCCAGCGGTCCCCGGCACCGGCCAGCCCCAGCACGCCGTCCGACACCGTGGCGGTCCAGCCGCCGCAGACGAAGCCGCCGTCCGCCGCCGTCACCGCCGGCTGCGGGACCAGCAGGGCCCGCAGGTCGGCCGCCAGGTACGTCGGCCGGTGCTCGACCGGGGCCGCCAGCAGCTGCGCCGGGGTGGTCACCCCGGTGAACACCAGCAGGCTGTCCACCCCGCCGTTGAACGCGCCCTCGATGTCGGTGTCCAGCCGGTCCCCGACCACCAGCGGGCGCCGAGCGCCGGTCCGCAGCACGGTCTCCCGGTGCATCGGCGGCAGCGGCTTGCCCGCCACCTCCGGCTCCACCCCGGACGCCGCCCGCACCGCCGCCACCAGCGTCCCGTTGCCGGGCGCGATGCCACGCGCCGTCGGCACCGTCATGTCGGTGTTGGAGGCGACCCACGGCAGCCCGCCGCGCACCGCGTACGAGGCCTCCGCCAGCTGCGCCCAGCCGACCGACGGGTCGAAGCCCTGCACCACCGCGAGCGGCTCATCCTCCAGCGAGCGGACCGCGACCAGCCCGCGCTCGGCCAGCGCCTCCTCCAGCCCCAGCCCGCCCACGACCAGTACCTTCGCACCGGCCGGCACCTTCTCGGCGACCACCCGGGCGGCCGCCTGGGCCGAGTTGATCACGTCCGCGGGCTCGGCCGGCACACCCAGCTCGGTCAGGTGCTCGGCGACCACCCGGGGCGGGCGGGAGGCGTTGTTGGTGACGTAAGCGAGCCGCATCCCGGCCGTACGGGCGGCCGCCAAGGAGTCCACGGCGTGCTCGATCGCGTGCGGACCGGCGTAGACCACGCCGTCCAGGTCCAGCAGCGCCGTGTCGTACGCCTCGGTCAGCGGGCGGTCGCTGCCGCCGGGGGTGGTGCGTCGTGCGGGAGTGGCCGTCTCGGTCATGCCTGCGCTACCTCATTCACTGCGGTTCGTCTGCTCGTCACTGCCCGCCCGCTCAGGCGTCGTCGTTGACGCCCTCGGGCTTTCCCCCGGGCTGCCGGGGAGGACCCGCCCCCGGCTCTCCGCTCGCGTGCTTCCGGTTGGCCGGAACACCCGGCAGCAGCGGGCCGAACGCCCCGGCGCGGGCCGCCAGCGTCGCCCGGGTCTGCCGCAGCGCCGCCCGGTAGTGGTCGGCCTCCGGCCGCATGGCCACGGCCAGCGCCAGGTGCTCGGCGGAGGTCTCGAAGTCGCCCAGCCGGGCCGCCGCGACACCCCACCCGAACTGAGCGTAGTCGTCCGAGGGATCGGCCAGGGCCACGGTCCGGAAGTTCTCCAGCGCCGCCGCGTACGAACCGGCGTCGAACTGGGCCCGGGCCAGCGCCTCCCGGATGCTGCGCGAGTGCGGCTCGGCCTCCGCCGCCCGGGCCAGCAGCTGCTCGGCCGCCGCCGGGTGCCCCTGGGCCAGCAGTTGCGCGCCCCGGCGGAACCAGTCGTAGACGTCCCCCGACGGCTCCCCGGGCCGCCCCTGCGCCGGGACCCCGCCCGTGGGCACGTACTCCCCCGGCGCGCCGCCCTCCAGCCGCTCCTGCCCGTCCTCCATGCCCTACCTCGCCCTCGGTCGCACACCCGGCCCCACAGGTCGGCACGGGTATTCCGATCTCTCAACAACGCGTACCCGGTTACGATGCCCAGAATGAGCACACCCAGTGCAGAAGACGGAGTCGAGACTCCCGTGGGCGGCCCCGGCGATCCCGGGCACGTCGCCACCGCAGGCCTGTCCCTGTCCCCCTTCCGTGGCCTGCGCTACGTCCCGGACCGGGTCGGCGCGCTGGCCTCGGTGATGTCGCCGCCGTACGACGTCGTCGACCCGGGGCGTCGCCTCGACCTGGAGACGGCCGATCCGCACAACGTGGTCCGGCTGATCCTGCCCCGGCCCGAGCCCGAGGACGGCGGCGACCGCCCCGACCGCGACACCAAGTACCGGCACGCCGCCCGGCTCCTGTCCGGCTGGCAGCGCGAGGGCGTCCTCGCCGCCGACCCGGAGCCGGCGATCTACGTGTACGAGCAGCGGGTGCCCGGCGACGGCGACACCCCCGAGCTGCTCCAGCGCGGACTGATCGGCGCCCTCGCGGTGAGCGGCCCCGAGGCCGGCGTCGTCCTCCCCCACGAGGACGTGATGCCCCGGCCGGTCGCCGACCGGGTCGGGCTGATGCGCACCACCCGGGCCAACCTCGAACCGCTGCTGCTCACCTACCGCGGCCACGGCGACGCCTCGGACGTCATCGAGCGGACCGTCGAGGGCGAGCCGCTGCTCTCCACCGCCACCAGCGACGGCACCCACCACCGCCTGTGGGCTGTCACCGACCCCACCGACCTCGCCGCGATCGGCCGCGACCTGGCGACCTGCCGGGCGCTGATCGCCGACGGCCACCACCGCTGGGAGATGTACCTGCGGCTCCAGCGCGAGCACCGCCACCTGCCGCGCAGTCCGTGGGACCGCGGCATGGTGCTGCTGGTCGACACCGCCCGCTACCCGCTGCGGGTCCGCGCCATCCACCGCGTGCTGTACCGCCTGCCGGTGGCCGAGGCGCTGGAGCAGCTCGGCGACCAGTGGAAGGTCAAAGAGGTCCCCGGCCCGCTGGCCGCCGCCCTCCAGGCCCTCGCCGAGCAGAAGCGGCACGGCGGCAACGGCTTCGTCCTCACCGGCGGCGACGGCGTCTTCTGGCTGCTCGGCGAGCCCGAGGAGGCCCTGCTCGACGCGACCGTGCCGCACGACCGGCCCGAGGAGTGGCGCCGCCTGGACGCCACCGTGCTGCACGCCACCCTGCTCGACGCGACCTGGCACGTCCCGGACGGTCCCGACGACATCGGCTACCTGCACACCGCCGCGGCCGCCGAGCGCGAAGCCGCCCGCACCGGGGGCACCGCCGTGCTGCTGCACCCGGTCCGGGAGAGCGTGGTGCGGCGGCTGGCCGAACAGGGCGTCACCATGCCGCGCAAGTCCACCTCGTTCGGGCCGAAGCCGGCCACCGGTCTGGTGCTCCGCAGCCTGCCGCTCGGTTAGCCCGCCGCCGGAGCGGTCCGCCGCGGCGACCGGAGCCCGAACGCCGTGAGGCCCTGCCGATCCCCGAAGGGAACGGCAGGGCCTCACGGTGTTTCAGGACGTTCAGCTCCGGGCGTCGCCCTTGGCCTCGGCCTGCTCGGCCTTGTCCGCCTCGGCGTCCTCGGCACGCTCGGGCACCACGCCGTCGAACTCCTCGTCGATCTCGAGGTCGTCCTCGTCGTAGAACTCCTCGACGTCCTCTTCGTCCTCGAAGATCACGCGGTCGTCGGCGACGTCGCCGGTGCGCTTCTTCACCGGGGCGTCGGCCTGGTCGGCCTCGTCCTCGGCCAGCTCCGGGTCGAGCGCGTCGGTGAACTCGACGCCGTCGATCTCGGCCAGGCGCTCCGAGGCGTTGGTCGTACCGTCGGTGTCGGCCTCGGCGGCCTTCGCGAACCACTCACGGGCCTCGTCGGCACGGCCGGCCGCGATCAGCGCCTCGGCATAGGCGTACCGCAGACGCGCGGTCCACGGGTGCACCGCGCTGGAGGCCAGCTCCGGGCTCTGCAGGGTGACGACGGCCGCGTCGAACTGCTCCATGTCGCTGCGGGCACCGGCCGCCACCAGGCGCATCTCCACCTGGCCGGCCTTGTCCAGCTGCTTCACCTCGGGCTCGCCGGCCATCGCCAGCGCCCGCTCCGGACGGCCCAGACCGCGCTCGCAGTCGGCCATCACGGGCCACAGGTCGGCACGACCGGTCATCCGACGGGCGGCGCGGAACTCGGTCAGCGCCTCGGAGTACCGCTGGGTCATGTACGAGGCGAAGCCGGCCGCCTCACGGACGGCGGGCACGCGGGACGCCAGCCGCAGCGCGACGCGCGAGTACTGGTAGGCCTCCTCCGGCTCGCCGTCGAGCAGGCGGGCCACCATCACCAGGTTGCGGGCGACGTCGTCCGCGAGGGTCTTGGGCAGGCTCTTGAGCTCCTGGCGCACGTCCGCGTCCAGCTCGAAGCCGGTGACGTCCTCCGGGATCGGCAGGCGCCTGACGGGCTCGAAGTTGCCGCGACGGTCGTCGTAGTCCTGACGGCCCCGGTCGCCACCGCGGTCGTCCCGACGGTCATCGCGACGGAAGCCGCCGCCCTGGGGGCGGTCGTCACGGCGGAAGCCGCCACGGTCGCCACCACGGTCGCCGCGGTCGCGGTTGAAGCCGCCGGACGGGCGGTCGTCGCGACGGAAGCCGCCGCGGTCGTCGCGGTCGCGGTTGAAGCCGCCGCCCTGCGGACGGTCACCGCCACGGTAGCCACCGCGGTCGCCGCCACGGTCGTCGCGGTCGCGGTACGACGGACGGTCGCCACCACGGTCGTCACGACGCGGACGGTCATCACGGTCATCGCGACGGAAGCCACTCGGGCGGTCGTCGCGACGGAAGCCGCCACCCTGGGGGCGGTCGCCGCCACGGAAGCCGCCGCGGTCGTCGCGGTCGCGGTTGAAGCCGCCACCCTGCGGACGGTCACCACGGTCACGGTTGAAGCCACCGCCCTGGGGGCGGTCGTCACGGCGGAAGCCGCCACGGTCGTCACCACGGTCATCGCGGTCACGGTTGAAACCGCCGCCGGAGGGGCGGTCGTCGCGACGGAAGCCGCCACCCTGGGGGCGGTCGCCGCCACGGTAGCCACCGCGGTCGTCGCGGTCGCGGTTGAAGCCGCCACCCTGCGGACGGTCACCACG